>JBGSHS010000199.1:0-24038 GCA_041752115.1 Pirellulaceae bacterium | reverse complement strand
TCACGCTTCAGATGACAGGCCGACGGGAGGTGGAACGTGAATAGGGAACGCGACAATGCCACAGTGCGACAATGCGGAATTCGACTGAAAGTAGCCGAAAGCAGAGACCGAAAGCAGACACCCAGCATCTGGAGTCGTCTGGACCGAGAGCAGACACCCTGCGCCGGGGTCCGACTGCCGCTGCGATCAGGCTGCGTCACGCTTCAGATGACAGGCCGTTGGGATGTGGAACGTGAATAGGGAACGCGACAATGCCACAGTGCGACAATGCGGAATTCGACTGAAAGTAGCCGAAAGCAGACACCTTGCTTCTGGAGTCCAGCATCTGGAGTCATCTGAACCGCAGAATATCCAACACAGAATGTCCTCTGACCAAGGGAAGAAGCAAGCCGTGTCAGCAACGATCACCTCTTGGCGGGAGTCTCACCGCGGTGCAGTAGCCCCTAGTGGCATTCTCGCATTGTGGCATTGTGGCATTCCCTATTCCCACACCACTTTGCAGCGGCGTGTCCCTGTCCGCAGCAGCAAATCGCGTCGATGGCACGCACCCGCGTTGGGACGCGTTGCACTCGGCGGTGGAATTTCTAGCATTGACGCAGCTTGATGAATTGAATACCGTCCCCCCGCTTGTCTCGGCGCAGAGTTCTCGTCGCGCGCCGACTAACCCAATCGATTCTTCGCTCCCAGGGACACTGAGACGTGTTAAGGTTCCTGTCATATCGATTTACGGTGGGCACGATTTGCTTTGTGCTCGTCGGGGCTCTGGTAGCGATGTCTGTTCACGGGCAGGCTGCCGGGAAGGCCGAATATCAGCTGTATCAGTGCCAACATAAGTCGGCGGCGGAGGTGGAGCAGTTGCTCAAGGACCTCTTGCCCAACGACCCGACGATTCACCTGGTGGTCGATGCCAAGTCCAACACGTTAATGCTGCGCGGTGGTTCTGATGCTCAGCAGGTTGCCAGGACCTTGTTGGATCAGGTGGATCGACCTGCCCAGGCCGAGATGCGGGTCGAGTCGACGGCCATCGTCAAGGTGTACAACTGTCCGGCCCAGCAGTTGGACCAATGGCTGGGTGCCATTCGTGCGCTCTGTGCCGACGTTCCGGACGTGCGAGTTACGGCGGCGCGCGATACGAACCAGATATTCCTGCTTGCACCTCACAGCGTACACGAGACGGTCGCTCGGCGATTGACGGAGAAGGCGAACATCCCGACGCGTGCCGAGTTGGGCCCGAATGTTCCCCAGATCGGGACCGAGGGGCGAGGCTCGCAGAGCGACAGGACGCGAGCGATGCGAGCGGGTGAAGCCGGTTCTCTGGCAGCGGTCGAGCAGTCACCGCGGCGTTTGCCAGGCGGCGCTCCGGCATCGGACAGCCGAGCGGCGGATGCTGCTCCGTTGGGCTTTTCGTCGACGGCCGAAGTCGACCGGCTTTTGCATCTGCGGTCTCTGGCCGCTACGGACCTGGAGCAGCGAATTATCGCTCTCTTCGGTCGGCGGCTTCGCGCCACTCAGCGGGACGGACGCGAAGTACTGTTGCTGCCCATCGATCAGCAGCGGGTGATCGAATTTCAGATGGACACCGCCCGCAATCTGGTGCTGGTCCGCGGTCCCGATGCTCTGGTGGAGCAATTCAGCCAGCTGGTGGACGCACTGGATGCGGGAGCGCGAGCAGGGCAGCGGACCGAAGCGTTGCGTCTGGAGCGCACAACTCCCAGTAAGTTGCAGGAAGCAGTGGATGCCTATCGAGGTGGTTCGTCGTCGAGGGGACCTGGATCCATGCCGCCGGCGGTGGGCGATCAGACGAACCGCGCTCGTGCCGCCAACGGAGTCCAGTTGGTCAACTACCTGTTTCAGCAGCAGCCGGCCGGCGTTCCGGGTGGTGGTGACGCGGTGGCAGGCGGCCTGGACTCGGCCGTCGTTCCGAACGTGCCGGGCCTGGAAGATCTGGAAGTCCAGACGCTTCCCGATCTGGATGTGATCATCCTGCGCGGTCGTGATCAGGACGTGGAACAGCTGACCAAGATCATCCGCGAACTGGAGCGGATCAGCGCCGAGACCATTCCGAAGATCCACATCTATCCGCTACAGCATACGCGGGGCGAAGCGATCCAGAATATTCTGGACGATGTCCAGGCCGATCTGGTTGGCCGCCGCCAGGGACGAGTCACGGTGACCCCGTTGGTAAAACCGAATTCCTTGCTGCTGATCGGCTGGGGAGACGCCGTCGACGCAGTGATCGAGCTGATCAGCAAACTGGACCAGCCCGTACCGCCCGAGTCACAGTTCTCCGTGTTCCCCCTGCAATATGCGGCTGTGACGACGGTGCAACAGACGGTTACGCAGTTCTTTGGCACGCGAACCGGATTGGGACCACGAGTGCAGACCGCGGCCGATACGCGCACCAACACGCTGATCGTGTATGCCTCGCCGCGTGATATGGAAGAAGTGCGCCGACTCATCACCGAGCTGGATGTGCCCAAGAGCGGGGCCGTCAATCAAGCTCAGATCGTCCGCGTGCACAACGCGCTGGCGACCGATGTGGCGCTGACGTTGGAACAGGCGATTGCGGCGTCCGTGACAGGTCAGAGTGGCCGCAGTGCCGTGCTCGAACTGCTGGCAGTCGATGAACAGGGTCAGGAAGTTTTGCGCAGCGGCATGCTCAACGAAGTGAATGTCACTCCCAATCCGCGGAACAACACCCTGATCATCACCGCGCCGCCCGGGGCGATGGAACTGGTGAAGGCCTTCATCGAGCAGTTGGACACACCGGGCGACCGCGCACAAATCAAGGTGTTTCGAGTCGTCAACGGCGATGCCACGAACCTGGTCAGCATGCTCCGTTCACTCATTCCGTCGCAGGCCGGCCAGACCATGGGACCGCAGCTTCCCGCAGCCGCCGGCGAGGAGTCGCTGGCGCCGCTGCGATTCTCGGTCGAAGTGCGTAGCAACAGCATCATCGCCATCGGTTCCGAAGGAGATCTGCGGATCGTCGAGGCATTGATCGGCCGACTGGATCAGAGCGAGGCGATGAACCGCCGCAACGCGGTCTATATGCTCAAGAACTCGCCAGCCATCGATGTGGCGACATCGATCAACCAGTTTCTGCAGAGCCAGCGGCAGCTGGAGGCAGCGGAGCCGGGTCAGTCGAATCCTTTCCAGGACCTGGAACGTGAAGTCATTGTGGTACCGGAACCGGTCGGAAACCGGCTGATTGTGAGTGCCACGCCACGCTACTTTGACGAAATCACGCAGCTGATCGAGAAACTGGACGCGCCGCCTCCGCAAGTGATCATCCAGGTGCTCATCGCAGAAATTACGCTCAATGACGTCGATGAGTTCGGTATCGAACTCGGTCTGCAGGACTCGGTACTGTTTGACCGCAGTCTGCTGGGTGACCTGGTCACGACCACCACGACCACTCAGATTTCGGATCCCAGCGGCATTCTGACAACGACGCAGGAAGTCATCCAGGCGGCCACCAATACGCCGGGCTACGACTTCAACAACAAGCCGATCGGCAACAGCGGCAGCGACTCGGCGCTCGCCAACAGCAAGAATGTGGGAGGACAAGCGCTCTCCAGCTTCGATTTGGGACGGATGAGCACCGATGCCGGCTTCGGTGGACTTGTGCTGGCCGCCGCCAGCCGAAACATCAACATCCTGATCCGTGCCCTGCAGGAAGATCGGCAGCTCCGCATCCTCAGCCGGCCGCTCGTCCGCACGCTCGACAATCAGCCGGCCTTTATCCAGGTGGGTCAGCGCGTGCCGCGGATTGTCGGTTCGACCGTCGGCATTAACGGCCAGACCAACAACATCGATCTGGAGAATGTCGGCCTGATCCTGGGAGTGACCCCGCGCATCAGTCCCGATGGCAACGTCGTGATGGAAATCGACGCAGAAAAATCCAAAGTCGGCCCGGAAGAAGAAGGTATTCCGGTCGCCGTGTCGATGGACGGTACGATAATTCGTTCACCCCGAGTCGACACGATTACCGCACAGGCCACCGTCGCCGTGGGTGACGGCGAGACGATTGTACTTGGTGGTATGATCTCGACCGAAAAGGAGATTATTGAGCGCCGTGCACCCTATCTCGCCGATATCCCGGTGCTGGGACACCTCTTCCGCTACGATTCCAACAGCTCGCGCCGAACCGAAATGCTCATCATCCTGACGCCACGCGTCGTGCGTAATCCGGAAGATGCCGAGCGGATCAAGCAGGCCGAGTTCGCTCGCATGAGCTGGTGCGCCGCGGACGTGTATGAACTCTACGGCGACGTGGGAATCGACTTCCAGAACAACCTGCGCGTCCCGACCGATGGCAGTGCCACCGAAGTGATCTATCCCGATGCGAATCCACGCGGGGAACTAATGCCGTCCGGACTGCCGGACGAGATGCCAGCACCCGGGGATATGTTCCCGTCTGGACCGGAATCGGGCATGCCTCAACAGATCCCGCCCATTGCGCCGGGTGCATCGCGTAACACGACCACCAATGCCGTTCGACCGATCGCCAGCTGGGATCCGACCGCCGCCGCAGCGCGACCGATGTCGGCAGCGAACCCTCTGCCGCCCACAACGCAGCCGATGCCGTCGAACTGGAACTATCCTCAGACTCAGCAGACGGCTGATGCGGCGATGAACTCCGGATACTATCCGCCCGGTGGAACTCCGACCGCACCGGCCAACTGGAGCGAAACGGTTCGAAGATGATGATATCCGAGAGCCCTGACCGTCGAACGAACTGAGACATAACAGGAACAAAGGAAACGCCGGTTCGCCATTACTCGATGGCGGGATGATCCCGCCCCAGATTCCCTGCCAAGAGCACCTGACCAGCGGCAGGCTTCAGCGACAACGGGACTTCGTACGATGAACAGCGATCACATTGCAGGCGGCCGAATTGCAGGACTTCCGATCATCATCGTGCTGGTGTTCCTGGCCGGCTGCACACCCCTCGACTTGAACATGCGATTGCCTTGGCAGGACGATGAAGCGGAAGCCAGCCAGCCTCGGAAGATCGTCGCCTTCTGGTCCGACACCATCATGCACCAGCAGGGCAAGTCAGGCGTTCGCGGATTTGGGGGACGAGTCTTCTTCTACGGCGAGGACGAGAACAAGCCGGTCGAAGTGGACGGCGCGGTCATCGTCTATGCGTTCGATGCCGAGCGACACGATCCGGCCAAGCAGGCTCCCGAAAAGAAATACGTCTTTACCGCCCAACAGCTGCCGGACCACTTCAGCCATTCCCGAATGGGACCGTCGTACAGCTTCTGGCTCCCTTGGGACAGTGTGCAGGGGCGAACACGGAATCTCAGCCTCGTCGTTCGCTTCGAAGGAACTGACGGCAACGTGGTGATCGCCGATCCCATCACCAAACTGCTGCCCGGCAGCGGTGAGGTGGCACGCGCCGAGGCCAAAGTGAGCTCCGACAGTTCCTACAGCCATGTGCGGCCGGTTGGCTATCAGGAGTTGACCGGCACCGGTGATGTACGCGCCATGGGAACGAACGCAGAAAGACCGACGTCCAACGTGCTGATGGAAACGATCGATCTGCCACCCAGCTTCGTGCGCCGTCTCCAGGACACATCCCCAGCGCGTGCCGCGGGTGCCGCCGCGGCTAACGGCGCGAATCCAGCTGCGTCGCCCGCTCGCGCGACGACTCCGCTGAGTCATGACTCATCAACGTCCATGCCTGGTGAGGCAATTTCATTTCCCGAAGCGCCTGCAGCGACTGAGCAGATGGAGTCAAGTCGGGGACTACCTCCAGCTCGTTACGGACCTGAGAGATTCCCGGTTCAAAAGCCAGTAGAACCTCTGCAAGGTCGCGCTCCGCTGCGGAGGGCACCTCACCCCGGAGGATGGCCGTCCGCTCTACCACCGACACCGCGATTCGGCTGGACCCGCTCATCCGGGGAGAACGGGCCAGAGTATCCAACGCACTGGATTCCAGAGAACTCTGCGATGGAGCAAACTCGGTGAAGTCGACCACCAGCTGCGGATTGTACATCTGGCCACGCGGGGCCGGAGGCAGCGGCTGATTGATCGTGTCGGAACGATCCACGCGCCTGCGTAAACCCTCCATCGCAGGAGCCACGCGGCCGCGCGCGGTCGCCTGCAAGGCGCCAATGAACCGCTGCAGCTCACGCAGATCGGGACCGACGAAATCGGTCGCACGGCGATTCTGCCGCAGGAACCGCTCGTTCCCCTGTAACGTCCCCACGTCCTCCATCGATTGTTCAAACCCCGGCGGATTCTGCCGCGCTAAAGGACGTCCCACCTGACGGTTGCCAAACATCTGAGCCCAGGCACAGTCCGGAGTCCACACCAAGGCCGTACCGCCCAGGATGATCAGGAAACTGACGTCAGTGAGCAACCGTTGGATTCGCATGACACACCTAGCACGACACGTTACGACTTGGGGACAATCGCGATGGCTTCCAGTTCACACAGCAGGTCGGGGCGACAGACTCCCGCTTCCACAAAAGTGTTGGGAAGACCGGCCAGCCCCCACTGCTTCCAGATCTCCAGGAACACCGGCAGGTACTCGGCATACTTCAGATACGTGATCACCTGCA
The DNA here is from genome assembly GCA_041752115.1 of Pirellulaceae bacterium. Taxonomy (GTDB): domain Bacteria; phylum Planctomycetota; class Planctomycetia; order Pirellulales; family Pirellulaceae; genus JAJRVM01. The sequence goes on along the minus strand of JBGSHS010000199.1, from coordinate 17,463 downwards.
CGACGTCGGCAAAAGTGCTGTTATGCGGACGCAGCAGCTCGCGGACGTTTAACAACATCCGTTCGACCTGTTTATGAACGTCGTCCAGATGTACCGTGGCGCCCAGTTCGTCCACACTGGCTGTACCCGAGATGTACAGTACCGTCTTCTCCGGCAAGACGACCTTCATACCCCGTGAAAACGCCGAACCGTATTCGTCGGCTTCGTTCAACGTGGGAGTGTGCATCACTTCGATGCCGACTCCCTCCGGATTGAGCAGGCAGTAGAGGTCAAAACTGCACATCGACTCTTTGGGATACAGCCCTGCCCGAATTCCTGTACTGGCCGGCAGTCGCGTGACGTTGTGTCGTTCAAAGAACTCGTTGCGCGACAGATTGAACTCGCCATAGTCGCGGTCGATCTCGTCCAGGTAACACCAGGTCCGAAGCACCTTGCGGAAACTCGCCCCATGATGCTCCAGCATCGGGACGCTCTTGGCAAACATCAGGTCGGATTGTTCACGGAAATCGCTGTCAAACGCCCCGTCCGCGTTCGAACCATTGATGTTGGTGATGTACAAGTGCTGGTAATCGCCGATCCGGACCAGCTTCTTCCTGGTCCGGGGTTCGATTTCGGGGAATGACTGCACCTGCACTTTGCCGTCGCCGTTGGCAACGATCGCCTGCACCTGCATCTCAAACGCTTGCCGCTTGTTGCACGGAGGCTGATTGATGTAACTGGTCGCCGGTAACTGCTCTCCCGTCACGCCGGCTTCGGCATACGCTTCGGAACGCACATCCTGGAACGTCGCCAGATCGTTGACGAGGTCGCGGAAGAATACGCGCTCCAGAATGATATCGCTCATCTTCACGCCGGCATTCTCCAGCAACCGGGGCAGGCAGCCATAGAACTTCGACGCCTGCTCGCGCGGTGAACCTTCCTGGATCATTGGCCCACAGCGGACGAATACCTCGTGAGTCTGCGACGTCGTGACGACGACGACTTCCCCACTGCAGACGCCGTCGCTCTTGGTGCAACACTGGCATTCCCGCTTGGGTGTCAACAGCGATGCCATCAGTACCTCCACTACATAAACCTGAAATGTCTCTTCTGCAGATCGCTCTGCGCAGCATTGTTGCCCGATGCCTGGCGGCGCAGGCTACTCACCGATCGTCATCCGTACCGCGCACCCCACCGGCTTCAACCCGGCGCCGTGAATCACGACGCTGGTTGACCGCCGACTGAGATCGTCGCCCTGACTCCTTGTGGTTCGCCGCCGGGCCGTATGTCTGCTGGTCCCTCCCGGACCTTCTGTCCCGCTGCCGCCACGTACTGAAGTACCTCGGTAACCTCTAGTATGGTTTCAATGTCACGCCACGTCGACCAGTATCCACCAAGTATGGCGAGATGGTTACGTTGGGGGAATTATGACGTTTGTCCTCCGCTCGCCCGGTCCCTGTCACAGGGCGGTTGGCCGCACCACGCGGTGGGCAACGAGCTGGGATGACAGCGGATTTTCGACGTCTCGCGGCGGATAATGGCTCGCTGCGGACCTTCCTCTTCGTGGGACAAACCGGCAGTTGAGCGCTCATCGCTCCGATTCGGCCGTGGCGTTGGCCAGCTGGGCGCAAGGCCGCACCCTCAACCGTTCTCTCTCCGCTCGCCATCAACCTGTCGGCGCGCCCTGCGCCGCGGCAGGCGGCCGAATCCCTGTCGTTCGGGGGGAACTGTCAACTCCGCGAGCTTTCCGGCAGGATCATGGCTGGGAGCTGACGGTCGTTCCGGGCATGCTGGGCTGGTGAAGCAACGGATGTCATTGCCCATTTCTACTGCATTTACGCAGCATTCAGCCATTGGTTCGGCCTCGGAAACTCGAAACGTAAAGGAACTCACTCGGCTGTGAGCTGGCGCCGGCACGCCTGAGAGCCAGATTCGGCGAACGGCTCCACCCTTTCCCAGACGAGAACACGCCTCGAATCGTGGGGCGCGCAAGGACTGAGTCGAGATTTCTCGCCTTTTCGAACTCCACGACCCAGGCACGGGAAAACACTCTCGAGTAAGCTGGCGTAGTAATGTCGTAGCACGGCCGATCGTGCCACCGTACTCAGTAAGCCGCCTTAAGAGGGGGGAAACGCTGGCGTGTCTCATCAACTTGTCGCGACCATTTGTGGTGCCCGCTCGCCTGTCGCACAGGGTTTTCGGGCAGGTATCGTCGGAGCGAGCCTCATGATACTCAGCGGCGTGATGCTGGCTGCCGAACCGCCGTCGCTGCGATTGACCGATATGACGTTGCAGAGCGGAATTCGGTTCGTGCACACCATCGGCGACGACAAGATGACGAACATTGTCGAGGCCACGGGAGTGGGGTGTGCGCTGCTGGATTATGATGGCGACGGCTGGCTGGATATCTATCTGGTCAATGGGATCCACTTGGACGGGGTGAGCGATCCGAGTTTCGTCGGCCAGGAGTCACTACGCAATGCGACCGATCGGCTCTATCGCAATCGAGGTGATTGGACCTTCGAGGAGGTGACGGAAAAGGCCGGCATACTGCCCGGTGGCTATGGGATGGGCGTGACAGTCGGCGACTATGACAACGACGGTCGGCGTGATCTGTACGTGACCAACTACGGAGCGAATCGGCTGTACCATGCGCTGCCCAACGGGACATTTGAGGAGGTTGGCGCACACGCCGCCGTGAACGACGATCACTTTGGCGTGGGCTGCGCATTCTTCGACTACGACGGCGATTCATTGCTCGATTTGTACGTCGGGAACTACCTCGACTATGACGCCACGGTCACGGTGCCGACTTCATTTCCCGGCCCGACCGCCTACCGAGGGCAAGTGAATCTGCTGTTGCGCAACGACGGGAAGGGAGTGTTCCAAGATATCACGAAGGAAGCAGGGTTGGCAGAATACCCTGGGCACACGATGGGGGTGGGCATATTCGATGTCAATGACGACGGTCAGTGGGACCTGTTCGTTGCCAACGACGCGATGGAGAACTTCTTTTTCGTCAATCAAGGTAATGGGAAGTTTGAGGAAAACGCCCCGCTAGCCAACGTCGCCTATGGTGCCAACGGAGATGCACGTGGTGCGATGGGGGCAGAGATCGGCGATGTTGACGGGGACGGCCGGTTCGACCTGTATGTGCCCGACTTCACCCACACCTGCCTGTACATGAACCAGGGTGATGGTTTTTTTGAAGACCAGGCGCAGCGAGCCGGGATCGCGATTGTCTGCGGGCATTACGTTTCCTGGGGCGCCGCGCTGGTGGATCTTGACCTGGATACCGATCTGGACATCTACGTTGCCAACGGAGACGCTCGACAACTCGTGGGGCACCCGGACCTCGTCTTTCTCAACAACGGCCAAGGCTCGTTTGCCGAAGTCTCGCGGAAATGCGGTTTGGCCGAAGTGAAACCGCTGGTCAGTCGCGGAGTTGCCACGGGAGATCTCGATAACGACGGCGATATGGACCTGGTTGTCGTGAATCTCAATGCCTCCCCCGTCCTGCTCCGCAACGACACTCCCCACGCTGGCCGTCATTGGCTGATGATCGAGCTTGAGGGACGAGCCGGTCACTGTAATCGCGATGCGATTGGAGCGATTGTCGAGTGCCGGATTCCGGATGGCCAGGGAGGACAGCAGACTCTGCTGCGCCAACGCTGCTCCAGCGGCAGCTACATGTGTGTCCACGATCAGCGACTCCATTTCGGCTTGGGACAGGCCGCCGAGGTGCCGGAACTGGTCGTTCGCTGGCCCGACGGACAGCGGCAGACGCTTCGCAATGTCAAGGCGGATCAGTTGCTCAAGATCAAGCAGGACGAAGAGACTAGCTCGACGAATTCGTCAGGCGGGAAGACAAAAAGATAGCACGACAAAAAGATTCAAAGATGGCGCGTGCCGCCACGATCTTCTTGCCATCCGATCTTTTTTTGTCTTCTTTCTGCGCAAACGTAGAAGATCATTACTGCTGCTCGACATCGGTTCGCCACTGTTGGTGCAGCTTCAGCAACTGATCGACGATCTCCGGATGCTGCTGGCGCATATTCGTCCGTTCGCCGGTATCAGTGGCCAGATCGATCAGCATCAGGTCATCCTCTGGCGTCAGAGGAGCAACGTGGCTCGTGTCGATCGGATTGCCGAGCAGCTTCCAGGTGCCTTGCCTTACCGCCCATTGAGGCTGGCCGTTGGCCCCGCGTCCCGACTCCCAGTGGAACACGTCGTGCGCCGGTGGCGCTTCCCTGTGGCGGATCAGATTGGCCAGGCTGACGCCGTCGATGCGGTGAGCGGGTTGGGGAACGCCACAGAACTCGAGGATCGTGGGGAGCCAGTCGACGGAAGTGGCGAGTTGATCGCGCACTTCTCCCTGAGGCAGTTCGGTCGGCCAACTGACGATGGCAGGGACGCGAATTCCTCCCTCAAACAAACTGAACTTGGCACCCCGGTAGGGTCCGGCACTTCCTCCGCCCGAAAACGACCGCTCTTCGGTCGAGTGTCCCTGGTCTGACTGGAAGATCACGATCGTGTTCTGTTCGAGTCCTTCGGATTCCAGGTGTTCGAGGACCTGACCGATGCACTCATCCATCGTGGACACGAACGCCGCATACTGGCTGCGCGGGTGCGGGAGGTCGGCATAGTGTTGTCGCCACTTCTCGCTGGGCTGCACAGGATAGTGCGGGACATTGATCGCCCAGTAGAGCAAGAACGGTGCGAACCGATGGTCGGTCACGAACTTCGTGCAGCGCTCGACCATCAGATCGGGCAAGTAGGCCCCCGGTGCCCACACTTCCTGCCCGTTGTCCCACAGATCGTGGCGGTTAGGACCCGACCAGTAGAAGTAATGCGAGTAGTTGTCGAGACAGCCTCCCATATGTCCGAAGGAATCCGCAAAACCCTGGGAGTTGGGCATGGTTTGTGGGGTATAACCCAGGTGCCATTTTCCGACATGCCCCGTGACATAACCGGCCCCCTGCATCAGCTCGGCGAGCGTGACCTGGGCAGCCGGCATTCCTGTTCCTCCCGGCTGGGAACCCGCGTTTTCGGCCAACTGAGCGCGCTGGGGAAAGCGGCCGGTCAACAACGCGGCCCGCGACGGCGAGCAGACCGGTGCTGCCGAATAGAACTGCGTGAACCGGACGCCCCGCTGCGCGAGCTGGTCGAGGCAGGGAGTTGTCAGGTCGTGAGCACCGTAACAATTCAGATCGACTGCGCCCTGGTCATCCGAGTAGATCAGCAGCACATTCGGCCGTTCATCCACACGTTCATCCGCTCGGCCGTAGCAGGCCAGGAGCAGGAAGCAGAAAATGACGAATGATGAAAGACCCAATGACCGGTGAAATGACGAATGACGAAAGACCCAATGACGAATCGAATGACGAATGACGAAAGACCCAATGACGAACGAAGACCGAGTAATCACCGGAAGCGAAACAAGCTGTGTTTCGATGGATGGTTGGTTCGTCATTCGTCATTCCATATTCCACGGGTCATTGGGTCTTTCGTCATTCGTCATGTTCCGCGCAGGCGTCCCAGTCGGTCTGCCTGCCACACCTGACCGGAGTCGACTTCCAAGGCGGTCAGCCAGCCGCCGGCGAAGCAGCAGGTGTCGATGCAGATCAGATGGCCGACGTTGAGGATCTCGCCCTCGATTTGCGGAGTGTGTCCCACAATGGCGATCTTACCACAGCGGTGAGGTGGAGGGAGAACCGACGAAACGTGAGTCCAGAACAGAATCTGAGCCGGCTGCTCGGGCAGATCGAGGTGAGCCAGGTAGTTTGCGTGCATGTACACGTGACGGTCTGTCTCGTGGAAGTGGCGGCAGCCATCCAGGAACTCGCGATGAACTGAGCTGATTGCCGACAGGTCGCCATCGTAGCTGGCGATCGTTTCCAGGCCTCCATAACGCTGCCAGACAAACGAATCCAGTTCACCGCGCAGCACGGAGAGCATCATGATCTCGTGATTACCCAGCAGAGGGATCAATTTGCAGCGCGATTGCAGTTCCAACAGTTGTTCCACGACCCCGCGACTGTCCGGCCCTCGATCCACGTAATCGCCGAGCGTGACGATGGTATCCATTGGACTGGGAGCAATGGCATCCAACAGCGCGCGCAGTGCCCGCGAACAGCCGTGAACGTCGCCGATAGCAATGGTGCGACTCATGCGGGACTGCTGCAATGATCGGGACTGGAATACGAAGTAATGCGATTAATCACGGTCCTTCCACTCACTGGAACCAGGGATCGGTGACACGTTCATGCGGATCGTTCAATGCGGCATCAATTCATGGAGGGATCGTCGGGAATCGGCTGATTGCGGATGGTCGGATGGAGTACGTCCAGCCCGATCCGGCGGGAAACACGCTGCCAGATGTCCTGGCAGTCCGAAAACACGTCGTCCCGTGTGGCTGGACCGCTGAGCCAGCTGCCCGACTCCATCTCGTCGTCCAACTGCCCTTCTCCCCAGCCGGAATACCCGACAAACAATCGAAACGGGGCGCGCGGATGAGAGACCAGTTCGCGAATGGATTCCGTGGAAGTCGCGAAATAGACCCCTTCGACAATCTCGAGCTCACATTGCGACGGATCGCTGTGGATCGCAACCAACGGACCTGGCACCGGCCCGCCAACATGCACCGGCTCGTTCACATCACAAGGAGCTGCCGATACGAGGCTCCACAGGTCCGCAATCGTGTTGTTGGCCGGGCGATTCAGTACGACCCCGAATGCTCCCTTCTCGTCGTGCTGAATCATCAGCACCACGCTGCGATAGAAGTTCGGGTCTGCCAGATGAGGAGATGCAATCAGAAAGTGTCCTTGCAGCGACTTCATCCGAATTCTCCTCGGATCGAGACCTGGGACGACGCAGCGGAAGCTGAACCGCGACGGTTCAGACGCTTGACCGCAGCGTGTCGCTGAGGCATTCGATCACGCTGCGCCCCGCCTATACAGCGGCCAACTCGTTACTCGATTGTACTCGCACGCAGCGTCTCAGCGTACTGGGTCTCAGCGTACTGGACGCGGACCGGTCGCCCCACGGAATCGGTCAGCCCTGCCAGGTCTCCTGCCAGACACAGCCCGCCCAGGACCAGCCGACGCCAAAGGCCACCAGCATGCTGCGGACACCCGGATACAGCTTGCCCGCCACCCTCATCCGCTGGATCACCAGAGGAATGGTCGAGGAGACGGTGTTGCCGCAGTCCTGCAAGACAATGGGAGCTATCTCTTCGGTCAACCCGAGTCGCTCATACAGGTACGACATCATCTTGCGGGTTGCCTGGTGCATCAGGAAGTATTGAATGTCGTCCCGCGAGAGTTGCGTGGCGGCCAGCACCTGACGGATCAACTCGGGAACGGCGTCGACGGTAAACGTGATCAAAGCCGGTCCGTCCATATACAGGTCGCTCTCCCAACGTTGCCGATGCCGTGGGCGATGGGCCTGCGCGGCGGGCCGAGCGCCGCCTTTGGTCATCAGGAGCGTGTCCGCTCCGCTGCCGTCGGTACCGTACCGAAAACCTGTCAGGCTGGGCGTATCGGCTGCTTCGATCAACGTGGCCGACGCTCCGTCGCCAAAAATCGTGCGCAGGCTGCGATCCTCCGGATGGATGAACTTCGTGTACGTCTCGGCCGTGATCAGCAGAACCCGGCGAACCGACTCCGTCCGGATCAATCCATCAGCCAACGCCAGACCGTAGACATAGCCGCTGCAGCCCAGGTTGAAGTCCAACGCTCCGGCGGTGACAGGCAGCCCCAGCCGCTGCTGCATCAGGCACGCTGTGGTCGGCAGTGGATAGTCGGGAGTCTGCGTACAGAACAACAGGAAATCGATCGACGCTGGGTTAATCGCGTGCTGGTCAAACAGGTTCTGAGCTGCCTGCACGCCGAGATCCGAGGCACATTGGTCTGGCGCGGCAATGTGCCGCTGATAGATCCCCGTCTTCTCGTAAATCAGGTCGATATCCCATTTGGGGTAGAGTTCTCGGAGCTGATCGTTCGTTTCCACCCGCTCAGGCAAATGAATGGCGATAGGACCAAGAGCTGCATATTTCACAACTGGTTGCCTTTCTGGCAGATAACGCCGCGCAGCAGCCGCTGGCCGCTCGATCGGACGCTCCGACCACGCCGGCTGGTCAAGGCCGCCCGAGTGCCGCTGCGGTCGAAACCGGCGGATCAATCCACGCGCGCTCGGCTGGGATTTCCGATCACTGCGGGAGCCATCAGACCCGCGAATCACCCTCGTCTTCGCAGGCTGCGCAGATTTCTAAAGCCAATGAAGCCAACACGATACACGCCCCTCCACAGTTGGTCAATCGGAAGCTGGGCGTAGCGCGGGAGTAGGGCGCGCTTTGGCCCGCGACGGACCTGCGGCGTGTCCCTCCCGCTCTCGGCGTATGATGCCGATTTTCGCGGCGGTCAGGCGGCGTGACGCTTCGTAGCAGGACAGGCCGCTGGGAAGTGGAATGGGAATAGGGAATGCCCCAATGCGACAATGCTGCAATGCGACAATAAAGCGGGCTGATGTGCGGCGGGGAAACAAGAGAGGATCAATCCCGTTCGGCACGAGATTTGCTAGCCGGCATTTTTTCAGACTGGATTAACTAGCGATCAGCAGATAGGTCATTTTGTGTGCATGTCGAACAAGCGAGTCAAGCAACCGAAGATCGAAGCGTCGGATATCACCGGGCTCGCATAGCAGATCGTCGCGCTAGTGTCTCAGCACGCTGGCCCGACGCGCGCTCCGCGCTAACTCCTTGCCCCTCCCAGGCCCCCACGAGCTCCGCTCGTGCGGTGCACCAGATGGTCAGCTACCGCGCCGCCCCCTTACCCCTCCCCGACCCCCGCGAGCTCCGCTCGTGCGGTGCATCAGATGGTCAGCTACCGCACAGCACTCTCACCCCTCTCAGGCCCCCACGAGCTACGCTCGTGCGGTGCACCAGATGGTCAGCTACCGCACAGCCTCCTGACACCTCAGACCCCCGCGAGCTCCGCTCGTGCGGTGAATCAGATGGTCAGCTACCGCGAGTTTGCGAGATGCCTTCCTGCTCGGCTGTCGGTCATGCTAAGCCATATCCACGCGGCGTTGCGTGCCGAGGCGGACACGGCACCGCTGGAAATCGCGTTTTGCTATCAGAACAACCTGCGCGTCTGCTGCGACTGGGACGCGTCTGGAGCAAGGGGTACTACGTCGGCACGTCCGGCGAGTACTCGATGCAGGCGGCGAGGAATCGTTTAGCTCACCATCTGAGGCACCCACGAGCAGAGCTCGCGGGGGTCCTGAACGTAGGGGGCGAGCGGCGCCGTAGCTCACCATCTGAGGCACCCACGAGCAGAGCTCGCGGGGGTCCGGAACGTAAGGGGCGAGCGGCGCCGTAGCTCACCATCTGAGGCACCCACGAGCAGAGCTCGCGGGGGAATCGACGTCTGCCTCAATCCTGTTCGGCTCGAGATTCGCTAGCTACATTTCCCACGGCTTGGGCACGACACTTGCGCATGGCCTCTAATCGATGGATGGTTCTGTCATAGTGGCAGGTGCAGACGATATTGGGCTGTCCGCGGGCCTCCCTGGGACCCCTCTCGGAAGCCACGGACGTCTTCGATCCCCAGCGTCTACGGGCCATTGTGGAGGAACTGGGCGGTCAGGTGATGTCGCTGGGCAAGGACCCTGCCCTGAAGGAGGTCCAACAATTACTCACGGCCGTCGACGGCACGGTAATCAAGACACTGGCACGCGTCGCCGAAGCGGCTTACCTCCGCTCACCCAGTAGTGGCGAGCGGAAATACGCGTGGCGCCTGCACAGGCAATTCGAAGTCGATCGACAGATCCCCAGCCTGCTGGACGTGACGGGCGCATCGGGCAAAGGAGAGCAGGATGAACGGTATGTACTGAAGCAGCATCTCCAGGCCGGCCGTTGCTACATCATGGCTCGCGGTTACGCCAAATTCGCTCTCTTCCAGGCGATTCACGCCGCCGGCAGGAACTACGTTTGCCGGTTGCGAGACAATAGCAATTACGGTCCGGAAGAAGAACTCGCCATCGATGAGACAGCACGTCAGGCGGCGTCGCACGAGATACCGTGGCCATCATCGGACAGGATCGGCAGGGTGAGGACAGACCTCAACACCCGATCCGCGTGGTGGTGATCCAAACCACTCCACACGAGAAACGGGGAGAAAGCCGCGGCCATCAATCGGATGGTTACCTGCGTCTGGCGACCGATCTGCTGGACGTTCCCGCGGATGTGATCGCCTTGATCTACAGGTATCGCTGGACGATCGAGACCTTCTTTCGTTTCCTCCAGCAGATCCTCGGCTGCCGGAACCTGTTGAGCACCGACCCCGTGGGCATCGAGATCCAAACCTATTGTGCCATCATCGCCTGCCTGTTGATCGCCTTGCACACGGGGCGTCGGCCGACCAAACGCACCTACGAGATGATCTGCTTCTACTTCATCGGCTGGGCTACCGAGGACGAACTGTTGGCCCATCTCGAAAAACTGAAACGGCAGGACAGCTGAGGACGCACACGTTCCTTGGTCCGAGGCTGCGTTTCACGCTGCGCACTACCTGAAGTCCTCTTTCTTAGCCACCACCTCGGCCCAATCCTGCACTCCCGAAAAACACGCCCCGTTGCCGCATGATGCCAGCGCGTCTGCCACAGAAAGCGCCAAAGCATATGCAGTGCCGAACAGGATTGACAGAGGATGCGTTTCCAGCTGTCCGAACCGCAGAATATCGAACAAGGAATGTCCAATATCCAAGTGGAAGACCACGAAACCCAGAGACCCTGCGTCAGGAGCCGCACGGTCGCCCGTTGCTGCATTGTCGCATTGTCGCATTGTCGCATTGTCGCATTGTGGCATTGTGGCATTGTGGCATTGTGGCATTGTGGCATTGTGGCATTGTGGCATTGTGGCAATCCCTGTTCAGCCACCACTTCGCGGCGGCTTGTCCCTGTCCGCAGCAGCAAATCGCGTCGAGGGCACGCACCTGCGCTGAGGCGTGGGCGGGCGCTGGGTGCGTGCGACATGCTATGTTCAGCCACCACTTCGCGGCGGTCAGGCGGCGTGACGCTTCGTAGCAGGACAGGCCGCTGGGAAGTGGAATGGGAATAGGGAATGCCCCAATGCGACAATGCTGCAATGCGACATTGAAGCAGGAGGACGTGCAGCGGGGAAACAAGAGAAACTGCGATTCCAGCCGTCCGAACCGCAGAATATCGAACAAGGAATGCCCAATGACCAAGGGAAGAAGCAAGCAGTGCCAGCAACGGATACCTCTTGGCGGGAGTCTTACCGCGGCGCAGTAGCCCGTTGCTGCATTGTCGCATTGTGGCATTGTGGCATTCCCTATTCAGCCACCACTTCGCGGCGGCTTGTCCCTGTCCGCAGCAGCAAATCGCGTCGAGGGCACGCACCTGCGCTGAGGCGTGGGCGGGCGCTGGGTGCGTGCGACATGCTACGTGCTGCTCTTGACCGACCGGGGCGAATAACTACAATCGCCCCGCTTTTTGTCCCACGATTCGCCTCGCTCACGCTTCTTCCCAAGGAGGGTGTCCCGTGCCTACCGCAGAACCGCCCCATGCTGAGGCCATGGTGGATATCCACTGCCACCTCCTGCCCTGCGTTGACGATGGCGCTCGATCGTGGCGCGAGTCCCTGGAAATGGGCCGGATGGCCTGGAACGACGGGATTCGGACCGTCATCGTCACTCCCCATCAATTGGGTGCCTTCGATTACAATCGAGGCGACCAGATCCGGGCAGCAACGGCTCAGCTGCAACAGCACTTTCAGCAGCATGGAGTCGATGTCCGTCTGCTTCCGGGAGCTGATGTACGGATCGAGCCCGAACTCGTGGAAAGGGTCTCCGCCGGCGATGTATTGACGCTCGGCGACCACGGCCGGCATGTGCTCTTGGAATTGCCGCACGAGATGTACTTTTCGCTCGACGGGTGTCTGGAACAACTGGCCCAGGCCTCGATCACTGCGATCCTCTCCCATCCCGAACGAAACCAAGGTTTGATCAGCAAGCCCGATCTGATCGGACGACTGGTCGACCGTGGATGCCTGATGCAGATCACTGCCGGCAGCTTGCTGGGTGCGTTTGGACCGCCGTCTCAGCGGGTGGCCGAACTGATGGTCGAGCGGGGGTGGGCTCACTTCGTGGCCACCGACGCTCACGGTGCCAAAGCTCGCCGACCTCTCTTATCGCACGCAATGGCCTGTGCCGCAGCACTTGTCGGCCCACAGGCTGCCGTGGAAATGTGCTGTCACAATCCCTCACGCGTGGCGCACGGGCAAACGGTCGCACGAGACGTCAGCGGCATTTCCAGACGCAAAACGCGTTGGTTCCTCTGGCGGCAAGCCGGCTGAAGGCGCTAACGACGAGAGCTGTCGCAACGCGGAATCCCGGCATTGTGTGGCACTGGCTATGCCAGTGCCTGGGGACATGAAAGGCCAGGGAAGATCGTCCCGGTCGCAGTTGTGGGAATTTGTTCCTCAGGAAGGATACGGCTCACGAATGAAACAGATTCCACATCTTAACCGGGCCATTCCTTCCGGCCGTCTATCTTCCTACCCGGAGTCTGCCAGTCGTGGTTCTTTCACTTCGTAACTGGACATTCCTTGTTCGATATTCTGCGGTTCCATCCCTTCAGTAGAAGATGGTTTCCCATGGCTTTGTGCATGCTTCTGTTAACCGTCTGTGGACCGGCTCAGGCAGCAGACTGGATTGAAACGCGGCAGGCCGGGGACTTTCATCTTCGGGCCAATTTCGCCCTCGACGCCTATCCGAACCTGGTGTCCGAGTTGGCTCAACTGGACCACGATCTGACAGCCACTCTCCAGGTCCCCACTCGACGCGAACCGGTCCATCTCCTGCTGTTTGAGAACGAAGTCTCGTATCGGCAGTACGTCAACTTCTACTTTCCGGGTGCACCCGTGCGACGAGCTCTCTACATCAAGGGGGCGCAGCCGGGCTGGGTTATGGCCTATGTCAATCGGCAGTTCGAGGTGGATGTGCGTCATGAGGGAACCCATGCCCTGCTGCATAGCCGACTTCCGATGGTCCCATTGTGGCTGGACGAGGGGCTGGCGGAATACTACGAAGTGCCGGCTGAGGACCGGGAATCTCGCCATCCGCACCACAGTTCGGTTCGGTGGGGTGCGCGGATCTACAAGGTACCCTCCCTGGAACGACTGGAGCGAATGGGTGATGTGCGTGACATGGGAGATTCGGAGTACCGCAGCGCCTGGGCCTGGGTTCATTTCATGCTCCACGGCCCGCCGGCCGCGCGAGCCGTTCTGATCGCCTACTTGGCCGACCTTCGCAACAATACCCCGCCGGGGCAGCTGAGTGCCCGACTGGACGCCGCCGTTCCTCATCTGAAGAGCGAGTTTCTCAAGCACTTTCGCGGCTGGTGAGCAGGCAGCGCAGGCAGCCAGGCAGCAGGCTGAGTTACCGGGGAACTGCCCTTTCGCCCACGGAGCGAATCCGGTACGATTCCGCCGCTTCCAGCCGGCCAGTGAGTTGACCCCGCTGGCGGCAGCGCTCGGGGTTGCGATCTCGTCGTGTGGAAACAGCGGTCGGAATGTCAGCCGGAGAACAGGCTGCGCAGTCGATTCGTGCTGCACCGCGCACAACGGGCCGTACGCGACGGCGTGGCGATGAGTCAAGGACCAACTCAGGAGAAAGAAGATGAACGTATCACGCACTGCACGTTACTTGGCGGCGCTGCTGGCGACCCTGAACTGGGTTGTGCCTGTGTCACAGTTGCCAGCGTTGGAGCCTCCGTCGCAGCGACCCACGGTGGTTGAAGAGACGGCGTCAGTGCCCGTCAATGACGTGGTGTTGGCCCCAGGGGGACAGCTCCGCGGTCTGGTGTTGAACTTGCACGGCCAGCCCGCCGACTCGGTTTCTGTCATGGTTGTGCAGAACGGAAAGCAGGTCGCGTCCGTGACACCCGACAAGCAGGGACGGTTCCTCGTTCCCGGCTTGCGTGGCGGGGTGTTCCAAGTCTCCGCGGGCAAGAACACGTATCTCTGTCGCGGCTGGGTTGCTGGCACCGAACCACCGATCGCTCGCAAGCAACTACTCATCGTGCCGGATGGGGTTCTCGAACGGGGTCAGCGGCCGTTCGGCGATCTGTTTTTCGCCGATCCCGTGATGTTGGGTCTTGTCATTGCTGCCGCCGTTGCCATTCCGATTGCGGTGAGCAATTCTCGCAAGGACTCGCCGGCGGGAAGCTAAATCGCCGATCGGAATCCTGCGCCGCGCCGCAGACGGTGGCGGAGCACCCAATGATGTATGACGGAACGCCTCATGACGAATCGAGTTCGGCATTCGATATTCGTCATTCCATTCGTCATTGGGTATTTCGTCATTCGTCATTCAAGCAGGAGCTGCCAATTCACGTTCGGGCAGTCAGGAGCGTTGCCAGATCGTTCGAAGTGTCTTGCCGTCCTGCACCACCCGCGGTGAAAAGCTGGTGCTGCGGCGAATCACGTTTCGAATCAGAGAAAGCCAACCCTTACGCGGCGAATGTCTCTCCCTTCAGCGTCGCCGCACGGTCGTGAGCATGATTGGATTGGACCGACCATCCTGCGAAACGCTTACATCGTGGCCACGATGCCATCGCGCAGTGCTGCGCTGGCGGAGCAGTCGCCAGAGCCGGTTGCGGGATGTCGATGGACACGCTCTGGTCTGCGATTCTGCCCGGTTCTCCGTCGCCACTCGCACCGCCTTGTCTCGGCTGTTCGTTCTCTTGAGCCTGTTGACGCTCTGCTGCGGTTGCCATCGAGGTCTTGTCTACGCACCTGGTCAGGTTCCTCCTGACTGCCTGGCAACGCACGTCCATACGGCGCAGCGTTTGAATTTGACCGGTTTTGCCCGAGCGGGGACGAACAGTCAGCAGATCATCCCCGGTGACTTGTTGCAGGTCTCGGTCGCGACCGGCCTGGAGAGTGAAGCTCAGGCATCGTGGCGAGCCGTTCGCGTGTCCGATGGTGGCACGGTGGAACTGCCTTTGATTGGCACGGTCGCGGTCGCCGGACTCGAGCAGGAGGGAGCCGAGCGGAGGATCCGGGAAGAGAGTGTGCGGCGTGGAATCTATCGAGCGCCGCAGGTTTCGGTCAGTCTGCTGCAACGCCGGATGAACCGGATCACCGTGGTCGGGTCGGTACGCGCGCCGGGCGTCAAAGAGCTGCCCGCATCCGAGTGCGACTTATTTGCCGCCTTGGTCGCAGCTGGGGGACTGGCTGAAGATGCGAGCACACTGGTGGAGATCCGGCATGCCTCTGGTCCTGCAGCGACGGTCCAGCCGGCAGCGTATCAGGCACCGCCGTCGAGTAGTTTGCCTCGGGAGTTGCGCGATCGCGTTGACCTGGCCGCCCTGTCCGAACATGGCAGCAGTGCGGCCTTGGCCGACGGTACCGTCGTGATGGTCATGCCGCAGCCGGCGCGCACGGTTCAGGTCATGGGGCTGGTTACGACGCCCTCCCAGATCAAGATGCCGGCGGACCGCGACATGCGGCTGCTGGATGCCATCGCTCAGGCAGGCGGCGTCACGCTGCAGGTCGCGAACAAAGTACACATTATTCGCCAGGTGCCCGGGCGGGAGCAGCCTGTGGTGATCGCCACGAGCATCCGGGAGGCCAAGGCCAACGCCGGCGCGAATGTCGTGTTGGCCTCTGGCGATGTGATCAGCGTGGAAGAAACGCTCACCACGTTCACGGTGGATACGCTGCGCAACTTCATCCGTTTCGGTTTCACCAGCGCGATACCCGGTCTGTAGATCGATGATGCAACTTGACCAGTCAACACCAGCACCGCGTCCCCCAGCTGTCCCTACGGTGGCCGATACGCTCCATGCAATGGTGCGTTTTGCGCGTGTATTGCGGAGTCGAGTGAGCTATGTCGCAGCAGCGCTGGCGATCAGTTGCCTGTTGGGAGGGCTCTACTACACGTCATCGACACGTCTGTACGAAGCTCGCGCCTCGCTGCTGGTCGTTCCGACCGGGGCCGATCTGTGGAACCCTTCCACCCCGGTGGATGGAAGCCGCCAGGCGCTGATTCCGACCTACGTACAGCTCTTCCAGGAGGACGTGGTGTTGGATCGAGCGGCCGGCTACCTGGCCAACGACACGCAGGTGCTCACGGAGCTGCGGGACATCCCGCCGGACAGCTGGTCCGAGCATCTCCGACGCAACTTGAGAGCCGAACGGCAGCGTCGCACCAACCTGATACAGCTCGCCTACCGAGCGCGCAGTCCCCGCGTGGCGGAAGCGGTCGTGTCGGCGGTTGATCGTGCCTACCTCGACTTCATCGACAAGAACCACCGCGACGTCTCGGCCGAGCTGGTGCGGATGCTGGATACGGAACGAGCGGATATCGAGCAGCGCCTGAATGCCAGGCAGCAGGAGTTGCTGGAGGTCAAACGGCACTCCGGGGATCTCGGTCTTCCCGATTCCACCCAGGCGGTGCACCCGATCATTCAGCGCGTGCTGAGCGTCAACCAGGAACTGATCGCGGTTCAGCAGAAACAGGTGGAGATGCAGGCGACGCTGTTGGCCGTGACGAATGCCATGGAGTCGGGCGGGGACCTGCGACAGCATCTGGTGTCGGTCGAACCAATTGTCGGACGGGAGCTGCTGATGAGCGCTCTGGGACTCAACCCGCAGAGTGCCGAGGCGATGAGCAAGGTTGAGCAGAAACTGATTGACGATCGTGCGCGCCTGGAAAAACTGCTCAAACATTTTGGCCCGGCCCATCCGGACGTAGTCCAGAGCCAATGTGTGATTACCGAAGGGGAACGGTACCTGGTTAATCATCAGCATCAAGTTCAGAACCGCTTGGACCAGGTGACAGCCACGCAGCTGGGGCCAATGCTGACCGTCATGCTGCGCGAGCGGCTTGAGAAGTTGACCGCTCAGGAACAAGAGCTCAATCGACAGTATCAGCTGGTGGAGTGTGAGGCGATCGAGTTGAACGATCGCGTCGCTCAGGTCTCCATCCTGGAGAATGAAGTCGACCGGTTGCGGCACCTGCACGACACGCTGCTGAATCGGATCACGGGCATCGATGTCAACCAGAGCCAGGCGGATGTACGGGTCACGGTGGTCAGCGATCCGATCGCAGGAACTTCGCCGGTATTTCCTCGGCCGCTCGTTACCCTGCTGGTCTGCGTTGTGGGGGGATTGGCGACAGGGGTCATGTTCGTCTACATCGTGGACCTGATGGACGATCGCTTTCGCTCTCCCGACGAGATTGCCCAGCAGACCGACGCTGCTCTGCTGGGGATGATCCGAGTGCTTCCCGGCGGTGAAGACCAGGGCCTCGCATCGGTGTGCGTGTATGCCCACCCCGAATGTGCGGAGAGCGAGGCGTTTCGGACACTCCGCACCACGATCGCGCTCTCTCAGCAGCAAGTTGATTGCGTGGCAGTCACCAGCGCTCAGCCAGGTGACGGCAAGACCACCGTGTT
>JBGSHS010000198.1:0-53055 GCA_041752115.1 Pirellulaceae bacterium | reverse complement strand
ATATATTTCTCGCCCTCGGTCGTATAGGCGATTTGCTTGACGTTGAGTTCTTCCCGCAGCAGTTCATCGTGTTCTTCGAGCCACGCCTGATGGGCATCGCTGGCCAGCACCACTTCCACCAACGCCAGCGGCTGCCGCACCTTGAGTTTGGCGTTCATGCGGGCGGAGCGGCCGAGGGAGGCGATTTCCCGCAGCAACTGCATGCGCTGCGAAAGCTGCTCATCGACGAGCGTCCTATCGGGCTGAGGATAATCGCACAAATGGACGCTCTCCACCGCCCGCCCGCCGAAGGTCCCCGCCAGATTCCGCCACATCGCCTCGGCCATGAAGGGGACGAAGGGAGCGATCAGCTTGCTGACCGTCAACAAGCATTCATACAGCGTCCAGTAGGCATCGACTTTGTCCTCCGCCTGCTGGTCACCGCTCCAGAACCGATCCCGATTGCGGCGCACGTACCAGTTGCTCAATCCGTCGACAAACGCGTTGAGTTTGCCGCAGGCTCCGAAGTTGTCATAGGCATCCATCCGTTGGACGACCGCTTCGACGGTCTGATGCAGCTCACTCATGATCCACTGATCGATCTCCGCTCGCTGCGCGAGGGGGCGATAGTTTTTCGCTCGAGCGAGTGTGGCCTGATCCAGTTGGCCGGCAGAACCCGGGATCTGCACAGCCGGGTCGAAGCCGTCGATATGGGCGTAGATAACGAAGAAGCTGTACACATTCCACAATCGCAACAGGAACTCGGGAATACTCTCCTTGATCGCCCGTTCGCTGTAGATGATC
This sequence comes from Pirellulaceae bacterium, assembly GCA_041752115.1. Classification (GTDB taxonomy): domain Bacteria; phylum Planctomycetota; class Planctomycetia; order Pirellulales; family Pirellulaceae; genus JAJRVM01. The sequence goes on along the minus strand of JBGSHS010000198.1, from coordinate 52,272 downwards.
GAGTTCCAGGGTGCCTGGTTGGCAAAGAAGTACCAGCGCAAGGCATCGGCGCCGTGCCGGTCGAAGATTTCCTGCGGACTACGATAGTTCCGCAGCGACTTGGACATTTTGCCGACGCGTTGGGCGTACTTCTTACCACACTGCGCGCGCGCTTCCCCTTCCGACAGGAACCGTTCTTTGCCGTCGCTGCTCTCCCACCATTCGGCCAGCATCAATCCCAGGACGATGCAGTTACGGTAGGGGTGGGGGAACGGATGCTCAGCGGCATCGGAATCGGTTGACTCCTCGTCACCAAAGAGGAGCGTGCTGATCGCCAGCAGGCTGTAGAACCAGCCGCGAGTCTGATCGAGTGCCTCGCTGATGAAATCGGCGGGAAACTGCTGTTCGAACCGTTCCTTCTGGGTGTGCGGATAGCCCCACTGCGCAAAGGGCATGGCTCCCGAATCGTACCAGCAGTCGATGACCTCCGGCACGCGCCGCATACGTGCTCCCGGCGCATACGGCGACGCGTACGTTACCGCGTCGATATATGGCTTGTGCACGCAGAGGTCGTCTGGCAGCGATGGCTTGGCCTGCTTGGCCCGCTGCCACACGTCCACCCCTTCGACTCCCGGCTTGTTGAGGAGCTCAGCGTAACTCGCCACCGCCTCCATCTGCCCTGTCTGGTCGCAGACCCAGATCGGCAGCGGAGTCCCCCAGTAACGTTCGCGTGACAGGGCCCAATCGACATTGGTCTCGAGGAAGTTGCCGAATCGCCCGTCCCGAATGTGTTCCGGCAGCCAGTTGACCTGGCGGTTGTTGCGGATCATCTGCTCCTGGAACTGCGTCGTGCGAATGAACCAGCTGCGTCGCGGATACTGGATCAGCGGATCTTCTTCGGCTCGCCAGCAGAAGGGATACTCGTGCAGAACCTGTTCGCGCATCAGCAGCAACCCCTTCTCGCGCAGCTGCAGCACAATGTCCTTGTCGGCATCCTTCACCCACCGCCCCTCGTATTGCGGCGTCTCCTGTGTGAAGCGGCCATTGGACCCCACCGAACAGATCAGCTGCGGCCCTTCACCAGCCACAAACCGTCCTTGTTCGGCCAGCAAGACTTCGTAATCGACCTCGCCAAACGCCGGCGCCTGATGGACAATGCCGGTACCACTGTCGACGGTCACGAACGTGGCCGGCACGACGCGCCACGCGATGTGCTGTTTGCCGCCTCCCAACAAACGTCCCTGCCGCTCTCCGTCACGGTCATAGTAGTAGTCGAACGGTGGCCGGTAACGCTGCCCCAGCAATGCACCTCCCCGCAGTGTCCCTTGGACGGTCAGCGTACGTTTGCTCTTCTCGGCAATCGTCTCACACAGGGCCGCGGCCAGAATCAGCTTCTCCCCCGTCTCTTCGTCCTGGGCCACGACATAATCGAGCTCCGGATGCACCGCCGCGAACTGGTTGCTCGGCAACGTCCAGGGAGTCGTGGTCCAGACCAACAGCGAGGTACCAGGCTGGTCAATCAGCGGAAAGCAGACGTACACACTCGGATCCGCCACCTCGCGGTAACCTTGTCCGACCTCACCCGAACTGAGTGCCGTGCCCCCCTGGGCCCACCACCAGACGATTTTGTGACCCTGATACAGCAGGCCTCGATCAAACAGTTGCTTGAGCGACCACCAGACACTCTCGACATAACTGCGATGGTACGTCACATACGCTTCATCCAGATGGATCCAGAAGCCCAATCGCTCGGTCAGCCGTTCCCATTCCTGCATATAACGCCAGACGCTTTCCTGGCACTTGTGGATGAACGGCTCCACTCCAAACTGCTCAATCTCCTCCTTCGAGTGGATACCGAGCTCTTTGCAGACTTCCACTTCCACCGGCAAACCGTGCGTATCCCAGCCCGCCTTGCGCTCGCACAAATAGCCGCGCATCGTGCGATAACGCGGAAACAGATCCTTGATGGCACGGGTCAGGCAGTGCCCAGGATGCGGCATGCCGTTGGCCGTGGGGGGCCCTTCATAAAAGACGAATTTCGGACTGCCGGCCCTCTGTGCCAATGACTTCTCGTAGATTTGATGCTGCTTCCAGAACGCCAGCATCTCCACTTCCAGTTCCGGAAACCTGACGTTATTGGCAATCGGTGTGAACATGAGCATGCGTTCCCATCTGCTAATCTTCCCGCTTTGAATGGCCGCAGCGCGTCCCGGCGTTATTCGGATGGAGTCCGCCGGGCTTCGCAGGGGGGCCGATCGATCGCGGCTCCGCTGCGCAGCGCTGAGCCACGGTGCTCGGCCAGGGCCGACGGTCAAGATCACCGCGAGCCGTCGGGTCGGGGCGGCTCGTTGCCGCGAGCGTCCAGAGGGGGAAGAAATGGAGGCCCCATCACGACCCGGCGTACACCGGCGCCGGCAGCCAACCGAGGGTGCCCCACGGCCTCCCCGTCCCCCCAACACGTCCAGGCAATCAGGCCCCGGCTCCAGCAAGAACACTCCTGCCGGAGTAAGCCGAGACTCGATCATCGTAACGTATCGCGACGAAACTTCAGAGCGGTCGTACCAGCTGGATAATGAGGCAAGTTGCGTTCTTTCGGTCGCTGAGGGACTCAGCATACTGCCGCTGGTAATCCCTCAGCCCAGGCACCCCTTTGCCCGTTGCGAGGCCTGCACGCCATGGCCGCAGTTCGCGCGACAGGACCTTACTCGGCAGCGGACCGCTCATTCCTCCTCAAATTCGAGATCTTCATCCTCCTCCGGCTCGGGCAGTCCAGGCCCTTCCGTTTCCTCGTCCTCGTCAAAGTCCTCGGCGAGCTCGTTTTCGTCCAGGTCTTCATCGAATTCGACGTCGGCGAATTCATCGTCATCGATATCCAACTCGTCGTCCTCCGAATCTTCTTCGAAGTCGTCGTCGAAATCGTCGTCGAAGTCGTTCTCATCAAAGTCGTCGAACTCGCTGTCGTCCGAATCGCCGAAATCACCCATCTCGGCCCAAAGGTCGGCTCGGCGAACCGACCCCGTCCATCCGCCCAACCGTTGCTGATCGTCCCAAGATTCTGTGTCCGGTCCCATACTACGATCCATATCGGCCACCCTCTGCGGTCTTGCTCGAGCGTCGTCCCCGTCCGCCGTCCCTCATTCGCGATTCTCTGCCCTTCCCACCTGATGTCGGCGAATCAACGACTCTAACTAGTCGACGTGACGCGCTTTGTCAAGCTGCGGCCTTCCGTTTCGTACGACAACTCGATGTCCCAGGTCCGCCAAGGAATCAACCGACAGCACACACCCCATCACGATCTGTGGCCATTGTCTCGACACATCCGATCGCACTACCCGGGCCCCTTCGCCATGCCGACCCCTTCATGACCACGGGCACCCTGCACCGCGAGGCCTCGCGCAACGGGCAACGGCCTGGGGTATCAGCCACAGAACCGAGAGGAGCCATGACAACGACCACCGGACAGAAGTGACCGGCAATCGCTCAAACACGTCAGAAACAGCCAATCGCGACAGATCGGTTCCGCGCGGCTGTGACCCAGCGGTACGGAACCGCCGGCTGCCTGTCCGATCGGCACCTCGTGGCAGGAGCAGGGAGGAGAGAGGCTCGAGCGAGTACCCTCCGCGCGAAAAAAAAGGCAGGGCCGCCGCAATGCGACGGGCCCTGCCCAAACACGGGGGTGAGAAAGCCTGAGTTGAGGAGGCGGCAGGTCACTTACTCTGCCCTGATCGTCGCCTCCAACTTAAACGTACTGCGACTCCCGACCGATGCAAAATGAAATCATGAGAAAACTCAGATTGAATCCGCACTTTAGGCAGAATCTGTTCATTTTGCGCCGGTTCTAACGATCGGCAGCCGCAACAGACAGGGAACTCTCCCCGGGCACCGCAGCTGCCCGGTGATTCGCCGAGGACGCAGTCCCCGCCTACGTGCCATCAGGTGTGGTAATCGGCGTTGAGCTTGACGTAATCGACCGTCAAATCGCTTGTCCAGAAGCGAATCTGGCCCGGACCGGTCCCCACTTGCAGTTCAACATGTGTTTCCCGCTGCTCGCGTATCGACTTGGAGACGGCCGGCCGATCGAAGGCAACCGGCTCGCCCGACTGGAAGAGCAGCGTGCCGTTGAGACGCAGTTCAAGTGCCTGCGGATCGAAGGGGATTTCCGCATACCCGACCGCCGAGACGATCCGCCCCCAGTTGGGATCGGCGCCGGCAACCGCCGTCTTGACCAGGGCGCTGTTGGCGATCGTTTGAGCGATGCAGCGAGCGTCGTCTCGGCTGGCACAACCGCGAACATCGATCGTCACCAGATGGGATGCTCCCTCCCCGTCATCCGGAATCATGCGAGCCAGCTCGATGCACACTTCCTGCACTGTCCTGCCGAGCGTGGTCAGGGCAGAGCCGGTAAGAGGTGCTCCCCCGGCCTGCCCGCTGGCCAACAGCAGGAGCGTATCGTTGGTGCTCATGTGTCCTTCCACGCTGATGCAGTTGAAGCTGACATCGGCCGCCTCTTGCAGCAGCCGTTGGGCTTGATCGGGTACCAATGGAGCGTCGGTCAAGATGACTCCCAACATGGTAGCCATGTTGGGACCGATCATGCCCGCCCCTTTGGCAAACCCGGCCACACGCACTTCACGCCCGTCGATCTGGATGGTCCGTCCAGCTACCTTGCGGCGTACGTCCGTGGTCAGAATACCTTGGGCCGCGTTGAGCAGCGACGATTCACCTCGCTCCAGCTGCTCGGCTGCGGCTCGGATGCCCGACGTTAGCTTCTCCATCGGCAGGAATTCGCCGATGATCCCCGTCGACAGAACGAGCACTGCTTCGGGATCGGCATCACAGGCATGTGCGGCCGCTGCGGCCATGGCCAAGGCATCATCCAGTCCACGCTGGCCAGTGCAGGCATTCGCATTGCCGGAGTTCGCGACCAGGACGCGGATCTTGTCCGACGGGGTCCGAGCGCGATCGACTGCTACGGGTGCGGCGAAGATGCGGTTCTGGGTGTAGACTCCTGCCGCCACCAGCGGGCCATCGCCTGCCACCAGACTGACATCGAGTTTGGACGGGTCACTCTTGATTCCACAATGGACGCCGGCTGCCCGGAATCCCCGTGGCACAGGCACTGTCATCGTACGACCTCCTCTTGGTAATCGACCGAACGCATGGGTGTGATCTACCACCGCGCCGGGGTCGCCGTGTCGGGTCACATCAAGTTGTGACCCGGCATAACGTCTGCAGTCGGGCAGTTCGCGGTGCCACATCGTGTCAACAGCTGGTTCCCACTGGACAAGCCGCAGCCGGCTTGGGTTCATCTCGCCCGCTGTCCCGCATTGGTGCCAGCGCATGGTGGTGGACACCGAATCGTCGGTTCAGCCGCCATCGAAACGACATCGAGCGTCAAAACGACTTGGTTTCGGGAAAGCCATACATCAGATTAAAATTCTGCACGGCCGCCCCGGAGGCTCCTTTCACCAGGTTGTCGATACAGCTGATCATCACGACGCGGCCGCGGACCAGGCGCGCCGTCACGTCACAGAAGTTGGAGCCAAGCACATCTTTCGTCGCAGGGAGATGCTCGACGACCCGAATGAACGGCTCGCCGTTGTAAAACGAGCGCAAGGCGGCCATCACGTCCTGCTCCGAGAAATCTCCTTGAGGGTTGGCGTAGGCGGTAGTCAAGATCCCGCGATCCATCGGCACCAGATGGGGTGTAAACACGACCTGAATGTCCTGGCCAGCGACGGACGTCAGGATCTGATCGATTTCCGGCGTGTGCCGATGTCGGCCGACGTTGTACGCCACAATGCTCTCGTTGCATTCGGGATAATGCGTGGTCAGCTTCGGCGTTCGCCCCGCTCCGCTGACTCCGCTCTTGGAATCCACGATGATCCCCTGTGGCTGGATCAGTCCGGCTTTCAGCAGCGGAGCGATGGCGAGGATGGCGGACGTCGGATAGCAGCCCGGATTGGCAATCAGCTGCGCCTCCGGAATCCGCTCACCGTAAATCTCGGGCAAGCCATAGACGGCCTGACTGACGTGTTGCGGATCGACGTGCTTCTGTCCGTACCACTCGGCATACACATCGATGTCAGTCAGGCGGTAGTCGGCGCTGAAATCGATCACCCGTTTGCCGGCATCGATTAACTGACGCACCACGCTGGCCGAGGCACCGTGCGGAAGGCAACTGAAGACACAGTCGCAACGCGCCGCAACCTGACTGGGCTCCAGGTCCTCCAGATGCATATCGAGGCGTCCGGCCAGTTGCGGATGCACGGCGGCCACATGCGGATTCCCTTCCTGGCGACTGGTCAGCGCCACGATTTCGGCCCCGTCATGTCGCAGGAGGATCTTTATGAGTTCGACGGCGGTGTACCCGGTCGCTCCAAGAATGCCGACGCGTACCATAGCAGCAGACTCTCCACTCTGAAGTACTCTGGGCGGCTTGCGCCGCGACGAAGCAAAATGGTCCGGTCAGTATACTGCACGTCGGCGATTGTCCAAGCGTAGCATCGCGGCCGGTTCCGGAAATTCCACTCGGCGCTCAGGCACCTCGGGCCTCGGTCAGCGCGGTGACGCGGCCGCCGCCTGCTCCACCACCTGAGCCATTTCCATCAGGATCATGCCGGTGGCACCCCAAATCAGATCGTCGCCGCACTGAATATGGCGTGTGGCGAAGCAGTATCCGCGTCGTTGCAGCACGTGCTGCGCCAGACGGGCAGGATCGAGCAGCACCGACATCGGGAGCTCGACGACCCGCTCTACCTCACGAGGATTGGGATCCCAGTCGGGTACTCGGGACGCGGCCGCAACGCAAGGCGTGACGAAGAAGTTGCTGGCGAAAACATACAGGGAGGTTAGTTGGCCGAGCACGATCAGTGGCGGATCGTGCGCGCCCAACTCCTCCCGATACTCACGCAACGCACATTCCTCGACGCTCTCACACCGCTCGGTCGTGCCACCCGGCAAACTGATCTGACCGGCGTGATCGAGCATATGGGCAGGACGCAGAGTCAGCGGAATGGACCACTGGCCGTCGCGAGGAAACAGGCATACGAGTACCGACGCGCGCCGCGCATCGCTGGCAGGAGGACCGAAGTGCCGACCGTAAGCCAGCTCCGCCGTCAACTGGCGATGCGCAGCGCGACCCGGCAATGGCTCTGCCAGACGTCGCGCCAACCGAGCCGGCAACTGGTCGTGCAATGGATCGATCATCTTGGCCCCAACTGGACAGTCCCTCACGGCATCCCTGCACCGGTTGGACGTGTGCGTGCCTCGACAGGTGCTTCAGTCCACCGAACCATGCCGGTAAACTCGATACAATTCGAACTCCGCATCCGATACGGAAGGATCAGGATACACCCGTTGCAGCCCCAAAGAACGCCGCGTCATACGCCGGTCCACCAGAATGTAATCCACATCGTGACGCTCGGCGATCCCCTGTAACTGCTCGTCGCTCCAGCTTCCCAAGCCACCGGTCATGACCGCCGGCGGATAGATCTCCTGGAGCAGTTGCCACCACCGCACGATGCTCGCCGCGTCCTGCGGTATGTCCTTCCAGCAGGCCACCTCCGCGCGACCGGCATACCAGGTGAATGTCTGCTGGCTGCGCGGTGTCAGAAAGCGACTCTTCGGGTCCGTTTCCAGGGCAACCCAACGGCAGACCTCCTGCCAGGCCAGGAATCGCCGGGCGAGCTGCTCACGCTCCCCCGAGCGACAGGGCTGCGATTGCGCCATGGCTCGCGGCCGGAAATCCCACTGCATGTGACCATACCGCAGACCGAAGAAAATGCAGCCGCCGATGATAATCGCACCCCACACGAATCGCCCTGCACGAGGGCGCACCAACGCGAGTTGCTCCGCCGCCACAGGAAGTCCCAGGGCGACCGATAGGGGAATCAGCACGTCGGCCAGGCGAAACCAGTAGAACTTCAACAGCCCCGCCACCGAAACGGACGCCGCCGTGCCCCCCATGTCGATGACCACCCCCACCAGCGAAAACCCCAGCGTCACAGCCGCAAACCGATTCAGACGTCTCCAGTTCGCTTCCCGCAGGAACCACCCAAGCACCATCCAGGTCAGCAGCAGAAGAGCAAACATGACTTTGCGTTCGAGCGCCATACGGTCAAACACCAGGTGATGCGCCAGCCGACCGTAGACGTAGATCTCGTTCGCTTGACGTGCCGTCGTCGGGTCCGCGTCGAACATCAGCAGGAGTGCCGGGAGCAGTCCCAGAAGTGACAGCATCGCTCCCGCCAGGAGCCCACTCCACATGCTGCGCAAGCCAAGCCGGCTGGAGCCGCTGCACAGCCAACAGACCGCAGCAGCCACCAGACTCCATCCGCCGACAAGCACGTGCAGAGCAGTGGCTCCGCCCAACCAGATCCACACACGATTCCAGCGGCATCGGACGTAGGCTTCCAGGGCGAAGAGGACCAATACATAGGCAGGTCCTTTGGCCTCCAGCCCGCCAACTGCCCATTCACCTGCCAGGTGGAACTGGTTGGAGAGCGTCACGAACAGCGCCGCGGTCCCCACACTTGCATAACGCAACGGCAAGATCGACCAACTCAGTCGCTGCCAGCCAAACGCCAGTAGTCCCCACGTCACGAGGCGTCCCAGCCAGGCCGTGGCGTTCAACGAAACCAGCCGGGTTGGCCAGCCGAACGTCCCATAGAAGACCGAATGAGCGTCGGCGGAATCGAGAAACACATCCGGTCCACACCAATCAGGGTTCCAGAAATGCTTGGCTTTGGCCAGATAGTGCGCTTCGTTGACATCCGGTGGCGGACTGCCGGCGTACAGGAAGCAGAGCCCGAAGATCAGCAGCACTTCGGCTGCCGTGCGACGCGCCCCTTGGTCCTGTGCCGGGCGGCGATGCCCCGATCGATCAGCGGCGTCCAGGCGGTCCATTCGCATTCCCTCTCAGATCCCTCGCCAATCCACCATCCATCCCCGTGGGGAAGTTGACGGTCTGGCCACAACCGTAGCCCGGGGGCGATCCCCGATTCGTCCCCTTCCCAGCATACTCCACAACTCGTGCGGGAGGCCACCGAAGGCGTATCGGCCCTCCCCGAAAAGGCCTGTCGACCGTCTTTCGCCCGCAGCCGACAACGTCACCCGCTCGGCGAGTGCCGGTGCCGCGAACCGAAGCTGCCCCGCTTCTTTCCTGCGCCCGTGCATGCCACAATAGAGCAGACGCGTCGAAATCCCACGAACGGATGCCCCGCCCACGTGATCGGCACCCGGCGCAATGGCCGACATGGTCGGGCCGAAAGCCGTGCGTCGGTCGAGTGTGCGGCGGTAGACTGCACGCAGTGTGCGTACCTGTTGGTCTCGAGCAACCGAAGCGCGGCACGCCAGATGTGAGCGATCTCCGCTTTCGGATGGCACCGCGCCGTCGAAGATCACAGCAAGCACACGATTCCTCTTGTTACCTCACGTCAGTGGAGTAGAGGGTGGACCGAGAGGCAATCTGGTGGGCAGCGACTCGTCCAACCCCCTGCAGGTCTGCCCTCTCCGATCGTGCGGATGGACTGAGCAATGACACGTGGTAGGAGTGACTGATGCACACGATGGTAGGTTCACCTTTCTCTTGGCTCAGCCGATCCCTTCTCGTGGGAGCGTTAGCGAGCGGACTACTCGGCTGCCACGAGACTTCGTCCACTCCGGCCGATGCAGACAAGCCCAAACAGGCAGCGCATCCTGTGCGTGTGATCGTCGTCGATGATCCACCGCTGGCGGCTGCTCTCACGCGGGAGTGGAAGGCCCGGATGGAAACCGAGCTGCAACTGCAGGAAATGACCGTCGAGCAACTTGAGTCCGCCAGGCAGCTGATCGGCGATGTCGTGATTTACCCCTCCGCATGCCTTGGTACAATCGCCCAGCGCGACTTGATTGCCGAACCGACGACGAGTGCCTACGAGGACGAGCAATACGCCCAGCGTGATGTGTTCGAACTGCAGCGCAACGCCGAGGTTCGCTGGGGCCAGCAGCCGATGGCCTTCTCCTTCGGATCGCCGCAGCTGGTTCTGGCTTATCGAGCGGACCTGTTTCGCAAGCTGCAGCTGTTGCCACCGGCGACCTGGCCGGACTACCAGCAGTGCGCCATCCGCTTGACGGCAGCCGAGCTGGGCGAGTTGGCCCCGGCTCAGGGGAAAAGCTGGTCGGCCGTCTGTGAGCCGTTAAGCACCGGTTGGGCTGGCACAGTGCTGTTGGCTCGAGCGGCTTCGTACGCCTCGCATCCCAGCCAATTCTCGGTAGCATTTGACTATGTCACGATGGAACCGCTGATCGCCGGCCCGCCGTTCGTTCGCGCGTTGGAAGAGCTGGTCGCAGCCACGCAGTTGGGCCCAGTCGACGCCGACAAAATGTCTCCCGAAGATGCTCGCCGCCTGATCCTGGGAGGGCATGTGGCGATGGCCTTCTGCTGGCTGAGCCATTCGACTTCCACGGGAGAACCGTTCCCGCTCGCGGATGGAGTGGAAATGGGATTTGCACCTCTTCCAGGCGCCGATACTGCCTACAATGTAGGTGAAAAACTCTGGACGTCCTCTGACTCTGACCGCCCCGTTCAGGTTCCACTGCTGGCTGTCGCGGGACGGCTCGGTTCGGTTGTCAAGAATGCTCGGCGACCACGTGAGGCCGCGGACCTGCTCGCCCTGCTCACGGGCAAGGAGTGGTCGGAGCGTCTGTCGCCTGAGAGCACGGCGACCACGCTGTTTCGTCAATCGCAGACTCGGAAATCGCAGGTATGGACCGATCCGGCCTTACCGGTTGAGGCAAGTGATCAATATGCCAAGGTGGTGAGTGCGACGCAGTCACTGCCGATTCACTTGTTCGCGTTGCGCATTCCCGGTCGACAACGCTACCTGGCGGCGTTGGACCAGGCCGTGGTCGCGGCCCGCGCGGGAGAGAAGTCGCCGGCCGACGCCTTAACCGAAGCGGCAGCAGCCTGGTCGGCGATCACTCAGGAATTGGGAATCGAGTCCCAGCGGGAGGCCTACACCCGCAGTCTGGGGCTGGAGCCGTAAGCACAGCGTCCGGGAGTTGCAGAGCGGCGGGTGGTTCATTAGAATACCGCGCTTTGCCGGAGCGTTAGCCACACTGCTGGCCAACATCCCGGGGCGGTAGCTCAGCTGGGAGAGCGCGGCGTTCGCAATGCCGAGGTCGAGGGTTCGATCCCCTTCCGCTCCACTTTCTTTAAGTCTTGTCGATAGCACAACTTGCATCCCGCCAGAAGTCATGGCGGCGCGACACTCCGAAGGCCAAATTGTTGGGAATTCCCAACATTCAAGGAGTTGACCGCCATGACACGCAAGCCTACCCCTCCCACCTACGACCGATACCGTGACCGGTACGCGCGGGTCGTCATCAACCGCAAGTCAATCCATCTGGGGGCCTACGGCAGCGACAAGTCGTACCAGAAGTACCGGGAGCTGCTCGCCGAGTGGTCGGCCGGGAAGGAGAGCGAGGGACCCGGCGCAGACGATACGCTGACGATGGCCGTCATGCTGGAAGGCTACCGGAAGTATGCGAAGGCGTACTACGGGGAGGACCGGGACGGTCGGTATCGGCATCTGCTGCCGACCATCAAGACGGTGCGGGAGTTGTTTGCGGACCTGCCGGTTCTCGAGTTCGGGCCCAAGAAGCTCAAGACCCTACGGCAGGCGTTTGTCGATCTGGGGCACACCCGAGGACATGTCAACGCATGTGTTCAGCGGGTGGTCGGCATGTTCCGCTGGGCCGCCAGTGAAGAACTGATTCCGGGGACCATCGTCCACAGTCTGGAATCCGTCACGCCGTTGCGACACGGGCATACATCAGCCCCCGAGGGAAAGACCGTTGTCAGTGTCCCGCAGAGCGACGTGGACGCGACCCTACCGCACCTACCGCCAGTCGTGGCCGACATGGTTCAGTTGCAGCTGATTGCAGGCTGCCGCCCTGGCGAATTATGCCGAATGACTCCCTCACAGATCGACCGCAGCGGGGACGTGTGGTTCTATCGGCCGGCCAAGCACAAGAACACGCATCGGGGGCATGTTCGGATTGTCGCCCTGGGGCCACGAGCGCAGATGATCTTGTCGAGGTATCTGCTGCGACCAGCGGACTCGTACTGCTTCTCCCCCAAGGAATCGCTCGCTCAATTCTATGACCGCCAGCATGAGCGACGGACAACGCCCATGAACTGCGGGAACAAGCCGTCAGCAGCCAAGCGGCAGCGCGCGATTGACAAGGTCAGCGACCACTACACGGTGGCCAGCTACCGCCGCGCGATCGAGCGGGCCTGTGATCGAGCCGACATCGCCCGCTGGACGCCCCACAGATTGCGCCACACGGCCGGGACGGTGGTGCGGGAGCAGTTTGGCCTGGATGCCTCTCAGGCTATCCTAGGCAACAAGCATGCTCGTGTGGCCGAGATCTACTCCGAGCTGAGCATGGCCAAAGCTGCCGAAGTCGCCCGCCAGATCGGCTGAAAAAACTCTCAAAAACACCTCCTGCAAACTTGCCTCCGACGTGCCTCCCGCGCTACAAGATAATCAGGCGGGTGAGATGTAATCGGAGGCAATCATGCAGGGCGACTGGTTGACGCTGCGGCAAGTGGCGGACGACGTGTGCGGCGGGCAGGTGACTATCTTCAGTGTGCGGCGATGGATCGCTCAGGGGATCGGCCAGCCACGCATCAAGCTGCCAGCTACACGGCTCGCTGGGACGTACCGGGTGCGGCGGGAGGACGCGGAGGAGTTTCTAAAGGCGGCGAGTGACCCGGGGCTGTACAAAAGGCGCAGGGCTGACGAGCGAACGGAGCGGGCGAAGCGGCGACTGATCGCAGCCGGGGCCTAATGACACTCCTGTGACGGCCCGCCGTGGGGCAGCGGTGGGCTCTTTGACAACTTGAACTGCGGCGGCGGAACCGTGAGCCCGCATCCTGGACGTACCGGGGTGTGGGCTTTTTTTGTTTGAGGCGGAACGCCGATAGCGCGGCGTGGGACTTGAGATTGAACTGAGAAGAGGATCGAGAACGATGGCATCATGGACGAAAGATGAAGTCGAGCAGGCTGCTCGTGGGCAATGGGACCGAGTGTATGCGCACGTCGCGCCGGGAAAGTACGACGACGCGTTGAGGATCGCCAGGACACGAACGAGTGGTCACGCAACCTGCCCGCTCGGCACGCATGAAGATCGGAACCCATCATTCCGATTCAACGATCTGGACAATGGGCACGCCGTCTGCTCGTGCGGCAGTTATGACTGCTGGGAGCTGCTCAAGCATGGGACCAAGCTGTACGCAAACAGCGATTTCCCCGAACTGATCAGTCGCGTTGCGGCAGCCGTGGGACTCCAGCCAAGCACCAACGGAAACGGCAAGCCAAAGCCGGTGTCGCCTGATGAGTTGTTTACCCGGTTCTGCACGGCAAAGGGGATGATCTACCAAGGTCGGCCGGTGGTCGAGGAGCTGAAGAAATACGGCGCACGAGCGAATTCGGACGGGACCGATTTTATCGTACCGCAAGTTTCGACCGACGTAGCTGACGGCAAAGCGGACGTGACATCATGGTCATACGACCAGCAAGGCAAGGGCAAGAACGCCAGAGGCAAGAAGACCGGACTGTACGCACCATCGTACAAGCCTGAACCTGGGGACAAGGTTACGCTGCACGAGGGCTTCAAGGACGCGGCCACGGCGCTCGCAATGGGATACAGAGCATACGGCACGCCGGGCAAGTTCCTGAAGCGAGAGTTCTCTGAGTGGTTCAGAGGTGTGCACGTCACCATCGTCCCCGACCTGGACTCCCCTGGCATGCAGGGCGTTGACAGAACGGCATCCTGTCTCTACGGAATCGCAGCATCGGTCAAGGTCGCACGACTCCCGGGGCCCATCAAGGAATCAGGTGGTGCGGACCTGCGCGACATCCTTAAGGAAGAGAACGGCGAGCAACTCGTTCGGGATGCGATCGACAACGCACAGCCGTGGGAGCCACCGCCATTGCCGAGTGATGACGAGCTGTCGTTGCTTAGCCCGATCGGCATGACCGAGCTAGGAAACGGCCGCAGGCTCGCCAGGAAGCTCAGTGGGCGTCTGCACCACGTCATCAGCTGGAAGGCTCCGATCATGTACGACGGCGTCGTATGGCAACGTGAGGGGGCTGAGATCGAACTGACGGCCGAGATGAAGAAGATCGTCGAATACGATCTGTCGATGGAGCTGGGGAGGCTGCTCTCGAACCCGAATCTCGAGAAGGACAGACGCGAATTCCTACTTGAGCAAGGACAGAGGTTCATCAAAGCGAGCAGCAAGAAGAACGCGATCCAGGCAGCGATATTCCTGGCACAGTCTGAGGATCGCGTGCCAATATCGCACGAGACGCTCGACAGCGACCAGTGGCTACTCAATACGCCGTCAGCCACGATCGACCTGCGGACGGGCAAGGCTCGAAACAACGACCCCGCGGACCTGATCACACAGGTGACGGCCGTGTCATGGGATCCCGAAGCGACCTGCCCGACATGGGAGCGGGTTGTCGGTGAAGTGTTCGCTCAAAACGAGAGCCTGATTGAGTTCTTCCAGCGAGCTGTCGGCTATTCTCTGACCGGCATGACCAGCGAGCGGTGCTTCTTCTTTGCGTACGGCGGAGGTCGCAACGGCAAGACCACTGTCATCTCGACCGTGCAAAAGCTGCTGGGCAGTTACGCCGCGCAGATCACGACAGAGTTGCTGATGATGCAACGCAATCAGGTGCACCCGACAGAGGTCTGTGATCTGCACGCTAAGCGGCTCGCTGTGGCGTCCGAAACGGAAGAGGGCCGCAGGATGGCAGAGTCACTCGTGAAGGCTCTGACGGGCGGCGAAGATGCCATGAAGGGCCGCAGGATGCACCAGGACTTCTGGTCGTTCAGGCCGACCCACAAGCTGTGGCTCAGCGGCAACCATAAGCCGCAGATCACCGGCACAGACGACGCGATTTGGGACCGAGTGAAACTGATCCCGTTCAACGTGCGGTTTGATCAGCCGGACAAGAGCCTGCCGCAGAAGCTCGAAGCGGAGCTGCCTGGCATCCTGAACTGGGCAATCGAGGGCTGCTTGAAGTGGCAGCGGGATGGCCTGGGAGAGCCCGAGGAGGTCCGCGCGGCGGTCAGCGAGTACCGGCACGAGCAGGACTGGTTCAGTGCGTTTATTGCGGAGCGGTGCGAGCCAAGCAAGGGCGGCGTTCAGGCGAGTGAGTTGTTCGCCGCGCTCACAGATTACTGCGAGACGCACGACATCGACATGGAAAAAAACCGGATCAACAAGACGAGTTTCGGTCGCAAGTTGACCCATGCGGGATACCCGGCGGAGAAGGCTGCCGGCGTCGTCTACCGCTGCGGTATTGACCTGAAACCCCAACAAGACGTGGAAATAGTGCTCTGATGGCTCGACGCAGGACAGTTAGGACAGTTAGGACAGTTTTCCGGAAAGTTCCATACGCGTGCGCGCATGTGGAGAGAAAGTCGGAAAACTGTCCTAACCCTCCAAACTGTCCTGCGTCCGAATTCCACCGAGCGAACACGAGTAAACCTCTTCTCCCCGTCACCACCATCGGGGCCGCTATCCCCGGTGGTCGGTGGCGGGATTTGATACATCACCAGCCGACCACGTAGGCGGCTGGCCATCATCACCAATACCAAGGAGGGTATTCACAATGACAACGACTCCGAAACTTCGACCGACCAATGGGGCCCGCTACTGCCCGCACTGCAAGGGCCGTACGCCAGATCACCTTGGGACGCTGGGTACTGATCCTCGTGAACGGATCGTTTGCTACTGCCGGACGCACAAGGGGTGGCCGCGCGCGACGTGCCGCACTCCCAAGGGCGCCACCGCCGAGCCGGTCAAGAAAGAGGCCGATGAGGCGTCTGGTCTGCGGCGGCTGGTGAGGGCGTACGCCGAGGTGATCGTCGAGTATGGCCAGCATCACCCCGACTGCGAGCGGCATAGTGGTGGGACGTGTGATTGCGGCTGGGTCCAAGTGCTGCGCAAGGTCCAGCAGGGAGGCGACGCATGATACTGCTCAGCACCGACACACTCTCCAAATCCGACGCTGCGGAAGTAGCCCGGGTGCTCCGCCAGTGGGCTGTGGTCGTGCGTACGGACTTCGAGGATACGCCCCTGTTCGACCGCCTCAGAGCTGCTCATCGAAACGGTCAAGAGGCACCAGGTCTGATCTGGTACTGCGCGCGGGCCGATCAGGTTAGACAGGAGCGAGGGGCGCCTCCGCTGGATCGGGTAGGGATGGCCGCAGTGATCGACGTGCTCGCTGACATGGTAGAGCGGCATCGGTCGGCGAGTTGACTCTAGTCGACTTTTTGTCCGCGATCGCATATACTTTGTATGGCAAAGCTTATCAACAAACTCCACGGACGGGGAAATGATATGAGCGGGATGGGACGAACGACTGATCGGCAGCTGGGCATCGCAGTGGCCGCATCGGTAGCGGCGTGTGGCGACATCGACATGCGGAAAGCGGCAGGTGGCGCGGTCAGATTGGCATCTGGCGCTGGCGGTGAGTACACCGCGTACACCAAGATCAATGACACTTGGGAAGTCTACTACGATGACGAGAACAATCAGCCGGTAAAGCTGAATCTCGTCAGCGGTCGAGCCAAGCAGCTACCGCCGTCATTGTACGACGTGAGCCTGCTGCGGCTCGTGGGTGCGACGGGTACCGTCGATCTGAACGTCAAGAGCTAGGGCGTTGCCATGCCGCAGTCGGCCAAGCGATACAGCAGCCGGTCATCCGCTGAGCGTGTCAGTTACGTTCAGGAGATCCGCCCGCGACGTGACTACCATCGCGTGAGCGCGGCGAAGCGCGGGTACGATCGGCAGTGGCGCAGGCTGCGGGCAGCGATCCTGGCACGGTTCCCATTGTGCCAGCGGTGCGAAGCAGCTGGTCGTGTGACTCCAGCTGAGGACGTTCATCACGTCATCAAGGTCAAGGACGATCGCTCTCGACGGCTCGATCCGAGCAACCTGATGAGCGTGTGCAGGGCGTGCCATGCCGCGCTCGACCGGAGAAGTGACAGGGACATGTCATAGGCGGTTGGGAGGGGGGGTACGAGCGTTTATTCAGTAAACGCAGGTAGACCATCTACGCCCTCCTCAGCGTGGTATCTTCCGACGAAAGGTTTTTTGGATGGCGGGACGAGCTGGACAATCCGGCGGCTGGAATCGCAAGTCGATTGCTCAGCACAAGCTCGACGGAACCTACCGTCCGTCCCTCCATGCCAAGCGGGAAGAACTGGAGAAGCTTCCCGATCTGTGCCAGAAGCCGAAAGTCGAACGGAAGAAACCCGGCGCACCAAAGAAGTGGATCCGCAACGCCAGCGACCGGGCGGCGATTGCCAACGGCTGCTGGTTCGAGCAGAAGTTGGGGGCCTATGCCGTCGAGTGGATCGAGAAGCATCTGGTCTTGACCGAGGGCGAGCACAGCGGAAAGCCGTTCGTGCTGATGCCGTGGCAGAAGGACCTGCTGATGCGTCTGTTCTCGTGGGTCCGATGGGACGATGAACGCAAGCAGGTCGTGCGAAGGTTCACCCGGTGCTACGTTCACGTTCCGAAGAAAAACGGCAAGACTCCGCTTAGCGCGGCCGTCAGTCTCTACATGCTCTGCGGCGACTCGACAGCCAAAGGCTGCAACGTATTCGTGAGTGCCGTCGACAAGATCCAGGCGTCGCTCGCTGGTCGTCATGTGTTCCGGATGATCGGTGAATCTGAGTTGCTCTCGGATCGCATCTCGGTCAACGAGACGATGATGCGCGCGGTCTATGGCGAGAAGGATTCGATTCTCCGGACCGTGCCGGGTGATGCTGGACGGGTCGAGGGGCTCAACGGTGTCTGTTGCGTTATGGACGAGCTGCACGCATGGAAGGACGACCGGGTGTTCAACTCATTGCGTTTCCTTGGCGCGGGGCGTCCGGAGCCGTTGCACTTCGCAATCACGACCGCAGGAGACAACCTGGAGAGTGTCTGCAGGCGTCAGTACGACTACGCCAAGGCCGTCGAGAAGGGACAGGTCAAAGACGACGGGTTCCTCAGTGCGATCTACGAAGCGAATCCTGACGACAACTGGACTTCTCCGGCAACCTGGCGGAAGGCAAACCCGAGTCTTGGTCATATCCTCCACCTGAACGAGATGAAGGCGGCATGTACCGAGGCGAAGCAGTCGCCCAAGATGGAGAGCGTGTTCAAGCGGTATCGCCTGAACCTCTGGACGACCAGCGAATCGCCGTGGCTCGACATGGACGCATGGGCAGCGTGCTTCGAGGCATTTGATGAGACGGACGTATTCGGGTTCCCGTGCCATGGCGGGCTCGATCTGGCGAAGACACGCGACACGACCGCTCTGGCGCTGATGTTTCACGATGCCGAAGCTGACATCTTCCGGCAGCTGGTCTGGTTCTGGATGCCGGAAGAGACGGCTCGAAAGCGGGAGCATCTGGCGAGTTTCAAGCAATGGGCGAGCGAAGGGATCCTGCGACTGACTCCAGGCGACGTATGCGACTACGGCATTGTGTTCGATGACATCGCGCAGCTGGCCGGGAAGTTCAAGATCCAGACGATTGCGTTTGATCCGTACAACGCCGAGCAGCTGACTCAGCGAATCGAGGCGGAGCTGGGGATTGAGCGGTACTCGTTTGCACAGACGATTCGAAACATCCACCCGGCGGCGAGCGAATACGAACGTCGCATCATTGCCGGGACACTCCGACACAACGGCAACGGACTACTGACCTGGCAGGCTCAGAACACGCAGGTCAAGAGCGACAACAACGGGAACACGCGACCGGTCAAGCGACATGTGGCCGACTACCGGACGATTGACGGCGTGATGGCAGGCGTGATGGCGTTGGGTCAGAGCATCGCGGCGCCGAAGCCGAAGCCGAAGATGGACTTCTACGAAACGCATCAGGTCGAACTGATCTGACAGCGATCTACATATGCAAGGAAGCAACATGAATTCGACGGATACATACCTTTGCCGCAGCATGCCGCGCGGCGACGATCGAGCGTACCTGGACGACGTGGAAAGCCGGGACTCCTACACCGACAGTGGCGTTCCGATGAACCACCGCGCGGCGCTGCGGCTCAACCCGGTGTGGTCGGCAGTGCAGGCCGTCAGTGGCGACATTTCGAAGATTCCATTGTCGACCTACCAGCGACGGCCGGACATCAGCGACCGTGCTCGTGAGCTGGCGAAGGACCATCCCGCTCAGACGATTGTGCGATGGCGGGCGAATCCGTTTATGTCAGCGTTCCGGTTCTGGCGCAGAATGATGACGCATCTGCTCTTGTGGAATCGAGCCTACGCCGCAATCGAGCGGGACGAGCAGTACCGACCGATCGGGCTCTACCCGTTGTTGCCTGATCGTACGGTGGGGCACTGGCTCAATGGCCAGCGAGTTTACTTGACCGAGGTCGACGGCCGTCTGGAGGTGCTTGACGATGGTCTTGTGCTCGACCTGGAAGGCATGCAGTTGAGCGACGAGCCGTTCGAAGAGCTGGATCTTGTCCGCAACGCGCGGGACTCGTTTGCGTTGGCGCTTGCGGCTGAGAAGTTCAACTCCAAGTTTTTCAAGAACGGCGCGAATTGCGGTGGCGTTTTGACCGTTCCACCCGAGTTCAGCGACACGGCCGCCAATAACCTACTCGAAGGCGTGATCAAGAAGCATTCCCGCATCGACAATAGTTTCAAGACTTTGATTTTGAGGGATGGCGCGAAATGGACATCGACCCAAGTAAACCCCGAACAGTCACAACTGCTGGCATCCCGCCAAGAGGCTGTGCGTGACGTGGCGCGGTGGTACGGGCTGCCGCCGCACAAGTTGGGCGACTCCGCCAAGGCGTCGTATTCGTCGTTGGAGCAAGAGAATCGGAGCTACCTTGACAGTACGCTACAGCCCTGGCTGCTGAGCATCTCCAGCCAGTGCTGGATGAAGTTGCTCAGTAAAGCCGAGCAGGACAGCGGGCTGGTCTACTTCGAACATGACCCCTCCAAGTTCCTGGCCGTCGACACCGCGACTCAGTACACGATCGCCGAGATCGGCCTGCGGGCTGGCATCCTGTGTCCCGATGAGGTTCGCGCGAGTCTCAACATGAACCCGCGACCTGACGGCATGGGTGGTCAGTACTACTACAGCAACAACATGCAGGAACCCACCACGACGCCGGAGCCGGATCAGGACGAGCCGACCGAGCCGGTGGCGACTGAGGAGCCATCGCCAACGGCGGACACTCAGAACGAGCTGCTGGAGGCCACGCGGGCACTCTACTTGCGATCCGAGCAGCGACTGCAGGACCGTGTCCGCACGACGTTGGCACGATCGGCACGCAAGCGGCCGGATGAGTTGGTCGACGTGGAGGAGATCCGATCGCAGTACGTGGCCGACCTAGCAGAGTATGCGGGACCGTTGGCGATGCTGACCAGTGACGCGGCCGGGGCGATGGCGCAGCGGAGTGCCGATCGACTGCTGGCTGGGGTGACGGACGCGACCAAGACACACGAAGCGGCGGAGATCGTGTTTCAAAACATGACCCAAGGAGGGTAGGCAGATGCAAGACTGCAAGGACTGTGGAGTGCCGGTGAAGAAGATCACCGGGCACTTTTGTGAGGACTGTTACGCTTTGCGGTGCCACCGCTGGCATGGTTCGGTTATTTCGGCGTTGTCGGTCGGTCGACGCAAACGCGAGACTGTGTCCCGTTTTCAGCGGGCGGTGTTCGGAAAACTTGAAGGGCAAACAAAATGACGATACGCGGTTATGCAGCGGTGTTCTACGATCCCCGCGACCCCGAGGGGACCGAGTTTGATATGGGCAATGGGTACGTCGAGCGGATTATGCCGGGGGCATTTGATGAGACGCTGGAGAGCGGTGCGGACGTTGTCGCGCTGTTCAATCACGACAAAAACGCGATCTTGGGCCGACGCTCTAGCAATACGCTGCAACTTGAAGTCGACCGCAAGGGTTTGCGGTATTCCACGTCTGAAGCATCGACTGCAGTCTATCGTGACGTGCAGGCGTGGCAGGAGCGTGGCGAGCTGCGCGGTTCGTCGTTCGGGTTCCGCGTGACGAAGCAGAAGTACGTGCGAGACGGCGACAAGCAGGTACGTCAGGTCTACGGCGTTGTGCTTCTCGACGTTGGTCCGGTCACGTTTCCGGCCTATGTTGCCACTGAGAATGGCAACGTACTACGTCGTTGCGTGACTCCGGAAGGTCGTTGCGAGGTGCTGCCTGCTGACGTGGCTGGCGAGTGTCGCAGTGCGATCGCAGCAGGCATCGAGCAGATCGAGCGTGAACGACTCCGCCAGGCTCTCGAGGTGCGTGCTCGTGCCGTTCAGGTTGACACTTCTCGACAAGGCGTCTAAACTACAAGCATGCAAATCGAGCAACGGTGAACGGATCATCCAAGTAGCCGTGTCGACCACCTCAGGTCAGTAGGCGCGCTCCGGAAATTGAATCAATCAATCGACGGGTGCCGGTCTACATTCTTCCGAATCGGCCACCCCTACATCTCTTTATGAAGGGTAATCACATGGCCGACGTGGCAAAAGAATTGAACGAAAAGCGGGTTGCTCTGGCCAACGAGATCCGCTCTCTGGCCGATCAGCAGGACAACTGGGACGCCGAGCAGCGGGCCCGGTGGGACACGATCAACGCCGAGTACGACGACGTGGAAGCCAAGCTCGAAGCGATCGAGGAACGACAGAAGGTTCTCGAGCGACGGGCGAAGATCGAGGAACATGACGACCGCATCAAGTCGGCTCGCAAGTCGACGGTTGGTGAAGGCCGAATCGTTCGTGCTGGCATCACCAGCAACGAGCAGCGGGCCCTGGCGATGCAGGCTTGGCTCCGACGCAGCAATGACAAGCCGTTGCTCGCGATCCACGAGCAGGCTTGCAGCGAGCTGCGATTCGATCCCAGCGCCAAGTCGCTCGACATCAAGACGCGCCCCTACGCCAAACTGGACGGTTTCGGCGCGTGGGACAGCCAAGGCCGTGCTCTGCTCGACGGTTTCAACGACTGGCGTGAGGAGCAGCGGGCTCTGACGACTGCCGTCAGCGGGTCGCCCTATGGCGGATACACGATCCCCGAGGGATTCTCGTTCGAGTTGGAACGTGTGCTGTTGGCATTCGGCGGTCCGCGCCGGGTCTGCCGAGTCCACGCCACCGCCAGCGGGAACGCGATGCCGTGGCCGGTGGTCAATGACACGACCAATACTGGCGAGATCCTGGCGGAAAGCGGCTCGATCGGCAACTCCGTCGATCCGGTGTTCAGCCAAATTTCGTTCGGTGCCTACAAGTTCTCCAGCAAGCCGGTGCTCGTCTCCAGCGAATTGCTCGAAGATTCGGCGTTCAACTTGCTGATGGTCATCGCCGAGCTGCTGGGCGAGCGAATCGGTCGCAGTCAAGCGGCCTACTTCACGACCGGTACCGGGTCGAGCCAGCCGCAGGGAATCGTGACGGGCTCCGCAGCGGGCAAGACCGCAGCTGCCGCGACGAGCATCACCTCGGACGAGCTGATTGACTTGCAGGACAGCCTGGACCCGGCATACGAGTCTGGAACAGCGGTCGGCTGGATGATGGGCAAGTCGACCAAGAGTGCCATCCGCAAGCTCAAAGACGGCAACGACCAGTACCTCTGGCAGCCGGGCCTGCGGTTTGGTGAAGCCGATCTGCTGCTGGGTCGACCGATCACCATCAATCAGTCGATGGCCGACATCGAGGCCGAGGCGAAGCCGATCATCTACGGCGACTTCTCGAAGTTCGTGATTCGCGACGCTGCCGAGTTGCGGTTCTACCAGTTGACCGAGCTGTACCGCGCAACTGACACTGTCGGGTTCGTGGCGTTCCGACGCTCCGACTCGAAGATCCTGAACAGCGCAACAATCCGGCATTTGGTGATGGCCGCCAGTTAGTCGTCTTTCTTCCGTGGCCGACTCGGCAGGGGTTGACTCCTTGACCTGCCGGGTCGGTTTTTCTCTCTTTTCGCTGGAGGCAGACATGCGAATCAAGCTCACCATCGGCCGTGCCGGACCACGAGGATCGTGGCGTAAAGGTGCGGTCGTCACTCTGCCCGATGACGAGGCTCGACGGCTCGTCGAAGCTGGCCAAGCGATCCCGGTGATCGAGGACCAGGTGGAAACGGCGATGGTCGACACGGGCGACATCGAAACTCGTGAGGCGACGCCGACCAAGAAGCGGGCCCCGAAACGGAAGGCATAGCGATGGCACTGTCTCACTCCCTCATCTGCACGACCGAGCCGACCAGTGAACCGGTTTCCCTGGCTGAGGTGAAGCTTCACTGTCGGATTGCAGCAAGCGACACGTCGCAAGACGACGCGCTGGCCATTATGGTCCAGGCGGCTCGTGAGGTCGTGGAGGGACGCACAGGGCTCGCTCTGATGCCGCAGGAATATCGGCTCAAGCTGCCGTGCTTCGCCGATCGCATCACGATCCCGAAACCGCCGCTCACATCAATAAACGCCATCAAGTACCTGGACCCGGACGGAACCGAGCAGACGCTGGGCACGGATGCCTACCAGGTGCTTGACGATTGCGTCCCGGGCGTTGTGGCGTTGGCTCCGGGGCAGAGCTGGCCGGACCTGCAGTCTGACGCTGCGATGCCGGTGACGATCGAATTCACGGCCGGATACGCGGATGCCGACTCTGTACCCGCCAAAGCCAAGCAGGCGATTCTGCTGCTGGTGGGAAGCTGGTTCGAGAATCGGACCGCAGTCGTGCCCGGGGCGATGGCCGAAGTGCCGTTGGCGTTTGAATCGTTGGTACGTCAGCTCGACATCGGAACAAGTTGGGTCTACTGATCATGCGAGGCGATATCACAATGCCGAAGTGGGTTGTCAGTACCGTGGCCGGTGCGTTTGCTCTGATCGCGAGCGCTGCCATCGCGTGGGCGGTGAATATCGACGGCACGCAACGGATGCTGCTCCAAGATGTTTCCGGGCTCAAGGAATCACGGGAACGGATGATCGAGCAGCTGGGGCGAATCGAGGACAAAGTGGATCGTCTGTTGGAGAACTGGCGTGGCAGGTAAGGTCCCACAACCTGGCGAGCTGCGGCACGTCATCACCGTCGAGAACTACACTGCGACGGGCGCCGACGGTCACGGTCAACCGACCGGCAGCTGGTCGACGGCCGAGACGACGTACGCTCGCATTGAGACGCTCTCCGGGCGGCTGGGCGAGTATGCGAGGCAGTTGGTGCAGACTGCGACTCATCGCGTGGCGATGCGGTACACGAGCAACCTGACGCACAGGTCGCGAATCAATTTCGGCGGTCGAATCTTTGCGGTTGGACACGTCGAAAACGTGGACGAACGAAACCAGTGGCTCATCGCCACCGTGGCGGAAGAGCTATGAGCGACGGCGTGAGCGTGAAAGTCGAAGGCGTCGAGGAAGCGATCGCCAAAATGGCATCGCTCGAAGCCAAGATCAAGCGGCGGGTCGTGACCAAGGCGATTCGAGCCGGTGGAAACGTGATTGTGAAGGCCGCGCGGCAGCAGGCTCCATCGCGTTCGGGCAGCATGCGGAAGGCGATTCGCCAGTCGATCAAATTCGATCGGCGGAGCGGGACGGTGAAGGGGTCGGTGAAAATCGACCGGAAGAAGTCGTACAACACAAAGTGGGGCACGGCGATACCCGGCAAGTACGCTCACCTCATCATCGCGGGAACGAAGGCTCACGAGATCAAGCGGGCTGCGGCTCGTGGGCTGAAGATCGGTGATCGGTACTACGGGAGCGTGTTTCACCCGGGTGCTCGTGACAACGATTTCATGGGCCGTGCGTCGCGATCGGCATCGCACCCTGCGATCAATACGTTCGCGGAAAAGTACGGCCGGGAAGTTGACATCGAGGTGAGCAAACTATGAGCGTGGGAAGCAACCTGCGGACGTTCCTGCTGACCGGCAGTGCGATCACGTCGATCGTGGGGACGCGGATCTATCACGGCCGGGTTCCGCAGGGCAGCGATCGGCCGTACGTGTGGATCAATCGTCGTGGCGTGCTGGATCTGCCGCAGAACACTGGGGAGCGTGGTCAAGGTCCGCTGGGGTATCAATACGACGTTGACGCGGTCAGCGAAGACATCGCCGAAGCGGAAGACCTGATCGACGCCATCAGAGCACACTGCCAGTACTACGCTGGCGAGTTTGGTGATTCGACGGTCGGCCAGCTGTACGTGGCAGACCAGAGTGAAGATTACGTGTCGGTGAACGCAGACGCTGATGACGGCGTGTTCGTTCAGTCGGCGTTGTTGGAAATCGTCTTGTAGAAGGGATTGAATCATGGCGAAGGTAAGACGGACGGGCGCCGGTGCGTTGGTCGAGGTGTTCACCGCGAGCGATTACGAATCGGTTGGAGCGACGATCGACATAACTCCGCCCGCTCAAGTGCGAGCCGAGATCGACGTGACGGCTCAACAAGACACGGTCGCACAAGCGGAACCTGGGATCGAGGAGCTGTCGCACTTCGCATTTAACGAGGTGTGGGACGGCGTTTCCGTGACGATGCTCGATACGCTCTACGCGGCCAAGAGCAAGGTCAACTGGCGGGTCACGTTTCAAGGGACGCCGACCAAGACGATCGTCTTCGAAGGCTGGGTGTCGAAGCTTGAGCCGTCGACGGTCGGCAAAGGCGATGCCGTGCTCCGCAATGTGACGGTCACTCGTACCGGTGCCATCACGATCAGCTAAGCGGGATCACATCAACCAGTAGCATCATCAACGGAGGAAACTACGATGCTCGATCTTCGAAACGTGAAGCTCAAAACGACCGACGTGGAGCTGCCCGAGTTGGGTGGTTCCGTTCGTTTGCGCCAGCTGGGAGCCGTGGCATTTGCTGCGACACAAGCCAAGCTGCCGGAAGATCCGACCAGTGAGCAGGTGACACGGTTCAACGTGGAGCTGCTGGCTCAGATGGTGGTCGATGACAGCGGCGTGACGTACCTGGACTCCGACGAAGGTCGAGCGATCCTGGCGGGGCTGCCGTTGACGGCGATGCTCGAGCTGGGGCAAGCTGCGGCGGACCTAAACGGAACGTCGAAAAAAAAGAACTGAGCGACGTTGAGCTGTTCAGTTATCGGCTGGCTCTGACGTTGGGATTCGCACATCCCGACATGCTGCTGGAGCAGTTGACAGCGGAGCAATTCAACGGCTGGCGGAACTACTACCAGAGTGAGCCGTGGGGCGAAGAACGGGCAGACGCCAGGTCGTTGTATCTGTCGAACCGGATCAACGCAGCCTGGGGCGGGAACCTGCCGTACGTGGAGCGATTGGACTTCCAGGCGTGTGTTATCGAGCAGTACCAAGACGACCCGCCATCGGTCGAGGAAATCCAGGCGGTGATGAGCGAGATCGAGCGGCAACGAGCGTTGGAAGGCAAGTAGCATGGCAACAGCAGCAACCATCTCGATCGCACTGGAAGCTCAGACGGCTCAGCTCAAGCAGGGCTTCGCCGAGACTCGCCAGAGTATCGACAAGCTACAGGGCGGCATGAGCAGCGCCGTGGCGATGGGCATGGCCAAGTTCCACATCGCGCTGATGGGCATCAAGGCTGCCGCAGCTGCGGTCAAAAAAACGATCGAGGAAGTCGGACAGGCGATGGCCGACATGGCGTCGACTGGCGACATCGCCGACAAGATCGGAATCGGAGCTGAAGCTCTCCAGGCTCTCCGATACGCTGCTGAGCAGACTGGCGGCTCTGCCGGGGCGATGGACCAGACACTTACCAAGATGACCGCCAAGATTGCCGACGCCGCAAAGAACGGCGGCGAGATGAGCAAGACACTGGCTGGCATGGGCCTGAACGCGCAGGAGCTGGCCAAGCTGCCGGTCGAGCAGCAAGTCTTGGCAGTGGCCGACGCGATCAAAGGCATGAACACGGTCGGCGAGCAGAACGCCGCACTGATGAAGCTCATGGAAGAGGGCGGTATTCAGCTGTCCGCTACCTTCCGCGGTGGCAGTGAGGCCCTGTTGGAGCTAACCGAGCAGGCACGCGAGAACGGGCTCTCAAGCGACGAAATGGTCCGCAGGGCTCAGATCGGGCAAGCTGCTGTGCTCAAGCTGTCGGCGGCGTGGAAGGCATTCAAGGAGACTCTGGCCAGTTTCGTAGTGCCGATCATCACGGCGGTCGTCAAAGGCCTTAACTGGATCGCATCAGGTCTGGCGAAGTTGTCACGCATGACGTACGGCGCGATGTTCGGCGATGATGGCGGCGACCCGATGGGACCGCTATCTGATTCCGCCAAGCGAGCCGTGTCTGACATCTCGTCGATGACCGACGCGACCAAAGACGTGAAGAAAGCGGCCGATGGGGCATTCGATAAGGCTGCTGGATCGGTCGAGCGCATGAAGAAGACAGCGGCCGACATCCGGAAGGAGCTGGACGCGGTGAAGGTCACGCCTACTCCAGCGATCGCGGCGGTCACTCGCGCAAGTGCCGCTGGATTTTCGGCAGTGCAGCAGGCGAATCGAGAGTCACAAGATTCGGAGCGGCGACATCGTGAGCAGCTGAACGTGCTATACGACATTCGCAGGGCAATCGAGCGAGGCGAGTTGGTATTGGCTCCAGTGAGGATATAGGCATGGCAGTCGTGAAAGTCGAACGCGCTGCGGCATCCGCCAGCGGAACGTGGGGGCGTGGCAACGAGCGGAAGTACGTGGCCAACTACAACGTGTCAACTGACGATCCAGCTGATGGTCCGTCACTCATAGCCGAGTACCTGTCGGAGAACGGGTTTCAAATCGGGTCGACCTACAGCTACGGAAGCGACAATGATGAGTTTTCGTTTTTGTCTGGGATCACTCCAAGTCGAAAACAGAACAGTTTGACCGAGTGGCTCGTGGCGATGACGTACGAGCCACTGGATCGACAGCAGGGTGATGACCGACTCGACGCGGACGGGAACCCGACCAGCGATCCGTTACTTTGGGAGTTGGCTCTCTCGATTTCCACGTCTGTCTACCAGGTTCCGGTGTGGGGCGCTTGGAACGTAGATCAGTTATATGCTCGCAATCCAGACACATTCGGCGCCGTGACAAACAGCGCCATGGTCCCGATGGACCCGCCGCTGATGCGAAACGTCTCGGAAACGTCGATCAGTTTCTCTGGCAACGTGGCACAGGGCAAGATCAGCAACGTGTCCGGTTTCGTCAACGCACTGAATAGCTTCTCAGTCGCAATCAATCCCATCGCCGAAACACGCTACGCTCTGCAGGCGGTGAGTTTCCAGAAGCACACGCTCAAGTGTACCGGGGCATCACACACGTTCAGGCGGCAGAACGGCGTGCCCTACTGGGAGTTGGCCTACGAGGTCAAATATCGCGAACCAGCAAGCTCACTCAATCCACAAGACAGGTGGTACGAGAGCGTTCTCGATCGCGGGATTGCACGCCGAGCTGCTCCAGGAGATCCGGACGGGCTCGGAGGCTCTTACAGCCTGGCAGACGATCCGCCCGATGGCGTTGCGACTGTCACGCCGGTTCGCGATCGCTCTGGCAACAGAGTACCGGAAATGGTGCTCCTTGACGGCAACGGGCAACCTGCTCCTCCAGGCTCACCGGGAGTGTTCATCCGCTGGCGGTTGGACCGCGAAGTCGACTACACAATCATGCCGTTTGGGTTGTTTGTATGAGCAAGATGGTACGCATACTCTCCGATGAGGCAATTCGGCAGTTGGCGGAGGATCACCGCCGCCTGGAAGCCGAGGTCCGCAATATCTACTGGCGGCTGAGATCGTTCTCGCAGCTGGCAGGTGATGAGCCGAAGAAGCCGTTCGGCCGGGCCACCTACAGCGCGGACTTCACAAGTTCGAGTGAATCGGTCAACGCCACTCTGACTCATCAGTGGGGCGCCGGACAGGACCACACCGAAACGAGCATCGTGCTTCACAATCTGCTGACCGATGAAAGCGGTGAGTACGAGTTCTACGGGAGCGAAGGCGAAGCTTGCATCTGCCAGTACCGTGGCGACGGGAACAACTGGGTGATACTGCAACCCCAGTGCCCCAACAACTGAGAACTGCCGACTGGCGTGTGTAGGGAGGCGTGTGGCTTCCCTCATGGCGGCGGCGGGGACGCACTGCCCCCGCTTGCCGCCAGCCAGTTTCTTGACAAGCACGAGGGCGTTCTGATGATTACCTTCTCGACCGACCGCGAAGCCAAGCTGCTCGACGTGGTCCCTCTGGTTCAGTGGCTCGCTGGTCGCATGCGACGGCCGAGGGCGATCGAGACGGAGGACCTGATCCAAGAGGGGCTGCTGGCGATTCTGAAGTACATGGACAACCACGATCCGAGCCGGGGGGAGTTCAGCGGGTTCGCCAGTACCGTGGCGCGGCGGGCGATGGACAGGTACGTTGACCAGTACCGCAGCATCATCCGGGTTCCGGCATATACCCGCCCGGGCCGAGCCGATGACGTGGAGCGAGCGCGACAGGTCGAGAACAGTATCTCGCACATGCGGACTGACGACATGGTCGGCATTCCCGACCCGGCGCCAGCGGCGGAGGACGTGGCGTTCCATCGCGAGCTGCTGGAGCGTGCCCGGCGCCTGCTCACCGATCGGGAGTTCAGGATGTTCGAGCTGTGGCTGGAGGGCAGGACGTACCCGGAGATTGGCCGGGAGTTTGGCGTAGGGCCGTTTCCAGCGTGGAAGGCCAAGGAGAAGGCGGTGCGACGGCTCAGATCGGCCGTTAGGGATGCTGGACGAGACGCCAGCATCAGCTGACCTTCTTGCAGAATCCGAGAACCGATATTGGCAATTCAGCCACAGAGGTGGCATAATGCGCCAGGACCGCCAGCGATTCTGGCGTCAAGAAACGACCGAATAACGAGACAATGGCCACCCTGGCAGATACGCCGCACAAGGTGGCAGGAGCCAAGGCAGCGGGATACTTTGAGTTGAGGGCGCACGGGTCGCCACGCGAAACGAAGTACGGCATTTCACCAATGTTAAACTGATGGACAATCCATGAGGCGACAAACATGACGACGACGTTGCTCGGTCGCGGGTTTGTGCATTTGGCGTTGTTCACGTTCCTGCTAATTGGTCGCGGGTGTGATTATGGGGGGACGACTGCCAATGTTGATGACTCGGTGAATTTCGAGTCTATGACGCTTGTGCATGCGTTCACAATCACCCTCTTGGAGTCTGACCCGATCATACCTGATACTCAGCCCGGCAAAGTCATTGCCGTCTTTGATGACATCACCATTGAAGATAGGTGGAAACTGGATGTTCTTTGCCGCGAGTTTCCCGGTACAAAGACGAGGATCGTCTGGAAGACAGTCGACGACCTCCCGACCAAGTTGTTGCTGTATGTCGAGAAGTCGCAGGCGCGAGACGTTAAAGCTCGCCTTGCCGAACTGACACCCGAGTGGAGGTCGGCGAACGAAAGAACACTGTTCGTTCGTAAGTTGGACGGGCTAGATGCCAAAGAGGCCCTCGGAATTCTGCATCAAGCGTTTCCCGACGCGGCCTTTGACGCTGACCCAACCACCGGCAAACTCTACATAATGTGTACCGAGGTTGAATCGAGAGAGGTTTTGGCCACGATTCGTTCGCTTCAACAGCGGCGAACAGGCAGTCAACAACCGCCGAAGTAGGCTGTTTCCAACTGAGAAGAGATGGTGTCATTTATCCACCGAATGATGACACAGTGCTCGCCCTGGCAAGTGGGACGCAGAAGTGGCAGGAGCCCGGGCGGCCGGATAGCTTGAGTTGAGGGCGCACGGGGCGTCCCGAAAATGGAAGGACTGCTGAGTGGGGTGACCCGAATGACTTGGATGGTTTTGGGATCGAGGATTCGAGGATGCGAAGCGTCTTGTGGGTAGCCGCTATTCTGCTTGTGATCGTCGGTGCATTTGTTTTGATCATTGCATTGCGGGCGGAGTCCAAAGTCGTTTACCGTCGCTATTTCGGAGACTATTGTTTCGAGATCAGTCGCAACAGCTTGGACGGTCACCCGATCCTTGAAACGTCGTACTGGATTCATCCACAATTGGTGAGACCCGCTTGCGGTGGGTGGTTCCACATTTCGGATTCTCAGAAGCCTCAATTTGCTTCGATCCATGACGACGAGCATTCACTCTTCTGCGTGTATGATACGAATGGATGGGGGTATATGGCCGTCGTTGATACAAAGTCACATAAGTGCTACGCAGCAGCGCCTTTGGGCTACCAAACAAGAGACACTGTCGATTGGCAAGATGAATATGATTTACTTAAGGCCAAGCACCCCGACATACCGCATATAGACGTCTTGGAACGTGATGACCTCAGAAGGTAACGCTGAACAATGAGTTCCGACTAACCACCGATTTTCAAAACACGTGTAGGATGTCCGCCATGTGCTTGACACGAGACATTTCGGTGGGACGGGCCGTCGCCCTTTTCATTCTCGTGGTGTGTGTTGGGTGGGTAAGTGGCGGCGCTGGGACCGAACCAGCTGACGATACGATCGACACGACTCTTATTGATGCCGCTGAGGACGCAGGGGATCTCAATGATGCCTACGCCTCGCTCTTGTGTGACGCACCTCCCGAAGGTCTGGCTAAGTTGCTAACAAGCGATTCGACTGGCCTTGCACTGCAAGCCGCTTGGGAGGAGGTGAAGCGGAGCATGCCGCGCTCACCGGCATCGCCTGTTCGTTCCCGACGGTCAGGAATGAGCAGGTTGAATCGTGTATCATTGGCGAGGTTTATTGGTTTTGTGGAGGGACGTCTTCGTGTGACTGTTCCGGATTGGTGGGAAGACCACCTCTTAATCGCAAAAGGTGGTGCCATTGAGGACATTGACTTTCTAGCCATGCGAATTCCGGATACCGGACGTGGCACTTACGGCAATATGCCTGCCTATTCAGGCACGAAAGAATTGGACATTGATGTTGAATACAACGGAGGCGTATCCAAGGTTGAGGTGATCGGTGACCAACTGGCCATTCACCTCGAGGACTGTGTGTTTCAGGTTGATCGGCCGTCAGGTAGTACGATCTACGTATCAGTGATGGACTTCAAAACGTCTGGCTGCTTGGCACTCGTGCACGACAACTGGCCTGGGGGCATACTATTGAATATTGATTCTTCCGACGGCAAGGTCCTTTGGCAACAAGAACTTTGGTGTGACAGGGCATACTATATTCGAGGTGGGGACGGCGGTTTTCACTGGTCCGAAGTGAAGACTAAGGGCGATACCGTATTCGTCTTTGGACTCCGAAATGATCTCGTTTACATAGAGGCGTTTGAATTGAGGACGGGAAAGCCGCAGTTTCGTTTCAGCACCACATACGGTTGGTCAATTGCGAAGCTCGCCCCCCGAAAGGACACGAGTAAGTGACCTTTGCTCGCCAACTCGGAGAACCTCCAGAGTATTGTTCCGTTTATCCACCGTATTTCGAATTGACCTGTCAACCCGATCGGGGCATATTGAGGGCGATGGATGGGGCCGGGACGGGAGCGGCCAAAACGAGGTCGCCGGAGCCCGGTAACAAAGGAAGGGTTGATGGAGGAGAGGCAGGCACGCCACATGAAGAGTCATAGGAGGACTGCGACATGCCTAAGGTGACAGCCCTTTTCCTGATGCTAATGCTGCTTCCTGGCGACGCGATGTCCGGTGAGGAGGAAGTGTACGCCGAGAAGGATGCATTGCTGGTGACAGGCCGTGTTACGGAAGTAAATCGTCTGCCGACTGATGCCAGCTCGATGCCCTACCGGATGGCTTTCGAGAGCAAGCCAGTCACGCGCGAGGGTAACGGGACTGTCCGAGTTAGAGTCTGGGACAGAACGTGGAAATCTTGGCCGGGGACTCAACCGCAGATCATTCAGATCGTTGATGACGCAAACCAAGTCCTGAGTGCCAAGGAAGTCGGGGGCGAGCCAATGATGAGAGAAGCATGGCTTGCCCAATGTCACGGCCCCCGCCTATTTGTATACATCAAGTGCGATCATAGGCGAGGCGACCCGCCCGGCACGTACATCTACGAGATCGGCAGGGATAATTCCGTTGCTGAGAAGGGCATCTACTTCTCCATCGACGATCTGGCAACAAATGAAAAGCAACGTGAGACGATGTCGCGTCCCGTGTGGGAGAGAAGCAATTCGACAGGCGATTCCAGATAATCCACCGATTCTCGACACTCGCCCGTAGCCCGTTGCATCGGGAAGGGCCTGCGACGCGCCGGTGGTCGCCAAGGCGGTGCGGGCGGCGGTGGAGGTGCTGAGGGCGGATGTGGGGAGCGGGTGTCATTGACGCTGAATCCCAACATGTTGGGATTCTGACCCTGACTCTGGCGGATTGCGTGTTCGAGTCACCCGTTTCCCAACATACCTGTGACTCTGTTGGGAACACCTGCGACCTTGGAACGTGGCGACCGTTTTCCCAACATTCCCAACATTGGGACGAAAACGATGCCATTCTTGCATTTCTTGCACGCGGGGGTATCATGCGGTTTCACACTATTTTTCCCGTGGTTTTCGGCAGTTTCGGGACATGACTCGGAGAGTGGCCAAAGCGGCTCGATGGTTTTCGCAATGCCGAGGTCGAGGGTTCGATCCCCTTCCGCTCCACTCATTCTTAAGTCACGCCGAGTTAACGACTTATCACCTGCTGACGGTCGGCAGTGCGACTCGCGAAATCGCGGTTTATACCGGTAGCTACCGGCAATAGCAGCGAAAGGCGGTTGCACCATGCCGAAAGTCGCATCCAACTACGTCCCGCGCTACGGCGAGCACGCGTCGAACTCGATCGACACACCTTCGACCGCGGTCCGTATAAGTCGAAAGCCAGCATCCTCGAATTCGACCGGCTCATTACCGAGTGGTTGGCCAACGGCCGCCGGCTCCCGGTCATCCTTCACTCGCGAGCCGACGATGTGGTGCCGTTTGCGGACTCTGAGGAACTGGTGGTGCACAGCGGCTTGCCTGCCGAATCGCTGATCGAGGTTGGGCTGGAGCATCGGCTGGCGGATGAGGAGTCGCTGGAGGCGATGTTGAACGCGGTGGAGAGGGACGACAACAAGGTTAGGAAGAGTGCTGGTCACAAAGCGGCAGTCCACCGTCGCTTCGGCATCCGCACACTACTGATCATCACGGCGATGTATGGCGTACTGTTCGGTGGATTGCGATACTTGCAGGTTTCACGAAGCGATTTCCTTCTAGTCGTCCTGTTCGTCACTGCCATTGGGCTCGGCCAAGTGCTCCTGTTCAAGGGCAGGCACCGACTGAGGGCGTCTGCAATAGTCGGTGCCATTCTCTTTCCATGCATCATCGTCGGCATTATGCTCAACCAGCGTCTCAACGGCAAACATTTTACTCCTCGCTATCCATTCCTGGTTACGTGCCTGCTCTTAATGGCTTTGGGAGCGTTACTTGGCTACCTGGAAGGACTGGTTGTCACAGGCTTATTTCTGATGGCCAAAAGAGTGAGGTGTTGGCGGGTCATGCCCCAAGCCGGACATCACGTCGAAGAGACAGACGCATCACCGCACCGCTAAGAAACCGGTACGACTCGACTTTCGGTATGTCACCTATACGGAAAGCCGCACCGCCCAAGCTCACTCAGGCTTCTTCCCGCCGAACAGTGCCAGCTGGAATAACTTGAAGAAACAGTCCCCGTCCCGATATCCGAGTTCTTCCAGCCACCGGCACTGCACCTCCACGGGCGCCAAGATGTTCTGGTCTTTGTCGGGCCGGCGATACCATTGCTCGGTGATTTCCTCGATAGTCATTGTGCCGCCGCGTCGCTGATCGTACGACCAAAGCGAGTCAATGAACAGTCCGTCAAAGGCTTCATCGGCCCATGGGCAGCGAGGTGCCACGTGCTCCAGATTCAGGAAGAGTCCACCTGGCTTGAGCACGCCAAGGATCTCTCCATAGAGCTCTCGTTTCCGTTCATCCGGCAAGTGGTGTATTGCGAAGCCTGAGAGCACCACGTCAAAGGGAGCGTCGCCACTGACCGACCGCGTCCAATCCGCTCTTGCCAGGTCCTGCACCACGAAACTGGCTCGCTGGTTGTCGGTCTTCTGTTTGGCCGCTTCGATCATGTGCTCGGAGAAATCGAGCAGCACCGCGGTGGCCTGTGGATACTGTGCCAACACCGCCCGAGCAAGAATGCCATCGCCGCATCCCAGATCGAGCAGGCGGTCAACGTTGGCGGTGCCGTGCCGGATGACTCGCAAAAGCGCGTCGATTTGTTCCGTCGCCAGGGGTATGCCGCCTCGTACGTTGTCCAAGAAGAGCTCTGCTAATGCCTGTTGCTGCCAGACGTGATGCCCATCGTTCATTTGTGAATACCTATGGTCGCGGGGGAATAACACAGTGCCCATCATGTCTGGGTGGCGAGACATCACTCAGTTGGATCCGGTAGCCCTTGCTGCCAGAGCTCGGTCAACTCCTTGGCTCGACTCCCCTTGAGCTCCGTTACCCGCCTCCCTACCGACAACCGGCACAATTCGCCGATTACCAGTCGTCTGTCCACGGAAGGGTGACGTTTGAGAAACTCCTCGAAGAGCATGGCGATCCTAACCCAGACAACCAACTCGTGGCTGGTGTTGTAATCGTACAGGAAGCTGACCTCGAATTGCTCCCACGGCTCGTAGTACTGCACACAGGTTTCCCACACCCAGCGGCAGACTGCTTCCTGAGCAGGCGTTAGCGATTCATGCCACACCTGACGTTTCATGTCCTGACCCTCGAAGGCCTCATCACCCGTCAAAGCCACGGGAGTGACTCCTGGCGGATACTGCTGCGGTTGGCGGGCGGCCTCCAGGATTTCCTCCAGCGCTTCGTCAAAATCCACGGCGCATTCTCCTCATCCGTTTTCTTTCTGGGGCCGGCGAACATGCGGCACGCTATCGGCTGCCAAGCATCCCATTTATGCCCCGGCGAGTAACGGACTCCATTCGCTTTCAGAGTAGCACGGGACCAACTGGATGTACACGAATGCTGGCTGGCGAGTTTGCGCCCTGCTGTTGCCCCAATTCCCGACATACTCCGATTCCGGCTCCGGCGTCGCGAATTAAGATGGACCTCCGGTTTCCAACGCGAGCAACCCAACATTCGTTGCATCGCAGCCTGGAGTCCCCATCTTCACACGGGAGCTCTGCCAACGAATCCAATCTTACACGGCACCGTTGTAAGATTTGCAGCTCCGGTGCACGAGATGAACCGCCACGCTCTGTCTGCGTGCACAATTCAATCCGGTTTTGCCGCGTGCGCAAGCGGGAGGGGCGTCTTTGCGCCCAGCTCATCGGCACAGTGGCACAGCAGTTGCTTCCTACGCTTCCTGCCGTTGTGACTGATCAATAAGTCGAATGGCCAAGCAGAGATGAAGTGGCTTGTGTAAATGCATTCGCAGTTCCCGTCATCTCAGACGCCGCCATTTCTCTTACCGCGACAGATGCCATGTGCGTTGAACCTGCGGTGACGCGACTACACTTATCAGGTTTCCCGTCACGGTGTGCGCTTTGTGTCGGCGCAGAGTGATCAGCGATTACGTGTCTTATCCGATTCCATGGGAGGTGAACGATGGAAGTAGCAGAGACCTTGGACCTCCTCGATTTTGCGCTGGGTAAATACCGCGACATGCCGTACGCCGAGGTAGCGAACAAGATCGGGCACGAGGAGGCATCCGTCGTAGAGGGTGCATCCGGAAGGAGGTACCTGATGGTGAAACGAATCCGTTGGGGTCACCGACGCAGTGGAGCTGTCAAAGTGATGGCGTGTATCAACGATGAGACGGACGAGAAAGACTTGCTGTCGCTTCGTTGGCATCTTATCCGGAGACCAGATAAGTTCCACGCCGACAGCCTTTCATGAGTGATCATCGCGTTCTTACTGGTCGGTTACACAATTCATCGTCGGGCCTTGATAGAATGGAGCCGCGGGGACGGAATTGAGAAGAGGGCTTGGCCCCCCGGCGAATCCCCCATTGTCTCCGTCCTCGCTCTTTAACCTGCCCCAGGGGGCGGCTGCCGTAGAACTTCTTGACCATTGATTCTCAGCACGCAGCCGCCCCCTTTTTCACTAATCTGATTTCTGCCCGGGCGAGATACTCGTACGCGATTGCCTTTAGCTTCGACTTCACGGAAGGACCAGGGTACCTTGACTTGGTTCGCCCACTGTACCGATTGATGTGGCAAGTGGCTGTGTGCCAAGCGGTGGGTCAACTTACATGAGCAGGATAGAACTGACCGTGGAATCCGAGGGGAATGTGCCGCGGTACCTGGGCGCGTGCCAATTCGTTCCATGAGCTGGCGGCAAGCATCAGGAGATACGACCTGCGGGGTAGGAGTGCCCCCACAAATCTGGCATGCTATTCATCATGAATTACTCGACGAACCTGGCGTTCCGCACAGCGTCGCCATCAGCTGATGCGTTCTACGTTAACGTTTGGCAAGATCTTTAGGTGGTATCTGGACTCGGCCTTGGGGCATGGTAGGCTGGTGGCGCACGACGGAACCGAGGAGAGGACTTAGCCCTCTTTCCCTTCCTCGTCTTCTAATCCGCTTTGGGGGACGGCTGACCCAGAATTGGCAAACAATGATTTCCCGCACGCAGCCGTCCCCTCTTTTCCAAAAATACCTCTGGCGTCTCCAGGAGATTGCCACCAAGGACGGCCTTCCCGCCAATCACGTAGCCCGACGAGACGACCTGCGCAGCACGAATCGCACGACCAAGACAACAACCAGCAAGACTCCCAGCCATGGCAGCGAAGCGATGGCGACAATAGAAGCGGTTTGGGCGAAATCGACGAAGGCGGTAATGGAGCTGCTGAATGATCGCTGAACGCGTGTCAGGTAAGAGGCTTCACCTTCGGGAACATATTGCTTGATCTCCTCAACCTTCAAATTGACGGTGGTCAGCGTCGTGAGATCCTTGAGCACGCGCATCCGACCTTCCATCTGCTCCACCTCACCGCGCACCCGGCTTAGTTCCTTCTCCACCGCCAGGATGTCTACCAGTTTGCCGGTGGATTCTTCCAGGTGTT
Source organism: Pirellulaceae bacterium (assembly GCA_041752115.1). GTDB lineage: Bacteria > Planctomycetota > Planctomycetia > Pirellulales > Pirellulaceae > JAJRVM01. The sequence continues at coordinate 14,272 of JBGSHS010000198.1, read as the reverse complement.
TGAGCAGGCGGGTTTCTTCCTCCTTCTTGATGCGGATGCGCGCTTCGACATCGTAGTACTCCGCCGTCACGTCATTGGAATCCGTCCGAATGCTCCGGATCTCCCCCAACTCGCGAACTGCGGTCAGGAAGTCCTCATAGGCTGCCACCGGCACGCGGAGCGACCATTCGCCACTGCGAGGAGTGCCGGGCCTACCGAACACGTTGGATCTGGCAATGTACCCACCGTGCTTCTGGACAAGGACATCAACTTGAGCAGGTACTTGGTCGATGTCTTCCACTACGACATCCGCATGGGCCGTGTAGACGATTCTTCGTTCAATCGCCAAAGCAGCTTGGGGAGAGGCAGCGGTTTGATCCCCGGTCTCGCCTTCCATTTCACTTGTCAAGGTTGTCCGACTTGTTGCCTCCTCGACCACGCGGAAATCTGAGCTGTTCTTAGCTGCCCCGCACCCGGGCAATGACAAAGCAATCACCAGCAGAGAAGCGACGATGCGCAGTTTCATCTCGGGCCTCGATATTGATTGGAGCGACTGAACATTCTCCCCACCTGACCAGATGCGCGAAGACAGCTGGATATTCCTCGTTCTGCCTGTTCGACAGCGGTCTGCCGGTGCCAGAGACTGCCGGGATCTGCAGAAGGGAATGTTGTTCCGGTGTGGCTCGTGATCGAGATTGAAAGCGGGATTAAGAAACGGTGGGGGAAGGGCGGATTTCAGGGCGGAGCGGTATCTGAGCATGGTCATGATTCGGGACGCGACCTCGAATACGGGCCCAATGCAGCTAAATTTCTGCCCAAAACGCGTCACAATGCAGTGATGCCCAGGTGTTAGCGCTGAGAAGGGCCATTTTGTGGCCATTTTCTGGTACCAAACGCCCTTTTTCGCCTCTCCCAGACACCGCGCTGTCCATTTCTCTCTTCCAGAATCAAGGAACCGGCCTATGTCACCCACGCTGTCTGTCGCTCTGTCGTTTGCCCTGCTGTTAGCTATTGCCGCTTTGTGCCGTGAGGTGCGACTGCGGCGCGCACTGCAGGAGATTGTCCGACGTTTGATCACGTACCTGAGGAGAAATGCCCATGAAGCACCTGATTTGGATCACGCTGATGCTGCTGGCCGTGCTCGTTCTTGGCGGCCGCGAGTTTCCGCAGTTCGTCATTGCCCAACGCCAAGAGTTGCTCAGCGGCGGACGGATCGCCAGACTCGATCCGCGATAGGATCAGAGTGACCTCTCCCGTCAAACGGGCTGGTGCCGTATGGCCGGATTCGTCACCGGCGCTTTCCTGAGACATGTCATCGCGGACCGTCGCGTCTCTCCACTGACCCAGGAACGATCAGTCCAGCAAACTGGAAGTGTGCCAAGTCAAGTGGCCACCGTGTCCAGCCCTGATCCTGCACCTACGAATGTACCACACGCGGGTGGTGGATACATCGTCCGGGCGTCGACATGTCGACGAGTCGCTGGTGGAAGAGTACTGCTGGTGCGACAGTCGCCAGCGAGTGATTGCGGCGGTGATACGCGGGCGACGGCAAGGATCGCCTTCCTCAGGCCCGCTTCTCTGTCGGAGGACCGGGTAGTGCCCCGACAGCGGCTAACTGGCCTGATACACCGAAGCAGTCATTGAGGAGGCCCGTGCATGTGAGCGCCGCGGCCCCTTGCGCGCTCAGGTCTGACAGATCTCGTGTAGCTGAGGCACATCGCCAATCTGATAGGCGAACATTCGGGAGTGGCACAATTCTGGCTGACGTTGTCAAACGAGCGGGTCGCGGCGGGCCACACTAGCGGATTTTCGTTCTGCCCCATCTCGTTCATCCTGCTCATCTCGTCTACATTCTTCCTGTCCCTGCAAGACGGCCACTCAACGCCATCTGGCTGGGCCTATCCGACTCACAGCCACCTGAGGACTGGTCACATGCGGTGCTTACGCATTCGACAACGCTATCGTCAACCCTCGATAAGGCAAATCACCTGCGGATGCCGAGCAGTCGTCATGGCATTCTTCGTCCTCGCAGCTCCGACCTTCGCGCAAACAACAGACCCACCGCACCCGATGGAAATCACCATCGGGCCGCGTGAATCGGTCCGAACGCGAGAGGCGATGCCATTCGTCATGGACTCGTCGCTGGCCACACTGCGACGAGATCAGGATACATGGTATTTCTATCACACCGTGAACTGGGGTAACAGCATCGAGAAATGGAGTGGGACGTCCACCAATCCGTTTCAGACCAAAGTGTGGCAGAAGGGCCGCGACGAGTTATTTGATCTCCACGGCCAGTACTCGGACATCCATCACGCGGGCCTCTGGCTCCTCAACATCTATCGCACGTCCGAGGGAAACCTGTTGGGAGTCGTCCATATTGAGCTCCATCCCGGTGAACCCGCGGTGAACCACGGCGAGGAGTATGCGCTCGGACTGGTTTACTCCACGGACGGAGGAGATCGGTGGACCTTCTGCGGTGAGATCGTCCGCCCTCAACAAGCGCACGGAAATGTTGGCGGTGCGCCGTTACTGGTGGTGGGCGATTTCTTCCACGTGTACTTCAATGAACAAGGATCTGCCGGTCGCCGCGCCGCAGTCGCCCGGGCACCGGTTGCCGATGTGTTGGACGCGGCCCGGCGATTCGCCGTAACACCCTGGCGGAAGTACTGCGACGGAGCGTGGGAAGAAGATGGCCGCACGGGGCTCGGTTCGGCCGTTCTCCCTCAACCGGATCATGGCGCCGGGCATCCGGTCGATCTGCACGCGGACGCGGCCTGGAATCGCGCCCTCGGCAAATACATGGTCACCAGTTGGTGCGGTGGTGGCGGGATGGGACGACTCTATCTGCACCTGTCCGCTGACGCAATTCACTTCGAGCCGCCCCTTCTCATCGACGAAGAGCCCGGACAGTGGATGCCCTACTCCACTTTCCTTGTCGATGCCCAGGATCGCGAGAGCGACGACATAAGTTCGGTGGGCGCCGACTTCTCACTTCTGATCAACCACAAGAGCGCCACCAACTACGGCATCGATTCGCTTTGGCGCCGCAAGATTACGGTCCGCCGAAGACCACTCCCCTGACCTGAGAACCCCAGGCCTGAGGCAACATCAGCGGCTGATCTCAACGACCCGGAAGCCACCGCTGACCGCCAAGGCGGCCCGAGCGCCTTGGGAAGTCTCGACAGCGAACAGGGCTCCGTTCACGCCGACGTTCAGATCGCCCGCCGACCGTTCGAACAACAATCCCAGCGCCGACGAGTACACCCGCAGTCGGCCATCCTGAGTACCGACGACCACTTCGTCGCTGCCATCACCGTCGAGATCGACCAACGCCGTGCCCATCACCTATCCGGCCGCGATCGCAGCGATCGGCGTCAAGGTGAATGTTCGAGACCGGCGAGCGATCCACGTCGTATGCGCTGCGGCTTGCTGACAAGCGTTGAGTTTCTTAATCATCCCGACCAGCCTATCTGCCGGGAAGAAAAAATCGAGCGAGTCTCCGCAGATGCCGCGGGAATGCCACATTTATCTCTGTAGCATGAGATGACGTGGCAGGGAGTTGGCAGATCGAAGTGTCGCCTTGCCGTCGTCAACCGCCGGGGAGTAAAATTTCTGACCGTGCGTTCCCACACCGATGCTTCGAGGTCCGATCGCCCCCATCGGTTCGCAGGTGCCCTTGTTGGTCGAGGATTGTACGCTCGCCGTCACCCGGGACGCGACAGTCGAGCAGCGGTTCACCTTCACGCTCACCGGTTCGAAGACGGGGCCCGAAGGCGCCGGTCGCAGTGACGAACGCTTTGTCTCCCAGTCTGGCCGCGTCGTCCTCGAGGCGAGTAACTGGAACGTGGCCTACGCGTTGGGCGTTCTGGGTGGCATCAATCCCGTGCCGGATAAGTTCGTTGTGAAGTGGTGCGTCGAGCCGCATTTCGTGGACGAGTTGATTTTTTCTGACGCAAGTGACCCGGCCGCCGAAACCACCGTTACGTTGGCGGAGGGATTGCCGAATGCGCAACACACGCTTGAGTTGAGCAGCAGCGAGGAGACGCCCATCACGGCGCTGCGAGTCTATCGGCCACCGCTCCGCGAAGAACCAACCACCCGCTCACATTGAAATCACACCCGATTCTGCTCGCGTTGGTCCTCACGTCGCTCGCCCCTCTGCAATGATGTCGTGCAGTCTCTCAGTGCCGGTTTCGATGAGAACGTGTTCTACCATTCACTCTCCCCTTGGGGAGAGTCGGCCCGGCAGGGTCGGAGAGGGGACGCGGCCCCTCCCCGAACGCTTTCTCAAAGTGGGACGCGAATGGGATATGCCCTGAATCGGTCGACACACCCGTCCGAAGGACGTCAACGCTCCGGTCGAAGAGGCCCGGGCTAACGGCTTGGTGACGTACACTCGCACCGATCCCAGGACCGCCAAGTCGCCGCGGTTCGATACACCGAGGTAGTCTTCGACGAAGCCTGCGCAGGTGGAGACCCGCGGCCCGTTGCGCGCACAGGTCTGACAGACCTGCCACACTTTTCGCGCGTCAACATTTTGATCTTGTGGCAACCCGGGCGGCACACCGAAGGCCGCGTCCGTCGGGGTGACGCTCTCCAGGTTGGTTGGGCGCATACACGGATGTCAGTGCGGATCAGACACTCGTTCGTCAGAGTGATTACCGTGGAAGGACCCGTCGCGGAACCCTGGCACCACGCTCTGGCGGCACACCTTCCTGCTGGGATGCGCATGGCACGCATTGGGCTGCATACGGAATCGCTTCCAGCCGTGACTTGGGGATTTTGGCACCACAGGTGACGCACAGACCGTAACTTCCGTCCGCCAGGCGGGCGATCGCGGCGTCGATCAAATCAAGTGCATTTTGATCGCTACCCAGGAGTCTCAGAGATAGTTCACGATCAAAGCTGTCGCTGCCCAGTTCGGCCATGTGGATCGGCATCCTGGTCGAGCCGTTCTCGGTTAAGGCCACGTCGGTGATTTGATTCACGTCGCTACGAAGCCTGGCCCGCAAGGCGACAAGCTGCTGCAAGAACGTGCTGGATGGCATCGACTTCATCGGTGAACCCTTCGTCAAGTTGTTCGTGGATCGTGTTCCAGGCGTGCAATTCTAGCGGCTCACTGGTGGCGGGCAACAGGTCGCGGGTGAAACCCCGTGGAGCTGTTTTCCAGACCTGCACACGGCAATGTAACGGTGCCCACACAGTCCCGTAATTGCCTTGTCATATCATGGGACTAGCCAATCCGGCGGCGCCATCCCACCACCCGTGTATTCAACCAGGGTGGTGGATGGCTCTGGGAGTAACGCCCTACTCCCGCCACCGCCGTCCGCTCGTGGCCTACAGCTCAACCAGTCGAGGAGATGCCGTGTCGTTGATAGATGCTCTCCTGAGTCTCACGCCTTGGCGTGAGTATTGATGGACAGGACAGTTTGTCTCTCACGGAGGCACAGAGACACGGAGGGAAGGGCGCGAAGAGCGTGCCGTTGCGCATTCAGCAGCGTGTCCGTTCTTGCTCGCACCGGGTTAATCGGCTGAGCAGTTGCGCACCCAAGCGGCAGTTGTCCCAGCCGCATCCTCCCATGCTGTTGCGTGCTCGGGTCGGACAGACCTGCCGCAGTCGCTGCTGACCGTCGGACGTCTCCAACGTGTGGCCTTCGAATGCGCCCCACCCGACAGTCGGTGGCGGCTCCGAAAAACGTGGCTGACTGCGCCGCGTCAATTTCCCCGCCACAATTGCCGAAGAACCGAGCCAGACGGCCAGCCCTATCACAAGGAAGACGGTCAGGAATCCTCGTTAACGCTTGGTCAGCACTTGCGGCGCTCTCCACGCTCTCCGCCTGGCAAGCCCATTAGTTCACACAGCCGCACCGGGGCCATGAGTGGTCGGTCTCGAGGCGTTTGCCCAAGAGAGCATCGATCACACATCGGTGAGCCGTGCTTCAAGTCCATTTCGATTTATCTGGAGGTAGCAGACACAGCAGCGAGGCCGCCCTGTAATGCGGGAACTGGCAGAATCGGCTTCTTTCCAGAGATATCATCATCCGCATCGATTCGACCTATGTCGGGCGCGGAGCCACCAGGCCACTGCAAGTACTGCCAGAGTTGCCAGGAGCACGACGGCGACAATTCGACCCGCGGGCGTCACCTCCACTCCCACCAGACTAACGTACACCCCGGGTTCTGTCTCGACAGTAAGGTACCCGTCTGAACTGATCTCAATCCGCCGCGCCAGTGGGGCGACAGCCGCCGCAAGAATCGCGCACACCAATCCTGCACAGAGCAGCGTCTTCAAGCCGAATTGTCGCTTCACATCGGGTGTCCTGGGAATTAGACGCATTCTGAATCTGGCCCAATGGCTCGGTTGCGGAGTCGAGCCCAGGTTCGTCTGACCGACGACAAGTCGCAGGTTACGGCGTATCAATAGACTCGTCGGGAGCGATGCTTGACGGTACGGTGGACTCGATAGGACCCACATTCCCCTCTTCGTGTTCCTTCAGCAGTTCTGCCATCTCCGAAAATCCCTTCTGCTCAGCCAAGTCTCGCGGGGTTTGAGAACGACTAAGATCACGCAGAAGACAGGCGGCAACCTGTGTGCAGCGAGCATCAATCAGTCCTCCCTCGTCTATCGAACCCCAGGGTCGGTTGGTCAACCGCGAAACCTCCGATGCTGGAGTACTTCGCGGCCCAGTCTGGCCCGACTCGTCGGCTGTTCCTGTTACTCCCAGACTGATCGGACTGTGTCACATTGTGGCATTTTCGGCGTTCAATGCCAGCGTCTTGTTTTCCGTCAGGCTGCAGTAAATGGTCATTCGCTCACAATACGAAAGGACTCAAAGAATGCCTTGGCCTCCGGCTCAGCCTCCCGTTCCGTTTCACGAGAAAAACTGGCGGAGACAAAGAACGCATGCTTCGCAGCGACGAACACTCGCACGCGAACTGCGCCGCGCAACCCAGCCACCGCATACGCGTCACCCTCGTGTTCTCCGCTTTTGACCGTGCCGAGCCTCTCGAGTTGTCCCTCGCGGGACCAGGTTTCAAAACCATAACGGCGCACGATTTCGGTACGCGACAAATCCACTGCCGAGGAGGGCAGGTCGACATACCGCACCTGACAGCGGCAGTTCGGTTGGTCAAAGCAATACAACTTCCCTACTGCCGCGTCGGCACCTTCGCCACGTTGATAAGCGACAGTCACAGGCTTACGGCCTCCGACTGTCGAGAATGTACAGCGACCACCTTCGGGGGTATAGGGAAGCAATTCGCGGGATCGTTCCGCAGAGACGGTGAGAGCCGTGACCACGGCGGCAGTAATCAGGATCGATGGAAGATGCATCGAAGTTGCTCCGAACCTGCGTCTCCAACTCGGCGAGGGACGGGTGTCCCATTTATCAGACGAACCACCGAAAGCAGTCAACTGCCACGTGCCAGGACGCGTCGCCGTAACGAGCGGAAATCCGTGTGACAACACCCGTAAAGTGACAACTTAGAAAGCTCCAAGCATCCAACACAATGCCAGCCAGGCCATGCACATGACGATGACTACCGCAAAAAACATCCTCATTCTCCTGCGTCGCATCGTCACGAACATTTGCGCCGCATTCTCGTCCATGTAATACCGGCCATCATTGATTTCCACGAATACTCCTCGCGCAACCATGCGGCGGAAGACCCACGTATTTCGACAACCCACGTCGGTGAGTGGCTTGGCCGACTCTGGATCTGTTACCTGTCCATCATGAAACCGCCGCATCAGGCGGTTTTGGTGCATGACTATGGCTCCGCTCATGTAATACTCTCGCAATTTGGCGCAGCAGTAGTCGACCCTCTGCTGAGGTCGCGAGGGCGCGTCCGCAAGCAAGTGCCCTTAAATGCGACGTCTATCCGGCGCGGGGAGCGAAGCGGCTCCAATACTCCGTGTAAGCCACTTCGACTCCATTCTCCATGGCTCCATTGTCGCACCCTCCGGCCCACTTCTCAATATACCCATCCGTTGGACGAATCGCATCCTTGTCTTCCATCATATACTGCAGGTAGTGGGCAATGGCGGTCTTCTGCGCCTCGGTGTACGAATCGAATTCGCCGCGATAACGGTCCACGTTGACAAGCGTGTGGATCAGACAATCCTCGACATTACCGGAGTCGTGCTCTGGAGGATCCAACGCGACGATCATGAAAGCCGGAAGATAATACTGACGTCCGCGCGCGTCGAGAAAAGTAATGGCGTCCGCCATTTCGTCCAGCACGTCATAGGGAACTTCGCTCCAATGATGTCTCGCATTCCAAGCCTCCCGCGCGGCAGCCAGTTGCGCAGGGGACGGATGATACTGATCATCCAATAGCCTTCCCTCAGGGAGCGATATTCCGCCGTCGAGCGAAACCGAAGCGAAGGCACCGCGAATGTCTTGTACGATTGCCGCTCGGCGGTTGGACACGCTGCCCATAGCTTACTCTGCCCCGTCATCAAGGCGTGTCGAATTGAGATCATTCATTGGGAAAACCTCTTGCCGCTCACTTGCTGCTGATTCTACCACGCCCCCGCTCTCCTGGACCGGCAGGATCTCCCCGCTGACGCTCCCGGTTCCCCCGCTCCAGACTTTTGGCTTCACCCGGTTGATCTCGCAAGTGGAACGCGTGCACACTGCCTGGCCCTTCACAAGTGCACGGTTGCCCGCTCCCTGCTTTGCCGGGTGCCTATTGGTGAACGTGATCGGAGAAAGTGCATTGGCGAGTTCTACTTGCCTTTCAAGTTCTTGTGCCACATCTCCCAGTCGCGGATAGTCTCCTGTGTACGATTGTGGGTGATCAGCAGCAGGATCGGAACGGCGCATAGCACTATTGCAACAGCGAGGCTGACGAGTCCAAGAGCGACCATGGCTGCGACAACGAGGCCGTGCCCAGTGAAGAAAACCCCAATCACGGCCCCGAACCCGCATACAATGAGCCAACCGCCGAGGAGAGCGAATCCCAGGGCAAACGTCAAACATACAACGGTTGCCAGAAGCATGCCGATTTGTGACGAGGCAATATGGAATCGGTCTACGTTTGTGAAGAAGGTAGTTCTCATTTCAGCGCTGTCCGATATGTCGGTGATCAGTCAAGGAGCTCGGCGTGACCCTTGATCTCTCTGCTGCCGGTACTTGGCCGCATGTTCGAGCTGCTCCTTCGCTTCGTCGAGTGAAATTCCATAAGTCTCGGCATGTTCAGCGATCTTCTGTTGGTCGGCTTGTTGGCGGAGTAACGCCCCCGCCTGATCCCGTGTGATATCCTTTTCTCGGGCGAGAGCATCAAGTGCCTCCAATTGTACGGCAGTTCCATTGCCTAAGTCGGTAAACACCGGACCGCGACACCCAACCACAGCCAATGTCACGAGTAGACAAACGCAAAAACGAAACATGACACCTCCGTGTGATGCATTGTAGTGAATCGGGCGCAAAGGAGCCGGCACAAACCGGAGTCTTGCGAATGCAGTGAGCTTGCCAAACCGGCACCGCACTGAACCGCAACGAGGGTGCGTTTCTCAGGACTCATTACTGCTCCTGTTCCAGCGTACCCGGCGGTGCATGTGATCTGCAAGTCTCCAGATCCCTCCGAAATACTGGCAACCGACCAAGAATTCAGCAGCTCGGCAAGGTTAGCGCTTTGGGCGGTATCTCGCAACGAGGCACACGCCTACCCCGATAGCCACCAACCAAATGGCGACTCCGAAAACTCGCGAGATGACAGACGGATCACCCGCCAGCTCTGGCGCGAGCAGCATCATAGCCACGCCTTGCAGGGAGGCAGCCACCAGGAATGCAACGACTCCAATGACCATCGCCCTTGCCCACACGGCAGCCGCCGTAATCCAACTGCCTCGGTTCGACTTTTGTGCAGTTTGAATGGAACGGGGAGCTTCATACGGGTTTTCGTTCATGTGGTCACCAAGCAGTCAGAGCGAATTGCCTTCGCATTCCCTTCTCTGCCACACGTTCCTCTTCCGGATCAATCTCACGTTTCGCCAAGTTCTCAAGAAGGTCTTCTACTACATCTATGGCAGTGGCGTACCCAGGTTACGGCGCGCTGAACAAGGAACCACGCGGTCCCGGTACTGATTCCAACGATTGTCCCCACGAGCAAGTCCCTCACAATATCCCACACGTAGAATCCCTCGACGAGAGGCCGCGCGATCCCAATGCAGCCCCCGACGCCAACACCAGCCAACAGTGCCCATCCGATATATGCAAAGAACGGTGTCGACTGAAAGCTGGAGCTGCTTTCGGAGCACGGCGGCGGCGGATCATACGGATTGGGTTGGATCATAAGGCAGGCTATGCCTGTTCCGATCAGTGTGTCTCAGGAACGGTGTCTTCTCGCCGAGTCTCAGAAATCTCGGTGTTAACGTTTTACGACCAATGAACGCGGCATTTACAGCACCTTTGGCAAATCACCGCCCCTTCTCCCCCTCACGTTCTTCACTTTCCTTCTCGCCCTGGACTTGGCTCGTTACTCGCTGAGAGGGTTCACCTTGCCGCTCGAACCCGACCTTTCGCCACCTGCCCAGCACAGAATCAACAGTCCGTCCAGCGCCTTCACATACGGCAGTCCACGACGCCAGTAGTCCAACTATTACCATTGCCTCCGAAAGAAAGTAAGGTAATGCGTGCCACGTGTATCCCTGATTCTTACAAATCCACAGGTAGGAGCCCACAGTAGCCACGCACGCCATTAACGTCATTAGAGAAAACGCACTCCGTTTCGGCAGAAATCGCCGTGACATGCGGACCGTGGATGTAGTAAGCACTAAGGCAAATAGCGAGTCGATCACGAGTCCTGCTGGTGACAGTCCTGTATTAAGTCCTATATGATCAATCCGCAGGTAGAAAATGACTGGGTATCCGAGCTGAAGAGAAAAACCAAAATCAACAGAATCGGATCCGACGTCTTTAATGTTGAGATAAACGAGCGATGCAGCGCAGGCCGCCCCTGCACACCAACTCCACATGTGAGCATTCTTCCAGAACCGAAAGCACGTCATTGAATGGAATTCGTAGTCGACGGCATCATACACTCAGTAAGCAACAATCAGCGATCAATCGGCACATCTCCACACCAACCATCCGCTGCTGATTATACCAGGCCCCTGCTCCCATGGGCCAGGACGATTCCAGTCGCTGCCGACGCTTCCCGCCGCCACGCTGTTCACGGCTTCCCTGCTTCGCCCGGTGCCGATTCAGCGTTTGTCCGTGAATGGTCATCGAAACGGAAGCCGAAAACCAGTTTCATCGGCGTTATTGCTCATCGCGGCTCGCGACGAATCTCTCCAACTGCGATTCCAACATGTCCAAGATCCAGGGACCGGGCTTAATATGCACTTCATCAAATGCGTAAGGAACACGGTTCTTCTGATAGAGATACCAAAGAGGCGAGTGGTGAAATTCGTGTAAGGCGTTCAACAGCTTACTGCGAGGATTCTTAGTGATGGGAAGTGGCGCCTCGATCCAGGAAATGCGGCGCTCATACTTGTCCAACTCGACGCTTACGGGCAGGGTCTCGCCACCAAGCTCATAACCTTTGACGAGCAAGAGCGGTACGTCATCAATGAAGCAAAGTGGGAATCGCGGATAAAGCCGGAGGTTGTCCGGCGCGGCAGGAAACGGCGCGCCCAAGGGAGCCTGTGGAAGGTACCCGGGAGTGTCGGGAATGTCATGCAGGCACAGTAACAGCAGTCGGATGGGTTCCTGTCCCTCCGCTGCCTCATGCGATACTCTCACGTATTCGCGAAAGACAGCGAATGCCTTCTCTTGCCCGAGAGGCTGGAAGACGTTGGCCAGCGCGATCAGCTCATACGGATTGAAACCCTCTCCCCGCAAACGTGGCCCCCTGGCAAGCAACTGGAGAAGCTCGCGAAGACGAACTTCCTCGACAACGTCAGGTGCTATGGGAGATCCGCTCTTTCCGACGACGCAGTGGACTCTTTCTCGACTGTTGAACTGAACCTGCCCGAGTGTTGGCAGCTGCAGATGCACTTCGTTCCCGTACCCCCAGACGACCTGCACTTGAGGATTGTGAACTACCTTGTCGCTCTTCGTCCAGACATCGTCTGGTTTGCCGAGAATCGTCTCGACCTGGTCCATGGTCATGTTCTCTTCAATTCTCTGGAGCTTGTCGAAGAACTCCCGTCGCGATTCCTGGGCGCTCAATGTGGGAGCGACGACTCCAAGACAGATGACCCATAGCGAGCAACTCATGAACCTCGAGGCGAGAATCGGCCACGCGGAACACAAGTGAGCCCAGTCGCTTAGCGCAGTGCTTGAGAAACTCATCGGACGGCTTCCGGGATATTCCCCCTTTTGTGATGTCTTCCTTTTTCCATCCCCAATCATCGGTGCCAGTCGAGCCTTTCATTAACGACCCGACATAGCTCGCGAGCGTGGGCGTCGGAACTGGACAGTATCGAAATGCGAATCGTGCGACCTGCCACAGCCGCCGCAAACTCCGTGCATTCCAAAACGAGCTGGTCAAATACTATTGACGCGTGGGTGGCGATGTCCGTCGCCGCGGAATCGTCGAGTTCTGCTGGGTCAGCCACAACGCCACAGGCAATTTCGTTGTTTGGTCGAAAGCCAAACGCGACGCCGTCATAGATCAGACTCGCTCCATGACGAAAACGCTGGATTGCATCACGGTAGGCCTCACCCTTGGTCTTGATGAGGCGCGAGTCCAATAGCACGTAGTCTTCGGATCTTGTGCCTGCGATAGAAGGCAAGACATAGGAGCCGAGGGCGGCGGCCCCGGTCAGCGCAAACCCTATCCAGCCGATCCTGGGCGACACCATTCCGAACCAGCTACCGACAATGAGTGCAGTGCCGAGCCACCACGCTGGCCAATAGAGCTTGTAGAATACGAAGTACCACCTCGGAGATGACACCATCTCGTGCGGCGAGCCACCAGGTGATGTGTACGGATTGTTCATGAACAGGACGCGGTTGGTTATTCTTTGGGCAGCATCAGGCCATTGGACAGGGCAGGCAACGGTCTGTTCGCTCGCCCCGATTTCCAGGGATATGCCGGACACGTGACGCCCAGCAGAGAGCCGTCTTGTATCGCCTTGGCATCTTGGGTCTTCGACACAACCAGATTCTACCCGCCCGCGCGCGGCCACTCCATATCGAATCCCACATACCTCCACAGAGGCGGTCCCGAGCCATGGACTAGTCGATGATTCCTCGAGCAGCTGAAGTCAACTGTTCGGTGTGCGCCTGGCGCGGATCCTGCAGACTAGCGACTGCAGAACAGCGGCGGCCAACACACACATCGTCGCATAGACGAGCCCCGGAACCCAACCTGCAATCCACGCGATGCCGGGCGCGAGGCTGTCGTAATCGGGATCGGTTGCAAGCCAGTACTGGCAGGCAGTGACCATGATGATCCAGACCCATAGGGCACCAAGCACAACTGCTCTCGCCCTGTTGGGCACCATGAACGCCAGCAAGAGAGGCACTGTCAATGCCAGGCCTTGAAAGAGCATATTCACAACGTGACCTCCACCGACGCCAGGTCGTCCGGGCTATAGTCACCAGAACCATTGCCTGCGATCATCAAAAGGGCGGTTGATGCGTCTCCCAAGAATCGTATGACTTTCTGAATCAACCTGCAATCACAGCACTCGTGGACGTGTCGAATCTGATGGCGGCAACGTCTTCTTTCACCAGGGAATGTGGGGCCACAGCCAAGCTGGAGCAAGTAACCGAAGCCCCCAGAAACAAACAAGAGCCGTTAGCGCGCAGCCTGGTGGCATTGCCCACAAAAAGATCCCGGAATGATCGTTGATCCAGGCGAGGACCTGTGGAAGAAGAGAATGCTCGCCTCTAACTTGCCGCGCCTCTTCCACCGCAGGCAGCAGCAAGCCCACCAAGCCCCCAATAATTGCAGCCCCGATCACGTATTCGCCGAGTGGCAGCAACACACGTGGCCTGGCGTCCTTGTCCGCGTCGTCCGTTTAAGTTCCAGGCGACTGATTCGGGTTTCGTATTTCGTTCAAAGTCTTCGGTGTCGACAACTCACTCGCGTGTCACATTCTGGTCCATTGTTGAAACAACGTCACACGCTCTGACTGTCATTAGTGGGGCATACCCTAGTGCTTGCAGCGCCCGCAGCAGCGGCGCCAGCTTGTCGAAGTACTTGAGCCCGGTGATATCCGACGCTTTGATCTTCTTCTGTTGCGTGCGATCGTCTGGCATGCCCTATACAATGACGCATCCGACGATAGCTAGCAAGCCCATTCTTAGAAAAACGGGCTAGCAAAACCCGT
>JBGSHS010000197.1:0-77418 GCA_041752115.1 Pirellulaceae bacterium | reverse complement strand
GTCGGAGAGAGAGGGGCGAGAGGCGCCGTAGCTCACCATCTGCTTCACCGCACGAGCGGAGCTCGCGGGGGTCGGAGAGAGAGGGGCGAGAGGCGCCGTAGCTCACCATCGGCTTCACCGCACGAGCAGAGCTCGTGGGGGTCGGAGAGAGAGGGGCGAGCGGCGCCGTAGCTCACCATCGGCTTCACCGCACGAGCAGAGCTCGCGGGGGTCGGAGAGAGAGGGGCGAGCGGCGCCGTAGCTCACCATCGGCTTCACCGCACGAGCGGAGCTCGCGGGGGTCGGAGAGAGAGGGGCGAGCGGCGCCGTAGCTCACCATCGGCTTCACCGCACGAGCGGAGCTCGTGGGGGTCGGAGAGAGAGGGGCGAGCGGCGCCGTAGCTCACCATCGGCTTCACCGCACGAGCAAAGCTCGTGGGGGTTGGGGAGAGAGAGGGGCGAGCGGCGCCGTAGCTCACCATCGGCTTCACCGCACGAGCGGAGCTCGCGGGGGTTGGGGAAGGTGAAGAATTGAGTCCGACTTCCGTCGTCAGGGCGAGTGCATCGTCGAACTTGATCGGGGACGCATGATCAGGTAAATGATCGCTCCGATGATGCCGGTGAACACGATCACCAGTATCCAGACAATGCGCATCGTGCTGTCGAGCGCCGGGTTTTAAATCGCCGAGACCAGTGCCGTTCTTTGCCTGGTCGGACACCTATGGCATCGAGATTGCCCCGGGAGAGGATGAGGTGCTGATCCTCGCCTGTGCGGTCGTGATCGACCTGTGCTCGCACGACGAGTAAGCTTCCCCGTGCTGCTTCAATCATGTTGCGGCCAAGCGACCTGCAGTTCGTCTCCTGGAGCCCTCGGCGGTCACTGAGGCTTCCTGGCGGGACCTTTGGGTTCGAGCCGAAAGTCCTCGCGCGCGGTGGTATCGATGGCAGTCGTCCATTGGGTCACATCCACTGGAGACATGAACCCCAAGGGTGTCAGTCGCGCGTCGGCAAACCCCCGCTCCTGAATGTCGGGAAGATATTGTTGACGAGAGAGCAACGTGCCGTAACAGATCGCTTCGAGAGGGGGTGGCTGCGTCTGTTCGTGCTGCAGGCGACCGAGGAGATCCTCCATCACCCACGCGGGAATCGTCGCCCGGAGATGAGGGTAGATGAAGCCGAAGAGGATCAGGTGTCCCAGCAGAACCCGCCAATGCGTGCCGAATCGTCGGAGCAGGCGTTTCCAATCCAGGTCGGCCGCCCAGTAGCACAGGAAGTGTGCGATGTCGGCTCCGTCGAAGCGTTCTCGTTCCATCACAAAGCCTTTGGACCAGATCATCTCCTCGGGAGGACAGAGTCGCACGCGGCGGCCAGCCACGACGCCATCATGGGCATACTCGAACCACATATCATCCACTTGGCATAGACCGTTGCCGGAACTGTAAATGACATCGACCACCCCTTCTCCGCCGCACTTGATCTTGGCCAGCCAATGCGGATGCGTATATTCGCAGCGGAAGCGGGCGTCGGTCACCACTTGGCACAGCGGTTCAAGTTGTTCCCGACGTAGGAACAGATCCAGATCCTTGGTGTGCGGTTCGATGCCGGCGTGTACTTCAAGCGCATACGAACCACCGACGAGGAACGGTATGCCCGCCTCGGTGAGTGTATCGAGGACGTTTCGATAGAACGTCATGACAGCGTCCTGCCGGTGACCCGGAGTGTCGGTGAAGTCTTTCATGATGACTCCTCTTCCACCCCGGCGGCTGATGCCAAGTCGATGACTCGAAAGGCCGGCCCGTCCGGAAGCGACTGTCGCAGCACCGGCATCGCCACGTTGTAGACCGGAATATCAGCCGACGTGCGTCCTTCCGGGCGACCGTGATGGGCGTGACCGTGCAACACAACCGACACTTCATAGCGATTGAACTCGCGGGAACAAGGTTCCGTTTTCGCTAGGGTGCGAAGTGCAAACGATGCGCCAATAGGCGAAGGGAGGACTACTTCCTCCAGGCGCGCCCCAGGAAACACAACTGCGGGCAGCGCGCCGGTCGTGATCCTGCCACTGAGTCTGACTCCTGAGCGCCGACCTGCTCGGTATGGCGATCCGGATTGTGCCGATATGGCTGAACGGGGCAGTCATGCGGCGCTAACGCTCGTATACGCCATGCTCTTTGCACTTCGCCTTACCGATCGTTGGTGGGGGCCAGGGGTAACTTGCTGCTCAACTCGACTCAACTCCATCAGCTCAAACCCGTCAGCTTGTGCGATTTGGCCGGCCCTCGATCCCCTCTGCAGAAAACGGTGACCTATACTTCCGTATCGCTTGGCGGCGGTCACGTGCAAGTGCGTTGGCCAAGGAGTCATCTACTGCTCACGACAGTGGAATTGATCACTGAATTGAGGGACGAGTGCATCATCGTGGAGCTCTTATCTCAGGCAATTCGGCGGATCATCTGACCGGGATAGGATGATAAGCTCCTCGAGAACACGAGCCAGCCGACTCAACCTGTGTGGCAAGACAATCGCACTGTCCCAGTTTGCCCGCAGTCAAGATCCCGACCGTGCCTCGACTTACCCCCGACAACTGCCTGGCGCTGATGTCGGACCAGCACACTAGTCGCTGCCAAGAGAAATACCTGGAGAGGAGCCCCTGGCGATGACGATCCGCCAACGACTGATGGCGATTGCCGCCGTGTCACTATTCTTCTTGTTAATGACTTCGTACTGGCATTTCCAGACGATTCAGGACGGGAGAGAAACCGCTATCGGCATGGAGCGGAACGCGAAGCTGTTTCGAGCCGTGTCGGAACTTGTGAGCCAGGTCCAGCAGGAACGAGCGTTGGTGGCGCTTGTGGACACCGTCGATACAACGACTCACGCGCTCGCTCAACAGCGTGACGCAACCGATGCCACAGTTCCGGCCTTCACTGCTGCATTGCAGCAATCGAAGTTGCCCGGTGAAGCTACTCACGACGCTGCTCAAATAGCCGAGCATCTGGCACAACTGCGCCGGCAGATCGACCAGGGTCTGGCCCCGATTTCCAGTCAACGTCAGTACACAGACATCGTGGACGGTCTGCTGGACGTGGAAGGAGCCATCTGCAATGCCAAGACGTCCAAGGGGATGGGCAAACGTATGACCTCGCTGGTCATCCTGGAAACGGCCAAGGAGCGGGCGGGGCTGCTGCGATCCGGTATCGGAAACGTCTTGCAGCACGACGAGCCGGTTGGCGAGACTCAACGTGCGGACCTCGTGCAACTCAAAGGGGAAATCGACGCGAACCTGACCTCCCCGGCCCTGGTTCTCTCGTCACCGTCCGAACAGCTCTTGAGGGAGATTCGAGAGAACGCCGCCTGGAAAGAGGTCAATCGCGTGTTCGGCGTCGTGCTGGACAAGGTCCAGACAGGCCAATTCGGCGAAGACAGCCAGAAGTTCCTTTCTGCCGCGGAAAACCAAGTCAACGACCTGAACGGACTCGTCACCAAGGAACTCGGCCAGCTGACCGATGATTTGCTGATCCTCCACAACGAAGCAACTCACGACGTATGGGTCACCATCGGGTCCATCGTGGCCGCTCTTCTGATATCGGGAGCGGTAACGATCTACCTGTCGCGCAGCATCACTCGCTCCATCAAACGAGTTGCCGATTCACTCCAAGACATCAGTGAAGGAGAAGGAGACCTGACACGACGGCTGGAGGTGCGCTCCCAGGACGAGATCGGCCGTCTCGCACGTCACTTCAACGGCTTCGTCGATAAGATCCAGCAGGTCGTGTGCCAGGTTGCCAACAGTACGAATACGATCACGCATTCTTCCCGCCAGATTTCGGTCACAGCCAATGAGTTAGCCACGGGGGCAGAGCGAACCACGCTCCAATCAACCACGGTAGCCGGCGCTGCGGAAGAGATGTGCACGAATATGAATTCCGTGGCAGCCTCCACCGAACAAATGACGGTCAACGTGCGAACGGTCGCCTCAGCCGTCGAGCAGATGACGTCAAGCATCCGTGAAATCGCCAAAAACGCCGAACACGCATCGTCGGTGGTTGGCCGAGCCACGGAACTGGCTCGCTCCAGCAACACCGATATCGGCCAACTCGGCCAGGCGGCAGATCAGATCAGCAAGGTGATCGAGGTGATCCAGGACATTGCCGAGCAGACCAACCTCCTGGCACTCAACGCCACGATTGAGGCCGCTCGTGCGGGAGAGGCCGGCCGAGGATTCGCCGTCGTCGCTACCGAGGTCAAAGAACTCGCCAAGCAGACGGCCGAGGCCACGGATGATATCCGCCAGCGAATCGAACGAATTCAAAGCTCCACAGGCGATGCCGTGCGGTCGATCAGCCAAATCAGCGAGGTGATTCAGCAAGTCAACGAAGTCTCGCGCACCATCGCGTCAGCCGTGGAAGAACAGAGTATCACGACCCAGGAAATCGCCCGCAATATCGCCCAAACCACCGTGGCCGTCGAAGCGGTCTCCGCCAACGTCCACGAAATGGCGTCGGGAACCGACGAGATCAGTCGCAGCATTACGGGGATCGATCAGGCCGCCAAAGAAACGTCAACCTGTGCCTCCAGCGCCCACCGTGCCGGCCAGGAACTGGCCCAACTGGCCGAGACCCTGCAATCGCTCGTGGGACAGTTCCACACGTAATTGAAGTCAGGCAGAAAACCGCAGAATATCGCACAACCAGCCGCAGAAGGAAGCGTAAACCTGGCATGAGCTGTGTGAGCGCAGAGCACGGCAGAATCTGGTTCTTTCACTTGGTAAGTGGACATTCGTTGTTCGATATTCTGCGGTTCACACCCTTGGGTGATCAACGCCGATCATGGTTCAACGGCAGCCCGACGCTGGAAGCTCCAAGGTCATTCTGCCTTGCGGTAAGTACCTCCCTCAAAATCACGGCACGCGGACTCGCTCAACCCGCCGACGATATGGTCGGCGGGATGCGCGCTACGAACAGGTGTCGGTCATGCCTTGAATGGATCGCGAGCCGGCCGAGCTCGCAGACCATTCGCTTCCGCGTCGTTGATAAATGACTCGGTCTGCGGATCGAACTGCAATTTGCGGCCGAGTATCCACGAAAGCGCTGCCGCATGGCAGGCGACGTGCGAGTGGCGCATGACAGAGGAGTTGCAGACCGTCGGCTGTCGGCTCTTCACGCAGTCAAAGAAATTGCGCGCATGCGCCGTGACATCCAGCCCAACCACGCGTTTCGCGGACTTCGGGAGCGAAGCGGCCAGCGACTGCGGCTTGACCACCATCTCACCGCTGTCTCCCGTCTCGACCGAGCCCTGATCGCCTTCAAACCGGACCGGACACGTTCCCAACCGCGTGATGTAATGCGGCTCACGATTGCCAAACGGCTCCTTCAAGAAGTCGAAAATCAACTCGACGCCATTCGCGTAACGACACGTGATCTTCGTGTCGGATGGCTCGTACTCGATCGGCATGGTCGCGTCGGCCTGATTGGCCCACTGGCAGAGATCCAGCGTGTGCGCCCCCCAATCGAGCAACTGAGCGCCGGAATCAAAGTCCCAGAATCCGCGCCAGTCGCCGGCGACGTACCCCGCATTGTATTGTCGCCAGGGCGCCTCACCCAGCCACAGGTTCCAGTCGCAGATGTTCGGATCCGGAGTCGGCTCGGCCGGCAACCACTGCGTGCGAATCTGCGGCGTGTAAATGCTCGCATAGAGCGTGCGGAGTTTCCCCAGCTTGCCGCTCTGCGCCAACTCGACCGCCTGCTGGAAATTCGGCACACTGCGGCGCTGAGTCCCAGCCTGAAAGATCCGCCCCGTACGCGTTACCGTCTCGTCCAGTCGCTGGCACAAGTCGATCGTTAATCCGCATGGCTTCTCGCTGTATACATCCTTCCCTGCTTCCGCCGCCAGCATCGACGCCGGAGCATGCCAGCGGTCGCCCGTCGCAATCAGGACGGCGTCAATATCCTGGCGGCCGAGCAGCTCGCGAAAATCGCGATAGAGCTGGCAGTCGTGATTGCCGTAATGCTCGTCCACCAGCTGCTTGCCCGCCTCGCGTCGACTGGCCTGCACGTCGGCGATGGCAACACAGCGAACATCCTCCAAACCGAGCATGGCCTTCAAATCGTACGTGCAGCGAGGACCAATTCCGATCACTCCCAGAGAAATGGTCTCGCTCGGCGCGACTCCACTCTCCTGGCCCATGACGTGTGCCGGCACAATGGTCGGTGCAGCCAGCACCGCACTGGCCACGAGGGAACGGCGCAGAAAATCACGACGAGTCGTCTGGTCAGTCATGTCACCACCTTCACTCTTTGCGGGACTTCAGGAATACCTCCCGGGCGAGGTCGAATCATCACGTCGATTATCAACAACTTCGCCAACGATTACCAGTAACGGTCGACCATCCTGTGGCACGAACGAGGCGGCGTCCGAAACGTGTCGCGCTGAACAGCCTGTCACTTGACGGTCAGAACCTCGACATCGGCGAATTTGCCGACCGACATATCGGCCCCGCCCAGGAACACGAGCCGATCCGATCCCCACGGCAACATGCGGTGAAAGAACCGAGCGTGCCCGAGCTGTTGCACTACTTCCCAGGAGGACCCATCTTCACGCAATCGCTGCAAATCCCCTTTGAGCGTGCTGACGTACAACCGACCGTCCAGCGCGAACGACGAGTTGCCGAAACCATCCATGCCTTCTCCCACGAGGCTCGGGCCCTGCGACCATGTGAGCGTCGCCGGATCAAAGGCATCCACGCGTGTGGTCGGCCCACCCACTGATTGCATGCCGCCAACGGCACAGAGCTTGCCCTGGTGGGCTGCCAGGCTCAGAGCGCGCCGCGGAAACGGCGGTTCGGGCAGTGCGGTCCAAGTCGGCTTCGTGGCCGCCAGAGCTACTTATCAGAGTTCGGCGCGTCCGACTTGGGAGCACAGTACGAGAGCGCCAGCAGCGCGAAAGCCGTAGCAAGGTTGGGATCTCCTTCCATCCAGCGGATGTTCTCATTGGCCCAGGAACCGTCCTGTTGCTGGCGGCGAGCAAGCTCCGCCGTCAATTCCCGGCGCCAATCATGCTTGACCCCTGCGGCATCTTCCAGCTGATCGATGCCCAGCGCATCGAGGGACTTGGCGAAGGTGTGATAGTAGTAGTAAAGCCCCGCGTCTCCCATGCCGGGATTGGTCGACACATC
Source organism: Pirellulaceae bacterium (assembly GCA_041752115.1). Taxonomy (GTDB): domain Bacteria; phylum Planctomycetota; class Planctomycetia; order Pirellulales; family Pirellulaceae; genus JAJRVM01. The sequence goes on along the minus strand of JBGSHS010000197.1, from coordinate 70,265 downwards.
ATAGTTCTTGCGAATCCAGTCGGTGGCGGCCTTGACTCGAGGGTCCTCCTTGGTCAGACCGGCATAGATCATGCTCTTCAAGCCCGAGTACGTCATGGAACCATAGCTGCGCAAACCACCATTGGCTGTCTGGCGTTCTTCACCGGGCCCTCCACCGACCACACAGGTGTAATAGAACCCACCGTCGTTCACTTTGGCAGCAAACTGCGTGGTGTTGTGCTCCCCTTCCAGGTTCTGACAGCGCGAGATAAACACCAACGCCTTCTGAATCGACTCATCGTCGGCGGCAGCACCGCAGGTTCTCAACGTTTCGACGAAGAAGGCGGTGTTCGACAGGTCCGGCCGCGAGTTCCCGCCGTATCCGGTGCCACCATAATACAGGTCGGACTTGTCCTTATCCCGGCTCTCATCCCATTGGCCGGTCCGGATGAACTCGTTTCCCTTCCTGATGATCTCGTCATACGTGCCGCTGCCATTGGCCGCCTGTAAGCAGACCAACGCAATGCACGTCTCGTAGGTCGAGATGCGGCCTCCTGGTGTGTAGACACCACCGTTTTCCTGAACATACTCCTGAAGATAATTCAACGCCTTCTCGACCTGAGGATCGGACTCTGTCCGTCCGCTCCTCAGCAGCCCCAAAGTGGCTAATGCTGTCGGCCCTATGCCGATATGCGCACCAATCGAACCGTCATCCGCTTGAGCCATTGTCAAGTAACGAATGGCTCGATCAACGGTCGACTGGTACTGTTGACGGTCCGGCCCGACCGGACCACTCTCGTCAGCTCGTGTCGAGGCCCGCAATGGGGTCAAACTCGACTGAGCGACGATCGCTGCCATCAGACATACGGTGCGAAGAGTTGCGCGCTTAATTGCAAACCGGCTCATATAGCCTTCCTTCCGATTGCAGGGGAAAGGGGGACATCTCGCGTGAAACGGATCGGTTCCGCTCGGCACTGCACCCACGAAGGCACGAGGGGAGAAAAACCTCGGCGTTTCTCCTGTAGCCACGCTCGCGCAGAGCGTGGGAAACCGGCTAACCACGGGCGCTGTTTCTTTCCGCGATCCTAAACGCTCACCCAGCGGACGAGAGCCTCCCCTGTGCTTGATCATGCGGGTACCACGGCGGCAATCGCGAGCAAACCGGATGCCAAATCACCTCCATCCTCGGGAGCAAGAAACGGCCGGAAGTGGCGGGGATCATGGAGACCCTATCTTGCCACCAGTCAGCGCGTGGCGATATTCTGTCCACACCTGTCACTTCTTTCGACACCGATCCTCTTGTGCCACTCAGCTCCTGCGACCAGGCAACCTGCCACGCAACCGCGCTCACCGAGGTCATCGGGGGCGTTGTCTGGGCCGCATAATGTTTTTACATTGGCACCTGTCCGAGGCACGGATATCTTCGTTTGAAGCGCGGGCATCGTTCTGCCACAACAGGACGCGGCCGGTCGTCATCTGCCGAATCCCGACCACAGCGAGATCATCATCATGCGAACTGTCGTCGTAGTTTCTTTCTATCTGATGTGTGGAGTGGGCATGGAGAGCCCGATGATGGCCGAGCCGCCGCAGGCGACTCGGGAGTTTTCGGTGCACAACGACCGCCCTCTGCTGGGAGGCCACGACATCGAATTGTGGGGACTGCGGTGTGGCAACGCACTGCACAGCGAGGCCATTACGGAGCGTCATATTCGCAACCTCGACAATATGGCGGCCCACGGCATCAACCTGCTGGGTGTGTACGTGCAGGGAAGCAACGCGGGATGGCCAGACGCGGACGCGGCTTTCAACGGATTCTCACGGGACGGTCGACTTAAACCGGTCACTGCGGCACGACTGGAGCGGCTGATTCGGGAGACCGATAAGCGAGGCATGGTCGTCATGGTGGGGCTGTTCACGCATCGCAAAGATCAGGAATTCTACGACGACGAGGCCATCAAGCGTGCAACTGAAGGGGCAGCGAGTTTCTTGCAGGAACGCCGATTGCGGAACGTGTTCGTCGATATCGTGCACGAGTTCAGTCATCCGGAACGCATGGACAAGGAAATCTTTCGAGAACCGGGCGGCGCAGAAAAGAAGACGCGTCTGACCGCCTGGTTCAAGGCGGTTGCTCCTGACATCGAGGTGGGGATCTGTCCCGACAGCAAGTCGGACACTGCCGATTCGTACCCGGGCATGGATGTCCGTATCATCCAGAAGGACATGCCGATTCCGACCAGCGGATTCGTTGTCAATGTAGAAACGTTGCGTCAGGATGTCTATCAGAACGACGGGGTCTTCAATCAGACGAACCTCGACTATATTCTCGCTGACTGCCAGCGCTATCAGGCCGCCCCTAACGCCTGTTTGATGTTTCACGCGGCCTTCATCCAGGGAATCACGAACTACAGCGGCAGCGCCCCGCACGCGGAAATGGGCGGGTATGGCACCGGCTCGAACGATCGTGGAGTGCGGTTCTACTATGAGTGGGTGCGGGACCATGTCGGTCGCTGGGAGTATCCACAGCACGTGACAGTGCACAAGCCCTAGGGCAGCTCGACCGGCGTCTGTTCTCCGGGGAGACGCTGTCGTCTCCGGTGGCCGGCGTCGAGAAGGGGACAACACGATGAAACGAGGTGGATTCACGCTGATCGAGCTGCTCGTGGTGATCGCGATTATCGGCATTCTCGTGGCGTTGCTGCTGCCGGCCGTGCAAATGGCGCGTGAGGCCTCACGGCGTCTGAAGTGTTCGAACAACCTGAAACAGATCGGCTTGGCCGTACATAATTACGAGTGCGCCATGCGAGCGTTGCCTCCCGGCGCAATCGTCCGCCGCCTCTCCAGCGGATCACTCTGGACCAGCTATCTTGGACCACACGCTCGAATTCTCCCATTTATCGAATTGAACAGCATTATCGAGGCGATGAACATCAGCGCTGGATACGGTGATGTCGTCAACAGAGAAGCGGTCGGGCGAGTGATCGAGGTGTTTCTCTGTCCCAGCGAAGTGCAACGTGAACCGTTGGCGCACAACGCGTTTGGCCACATCGGCGGAGTGAATTATGGATTCTGCATGGGGGACTGGTACGTCTGGAATGGAGTCGATCAGCCGGAGACAGCGACTCGTTCGGCGTTCGGTGTGAACCTCAGTCGGCAGTGGGCCGACTTCAGCGATGGCGTCAGCCACACACTGCTGCTGTCGGAAGTGAAGAACTACCAGGTGACCATTCGCGATTGCGGTCCATTCTCACAGATTAACACGCCCTTCGTTATTCCTCCTCCTGACGCAGATCCGCTGGCAGTCTGCCCGGAATACGAAGGCTCAGGCTGCTCGCTGTTTCGCCGCGCACACACTCAGTGGGCAGAAATGTCGGTTCATCATAACGGTTTCACCACCGCCTGGACTCCCAACAAGAAGACGCCGGGAGGACCTGGCCTGAGCGAACCGGACGTGGATGTCATCAGCGTTCGCGAACGACTCGGAGGCCCCACCTACGCGGCGATCACATCGCGGAGCTATCACCCTCAGGGTGTGCTGTCACTCTACGGCGACGGGTCAGTCCATTTCACGCAGGAGTCGATGGAGGGTCGTATCTGGCGAGCGTTGGGAACCGTCGCCGGCGGCGAAATCGATGCGGAAGACTGAAGGAACCGGTCATGCTTCGCCAAGTGCTTTTTCTGCTGGTGCCCCTGCTGCTCGGCGCCGTCACCGGCTGCCATGACACACCGCCGGCAGTCCATTATGACGGCCAGCAGGCGCTCGCCATCCTGACCACGGCGCTCGACGCCTGGAAACAAGGTAATGCGAAACACCTGAGTCAACAAACGCCTCCCATCCGCCTCGTTGACGATGACTTTCGCAATGGACTGCAACTGATCAGTTACCGCCTGTGCGAGCCAGATGCGTTGATCCAAGCGCATCGGGATGTCGAGGTTGAACTCACGCTGAAGAACCGTCAGGCGGAAATCGTCCAACGGCTGGTCACCTATCAAGTCTCTCTGCCGCCTCATGCGGCCCTCCTTCGCAGCGACTAAGGCTCCCGAGCCCTTGGCGTGCATCCGCCGCTCAGGAATCACCTCACGGTCGAAGTGCGCCCGTTTCTCCAGAAACCACTCGTCCTGCAACAACAGTTACTTCTCAATAACCTGGGGCCTCGCGGCCCCGCCGCCATCTCGTTCTGGTTGTCGGACACCGGAGCGACCTCCCCGCGGAAAGGCATCATCCCAACTCCAGACGTTCTCAAGCAAGAGAATGGTCACGAAAGCCGGCCAAACGAGAAACGCCATGGCGATAAACGCGACCGCCATGTCCAGCCAGTGATCATTGCCGATCGGTGCCATGGCCACCACAGCAAGAAGCCCCAATCCAGTGCTGTGTCCCAGCAAAAACGCTCTGATTCGAGTTACACCGCTGCCCCACAGCTCGGACAGTAGTATTCGTTCATCACGTCACCACTTCCCCTGCAACGAACATCGGTGCCTGATCGAAAAGTTCGTCGCAGCTCAGACGGAAACCATGGGAGTTGAGAACCCGGCAGAAAACCGCAGAATATGACACAAGGAACTCCCGTATGGAAAACGGAAGAGGAAGCACAGCTTGAGCGACAGTCGAGCGCCCACCGGGGAGTGCATCAAGTGATTCTTTCACTTCGTAATCGGATATTCCTTGTTCGATATTCTGCGGTTCCGACGCCTCGGTGACCAACGCCACCAACGGTTCGACCCAAGAGAGTTGCTGGACGATCCATGTTGGTTGTCTTGTTGTAAGCATGTGAACCGCCAGTGCATAGCAGCATACGCCATCCACTTGTCATGACTGGAAGTCGATCCCTTCCGTCGCGCCCGCTTTTTCGGCAGTAGAAGTCTCCGAAGGAGCTGGCGGGCTCACGAGTCGCAGCGGGCGGCTGGGCAGTGGAAAAGCATCTTCCCAACTCCAGAGACTCTCCAGCGTCAGAGTCGTGGCCAGCGTTGGCCAAGCAACCAAGGAGATCATGGTGCAGACCGCCGCCACTCCCTGCATGACCTCGTACTGGGAAGAAATCACCAAGCTCACGGCACTCACCAGAGAGAAGCCGGCGCTGTATCCGATGAGGAATGACCTGACACGAACCGCCCCGCCCCGCCGACAGGCCAGCGTTAAACAGGTGAACCCGCCAGCCATCAATGGCAGACACCATAAGAGTTCGGGATGAATTGCCGATCCCCCGGCAACGGTGATCGCCGACAAGACGGCCCCCAGAAGCACCGCCGACAGGCCTCCGCCCCAGTACATCGCTCTCCGCTGGGGTGATCGTATCACTCGGGTGCTCGCTACCGCGCTCGCCCCAGCTGACAAGGCAACCATTGCGAAGAGGAGTACCTCCTCGGCGGAAAGAAGAGCGAACACTACGGAAAATACACCGCTTAATACCATCCCGCCCATGAAGGCCACGGCACCAAAAACGATGCATCCCAGCACAACCCCTGCCAGGTTGTACCAGAAGAACCACAGCAACGTATTCAGGTCCACCGCATAACGATACCGTTTGCGTTCGCCGACCAGCAGGGCCGTCCGCAAAATGGCCAGCCCCGTGAGAACCAGAACCACAACACCCAATGGGATCGCCAGGCGAGCCAGGGCGAAGCAGACGCCAGCCCAGGCGGTGAGCAACATGATGGTCGAGAGATGGAACGTACTGCTGTGCGGAGCCAATGACTCCAATTCCGTACGCGGTCTGGAGCTCTGGGATATCCTGCGCAGATCTGGCTGCCGCATCGCGTCATCGAGACACGATCCCGTTTCCTGAGCCCGTCCCTGTTCGTCAATCAGCAGCGGTCCGTCCAGGAACATCAGTTCCGTTTCTCTGAGTGGGATCCACCCACAGGCACGACAGCCCGCTTCGCCCAGAGGACGCTCCGCTCCACAGTTTGGACAGCAGTTGCCGGTCGTCACGTCACGACTTCCCACTAAGTACTTCGGGCACCGACCAGTGACGTTTCCATTCTAACGGTATCGTGTCACCCTGCTCAACCGATTCCTGTTCAGCTGAGAAGGTCGACTTCTCGCCGGGCCGTGTGGCACTGGCTCTGCCAGTGCTGCAGCAAATCGCCGCCCGGCGTCATGCTCGTCAACGGGAGACGTTCCCAGGGTGGAGAAATCGCCAGTAGCAGCGGCCGGCTACCACAGGGCGATATAGAGCCCCACGACGGTGGCGATGATCAAGACGCCTCCCCAGATGACCGACGGAGCCGGTTTCGTATTGAAGTCTTTCCGGACCGGCAGGACCGCCGGTACCTTCCGCGGCGCCAGGATCGTGATCGCTCCCATCACTGCCACCAACACTCCAAACGTGATCGCCATCTTATTGAGAAAACAGATGTGATCAAAGATCGCCAGGTGCAGCACTCCGTAGACCGGTACGTTCAGGATCAATCCGGTGACCGCGGCCTGAGGAGGTGTGCGGGGCACAAAGAGTCCGAAGAGAAAACAAGCCAGAACGCCGGGGGATGCATATCCCTGAAAATCTTGAATGAAATGAAAGACCCCTTTGAAACGCGGGTCTCCCAGATAGGGCGCAATGACGCACCCAATCATCACGAACCCGACGGTCATGACGCGTCCCACCAGAACCTGCGTGCGGGGAGTGGCGTCCCGATGGAATAATCGCGTAAACAAGTCCATGGTGAAAATCGTCGACGCGCTATTGAGCATGGAAGCGAGCGAGCTGATGACCGCGCCGGCAATCGCGGCGAAGATGAACCCGCGCAGCCCGTCGGGGACCAGCAGGCGGACCAGCAGCGGAAACGCCATATCCTGGTTGGTCTTGAGCTGTTCGGAGAAGAGCTCCAGGGCGATAATGCCCGGCACGACGATCAGCAGCGGCAGGATCACCTGGATCACGGCTGCCAACAGAACGCCCAGCTGCCCCTGCTTCAAGCTCTGTGCCGCCAGCGTTCGCTGGCAGATATACTGGTTGCAGCCCCAATAGTAGAAGTTCGGAATCCACATTCCGACCAGCAAGGCCGTCCAGGGCAGCTCGGGATGGTCGGCGGCCAGGCCCATGTGAAATCGATCGGCATGTCGCTCGGCGAGCGATGACAAGCCACCGCAGGCTGACAAGCCGTAACCCAACGCACAGAATCCGCCGAGGATCAGTGCTGACCCGAGAAACAGATCGGCCCAGGCAATTGATCTGAGCCCGCCGTAGGTCGTGTAGAGCGCGGCAATCACGCCGATCAGCCAGACGGCAGCCGTCAAGTCGACATCGAATATCGTGTGTATCGTCAAGCCACCGGAATAGAGCACTGCGGTAATCGTCACACCGACGTAGATCAACATCGTGTACACCGACATGATCGTGCGAGCCATCACATTGAAGCGATACTCCAGAAACTCCGGCATCGTATAGATGCCAGTTCGCAGCAGACGCGGTAGGAAGAAGATCGCCACGCACACCAAGGTTACGGCCGCCAGCCAATCGTAAGCGGCAATGGCCATGCCGACGTTCCCGGCAGCGCTGCCGTTCATCCCGACGAACTGCTCTGTCGAAATGTTGGCCGCAATCAGCGACAGCCCCACCAGCGGCCAGCTCAAACCTCGCCCCGCAAGAAAATAGTCCTCGCCGGTCTTCTCGCGACGCCCTTTGTACATGGCAAACGCCACAACGAACCCGAAGAAGGCCAGGAATACGCCGATATCCAGTGGATGGAGTTGCATGGGAAACTCATTTCACAACGATTGCCGCATCGATCACCGCCGTAGCCTTCCACGAATCGCCGGACCGATGCCACACGACTCAAACGCACACATGCGGTCGTGCTCTATCGAGGACCGCGACTCTGCGGTGCGCCGCTGAGTCAGTCTACCAACCGCAGGTGGCCGTAGTGGTCCATGGTGATCCAGAAATCAACTTGCCGGCCGGTCCACAAGAGCAGGCTCTCCCGGCCCTGACCGTCGTCGTCACACACGTCCGTATCAATGCCCAGCTGCATTCCTTTGTCCAGTTGAACTCCCGGTACGGCGAAGCCGATCTCCATCACGTAACCCGACGAGGTCCTGGTGACCTTGACCTCGCCCCGCCACTGCGAAATGAACAGCTCGTTCTGCGGCTTGTCGAGCGGATAGAGAGGGGACAGCCGGTCATCAACGAACACCAGGGGAGTCGAGCCGGGCAGGAAGTGCATTTCGTAACCGCGGAGCACTTTCTGAGCGCCGTCCTCGAGGAACCGCCGTCCCCCGCGATCCTGAGGATCCAGGAGAATCTCAATGCAGTCGTTCAGAAAAGAATTGGGTTGCGAGGGAACGTCGAGCACCGTCTCGTCCGTCACCTCGAAGAGGAAGTAGAGTCGATTGTCGAACCACGCGCTCCGCCAGCGGTAGCTGAGGTCTCTGTTTCCCTGCCACTTCTGCGGCGTCATGCCCTGTCCAAACCACAAGTGCTCGGCCCCCGATACGTCGGCCACGGCTATGTCCTGCCAGTCGTCAAGACGGCCATCCACTACGATCGGCCGACAAACGGCCTCGTAGACCGGCCGAGCGGCTTCGATCAGTCCCACATCGATATGCCGGCCACCGGCCAGATCTTCGCACGTGGCGGCCAGGACATTCTCCCCCGAACGAAGCGCGGCCACCGCTTCCGGCCGCATCGGCACGATGGTGTAACATGTCTGGTAGCCGCTCAGTTCTGCCGCCAGTACCCCGTTCACGTAGATCTGGGCCGCGTCGTCGTGATGAACCAACAGCATCGGTTCGTGCGGCAGGTCGCTTCCGAGCTCAAAGACCCGGCGGATCCAGATCCGTGGGTACTGCACGTCCCACCACGTGCCAATGGCCGTGCCAGGAGTCCCGTACTCCCCAAACCCTCCCGGCCCAGAAGGCCAGTGGGAGTCGTCAAAGTCATTGACGAACCATTCGTCCGCCGGTCGTTGGAATGTGTAACGCCATTCGTTACGCTGACGCTGGGCCGTCGGTACAACCACGCGTCGATCGGGCTGATCCAACCAATCAAACGTCGCCGGATCCAGTTCGGCCAATTTCGCCCCACCATAGAGCGTCGACGCGAGCACCCAACCGATCCCCATCGAATGCTGGCTACCTCGCCACGGACCATCCGGAACGTAGGTACAGTTCGAGTGGTTATAGTGTTCTGCTTGAATGCCACGCACGACCTGCCCCATCATATAATCTTCTCGAGCGATCGTCTGCGTCGACGCATCAAACAGGACTTTGCCGATCTGGCAGTAGCGTTCGTCGCCCAGCATCCGCCCCAGTCGGTAATAGTCCGGGGCCATCCAGAACCCAAAGACATCGATCTCCTGGTTCTGAGTGGAGATGAACGTCCAGCCTACGGTCTTCATCGTCTTATCCAGCACCTCACTGCTCGGCATCCCCACATCGTGAAAGTACATCCATGTCAGCGTCCAATCGGCCGCCCACTGCGCCCACTCCAGGTATTGCCGGTTCTGTGTTGATTCGTAGACATCGAGTGCTGCCTTCATCATCCCCCAACCAGCCTCTTTGTCCTCCGCTCCGGCATCGTGCGTCCCGCCCCAAGGCGGCGTCGCTTGCTCCGCGCCAAACTGCTGCCAATAGCCAGTCAGCACTTCCTGGGCCAGTGTCAGATACCGTTCCTCGCCACTCAGGCGATGCATGCGCACCAATGGCCCGACACAATACAGACCGGCGGTGGACAGCCAGCCGGCATCCTGCGGCTGATCGCCCTGCCACCCCCGAGCCGAACCGTCCGTGTTCCAGGCTCGCGGGAACATGCCGCGATAGCGCGGCGACTGCACCAGAAAATCGCAACCGCGGCGCACCGCGTCCTGCCAGAGCGTGGCCTCAGCCTCCAGCCCCATGCGGCGGCCCAGCATCGTCGCTTCCGCCAACCGCTCCAGAGTCTCTCCCAACTGGCGACTCGAGATCGCCGGCTCGAGCCCATGGAATGGCGTCGGCTGCCATCCGCCCCCCTTCTCTCTCACAGCCGCCCGCGACAGTACCGCGGGTGTAGCGAAATAGTCTCCGTAGAACATTCCCGGCACCTGCTGCTGTGAGTGCCTGGCGTAGAAGTCGATCGCATCGATGGCCTGTCGCAGCGATTGCTGGTCGCCCGTGCGCTGAGCATGCGCGAGGAGCCCATAGGCAATCGCGATGTTGCCGCCGCACCATCCATATTGAAAATGGCGGTTCGGCCACGGCCATGCACAGAATCCGGCAACGTCCGGGGCTTCCCGATAGAAGCTCCCTTTCGCAAAATCCACCTTCAGTGCCATCGCTGCATTAAACTCGACGTGCGGAACATCCACCGGACGAAACACGTCGAACGCTTTCCACAAGGCCAATCGAAACGTCTCGCCCAATCGACCGTCACAGCCCAGATCCAGATACAGCGTCTTGTGATACTGCTGCACTCCGTCCACATCCAGATATGCTTCGTCGTACTTGTCAAACCCGTTGCGATGCCCGTAAATCGTGCTCTTCATCCCATTGGTCGCCACGGCTCCCGAGACACTCAGCAGATCCACATACTCCTCACCCGCCTCAAGCCCCAGGCTCCACCAATGATCGTCCCCCTTTTGTCCCTGAGCGATCCGAGCTGGCACGCTGAGCAGTGTGCCGTAGTGCCGCGATCCCGCCACAGTCGATTCAACATTGACCATCGGAATCGGCAAGCGGTGTTCTTCGTACAGCGCGATCGCATCCGGAGCCAGCGTCAATCGCGGCCCCGGCAAGGTCGAACTGGGATTGCCATTGTAGATCGATCCGGGAATAAGCGTTCGCGGATCATCTCCCAGCGCAAATCGAATACGAGTTTCCAGTGTGATCGTGCGCTGCGGCTCAGCCGACAGGTGCTCCCACGTGCGTTCAATCTTGATCAGCCCGGCCTCAAAGCTGTAGTCGTCCGTAAACTTCCAGGTGTGACCGGCAATCACAGCTTCGGACGTCGCCCTCGCCTGCGAGTCACTGATCCGTTCGACGTGTCGCACAGGGATCCGCTGGCCATCGGCATACCACGAGTCTTTCCAACCGCAGAACACACCCCAGCATCCACCATTAACGTACTCTGCCATCCGCGTCCAACTACCATCCACAAGCGAATCGAACTCGACGCGGTATCCTTTGTCAGCAACGCCGACGAAGCGTACCTGCACGGCCCCATTGCTGATCGCCACAGCCGGTTCTGCAGAGTCATCCGCAACAGCGGTCGGGCAGACCATCGCGATCAGCGCTACCAACGAATCAAATCGAGAGCAACAGGGAGGTGGATATCTCATCATGATCACCGTGGGCAGACAGGAAGTCGGGATCCGCAACGCCAGCGTCTGGCAGAACGGGTACGTATCCTACCGCGCACCCTGCGCGAATCCAATCCACGTGCTCCCATCGTGTGATCAGGTGGTACTCGTGAGAAAGAAATCGGCCCGGGCAAGAACGCCACACGGGCGACCGGAGTCGCCCGTGTCAAGAAGTTCGTCCTGGGACTGCTGGAGCCTCTCGCGTCCAGCCCGACACCACCTGCTACTGGACCGGTTGGGACGAGCGGGCACGCTGCATCGCGCCACCCTGCATCGCACCACCCTGCATCGCACCGCGATAGCCGTTCTGACTTCCGACTGCGGCTGCACCCTGGCAGTTACCTCCTGCTCCACCTTGTCCATATCGGTACCGCATCTGGCGACGCTGCATCATCTGTTGCTGAGTGGCGCCGCTCCCCTGGCCTCCCATGTTCCCCTGCCCTCGCCCCATTCCTCGCTGCCCGCCGGCAGCTTGTCCGCTCATCTGACCTCCTCCACGCTGTCCACCCCCTCGCCTGCCTTGCGCCAACACATCGCCTGTCAGCATCACACTCAGCGCGAGCCCTATCACACAGGCTGCCAATTTCTTCATCGTCATAGTCTCCTCTCGTTCGAGTCTACTGAACCCACCCTTCCTGGACCGATGACGGTAGCCATCCGTTGAACTACCCGAATATCAGAACGACATGAGGTCGCGGCTCTGAATCTGCCGACCGTGCAAAGATTGCGCAGCGACTTGACCCGTGTTCGAGCAAATTTTTCCGCACGGCCCGCACGATTATCCGGCACTTCGCATCGTGGCAATCATGCAAAGCGGGCGTTCGGCCGCAACTCCCGCACTTCGTGGATCGCGCTTCGCTCGACATAGTTTTGTTGAACCTCCCTTTGCCCGTCCTGAAATGCAAAACGTATGCCACGCCGCAAGTTTGCCCCATTCTCGACATCCGCTACCAGCAACCGGCGCCGCAATGACCGTCATGGGGACTTACATGTCGAAACGCGCACAGAGAGGCCGCACATGTGCTCCGAAATGCCTGGCAGCGCAGCCGTAGAAACAGAAGTCAGCGTAACCGTTCACGGTCCGCCAAAGTCGCCCTTCGCTCCGCGAAAGTAGCGATTCCTTCGCGGAGCGAAAGGGCGACTTTCTGTGCCAACTCGCGGCCAAATCAACGTCGTTCTGTGAACGGTTACGAAGACAGCAAACAACAAGAAAGAGAGGCTCACCCACGAAGCAGGTCTGACAGCGATCGCCTGAGCCATTTTTCCCGGCTTCTCGCTTTCCCAAGCCTCATGCACGGCTGCCGCTCTCGAGGAGTTCCAGCTGAACGCGAATGTCGGCATAGGTGCGAGAATCGCCCTGGCCCGGGGGGTGAACTCAGCCAGCAGCGTATTGACCAACCACTTGTGTTACAACTCCTACGGCTTGATATTGTGGTTGAAATGAAAGACGTTATCAGGATCATACGTCTGTTTGATTTGCCGCAGCCGATCGTAGTTGGCACCGTAGGCCGAAGTCACTCGGCTGGTTTCTTCTTCGGTCATGAAGTTCACGTACGCACCGGGGGAAGCGTAGGGCGCCGAGGCATGAAAGAACTCGCGAGCCCAGGCGATGCAGCGTGCGTCATCACGGACCGCTTCCCAGCGTGCGTGCACGTTGAGCACGAAGCGGGCATCGCGATGGGCATAGGCCGTGGCATCTGAAGGAATCTCGTTGGCCACTCCCCCAACAAATCCCAGGAAGATCTCACACTGCGGCGTGAGCAGCGTTCCCGCATACTTCAGCATCGAATCCATCGCCCCTTCGTTGAGTTCGTGGAAGTTGTGGGATTTCCAATAGTTCCTCGCCCCTGGGGTGAGCAGCGGATCAAAGGCCTGTTGCCACGCAACATAGGGTTGCACGGCGATATGCTCGCCCACCAGATCGCCGAACTCCCTCATCCGGTCGCTCCACTCCGCCCCCTGATCGACCTCGCCGGCCCAGAAGACAGGCAGTACCATGACTTCACGTCCATGTGCGGCATCCGGCACAAAAGGGAGAGGTGGACACTTGCGCAAGACCACCCACACATTCAGATCGAGCGGAGCCGACCGCATGAATTCACGATACTGCACCATTACTTGCCGAGCTTGCGCGAAGGGGAAGACGAGCAGGCCGGCCAGCACGTCCGGTCCCAGCCGATGCAGCCTGAATTCGAACTGGGCTACGACTCCGAAATTGCCTCCACCGCCGCGGAGGGCCCAGAACAAGTCAGGATGCTCCCTGTCATTGACGCGCAGCTTCCTCCCGTCTGCGGTCACCTCTTCTGCTGACACTAAACTGTCAATTGTCAAGCCGTGTTTACGCGTCAGCCAGCCAAATCCGCCGCCAAGTGTCAGTCCGGCAATGCCGGTCGTCGAGTTGATCCCCACCGGAGTGGCCAAACCGTGCCGCTGTGCCACTTCGTCAAACTGGGCCAGCGTGGCGCCCGGCTCGACAAACGCCAGTCGTCGCGCAGCATCAACGCCCACCCTATTCATACCCGACAAGTCGATCATCATGCCGCCGTCGCTGACCGCATTGCCCGCGATGTTATGTCCGGCGCCGCGAATGGTCGCCAAGACAAGAATACGGATGGCTCGCACGCCGATCATCAGAGGGAGGAACGCGCATGCGATACGGACGACTGTGGCTCGGTTTGTGGCTGGTCATCGGTATCTCGTTCGCCGTGCTGGGATACTTCGGCCGGGAAATCTATCGGAAACAACCACCCATACCGACTCAGGTCGTCACATCGGACGGCACTGTCATCTTCCGGGAGAATGATATCCGCGATGGTCAGAACGTGTGGCAGTCGATTGGCGGTCAGGAACTGGGAAGTGTGTGGGGACATGGCGCCTATGTGGCACCCGACTGGTCCGCCGACTGGCTGCATCGCGAGTGTCTGTGGCTGCTGAATCACTGGTCGCAGCAACGACACGGTCAATCGTACCTCGATCTGTCCGCAGTTCAGCAGGCCGAACTGCTCGTGCAACTGCGCAGCGAAATCCGCACGAACACGTATGATGTGCAACGCGACCAGATTGTCGTCTCGGCAGATCGAGCGACAGCGATTGCCGCGGGAGCGAAGTGCCAATGGTCGCTCGCGGAGCGAAGCTATTTCAGTTCGGTCAGCCGGATGTTGCGGAACAGGAACTGTCCTCCCCCGGGAATCTCGGCCTGCAGACTGATAAATCCTTCGGGGCTCTCAATCCCATCCACTTTCCAGGCCTGCTTGCCATTGACTTTCAGGGAGGCGACGGTTCCTTTCAAGGTCAGTTCGAAATGGTTCCATTGGCCAGCTTTGGTCGGCACTTTGTTCTTGCCTTCGTCAAACCCGACCAGTTCCCCTTCCATGCCTTTGCGCAGGTTCACTTGGTACTTCGGTGGCCACGGACTCCCCTCAGGGATCTCGGTGTAGCGGAAATAGACTCCCGAATCCCATTCGTCGGACTTCAGTGCCTTCCATTCGTACTCGAGCACGAAGTCCTTATACTGCTTCTTTGACTGAACCAGCCCGTTCCCGTCTTCCAGCAGGATCGCCCCGTCCTTGACCTGGGCTTTGCACTTCAGCACATCCCAGCCCTCCAGCGTCTTGCCGTCGAACAACGGCAGCGGTTCATCCGCCCACAGCAAGCAGCTCCCCCAGGTCGCAGCCAGGACGATCGAAACAGAGAAAAGTCGGCAGCAGGTAGTGCGAATCACGGTGGAGCGTTCCTTTCGATGCGTGTGGGCAATGCCTCATTAACCGGACACGGCGAGCGTGCCGCCGGCGAGCGCGGGCTCCCCAATCCGACCATCGGATGGGAAGTCGTTTATGGTGCCTCCTTCAGCTCCGCCTGTCAATTCGCCCGCACCGACATTGCCGCCGAACAGGCTGAGCCCGGCCCCATGAAACGGGCGGAATTTGGAGAGAAACGGATCGTGCGGTGACCCCAACCTGCTGCGCATCGACCCGCATTCGGACCCCCTGAATTCGCTCCTCCGTGCTCGTGCTCGTGCTCGGGGCTCGAGGCTCGGGGCTCGAGGCTCGAGGGTCTTCGTATGCGGCTAATAAGTACGAGCACGAGTACGAGTACGAGCACGAGTACGAGAAGGAGAAGGAGAAGGAATCGCAAGTAACAGGGTATGGCGTCCCGACCATTGGTCATCTGACGCCTTCTTTCACGACCCCTTGAGCCGCTTCATCAGGCCAGGCCAAGCCCTCCAGGAGGGGGAATCGCGACTCCTTGAGTGGCGTGCGGATGCGACCGGTTCTCTCCTGCGGACGGCTGGAGTGCCGCTGACGGTCGGCCCAGCGAGCCCCGCCGCCTCATCCCGGGCCCCCGTTGACACCAGGCGGACGGACCGTTCTCTTCTATGGCTGCGACGACTTCTGTGCCCTGGAGTCGAGCGGGCCAAGAGGGGCGTGGAGATGCGGTGCGGGCGCACGAGGCAGCGAGGAAACGGCATGGGATTTCTGACAGGAAGTGTGGGCTACGAGAGCTATCGAACCGGCTCGTCACTGGAGAGCCATTTCGGGCCAGAGCATGTTGAACATCTGAAAAAATACGCCGTGAGCTCCAAGCAGAAGCTGTCGGCAGATCAGTCCCGAACTGGTTTCCTGGCGGGCGAACATCTGTTCGATCGCGACTTCACGCTGGAGAAGAACATCCTGAACGACGCGCTTCACTTCGCCATGCGCATCGACTCCAATCAGATCCCGGCAGCAGTCCGCAAGGCCTGGCTGCAGATGGAACTGGCGGCACTCAAGGCGGAGGCCCCGGAGCGTCGCCTGACGAAGGTCGAGCGGCAGCAGGCCAAAGACGCGGTGGAAGCCCGTTGCGAAGAAGCGGCCGAGAATGGGCAGTATCTTCGGATGCAGCAGTTTTCGCTCTTGTGGGACGGGCGTCATGACCAGCTCTATTTTGGGGGATCGAGTCCGAGCGCCAGCGAATCCTGTCGCCTGCTGCTGAAGAAGGCCTTCGACCTCGAGCTTGAACCGCTCTCGGCTGGGAAACTCGCACAAGAGTGGGCTACGAAGGCGCGACGCCGGCGCGCGCTGAGCGAAGCCAGCCCGTCGCGTTTTCACCGCAATACCGCCTCGTCAATCATCCAATGGTGGAATGGTCAGGCGGACAACTACGATTACTTCGGAAACGAATTCCTGTTGTGGTTGTGGTGGCACTGGGAAACCCAATCCGAGCGTGTGGAGCTTCCCGACGGCTCCGAAGTCACCGGGATGTTCACTCGAACGTTGACACTCCAGTGTCCGCTCGGCGAATCAGGCAAAGGTACCATCTCTGCCGAAGGACCAACCAGTTTGCCTGAAGCAGCCCAGGCGATTCGCTCAGGAAAACTGCCTCGCCGAGCAGGCATGATCCTGGTACGCCAAGGAGAACAATACGATCTGACCCTGCAGGCTGAGTCCTTTGCCATCAGTGGCGCAAAAATCCAGATGGCAGAACAGGGGGAAGGTCGAGGCGGCGTGGAGGACCGAGTGGATGGCCTGCGGGCGATGCATCAGACGCTTGCCTTGCTGTTCGAGGCCTTCTGCCAGCTGCGTGTGGGCAAGCGTTGGCCTCAAACGCTCCAGCAGCTTCGTCGCTGGCTCAAGACACCTTCCACCAAGCCTCGCACCGCGTCACCCAGCGAGTAGCGGCTCCACTCGTTGCCATGCGAGAACCGATCGGCGCCAGGGCTCACAGCGTCCCGGCCGCTGACCCTGTGGCCCCTAACGCTCTGTGACAGCGAAGAACTAGGGTGCCACTGGCTTTGCCAGCGCTCCTCTGGCTAGCGGGCAAATCTGCGCTGGCAGAGCCAGTGCCACCCAACCCGAAAGTTAAGCTGTCACAGAGCACCAGGCTGCCCAGTCGCAGACGGACCGGTGACGTGTTCAACATGCAGTTCGGCCTTACCTGCTGGTATCATTGGCGATCAGGACAGAGGGCGCTCGCCGAGATGCCAACTCTCGTACGCGTCGGTAGCGGTACACTGACAGGCTCACGTACCCCAGCTGCATGATCATGATCAGCAGGACAAATCCTGGACTGGCCACACTCAGGTTCATGCGCCGTCCGTCCGCTCCGAGCAGAAACGTCGCGACGAACCACGTCATGAGCACCAACATGAAGCAACCGGCGTTGCATACAGCCAGACCGAAGGCCGCGATCCGTCCGGTAGCGGCGGCCTGGAGAATTCCCATGTAGCTGACGAGCGTTAGGAGCAACCAGATCTCATGCGGTTGCCAGCTCCAGAACCGGCCTTGCGTCAGGTCGGCATGGATCGCGCCCGACACCAGCCCTGTCACCAGACAAAGGACACCGATGGTCAGACAGCGGTGTATCGCACGTGCCACGTCTCCGCCAATGCCCTGGCAGACGATCGGCACTTCGTCGGTCCGCAACCAACGTAACAGCGCAGCATTGGCCAGCCCCCAGGCAAGTGCCAGCGCCGATAGCCCCAACGACAGACTGATACCATGAACTATCCACGAGACAGCTGCGATCCCATCCGGAGTGAGAGGCTGCCTTGGCAGAACGAGCGCCGCCAACGGACTGTCGGCACACCACAGAGACACGGCTGCTACCAAGGCAGCCACGCTCATGATCCACGACCGACGGTCCAGCAAGGCGATCGTCCAACCCAGCAGAACAGCGCCTGACGCTACGCCAGCGCCCCATTCCGATATGCCGGCGACAAGCACGCGCCCGGTCACGACACTCCGCAGGACAAGGCCGACGAGGACCACAAGCAGACTGCTCACCGCCAGCGTCCATCCGGATCGTCGGCACCACTTCCAGTCCTTGCGTGCCCCGCACGCGGTCATTGCGGCCGCCAACAGGAACAGAATCCAGGCCCACCGAAACGGCCTCCATTGATTCCAAAACACCTCGGCGCTCAACATCCGCGAGCTCGGATACGCTTCACAACTCCGCCCCGCTTGCGACATCAGGTCCCGCAGGTCCATCGACGCGCAATCGAACTGATTCAAGTCCCCGGCCAGGTACGCTCGCCGCGCAGCGAGAAACCGGTCCCGCAACGATCGCATGAGCCCCAGGGGATCGTTCGTACTGTCCCACGGCGTGCCCACGACCTCCGACAGCGAAAGCCACTCGTGTCCTGCCTCTGGAGTCGCACTGCGCCCCTGACGCGGCACGCACTTCAACTGTCGTCCCCCACGCCAATCCAGGTAGTCACGAAATTCCCCGGCTAGATGCAACGCTTGCCGTTCGAGCGGAGCGAGCGATTCCTGATTGCGCGCAGCAAGTTGCGCAGCCCATATCAACAAGGGCGTATCCCCTCCCCGGTCGCGCAGCTGGACTTTGGACCGACTCACCTCCAGCGGCGAGATATGGCGTTGATCCGGCTGAAGTCCCAAGGCCCTGCGAAGCGGTGGCGCGTCAACTCGCCATAACGGCAGGCGGTCCCACCGATCCGGGTAGGGAAGGTGCAAGCTTCCTGCCGCGGCGTGTTGCACGCCAGGTGACACGTCGTCCCACCCGTGCCACTCCAACAGCATCTGCACGTAAAGAGCCGTTGCGCTCAGCGGCTCGCCGCTCCCAGGATCGGAGATCGACGTCCACAGCGATGCTCGCTGCAACATCGTTCGCGCCAGGCTGTCCAGCGGCTGAATTCGCTCGCCGTCGCTGACCCTCAGATGCTGCCACGTGGACCAGTCGGGTGATTCGCTTGCAGCGACCGGAACACACACCAGTGCCATTGCCAGCCGCAATGCGAATACCCAAGGCGAGGCCCGAACGATCATGGTCATGGCGTCTGGCTCCTGCTTGGCGAACGTGCCCGTTGACGCCCTAAGGGTGAGGGAACCAAGACCCTGCCCTGCGTGATCGATGGCTCCAGCCGATCCGTCTGTTCGCCACTCACCTCTCCTGCCTCAGCGGACCAGGCAAGCCTACAGAACAGCGAAACGCGTCGCCAAAGCATGATCGACAGGCCGATCAGAATCAGGCCGCAGCCGGCGTATTTGGCAATGCGGCCTGGATCGTAGGTGACTGCCCAAACCTGTGAGTCGTCACTACGCTGCGGGTTCACCTTGGTCATCGGGCAAAGCCTGTACAAGCCGGCCTGTAACGGCTGGCTGGCCGTGAGAGTCTGACGTCTCAGGACACGTCCCTCTTCATCCACCAGCTCGATATTGCTCACCGCCGTTGCCGGTTTGTCCCCATCGGACAAGACACCGCGCTGCGGACATGCTCTGAGTGTGTATCCCAGCGGCAACTTCCGGTAGTCGAACGACAGCATGACGCGGCCCTGACTGGTCAGCACCGACGCGAAACGATACTCGGGATCCCCACGCTGCAGCCAGATCTGCTGACACGTACCGTCGTAACAAAGCTCCAGCAAAGCCGCCGCTTCATTGCGATCGCCAGCGCCTTGCGACACCGCAACGCTGCGAAACCCCATATCCTGTCGAGCGTGAGGGAGATACTGCAGGACTCTCAGATTGAATTGACTCCCCAACGGCACCGTGTCCCCCACTTGAACTCTCCGCACAGGCGTCCGGTAATCGTGCACCGTGGTGCGGCAGTAAAGCATGCCGTCCGGCATTTGTGCGAAGTCGGCTCCGGGAGTCGGCGTGACGGCTCCGTGGTGATACCAGAAGCGAACGGGACAGACCTCACCGGTCACTCCCTCCATCGTCAGCAGCGGCCGTTTGGCAAAGGCCCACGCCGTCATCGTCTGTCCGTCCCGCAAGTGCACCTTCAGCTCCAACAATGGATTTCCAGGACGCTCGCTGCGAGAATAGAAACCACCTTGTGGTGAAGGACGCGCATCGGGATAGTAGTGCACAACCTCCACCGCAACTCCCGTCTCCCCCACTGGCAGTTGTGTACCCACGGCACCGTCGATCGGCACTCGATACATCCGACCTTGATAGTGCATCGATAGCACACCGAACGTTCCTAGCGACTCAACCGGAGGTCGCTCAAAGTCCTCGAGCATCGTGGTAACCGGCAGAGGCCACAGCTGATATCCCGTGGGCCCGAGAATGGCCTCACCGCCAGATGGCGCGGCAGCCAGCCACTGCGTGGCCACCTCGTCATCGCGCGCATTTTGAAGCCGCAACAGCAGAGCTGGCCCCTGATAGCTGTGCTCATCCGCCACCCATTCGCAATAGTGCACCGCATGCCGCACGTACTTCACCATGCGGACGCTCACACCATGGGATGCTCCCAAATCAAGTTCCCTTCCCGCGTCCCAATCCGCCGGCCCCAGCGCAGCAACGATCTCTGTAGAAACCTTTCCTCGAGGGGTCGAATGAACCAGCGTGATGACACTACGCGACGGATCTCGAAATACGTCCGTCTCCTTCTCTTGCCCCCGTGGCAGAGATACCGTCCCCTGCACTCCCCACACGTATGCCTGCGCGGCTCCCAGCAGCAGCAGCAGCAAGCCTGCCGACGCGAGCGACTCGCCGACGGGCCATCCGCCACACCGCTCACGCCGCCCTGCCATCCGACCCGCCCAGACCGCCAGCTGATTCACCCCCAGCAGTCCCAAGAGCGCGGCGAACCACCCCGCACCGTAAACGTGCCACTGTGCATGTTCTCGTCCCTGTACCAGTTCCAGCCAGCTCCCGAAGACGAGTGCCATCGCCAGGACGAGCAGAATGAATACCGTGCAGCGAGACGAAGCCAGAAATCGCCAGGCCCGCCCCCCCCATACGCGACAGTAGTTCAGCACAACCATGAGCCGTCGCTTCCATCACATTTCTTTGTGCGCCGCAAGCCGCAAGACCGATCCTGTGCGGCACCGGCACGCTTCTCCAACGACTGGCGTCATCGGCCAGAAACCATGCCATGCCGGCCGTGCCCCGCCTCCACACGCTCGGGGGGAGAATCTATTGGTTATGAGCCAGACAAGCAAGAGCGATCTCGGACCATTCGTGGCGGAGTGGCGGGACGCGGACACGCCGACGGTTGCGACACCGGGGGGCGTGCGGAGTTCACACAATACAGGGCCGGGTGGACTTCGTCGGGGGCCACGAGCCGGCTGCTCGCCCTGCGGTCGATCTGCCGTGAGGCGTTTTCGTCATGCACCGGCAGGTTCACGTTTCCTGTGCTCTGACACAGGAACACAGCAGCGCATCGTGTCGCGTTTCCCAGGGCGAGACGATCCGCAAAGTCACTGCCGCCCGGGCAATTCGCCGTGACAGGTCCACGCTCCGCATTTCCCCTCGGCCACGAACTGGCAAGCTGGACAAGGCTGGTGGAAGATCCGAGGGAGACACGAACCGATTCGCGAACACGAACGTCCACCAGATCGCGGGGCATTTTTTGCATCTCAGAATGACAAAACCTGAATTGTCAAGCGGAAGTTGTGAAATTTTCAAGAAGGAAAGATTTTATGGGCGATTAACCACGTAGCTAACCAGAGTCGCATCCGACACCACACTTCTCGCTGTTCAATGACTGGACGGCGAGCTGGTCCTACGTATCGGACTTGCCGTCGGATCGCGCAGCTCTCCCGCCACACACAGCGGCGATGATGGTGCATCCTCTCGTCGCCCTGCACGGATTCTGTCCCTCAAGCAAGGAGGCGACCTCGTGTGCGATATCAGTCGCTACCGGATCACTGCGTCCCGGTCTTTCTTCCAGGTCTTCTTGCTGGCACCGTTCTGCCTGGCAGCGCTCTTGTGCTTGACGCTGACCTCCTGCAGTTCGCCACGCACGGAGACGCGCCGCGCCGACACGGAATTGGAGCCGGGGTGGCCCAAGCCCAACGAGAAGTTCCGGCAGGTTTCGTTGTCAGCCATCCGCGCCAACGTACCAGTGGTGGAGGGAGCGGAGTTTGTCAATGACGACGAACTCTGCCTGAACTGCCACAAAGTGTACACCGAGACGTTCGCTCAAAACGTCCACCGGGGCATTCACGAAGAGGGACAGGCATGCGAAGCATGCCACGGTCCCGGCAGCGAGCATGTCAAAACGCGCGGCAAAGAACCGGGGCTGATCCTGAGCTTCAAGACGATGCAACCGGCCCAGGCATCGGAGCTCTGCTTGAAGTGTCATGAGCAGAACGCTTGTGCCCCCGGCGCCCAATGGCGATGTTCCAAGCACGCCCATGCAGGATTGTCTTGCCTCGCCTGCCATACGGCCCACTACAACGTTCCTCCGGGAACCAAAGCGACGACCGAGCCGGGCGAACTGGCTGTTGACGTCCACGGAAACGCCATTCACCTGGCCAGTTTCCAGGAACCGGCTGACACCCAACCGAGCTTGGCGGGCACGTCGAACAATCTGAACGCGGTAGCCCCAGCCACCTGCTTCAAGTGCCATGGTGATCTGCAGGAAGCGGCCATGGTCGCCGGACCTCACCAGATGTGCGGCCAGAGCGGACTCAACTGCACCACCTGCCATGACGCTCACGACAAGATCCGCGAATCGACACGCACTGAGTTGTGCCTGCAGTGCCACCAGCAAGATTCACCCACGATGGCTTGGCACGGTTCGACGCACAATCTCTACGGCGTCGGTTGCACCGACTGCCACAATCCGCACCCGAGCTCATCGGTGGATGAATTCCCGCAAGCCACCGGCGTGAGCTTTCTGCACACGAACGTCGCCCGCACTCGACGCCGCGCGATGGCCGTGCAGGAACCGGATGCCTGCTACAAGTGCCATCCCGAAATTTACAGTGCCTTTGCCCTCCCCTCACATCACCCCGTGAAGGAAGGCAAGATGTTCTGCTCGGATTGCCATGATCCGCACAACCAGCAGAGCGGCAGCGTCAGGGCCGACGGTCCGAACCTGCTCTGCTACAAGTGCCATGCAGACAAGCAAGGTCCTTTCGCCTACGAACACGCTCCGGTCACCGAAGACTGCGGCATTTGCCACTTGCCGCACGGTACCGTAGCCAACAACCTGCTGAAACAACCAACCACATTCCTCTGCCTGCGATGTCATGTGGGACACCGCAACGATCTCCATGGCGGGCCGCGACCGAACACGCCGCCGAACAGCGGAGACCGCGTGAACATCGATCGTTATCCGCAGTTGCGGGCCGCCTACTACACCGATTGTACGGCCTGTCACGCCCAGATTCACGGCAGCGATCTGCCTTCACAACCGCATATGCCAGGCGGCATGTTCCGGTAAAGAAACAGGCATGGCTAAACGTGAATTGATGTGAATCGCAGACTACTCAGGGGAGCAAATCGAAATGAAACTCGGGTTTTTCTATATGATCGGAGCGGTGGTGATCCTGCTGGGATCATCCTCGCTGGCAGTCGCTGGACCGCCTGAGCCCTCCCAAGGCTTCAACACGTGGATATCGGATGATGGAGGCGACGTACCAGTTCCGGAGAAAGCTGCGGAAGCCGCAACTGACGAGCCATCGTCAACAGCCTCCTCGGCGTTCGCTTTGGACGATTCTTACGAGCACTCCTACGGAGCACCCTGGCTGACATGTGGACCGGTCACGCCTGCCTATCGCCAAGCCGTGCGATTTGGCTGGTGGGGACTTGCCACGAAGGGATCGCCTTATGGCGTAGGCGAGTGGATGGGACTCGATAGTTCTTCCCCGTTCTGGGACGTCGAGGGCCTGAGCTCCGATGGTGTTCGAACGATCGACTACTATGGCTTCGGCCCAGAAAACCAGTCCACGATGGCCGGCGTCTATTACTTTGGCCCCACGGTCAGTGCGAATCTTGACTATGGTCGCTACCTGCACCGACTCGGACACGATCCGGTCGGCGGCCCGGCGCTGCCGAACGGCTTTCCTCCACTCGGCGGCTTCTATGATCCGCCTCTTCCCACCGGTAGGCCCGGCTATGTGATGTACGGTGAAGATCTCAATGCCGGTTATGATTACGCGTTACGCGTGCAGCAGATGGACGCACATGTGAAAGGAGACATCTCCGAAAATCTCTCCTGGCGACTGAACTTCTGGGGTATGAAGAAAGAAGGCACACGCCAAGCCAATGCCGTGGCTCACTGCCAATCCCCGGCTCCGCCACCAGGAGGCAGCCGATGCCATTTGACCAGCCAAGGACAGCATGTGGATTGGCTGACCATGGAAGTGGAACCAGTGATCACCGCTCGGTTCGATTGGCTGACTCTGGAATATTCTCGGACAATGCGGAAGTTCCAGCAAGACGATCAGATGCTGACGTATACCAACACGCGCAACACGGAGGGCTTTGGCCCGACCGGAACAGCCGTCTTCTTCGGATATGTGCCGGAGAACTACACGGAAATCGATCGCCTGAAGGTGCTTGCCGACTTGGGACCTGACACCGATCTCTACGTGCTGGGCAACGTCGGAAATACTCACAATGAGTTCCGAGAGTCTGACCGGAAATTCTACGGCGTCGACGCCCGATTAAGCAATCAGTCGATTGATGGATTGACTCTGACTGCCTATGGAAAATCCTTCGTACAGAACAACTCGAATGATGATATGGCTCTCAATACTCGGTACCCAGACGAAGCCGCTGGCTGGCAGGAAAGCGTTTCGCCAGTGGCAGGTGGCTTCTACCTAGTCGACCGGACCTATTCTGCCGTAGGCTTCAAGAGCCGATGGCGACCGTTCTATGACCGCAGCGGGTCCATTTCTCGCATGGCCCTGGTCGGCGGATACGAGTATCGACAGATCGAACGTGATCATGTCACGTACGATCTGGCCGGTGACGACTGGACGCAACCTACAACGAAGACAAACGACTTCTTCGTAGGCGTACAACATGACTGGTCGGCCATGTTCAGTTCGTTCCTTCGCTATCGCATGCTCGACAGCAAGGATCCACTTTACGGTGTCACAGAAGGAACCGACGACGTGGACGCAGGCCTCAACAGCAACCAGCCCACGCATGAGGACCGTGTCGAAATCGGCGGAAACTGGAACCCCTCCGAAGATTTCATGTTGACCGGCTCGTTCTGGATCCAGAACTCGTACAGCCACGCTGAGTACGTGCGATTCGACGAAGATAACTACCCGATCGTCATCAGCAGCTGGTATGCTCCCGATGACAGGTGGTCGTTCACCGGTGGATATGCCACGTTCTCAAACTGGATCCGGCAGGACATCACGCTCGGCGCCGCGTCTGACAATCTGGTCGTGGCGAACCCGGAGTACTACACGTCTCCCTGGAACTACACGGGACGTGCGGACGTGTTCAACTTGGGAGCGAACTACGCCTGGTCTGAGAACGTCACTCTGACAAGCGGCGTTGAGTATGTTCGAAGCCGGAACTTCTTCCAAGATCCAGCCCCATCACCACTGGCAGTACTCAATGGGAACGACTACACCGACCTGCCCACGTACAGTGCGGTGCGGACCAACACCTGGCGACTCATGGCCGGCACCGACATCCGCCTGACCGCGAATGTCAACAGCTATTTCCGCTACAACTACTATGATTGGGACGACGTCCAGAACGGCTGGAACAGCGGCGCGGCCCACATGTTCCTGGCTGGCCTGAGCGCCGTCTATTGATCTCGTCGGCGACCTTTGCTGGTCACCGGCAGTAGAAGCCCCAGACAAACGGCGGCCCGTACCACTCCGGTACGGGCCGCTCACTTTGTCAGGTCAGGCAGCACGACGGCACCGACGATGGTCCTTCGGTCGCCCTGCGGCATGATGATCCTGCGCTGGGATCTTCAGCGTGACCGCGTCATCGGCCAGCCGCCGGGCACCCAGGCGACGCTGCAGGTGACGTCTCCAGAAAGCCGCTGCCGACACAGCCCCCAGCAGCAACACCACGGCGATCCAGCGTGCGTGCCAGTTCCACGACCGAGGACGTCGGCTCAACGTGACGTGCAACTCCTCGACGCCCGCCAACTGGGCCGCATCGAACTGGAACACTGCCTCCTGCTCTGTCAGGCCCGAAGCCGGCCCGAGACTGCAAGAGATCTTCTCGGGAGCGTCCTGCTGCACACGCAACAGAAGATGCTCACACGGCACATCCCAACGATGTTCCCATCGATCCAGCGTTTCGGAATCGACAATGGTATAGGTAAAACGCACCGACCGCTGGCCAGGAGTCCAGGGAATCGTCGTGACGACCTGTCCGTCAATCACCTGGAAAGCGCGACCATAGAACTCCTTCTCAAACGTCAAACGCCGGAAGTTCGCCGGGATTCCCAAGCGAAAGGTGGCGGACATCTTCTGCGATTGCTCATCGCCGTCCCCGACGTATGTCACCGGGACCGGGTTTTCGATCAACATCGATTCGACCACCTGCAGCGCGTTCCCCTCAGCCCGCAAGACGATCTCGTGCTCGCGAATCACCAGCGGATTCGGCTGACGAACGCTGTCGTGGACCGGAATGGTCATGTACGCAGTTCGGTGTTGCGTCGAGAACTCAATGCGTCTGCCCGGATAGAAGATCCCATCGCGCGTGGCACCAGGCAGGTAAAGGGCATCGGGCCCCACAGGCAGACAGTCGAAATGGAAGCGTCCCAGCGCGTCGGACCGAGTCGTTTCGACCGGCGCGAATTTCCCTTCCAAGAGGACCTGGAGGATGACCTCCGCCTCCGCAACGGGTGCATGGTCTTGCGAAGCATTCATCACCACCCCTTCGATGGTCCCGGTGACCTGCTCGAGGGATGGATCGTTCGCCAGCAGTACGCATAAACAGGCGGCAATTCCCATACTCACGTCTCGATCCTCCCCGCTTCAGGCTGCGCGATGCCGGCTCGTGTCTGACGCGTCAGACTGCTCCACGCGACGTCGCAGTTCCTCGTATTGCTGCCTGAGTTGCCGTTGACGCTGACTGATGAATCCCAGATAGACAACGACGGTTACCCAGACGATCACATAACCGATCATAAACGTGTTCATGGGCGAAGCTCCACTTCCTTATCCCCACCCTCAATCCCGCCCCCGCCTGAACTGGCAGCAGCTCTTGTCTCCGGTCGGTACCGGCGTAGTTTGTGCCATTCCCCACCTGCACTGGCAAAGCCAGTGCCACGCATAGGCAAAGCCAGTGCCACGCATATGCAAAGCCAGTGCCACCTCAAAGCTCCTGCCCAGTTACTCGGGTTCCGTCTGCAGTTGCAGACGCATCGCAAGCTGCTCCAATGCAATCTGCTGACGGCGATGGTGGACGACCCAGCCAAAAAACAGCGTGAACGCCAGACCACAGAACAGCAGTGTCCATCGCATTACCGGATCCATCTGAGGAGCCACCGGATGCAGCCCTCGGAACCAGCGAGTCGCCATGACGACCAGCGGGACATCCAGCGCGCCTAGGATCCCCAGCACGGCACCGGCACGCGCCGCCCGGTGCGGATCATCCAGCCCCGAACGAACCAGCAGGACTCCGCAAAAGATGCACCACATCACGAACGCTGAAGTCAACCGAGGATCCCACTCCCACCAGGTTCCCCACGCTTCGTGAGCCCACAGCGAGCCGGTAACCAACGTCAGACTCGTGCACAACCAGCCAGACTCGGCCGCGGCCTGAAACCACTGATCCCACAACAATCTGCGTGTGCACAGATAACTCGCTCCGCAGACCGCCATGACCAGCATCGCCAACAAGCCCAGCCACGCTACCGGCACATGCAAGTAGACGATTCGCTGAGCATGCCCCATCGTGGCCTCCGTCGGTGCGACCCAACATGCGCAAAGAACTGCGCCGGCCAACAAACCGGCTAGCAGCAGCTGCCACACCAAGGCCACGCAAGTCGTCCCCACACTGATCCGTCGCATTCTCTAATCCTCGATTGCGAATTCAAACAGCAGGGTGCCGGCCGTCGTGAATATCACCGCAAAGGCAGCCAGCATCTGAAGCCATCGACCACTTGAATCCGTGAACTCACCTTGCACTGCCAGCCGCGTGCACTCGGCCGCCGCCAATACCACGGGAATCACCAGCGGCAGGACAACGAGCACCAGCGGACTCCCGCCCCGCCCGCTTCCGATGGCCAGAGCGCTGACCAGCGTCCCCACTGCCGCCAGGCCGGGACAGGCCAAAACCGCAATCTGTGCCAACTCACCCGCGTGCCTCCACAGTGGCTGTTCTCCCAGCACAAAGAACAACGGAATCAGCACGGCCGACAAGGCCAGCAGAGCGATCGTATTGACCAGCCACTTCGCCAGAAACAACGTGCCAGGTCCAACAGGCAACAGCTTCATCCCCTGCCAGCAACCGTCCTCGTGTTCAGCCGCGAAAGACCGATCCACCGCTGTCATGCCGGCGAAGAAAACCGCCAACCAGAGCAGTCCGCCCAACACCTGCTGGCGCTGCTGCGGTAACAGATCCATTTGCAGACCAAAGACCAGCGCCACTACGATGCCGAGCACCAACATGGCCGGCCAACTGCGGCGACCACGCAACTCACTCATCAGGTCCTTCTGGATGATCCACCAGAACTGCGCTAGCACCTCACTCCTCCCTCGACCTCTCCGTCTATGCTGCAGCTTGCCGAAACGCGATCTCGCCACCTTCCGCCAGTTGCTGCAGACGCCCACCCTCCAACTGCCAGTACCGATCGGCCAGGCCGCTCAGCCGAGCCACGTCGTGCGTGACGAGACATATCGCCCGCCCTGATCGCTTCAAGTCGATCAGCCGCTCTACTAACCAGCTGCGACCCGCCACGTCGAGCCCCGTGAAGGGTTCATCCAACAGTACGATCGATGGATCGTGCAACAGCGCGCGGGAAATGGCCACACGCTGACGCATGCCCTGTGATACCTGCGACGGCAATTTCCCGGCGTGTGCTTCCAGGCCCACCCGTTGCAGTACACGCATGACGGTCGGCACGGCTTCGTCGACCCGATGCATCCGTGCGGCAAACACCAGGTTCTCCTGGAGCGACAATTGCGGATAAAGCCGACTCTGGTGCGAAACCAATCCGATCCAGCCTCGGCGTGAGGCATCGAGCACTGCCTCGCCAAACCATCGCACCTCCCCCTCCGTGGGACGAATGACGGAAGCGAGACACCCCAGCAGAGTCGTCTTGCCGGACCCATTGGGTCCGAGCAGACCAACGAGCTCTCCAGCCGACAGTTGCAGCGTTACGTCGCGCAACACCGCCCGGAATCCGTACTGCTTGCTCAATCCTTTCGCCTGCAACGGCAAGCAGCAATCACCACACATCGTGCCATGGCTCAATCGCTTCACAGATCCATCTCGATTGCGTTCGTTCTGCCACTCAGGCCGCGACTCAGGCCACACTGACGCACCTCTGTCACGTTCTCCGGCCAACAACTGGCTCAGGATCGTGGGAGAAGCAACTTCCGTGGTTGCAGCTACCGTCGCCCGACGGCGGGCCGCTTCCCACGCTCTGCGCGAGCGTGGCTACTTCCCACGCTCTGCGCGAGCGTGGCTACAAGTGAAGCGTCACGTTGTTCTTGGGTCTTGGTTCAGGCAGCTCTCCTCGTCCGCCCCGGCCCGAAGGAATCCGCAGTGGACCGTCCACAGTGACGCGTCGTTCGTCGTTTGCTCCGCCGCCGCGGAACGGGCCACAGTCGCAGGCCAACACCGCCCACCGTGATCCAACCACCCAACCACAGGCAGCGCATCAACGGATTCTCCACAAACGTCAGATACAGTTCCCCACTGCTGCCGCCGCTGTGGAGTATCGTGTAGAAGTCGCCACGCCAGGACGACGCGATAGCAACTTCCGTCGTATACGATTCGGCCAGACGGTGGAAGTGCTGAGCCGGGCGTAAAGTCACGGTCTTTCCCCCTCGGTCCGTGATCTCCAGTTCGGCTTCGCCAATCATGACGTGGGGCAGTTGCCGCTGCCAGAAACGAACCAGGCGAATCTGCCGATCGGCCCACTGAACCGTCTCACCCTGCTGCATCACAAACCGTTGCTCGCGTTTGCCCAGCGAGGAGCCGGCAATGCCGATGGCGAGGCAGACGAATCCCAGGTGAATTACGAAGCCGGCATACTGACGCCGCTGTCGACGCAGCGTGACGGCGATCGTCGGAATGAGCCGACGGCCCGGCCAGCCACGCAACTCCACCACCAAACTGCTTCCTAACGCCGCCACGGCGAAAGTCGCCAGCCCTGCCACCGCCAGAGCAATCAGGTGAGAAACGCCCATACTCCAGGCAGCCACACTTCCCACCAATCCCACCAGACCGGAAGCGAACAGAGCGCGAACCTGTCTCGGCGTCGGCGCGCCACCCCATCGCAACAGGGGCGCAGCGGCCGTGACCAGCAGCAGTACCAGTCCGGTCGGTATCATCACGCTGTTGTAGAAGGCCGGCCCAACCAGTACGGTCTCGCCCGTTATCAGAGCCGATAGACCGCTGCTGATCGTCCCCGCCAGAACCACTGCCGACAATAGTAACAAAGCCAGCAAACCGACAACGACCCCCGATTCTCGGCTCATCACACTCACGATGGACCGGGTCGCAGCAAGTGACTTCCAGCGCAGCACAAGCAAAATGCTCCCTCCCACGCAGACCAACCCCATCAGGCCCAGAAACAGCCAGCCAATGGGCGACTGACTGAAAGCATGCAGACTGCTGAATAGACCGCTGCGAGTAAGAAACGTGGCAAAATTGCTCAGGCCAAACGTGACCAATGCCAGAATCGCGGCGGAACGCTTCAGCATGCCGCGATGCTGCCACGCCATCAGACAGTGGATCAGCGCGGTTCCCGTGAGCCAGGGAAGCAGCGATCCGTTCTCCACAGGATCCCAGGCCCAATAGCCACCCCACCCCAATTCCTCGTAGGCCCACACAGCACCTAACAAGATACCGACTCCCAGCACGACCCACGCCATCAGCGCCCAGGGACGCGCCAAGCGAATCCACTGCAGGCCAAGATCATCGTGCCACAGAGCCGCCACGGCCAGCGCAAACGGTACGGTCCACAAAGCATAGCCGAGAAAGACAATCGGGGGATGAATCAACATCGCCGGATGTTGCAACAAGGGACTCAGTCCGGCACCGTCCCGCGTGCCTGTGTGACTCACTTCCATCGGATCTGCGGCAAAGACCATCACCGCCAACAAGAAACAAAGGCACGCCAGCAAGATACCGGAAGCCGGCCCACGCAGCGGACTGGCCGGCTCCTGCGGCCACACACGCCAGAGCACAATCAGCAACGATAATAGCCAGGCCCATAACAGGAGCGAGCCAGCTTGGCCCACCCACAAAGCCGATACCGAGTAGTACCACGGCAGCAACTCACTGGAATACTGGGCGACGTAAGCGTAAGAAAAGTCTCGGCAGTAGAGTGCCCAGGCCAAGATCGCGGTCACCACGGTCAAGGCGACAAAGCCCCACCAGGTGGCGCAGTGCCCCACGGTCCGCAGCAGTTTGGGACCACGACCGCCATCCGACAACTGTATGTAGGCAGCGAATCCCGATCCAATCAAGGCCGTTAACAGGCAGAGTTCCCCAATCGCTCTCATCGCTGCTCCCTCGACAGAGATGCCGTCGGAACCGCGCTAGATTCGGATGGCCGCGACGTTTCATACTTGCTGGCACAGCGAGTCAGGACCTTGTCGCCCACAATGCGACCACCCGCCTCGCAGCGTCCTTCGACCACCACCTCCGTCGCCTCGGCCAGATTGTCGGGCAGCGGCCCCTCAAAAAAGACGGCCAAACTCCCCGTCCGTCCTTGGAGATCAAAGCGAGCGCCCGTGCGCTGCGGTGTCACCTGCAGCGATCCGGGGGCCACCGCACCGCTGACTCGGACCCTGAGCCCCTCGAACCGGGGCAGATTCGCCAGGCATTCGTCCGCCGTGACGTAATACTTCCAGCTCGATGACGCCCCCACATACGCCATGTAGAGCGTCACGGCGATGATCAGCCCCGCCCCCACTGCGAGTTTGCTGCGCGGCGTCATACGGCGCTCCATTTCCCCACGTAGCCGTCACGACAGACGATCCGCACCCCGCCCGTCTGCCGTGCGGGCGCAGCATCGCCTGATGATTCAAAAAGTGGGGGGACAGTACCAGAAGCGGGCCGGCGTGTCAAAGTGGATCCTGTCCTTCGCCAACTATTCCAGCACGGGTGCGCGGCATCGAAGCGATTTGCGGCTGCGGAGCGGTACAGGCCGTCGCCAAGTGGTGTGGAATGCGGCATTCCCGTACCACTTCCCAGTAGTTGGTCTCGTCGGGAAGGGGCATGCGGCCTCGCGGCGCGGCCGGGGGCAGGACCTTGCGCTAGGAAGTGGTTGTGCAATAGGGAATGCGACAATGCCACAATGCGCAATGCGACAATGCACGGGGGGCGGGACGGCGAGGCGAGCGCCGCAGAATATCTCGTGCTGGTCCAGCTCCACTCTTCCCCTTAATAATTGGACATTCCTGGTTCGATATTCTGCGGTTCAGAGGGCAGAGTACTCCGGAAAGCGCAAGAGGCCGGAACGTACCTGCTTTCTTCGCGCCTTTGCGCCTTGGCGTGAGTATGGAAGCAGAATAGGCTCACGCCAAGGCGCCAAGGGTTGATGAGTCGCGGGGCCGGGCCTCCGGTCCTGGCCCCTCCGTGCTGCGAAAACCGCAGCATGTCCCAGGACGAAGAGCAACTCAGACGGCTTCCCACCAAGTCCCTCTCTTCCCCTTGAGAATTGGACATTCCTGGTTCGATGTTCGGCGGTTCAGATGGCTTGTAAGGACCACGCCGCAGCACGCGATTTAGTGCGTGTGTATCGCTTACGCCACTACTTGTTCAGCAGCACCTGCTCGAGTGCCGACCGCAGGCGGTCTTCAGATCCGGGAGCGACCCACAACCAGTTGTCCTGAAAGCCGTCATCGAACGCACTGTTCGTAGGGATATAGCCCGGCCAACATTCTCCATAGCCAATCGACAACACGAACGAATCGGGGCGCATGCGCTGCGCCATCAACTGATAGCCGACAAACGATTCGCCGGGGAACAGGACGATCTGGGCCGGTCCGAAGTCGAGACAGACCAGATCGATCGGCTGGCCAGCTGCCACACGTCTCCGGCTGGAGAGCCCCATCGCCGCCAGAATCCGTTTCTCCACCGTCTGGCTGGCATCGCGCAACGACTCGTCCAGCGCCGACTCGGTCAGTGCCGGCGCGGGATGGAACTCCAGCTGCAGCGGGGCGTGGCGGAACGTCACACGTTCGAGCGGCACTCGTCGCGTTCCGTCCCAAGCTCTGACCATCGCATCGTACATCCGATCGCGCAGGGCATATCGATCATCGACAGAACCTGTGTTGTGCTTGCCGGCCGTGACATCGCCGCTGCACCCGCTCACATAGATCTGCTTCACGGCAAAGTCGTCGCGCTGGCGGCGGTCGCGAGCGAGTCCGACAAAATCGGACGAGACCTCACCGGCACCATAGTAGCTCATCGGATGCGTCGCATATGCATGCAGAGCCAGTAGAGGTTGGTCGCCATCCCAGAAGGAGATCGTCTTGAGCTGTGGGTCAATCAATCCGGCCGGATGCTCACGAAAGAAAGCGTCCGCGCCGCTCCGACTGCCACGATCAAAGGTGACGCGACCGTCCGGATAGACGATCCGCCGGTTAGAGGCCACCGAATCGACGGTGGCTTCCCCCATTCCCAGGTGCGTGACCGGCCGGGCAGTGGGAAGCCCGTCGCTTAAGGCCGCTGCCACACGCCGCACAACATCGTCGTGAAACGTGTCGTCGTACAGTTCACCCTTCAGATCAACCTGCTCCAAGAGCTGAGCCGCTCCCAGGTCGGCCACCGGCGCGTCGTGTTGGTGCAGTGCACAGACCAAGACTCGCTGCCGAGTCGTGCCAGCCGCCTCGGCCAGCGCGTCGCGCCACTGGTCGTACGCTCCGTTGCGAATCTCACACCAGTCGACCGCACAGAGGACGAGCGGTGCATCGGGACCGAGCAGGACGAAGCCGTGTGCATAGAGCGGATCGGCAACACGCTGCGACTTCGTAGGCAAGACGCCCATACATCGGTGTCCCAGCGGAATCGTCACATCGACCGAAAACGTGGCCAGGCGGAACGGCGCTGCCGCATCGTCCGCGCCTGCAGTCGACGAGTGTGTGTCGAAGATGGTAGCAGCCGACATCAACAGCACCACGAGGGTCCAAGGCGATCTGCCTGAAGACAACATGATTTCACTCCTCACACAGTTCGTTACCAGCGTGTTGCCCGTCCCGGATGCACAAGCCGCTCTTGAGTAGTATCATTATCACAAGCGTACAAGGGCCTTGGCAACCGTAGCGCGGACTTCAGTCCGCGACCGAAGCGGGGCTAGACCTTCGCTGATCGCAGTGTCGGGGACAGGGTGTCACGCACTGAAGTGCGTGCTACAAGTGGCAGACGGCTCATTCAACTCGACGACGAGGTAACTGATGAACAACTGGCACTCACCTGGGCGAATTCTGCGGCAGACATCCGCGCAAGTCTTGTGTCTGATCGTGCTCTGGATCGGCCCCGATCCGGTCGCGCCGGAATCCGCCGTCGGGCAAGAGACGGCACCACGTGCGTTGGCTCCACTGGAGTACCAGACTCAGCTGGAGACTGTCTTGCAGCACGATGATGGCGAGTTTCTCTGGTTCCATCCGCGGGTAGCGGCCGCTGGGAACATCGCTGGTGACGGAGCGCCGCCGGTTGTTGTCATGACCCTTCAGAAGCATCTGCACGTATCCGATTTCTACTCGGGCGTGCATTTCATGCTGTCGCGCGATCTGGGACGCACCTGGACTCCGCCTGTTCTGCCTGCCGAACTGGATTGGCAGCGTGATGGCAACGTCACCGTGGCTGTCGCCGACGTCACTCCCTGCTGGGCGCCCCGGGCAGGTCGAGTGATCGCGATCGGAGCCCAGGTGCGTTACAGCGACGACGGCCGACAACTCGAAGATCAGCCGCGTGCCAACCAGACCGCGTACGCCCTGTTCGACCCTACCGCCGAGAAATGGACGACCTGGCAGCGACTGGAGATGCCGGAAGATGAAGCGTTCGCATACGCCCGCTGTGCGTGTGCGCAATTCCTGTGCGATCCAGCCCTCGCCACCTCGAGCGAGCAAGCGGACGAAGACCATCTTCTGGTGCCGCTCTATATCGGAAGAACGGCCGAGTCGCCCTTCGAAGTGACGGTCGCCCATTGCCGACTCAACGGCACGCAACTGCGATACGTGCGACACGGTACGATCCTCCGTCACCCGGTGGTGCGCGGGCTGTGCGAACCATCCCTGGTCAAGTTCCAGAATCGGTACTTCCTCACGCTGCGCAACGATCTGGCCGGCTATGTGGCGGTCAGTGATGATGGCCTGAACTATTCGGAAATCAAGCCGTGGCAGTTTGATGATGGGCAGGAATTGGGATCCTACAATACCCAGCAGCACTGGCTGGCTTACGACAGCGGCCTGTTCCTGATCTACACGCGCAAAGGGGCTGGCAACGACCACATCTTCCGGCATCGAGCGCCGCTCTTCATTGCGCAGGTTGATCCGCAGCGACTCTGCGTGATCCGCTCCAGCGAGCGGATCCTGATTCCCGAACGTGGAGCCACGTTGGGCAACTTCGGCGCAACTGGCATCACGGCCCAGGAATCGTGGGTCACCGTCGCCGAAGGGATCTGGGACGATGCCGCTCGACAGCGTGGCGCCCTCGGTGCCCTCTTCCTCGCCCGCATCCGCTGGTAATGCGGCCCGATAGTCCGCGGCGTAAGGTACGTCCAACGCGGCACGATCGCGCGCCCCGTTGATACTCGATCGCGGCGTTCGACCAAGTCGAGACCGCTGCTGCGGGAACAAGGACGGCATGCGACACGGTTACTCCACCTGGCCGCGAATGGTTGACCATCGTCGGTTCCTGGGAAAACAACCGCCATAGGACCACCCGGCAGCAGCCCATCTCTGGAAACGCTCAAGGAGCTGCGTTTCCCGTTCTGCTTAGCCTATACCGACTCACCCAGACGAATGATATACTGGGGCAATCGAGTTGACACGGCGTCCTGGATTCGCGGCGTTCCGTCTTCCGTCTAGACCGCGGTGAAGTGGACAGGAGCCACTCGCTCTCGTTGTCTGGCTTTGCGAGACATCCGCCGGGCAGCTCGACAGGCTTGCCTCATCAGCCGATAACGTCATTCTGACAATCGCTGCGGCCGAGTAGAACTGACAACTCACTGCGAAACGACCGAAGCACGCCACATGGATGATCCCCGCCCCAATGCAGAACGGCAGTCAGAGCCACTTCCCCATCCTCTTCGCCAAGACACCGTAGAGGGCGAGTCGGCTCGTGCCACACAGGCACGAACTGCCGACATGACCGATACTATGCCTCCGGCCGACTTCGGCCGCTATCGGATTGTCCGCAAGCTGGGTGCCGGAGGTATGGGAGCGGTCTATCTGGCGCGCGACACACAGTTGGAGCGAGATGTGGCGCTGAAGGTACCGAACTTCGCGGCTCAAGATCGGCAACAGCTTGTGACGCGGTTCTACCGAGAGGCACGTGCGGCCGCCACACTGAATCATCCCAACATCTGTCCGATTTACGATGTGGGAGAAATCCAAGGCATGCCGTACCTGACGATGGCTTACATTGAAGGAGGCAAGTTGTCCGACTTCATTCGGCACGACAAACCGATGCCGGAACGGCAGGCAGTCCTATTGATCCGCAAACTGGCGTCAGCGCTGGCAGAAGCGCATCGCAAGGGCATTGTACACCGGGATCTGAAGCCCTCCAACGTGATGATTGATGGGCGTCAAGAGCCGATCGTGACCGATTTCGGTCTGGCACGGCGTGGAGGGGACGAATCGAGCCAGCTAACTCACCCAGGTGCGTTGCTGGGCACACCGGCCTACATGTCTCCGGAGCAAGTCTTGGGCCGCACAGAGGAAATCGGGCCGCAGTGTGACGTCTACAGCCTGGGAGCCATGCTGTACCAACTGCTCTCCGGCCGACTTCCATTCTCAGGGCCGCCGATGGCCGTTGCCGGCCAGATCCTCACCAGTGAACCCCACGCTTTGGAAGAGCATCGGCCGGACGTGAGCCCAGAGCTGGCGGCGATCTGTCGTCGAGCCATGGCCAAGAAACGGGAAACACGCTTCACCGACATGACCGAGTTGGCCACGGCCTTGACCGGGTTCCTGGAGCGTGCCAAAGCAGCGCCGGAAACCAACGCCCCCACATCAGAGTTGACGAACAGGCCAACTGCCGAACCGCCCGCCTTGCACGAGCACCCGTTGGCCCAATTGGCTTCACTGGCCGCGCAACGCTCGCGCACCCGGCCGGTGGGCGCCAAGGCAGCTCATTGGGCAGTCTCCAGCGATTGGCAGAAGTTTGGTGTGGCGGCCGGCGTTGCCGGGTTCTGTTTCCTCGTGCTGCTGGGCATCGTACTGCGTCTGCAGACGAAAGACGGAACGCTGGTGGTGGAATTGTTCGATCCGAACTGCGTGGTCCAGGTGCTCGATGGCAAAGGCCGAATTGAGATCGAACGCCCAGGTGAACCGAAAATCACGATTGCAGTTGCCCCGGGTGAACACCGGCTGCGGTTGATGCAAGCGGGCACGGAAGTGTTTGCTCAGGATTTCCACATCGCCTCGGGTGGCCAGAAGGTGGTTTCCGCACACTGGTTGCCCGCTTCGGAACAAACGCATGGCTACCTGAAGATCGAGCTGACATGCGATCGTGCAAAAGCAATGGTAATTATTGACGGAAATGAATTCTTAGCAAAGGAGCTGACCGAAGCGATTCCACTTCCACCAGGTGAACATACGCTGCTACTCAGGCTTGATGGACGGGAAGTCGACAATCGTCGCATCTCCATCTTGGAGGGAAAGCGGCAGGTAGTGATGATGGGTGATGCCAATGTCGAGGTGGCACAGTGGGTCCTTTCTCAAGGAGGATCCATCGAAATTGCAGAAGTGCCCGGAGCGATCCGAGAATTGAACGCTCTCCCGCTCGAATCGTACACCGTGACCACCGTTAGTTTTGATTCCGGAGAAATCATGAGGCAACTCACGGACGACGACTTAGGAAATCTTGCCGGTCTAGGCGATTTGAAGACACTCTTTGTTTCCGGGACGGCAATCAGCGGTACAGGCTTCGAGCACTTGCGAAATAACTTGAGTTTGCGCACCCTCTTTGGCTCAGGCCTCAGGTTGACACACGAAGGGTACATGTCTCTGTCACGATTGACTCAACTGGAATTTTTGCGTCTCGATTTTGCGAATCTTGCTGATCAAGACCTAGAGCACATCGCTGCGATTGACAACCTGAAGATACTTGACGTAAATGTGACTGGGATCAATGATTCTGGACTTGTTTTTCTCAAGAGACTGGAGAAACTCGAGTCTTTGGACTTGAGCAGACTCCCGGGTGTCACCGATGCGGGCTTGGAGCACTTGAAGGGCATGACGCGACTGCGGACACTCCGTCTCTACAGCACCTCGGTGACTGATTCAGGCGTGAGCAGTCTTCAGAAGGCACTACCGGACTGCGAGATTCAGAAGTAACCCTTGAGGAGTCTTGGGAGCGATTGTCGCAGCAGTCACGGTGGCAGGTTTTGCGATGCGTGAACGGCCGCCCTCCGTTTGGTAAATGTCCTTCGCACTCCGACGATACGCGCAGGAGAACGTCGGAACGACACGTATGAGATGAACGACGGCAACGAGGTTCCCAGTGACACAGAGCCCTCACGGATTCCTAACAACCGTTCTCGCGCTTATCGTCAGCCTCGTATGGCTGTGTGGTCTTGCCCACGCTGCCGTCACGATTGACAACGTGGTGGAAGGTGAGACCCTGCGTTATCCGCTGGCCCTGTTGCGGGGCACGGCACCTGATGGTGCAACGCTGCGCGTCGTCAACCGTGACAATGAGCGGCCGGCTGGTACCAACCAGGTGGCGGTCGTGCGCAATCGCTTCGTCGTACTGGTCGAGCTAGTGCCCGGCGAGAATCGTCTGATTCTCAGCGCGGGCTCGGAATCAACACGGCTGTCATTGCACTATCGGCCGATGACGACGCCCTATCAAGTCAACGTCGTCTACGTGACGGCCAACGATGGGGATTCGAGCTATATCACGCAGCGCGATGACGATCCGCAGAATTTCCGTGACAAACTCGACACTGCCGCCAAGCTGCTGCAGACCTTTTCGGCCGAGGCCCTGGCCGAACAGGGACTGGGCCGCAAGACATTCAAACTCGATCTGGATGACGAAGGCAAGGTCCGAGTCCATCTGGTCAAGCATCCGCGAACCCGCGCAGAATTCCAGGCCGATGGATTCGATATGTATGGCACGCTCTACGGCTGGATCGACAACCAGTTTCCGATGCAGTTCAACAAGAATCTGGTCCTCATGGCGTTCACGGAGAAGACGGCGGCGGGAGAACTCAAAGCCCACACGGCGCTGGGAGGAGGTGGCATGGGCTTATTCGGATCCGGCAGCTTGTTCAGCTGGCCAGACAGCGTACAGGATGTCGCCCGAGTATTCTCCGATACGACGCCCATCAACGCGACTCGGGTCCACGACGACAGCGTGGATCGCAGCGTCGTCTGGGGCCTGGCTTCCACCACGCTCGGCGCGGCACTGCATGAAATGGGACACACCTTCGATCTTCCGCATAGCCCGGACCCGCACTGCATCATGTCGCGCGGCTTCGACTTCTTCAACCGGCGATTCAGCTCGCTCGAGCCACCATCGAAGTATTCCCCTCAACCCTATGCATTTCCTGACAACGAGGTCGCGAGATTCTGGAAGTACTTCGCCGTACAGCTGGCCCATCACCTCTGGTTTCAGCCGGATGCCACGGAGCATCACACCGCCCCGGCCCCGAAAATCCGGGTCGACTGGGGCAAGAAGGAATTCGTCTTCGAAGCTCCGCTGGGGATCGCCCTGGTGGGAGCCGCTGGTCAAGACGTGGAACAGGTCTATTATCGAGAATTCGACAACGCCCGGACGAAGATCCTCCGAGTGCGTCAGGAGCTGTTGTGGTCGAAGTGCGGTGGACGGGGCAATGTGGAGCTCGTGCTCTTCGACCAACACTGCAATCGCATGTCGGTGCGCGACGGGGACTTGCGCCAGCCAGACGAATTCATCCATGCCTGGCGCATCGCCAACGAGCCTTGGCAGTGGCTCAATCCACCGACTTCTCCTCTGCTCACCGACGAGCAGCGTGCGACACTGGTGGCAGTATTGCGCAAGTCCCGATTGCACCGCTACCGACACCAGGACGATAACATGCACTGGTCGTTTGATTTCAATGAGGCTTATGGGCTACGGGGCAACTCGGTTGCCTACGCGCTCGCTTCCGTTGCATCGGACACTGAAAAGTCGATGCGTCTGCTCGCTGGTGCCGACGATGGACTGCGAATCTGGCTCAACGACCGTCTCGTACTCGACAAGCCAGGCATGCAGGTCGTAGCAGCCGATGGTTTTCAGACAGATGTCAAGTTGAACAAAGGAAACAACGCGATTCTGGTCGAAGTAACTCAAGGTGGTGGCGGCTGGGGGTTCTCACTGCGACTCGCCCCCTCCTCGACCAACGACACCGGCGGGGCGGGAAACTGACTGCGGCGAGTTGTATCGCCAAGGGGTCCGGCAGGTGCCGAGGCCCAAGGCGGTGCATGTTCAACTCAATGACCGTGCGCAATGCGGCAACAGCTGCTTGATACGACGAATGATGACATACCCGATCACCAGGGAACGGCGAGTTTCCAGTGCCGACTCAAACTGCCATAATTGCTCGACGCGGCTCGTGTCCCGCTCGACTGTCCTCCCTGTGGACTTCGTTCGCCAGAGGGCATTTCGTCGGTTGTCCCTGTCAGCGGCACGCCACCGAATCACAATCGTTGCATCAGGCTCGTATCTGCGGTCGATTCACTGGACTCACGTCATGAAACCAGATCCTGACCAAAGCTCCCAACAGAAAGTGGATGAGATTCTGGCCGACTGCCTTCGCCGCGAAGATCGCGGAGAAGCGGTCGACTATGAGGAATTGCTGCGTCGGCACCCGGAATGCGAGGACGAGATTCAATCGTATTTGAGTGACTGCCGGGCGGCAGATCAGGCCATCCAACGGTTGAAGAAACCCGACATCTCACCTGCCAGCAAACCACCGGCGTTGCCGGCGGAAACAGACGGGGCAGCACACCCGACTCCCACGCTCGCACTTCCTCCAACCTCGTACCGAACTGCCGCAGAAGACAGCGATCCTCCCGCGGTCGATACACAGCTGATCGACGTCCCTGGCTACGAGATGCGCCGGGAAATCGGTCGAGGGGGAATGGGCGTGGTGTACGAGGCGGTGCAGAAGGGGACGCGGCGGCGGGTCGCACTGAAGATCGTGTCGACCACTCAACAGGCATCTTCGGCAGCAACTCAACTGTTTCTGCGGGAAGCGAGCGTCCTGAGCCAACTCAAGCACAAGCGCATTGTCGAATTCTACGAAATGGGTATGGCAGCCGGACAGATCTTCCTCGCGATGGAATACGTCGAGACGATCGATTTGCGTGAGTACCTGGCTGAGCACCCGGCCGACGTACAACAGGCCTACTGCTGCGGCATCATCTGCCAGGTTCTCGAAGCGCTGAAGTACACCCATGACCAAGGGCTGGTGCATCGCGACATCAAACCGCAGAACGTGCTGGTCAGCCGAGCGGAGAGGAAACTGCGCACCAAGCTGGCCGATTTCGGGCTGGCGAAATATGTGGAGACAGCTGGATTCAGCGCGATGACATCCGATGGCGAAACGCGTGGCACATTGACGTTCATGGCGCCGGAACAGTTCTCCAACTCCCGCTATGCCAAGGCACCCTGCGATATCTATGCTGCCGGGGCGACGCTCTACTACTTTCTGGCAGGTGAATACCCGTACGATTTCGGATCCTCTCGCAGCATCTATGACGTCTGTCGCACGGTCTTGGATACCCCGCCCGTACCACTTCATCATCGGCGTCCTGACGTGCCCGGAGAGTTGGCTCAGGTGATTGATCGAGCGCTCTCCAAAGACCCGGCCAAGCGGTATACGGCCGGACATATGTACTCAGCCTTGTATCCGTTTGCCAGACGATTAAGAGCCTGACTTCTGGACACGGTCATTCAAGGGACTACACGAGGGTAAACGCCGGCCAGTACATCGGTGCGCCAATACCCCCAGTTCGGATCCGTCCAGGGCGGACTGACAATGACCGGTTGCGGGCGGGTCGGCATCAGAATCGGACCGGGCATCACCACCGGATCGGTCACGACGAATCCGGGCAGAGTGGGAGTTGGCATGCCGGTTCCTGGAGTGGTGATTGGAAGCATGGGCGTCTGGATCGGATCGGTGATGCCTGGTCCAATCGGGAGCGAAATGGTCTTCCCGAGCAGCTGCACATCGACGTCTGGCAACAGCCAGCCCCCCACCGATGCGGCCGTCAAGGTCAGACGGTATTGGCCAGCCGGAAGCAGCAGCGCATCGGTCGATTGTGAGTTTCCTGCCCCGGTGGCCACTCGTCCGACGAGATGATCCTGCGCATCATAGATGTCTGCCCACACAACCACCGGTGCAAACCATGACGTGAGATCCGCCGACAACACAAAGTGCGCTAACGCGGTTTCCGGCACGTTCAGGACGTGCTCCGATCGTGGATCCAACGTGGTGAGCGTCTCGGCAACCAGTTCGTTCAGCTCCAGCGGGCTGTTGAGAAACCGAGCTTCCAGGTCATATCGACCGGGCAGAAACGAAATACTGTCGTGCGCCGCGCGCACACGTATCAAATAACTCTCCTCAGGAGACACGTCGGCCACCTGCACGATATACGTCCCGTCAGCATTGGCCACCACTTGGCTCTCCAACATCCGACCGCCACTCGACAAGACCTCGACTTGTGGCCAGACCCCTCGTGAATCGGTTGCCCGCACGGTCACGGTCAGGTAGCTGTATTCAGACGACACGTGCGACCCGGCGCTCAACCGGTACGTGTCGACATCCCACCTGTGGTTCAAAACACCCTCCGAGGAGAACCAGAGTCGTCCGCTCGTCGAAGGTTCCAGCTCCTGTACACCCTCGCCCATCATGCTCGGAGAACTCGGTTGCGGCTCAGACGGCCGAGGACCGGCATACTCCTCATGGTGCGACTCCCCCTCCCCTCCCTGAACGCTGTGGAACCAATCCTCCTGTGAGAAGCCCTCACCCCAGATCGGCAGATCATACCTGCGGCGCAGTTCGACAATGTCCTCGAGAGCGGGCACTACCGCTTCCGACACGCCGTGAAAGAACATG
Source organism: Pirellulaceae bacterium (assembly GCA_041752115.1). Taxonomy (GTDB): domain Bacteria; phylum Planctomycetota; class Planctomycetia; order Pirellulales; family Pirellulaceae; genus JAJRVM01. Next base: position 26,924 of record JBGSHS010000197.1, on the reverse strand, counting down.
GGAGAATCCGAGTCCGTACTGTGCTCCAGACCAAATACGTGTCCCGCCTCATGCAACATGACGGAGTAGAGTTCGTCCAGATTCGAAAAGCGGGCGTTGGTGTTGATCAGCACATCTCCCGTCCAAGTGCCTGACATCAATTCGTCATGCGGTACGGAGATGGCAATCACGTCAGTCGACAGCTCAACGGCCGCGATCCGCACGTCGCCAAACCGGGGATCCCCCTGCACTGGCCCGGAAATCCCGAATCGGTCACCGCTATCGGGCACCTCCAGGACATCCATCACGATGAAATTCGCCCACGCCTCAAAGGCACTGAGAATGGTCTGCTGCCACGGCTGCCCTTCCAACGTACTCATTTCCGCAAACAACGAACTGCTCTGCCCGGCTACGTCGGTTCCGTCAGGAGCAAAGCTGATCGTCAGCTCAGGGTGGCTCGCCCAGGCAAGCCCTTCGGCGTGCATCATCAACCGGGACTCCAACACTTCGACACTCAGGCGGCGATTCCTCGACAGGCGGCTCCGAGCAGCCTTGGGATGCGGCGAAGATGGGGCAGACGGACGATGGTGCTTGGATGGGCGACCAAACATAGGATCCCCTTTGCCAGTGTTTGCAGTATCCCGGTACGAAATGCAGACCTCTCCTGTTGGTAGTCGGATCCGATCGAATTGCCTGCCACTGCGGCAAAGTTTTTTCCCAGTTTCTGCGGTTCGATCAGATCCACCCTATCGACACTACGACACTATGTCGCCACCGCATGCGCAACACGCTCCCCACCTCGAAGTCCGCAGTGGGGCACCGTGCCGCGTCAGTGGACGCGCAATCCTACCAACTCATGGCACGGGATGTCCGGCACCGCATGGCCGTTATCCGTCAGCCATCACGTTACTACTCCCTGCATGACGTAGTGCAACCAACACAAGAAGAGACTCTGAAGACTACGCTGTCAGACCAACAGATTTGTTCTCGACCAGATTTGTTCTCGACCAGACTGGCTCTCGAACTGGTTCAGGCGGCCGAGAAGGTGAGCGTAGTTCCAACCCTGGAAATGCAGCTTGCCCCCGCAAAGCAAGACGCTCTGCTCGGCTGGCATTGTACTGAATGTGTCACTGCATTGGCAAGTCAAATGCGCAGAGCCATGCAGTTTGTTTGGCACGGAAAAACGCTGCCATACGTGGTGGACGATAGACGGTCAATTGGAAACACATCCGCAGCGGCCAATAGAACGACGCGCAGCGCCACGTCCGCGGCCAACGAGACTGCTGTCAAAGGTGGGCTACGGACCCGCCGTCTTACGTAACGTACTGGCAGCGGCCAGCAAAGCCAGCAGAGCTGGATCGTTACGGACGCTGGCGAGATCCGGATCCTGGAGAGCGAGTGCCGCGAGCGACGCGTCTCGCTTCAGTGCCTTGGCGATCAACTGGAGAGCGTGCTGCCGGTCATCCGGTTCCCAGGCGGCGGTGAGTGCATAGATGCAGCCAACTTGATAGTAGAGCACTGGTTCTCCACCCAGACGCAGGGCAGCTACCGCATCGCGATGGCTCTCTGCTCGCCGTCCCATGCGCGCCAATAAGACTCCTCGACTGGCCAGCGCCGTGGAATCAAGCGGGTGGATTGCTAGCAGTTGATCGAGCGCCGTCACCGCTTGCGGCAGATCCCCGAGGCGCTCGCTATATACGTGCGCCGAGTTCTGCAGCGCTCCGGCGAAGCGAGGATTCTTGGCCAGCGCTCGCTGAAAATCAGCCAGAGCGCCTTGCGGATCATCGTTGAGCCGGGCCACTCCTCGCGCAACCCAACTCACTTCATCGACCGGCTCACGCGACAATCCTTCCTGTTGATCGACAGCCGCTCCCGCCGCATCACCCATCTGGGCACGCATCCGGGACCGCAGAAAGTAGACGCGAGTCTCCGTACACCCCAATTCCAACGCTCGTGTCAAATCGTCGATCGACTCCCGCAGTGCTTGCTGCAGCATGTTCAACCCACTATCCGCCCATGCACTGTCCGCGGGCCCCTCGTCCTGTCCACGCTGCATACCGCGCAGGGCAAGCGTCTCCGCTTCGGCAGCCCATGTCGCTTGAGCCGCTTGTTGCCGAGCGATGGCTCGATTGACGAGTGCCGATTGAGAGGTGGGATCGTGCCGCAGAACCTCATCGAAGTCGCGCAGGGCGCCGGCAAAATCGCGACACAGCAACCGTGCGATGCCACGATGTTCGCGCCCCAACGTAAACGCGGGACGCAGCGACAGCGCTGCGGTGTAACACTCCTCAGCGCGACGATACTGCTGGGCACCGAGTAAGCAATTTCCCAGACCAAACCAGAGCGTATGATCTGGCGGCGAGTTCCTGATCAGCTCCTCCAGCAACTGAGCCGCATCATCGTAACGAGACTCCAGAGCCCATTCGCAAGCCAGCAGACGATGGTCTTCCGGCGGCGCATGGTCTTCCGGCGGCGCACTGAGCAGTTGGCTCTGATCCAACGTCTGTTTCGCTTCGGCCGGCCGATGAGCGGCGTTCAGAAATCGTACTCGCTGGAGCAGCGTGGCGCGGTAAGCCGCAGCCTTGTCCCGCCAGAGTTGCGCACTCTGCGCATTGAGTTGCAGTGGCTCCTCCAGCAGCCCGGCACCGGACTGGGCCGATGCGTGCTGCCGGTCCTGTTGCGCAAGTTCCTGTTGCGCAGGTTCCTGCTGCGCAAGTTCCTGTTGCGCAATGCCGCTGGCGAGCAGATAAAGCAGTTCGCCCAGGGCGTATCTCAGACGCTCCTGGTCCTGAACTCCAAGCCGTCGATAGAGTGCCTGATCTTCCAGTGTCTGATCTACCAGTGTTTCTTGCGACCCGACGGCGAATAGCCCCGCGGCCGCGCGCGCGTTGCAGATGGCTCGTTCGAGATCGTCGGTATCGACAAAGGGCGAATTGAGCGATGTGCGCGCTTCGTCGAGTTCCGCCTCGAGCTGCACGAGTGCGCCTCGCGCCCTGATCGTCTCCAGTCGATTTCCGCGCGACCAGACGGCAGCGGCCAAAGCCAAGACAACAACACCGCTCAGCAGTGCCACCGTACTGCCGGACGCCATCCGAGGATGTCGCCGGGCCCACTTGCGACAGCGTTCCGACCAGCTGCGATTCGGGACATGACAGAGCGGCCGATGCTCCAGATGACACTGCAGATCCTCCTGCAGACCCCGCGCCGTCGGGTACCGGTCGGCAGCTTGTACCGCCAGACAGCGCTGGACGATCGCGTCCAGACCCGGTGACACTGCCGGATTGAGCGTGCGGAGCGACGGAGCCGGTTGAAGCCGCTCCTCCAACATCGGTCCCACAATCTCGCAGAATGCCCCCTGTCGCGCCGGGTAGGGGAGGCGGCCCGCCAACAGCTGGTACAACATCACGCCCAGGCTGTACACGTCGCTGGCTGGACCGATGACCCCGCCATCGCGTAGCGCCCTCATGTGTTCTGGCCCGATGTAGGGCAGTGTGCCTCCGATGAGCGCCGCGGTGGCGTCCAGAGCGGATCGGTCCGTCGCCAGATTGAAGTCCAGAATGAGCGGTTCGCCGTCGTCGGTGAGCAGGATATTGGCCGGCTTCAAATCGCGATGCACCACTCCGTGCTCGTGCGCATTGGCCAGACCGTCCGCCACTCGCGACATGATCCACACAGCCGCATTCAAATAGGTCATGCTCCCCAAACGCCGGAGCAGGTCGCTTCCGGCTGCCGCCGCTGCTCCTTCCGTTGCCCGCACTCCACCTGAGACCGGCGCGGGTGGTTCACCATCTCCCGTCACTGTCGACGCCGAGCGCACGGCGATCGTACTGACAATCGCCTGGCCCGACACCGGTACTGATCGAGACTGAGCAAAAGACCGCAGGACGTCGCCGAGCGTGGTCGGCCCCAGAAACGGCATGCAGATGGCCTGCAGGTTCTCGCTGCGGTGCACCGAGAAAATCGGCACAATATTGGTGTGCTGTAACTGGGCCAGGCGCTGCGGCTCATCACTCAGCTGCGGCGTGATCTTGAGTGCCACAAAGCGGCGAGCCAGGTTGTCCTGTCGCGCGAGAAAGACGCGTCCGAACGCCCCTTCCCCCAGCTCGCCTACCAGCGTGAACCCTTCGAAACAATCACCTACCTGTGGCATGTCTCGAGCCGCGGCGGCCATGCGTGCCGCCCATTGTGGTGCCAGCTGCGACAGCTCGCGCATCCCGGCATCCTGGCACGACAGCGTCGCCGCGCACGAGAGCGGACCTCCCACCCGCAACTCCGGCCACTGCTGTGTGTTCAAGGCAAACCGGCGGCCGTAGTCCTCCCGCGACACACACTCCCCGCCCAGCCGCCGCACCCGATACTCCTCAAACGCCACCTTCTCCAGATCGGTCACGCGCACGCGCAGTTCGGGGAACCTCTGCAGATAATCCTCCACCACACGTCCTCGACCGGTCGTCCAACTGTGCTCCAGATCGACCCGCACCAGTTCGACCATCGCCTCGCGGCGCAGCGGATGTTCCGGCGGTGGCAGAAAGTCCTCGATCTCAACCGATGCGCCGGCGGCACGGGCAGCTTCATACGCCTCTACATGATCTTCCAGTTGTTCCGTCCAATCGCTCATGCATCACTGTCCGATCAACGGTCGGCCGTCTTCGGAATCGAAACACATGCCCTACTCACCGGGGAACTCTCGCCCCCTCACAGAGCCTGATTCAATTCTCGCGCAGCACTTCACTCAACCGGCTGCGGAACTTCTGGAGTACTCGTTCCACCGATCGCTTCGCCCGCGACGTCCCGACGGCGATCTGCTCCACTCCATGCCCCTCGATCCGCATCATAATCATCTGGCGCTGGACTTCCGGCAGTTCGTCCAAGAGTTGGGTCACCGTCATCTGGAGAACGTTGTACGACTGGTCTTCCCAGTTCTGCAGACCGCTCACATGTTCCTCAAATCGATCCAGAGCCATTGTCTGCCCCACATCTCGCTTGGCCGCTCGATGGTATTCCCCCAGGCGGCGCACCTTGTTGAGGGCAATGACCAGGAACAACTTCCAGAGCTCCTCGCCATCAGGAATCTCGTAATGCCCCTCCGATGCTCGCCGAAAGAACGTCCGGAAAACCGACTGCACCACATCCTCCGGATCAAGACGAACCGCCAGATCGCGTCCTGATTGAGCCCGAGCCAGCAACTGCAGCCGCTTGGCATAGCGCAGGTAGAGGGCCGTCGCCGCATCCTGCTCGCCTCGGCGAAACCGCCCCAGAAGAGCGCAATCGGTCGGCTCCGCCGCGGACACCTCAGAACGCCGTTTATCGTCTTCGTCCACCATCAATCTTGTCCGATCTCTTTTTCCCTTTGTTCAGGAACGAGCATGCCGGTCGTGCCGCCCATCGAATGGATCGCCGCCCCGCCCTGCCGGCGCGGAAATCCGCCCGCTTTGGCCGCCAGCTCTCGAACCGATGCTGCGACCCCAGCGCCAGCCGCATGAGCGGGGCCGGGCAGACCGCCCGGCAAGATAAGGCAGAATGGCAAGTCCCGTTCGCGGGACTGCTTGCGATGGGACCACCCCCGCCTCACCGCCATCAAACCCCGTTGCATCGATTTGCCTCCGGCCGGCGGACAGTCTCACAGCATCAGGTCCCGCAACAAGTCTGTCTTCAGTATAGGAGCGTCCCTCGTGAAAGAAAACGCTGAGGCCGCCAGCCGCCCGATACCCCGGCATTCCAGTCGACAGCGTACTGTCCGACGCGGTCCGTCGCACCCAATCGCCAGCCCGCACCATGCCACGACTCCGCCAAACGACCGACGATGTGCTGCCCATTGCTCGTCGGCCGTCCGGCAGTGTCGCGACGTGGTGGACCCGGACTCTCCCATGACAGAAGCGTGTCGTGCAGATGGCAGCCAATCAGCTACCGTGCACACTGCCCCCGCAGCGGCTTTTCTCGCCGCGATGACTCGCCTGCCAAAGCTCCGACCCACCAAGCTGCCCCAAGCACCATCATCGTCTTCCCCATGACGGAGACGATTCCCTGGTTCAGCTGTTGACAGGAGTGGCGCCGCAATGGTCCATTCCATCGCCCGCCCCAAAACTGTCCTGCCCCAGAACACCCTTGACCGCGGTTGCCGCGTTTGTGGGTGCGCCCGACAGTTTCCGGGGACGTGAGCCGCCGGCCCACGTTGTCATCCTCAGCAATAACTCACGGCAAGAACCACTCTATCTGACAGAGCCGATTTGCCACCTCCGTTCCGCCACACGAAATCGCACCACGGCGACCGACCACTGTTGCCGAGCCTCGAAGCGCTTGCGACTGAGCCCACCCTGCCTGCCCTGCAGAGACGTGTGGGACCTGCCGCACGAGCGGTCGCAATCAACCCTGATGGAAACAACCGGACCCTCCATTTGAGGCAAGGGACGCTCACTCCGCTGTGCGCCTCACCGCGCGGCCCGTCTCTGTCACATCGAGTGTGGTGGTGCTCCCCAGCACGACTACCTATAATGGGGCCAGTCGTCTCGCCCTTTGACGACCTGCTGCAGATTCCCCGGCTGACGCACATCATCCACCACCCACCGGCGCCGCCGTGCGGGCGACGCCCCATTTGGCGCGGCCTCCCATAGTTCGCTTACGGTTGCCGCAGCCTCGGAGAATCTTCCATGCATCGGTGTTTACTTCTGGTCCTCGCCGCCTGGTCGGTGCCGTTCGTTGCTTCTGGAGCCGAATGGGCTCATCTTCGCGGCCGAGTGATTTACGATGGCCAGGCTCCAGCTCCCCGGAAGATCACACCCGACAAAGATCAGGAAGTCTGCGGGAAATTCGATCTGTTTGACGAATCGCTCGTCGTCCATCCGGAGAACCATGGCATTCGAGATGTCATCATCATGTTACAGCTTGAACGAGGTGAATCGATCGATGTGCACGAGAGTTATCAGCCGCATGAGAAGGCTGAAGTATTGCTGAACAGTCTGCACTGCCGGTTTGACCCCCATGTAACACTGCTGCGCACCACACAGAAGCTCGTCCTTCGCAATCAGGACCCCAAGGGGGATAACGTCAAGATTGACATGCGTAAGAATCTGTCGATCAATGTGACCATCCCCAGTGGGACGTCGCACACACACGAATTCCCCAAGCCCGAAGCGCTCCCCGCGCGCGTCAGCTGCTCCATCCATACATGGGAACTTGGCTGGCTCGTCGTCAAAGAGCATCCGTACATGGCCGTGACCGACGAGGACGGTCGATTTGAGATCCGCAACCTGCCCCTCGGGAAGCGACAGTTCATGTTCTGGCAAGAAGAAGCAGGTTATCTGCGCGAAGTCACTGTCAACGGCAAAGCAACAGCGTGGAATCGGGGAACCGTGACGTTGGAGCTGAAATCGGGCGACAATGACCTGGGCGACATCGTGGTTCAGCCAGCGCTCTTTCGACGCTGAACCGGGGCGACGCTGAACCGGGCGCAACTCCAGCGCACGCTGATTGGCACTCGCTCTGCTCAAGACATCGTATCTGCGCCGCGTCCGCCACATTGCGGCGATCCGCGGTAGTCGACTCGGCGACGAAGACCTGCTACCGCGTGAGCAATCGACCACTCTCGGAGAGTGACAGCGTCCGATGGTCAAATCGGAAAAAAGAGCCAAAGAATCGAGTCGATTGGCCGACTGCAGCCACATTGGGAGCCCCATCTGTGGTACAATCGGCGAGTAGTATTGCTCCCACCACACGAGCACCCTCACCAGGGAGACACTCGCGATGGCCAGCATAGCCGAAGTCCTCGGGATTTTCGCCTGCCTGTTCCCGGTTGCAGTTTTGATCGCTTACATGGCTTGGGCCACGCGACGCAAACGATGTCCCCAATGCCAGAAGCTGCAACCAGCCGACGCCAAGAGCTGTGCGAGTTGCGGTCGCGCCTTCGAGAAGTCACCCTAGAGGGGGCCGGATGCTGTCGTGCGACACGTTGCCAAACGGGTCGAAACATTCGCTGGCATCGGGCCTTGTTCCGTACGACGCCCGCTGCGGAAAACGGTTGGCGTCCTGTGAGCGAGCCGTCTATTCCGCCCTGGGGAGTGGGGAACCGACTCGTCGGTTCCTGCCGCGCCCACTACGCAGCGCGGCGGCGCGGATTCTTCAACAGCCACCACTCTTCGTCTTCGATGATGTGACGCTCGGCGCTGCCGCTGCTGACCACCGCCAGGCGACGACGCAGGCTGCGCCGCATCGCTCGATGATATCCCACGCTCGTCGCGAACAGCGTCATCAGCTCGACGAACTCGTCGTTATCGGCCAAACTCGGTTCAGTCACCGTGAGATAAGCATTGTAGCCCAACCCGATCAACTTGCCGTCAATCTCGCCAATCCGCTTCCCTGCCGACTCGATCACATAGTCGGCGCCGATGGAGAACCAGCGGCGTTTGACCATGATGTGCCACGTGCGATGCTGCCGCTCGTCGTGGAAACAGAGTGTGTAGAGGGGCGGAATCCGGAAGGTGCGGTGATTCTCCTGGATCGTCGTCATGTACTCGTAGCTCGGCAGAATCGCCACCATTGACAATACGGCCCGATGCGAGCCTATCGAGTTGTGGATCTCACGCGTCGTAACCTCTTCGATCGTGCCGGACCAGCGCAAACGCTGTCCGGTCGTCCGAAACAGCTTCATCACCAACCGCCGCTTCTCGATGTCTTCGCTGCTGAGCGACAGGAGCACATCACGGGACAGTTGTTCGTTGAGTCGTTCCTGCTGGCCGTCGGACAGAGCGCCTGACTTCCGGATGCGGCGTCGATGGTATTGGCGCCGCTGTTTCTGCAAAGCCTGTAATGCCTTTTCCAACTCAGCCGGGTCCGGGTTCCATAGGTCACTCCGCACCCCGGCCACCGCGACCTTTTCCCAACCACCGTCTCGATTGAACTGCGACACTTCGCCACAGACATCCATGCCCGATCCAAACTGACGGTCGTCGGCGGTCTTGAGGCGTTGCAGCAGTTCCAGATTCGTCGGATGCAGACCGGGAAAAGCCCACATGTCGATATAGCGTTGGGTAACGGCGGACATAGATCGTTTGAGCCTCCCTCACAGTACGAGCGATCCTTCGAGATGGACTGGCGGACTTGTAGCCTGATACGTCCCCTGCGGCAAGGTCAGATAGGCAAACCAGCTAAACGAGACAACCCACCACTGCGCTCGCGCCAGTCATCCCCGCCTTCTTCGCGCCTTGGCGCCTTGGCGTGAGTCCTTTTCGTTCCCCCAGAACCAGTCCCAAAACCAAGCGATTTTCGTGGACAACCCCTCACGATGGAGGTAACATTACCGCGAAAGTTGTGGATTGGCGGCATCAGAGGAAGTGAGGTGACCGATGTTCGATCGCATGGGTAACGGCTGGGAGATGGTTCAGCGAAGCTGGAACGTCTTGAAACTGGACAAAGAACTGCTGGTCTTCCCGCTGATCAGTGGAATCGCCTGCGTGCTGGTCATGGCCAGCTTTGCCCTCCCGCTCTGGGCATCCGGCTTTTTGGAGACTCTCGCGGACCAGGCGGCGGCCAACGACGGCCAGATCGAAGTGGCTCAGCAAGTGATCGGCTACGCGGTTCTGTTTGCTTTCTACTTCGTCAACTATTTTGTCATCGTCTTCTTCAACACGGCGTTGATCGCCTGTGCGATCATTCGCTTCAAGGGTGGCAATCCGAATCTCGGCGACGGGTTTTCCGCAGCGATGGCGCGTCTGCCTCAGATTGCCGGGTGGGCATTGGTCGCCGCCACGGTGGGTGTGATTCTGAAGGTGATTGAATCAACTTCTGAGCGACTGGGACAGTTCGTGGCGTCTCTGCTGGGGATGGCCTGGTCGGCGCTCACGTATTTTGTCGTGCCGGTGATCGTGGTCGAGAAGACCGGTCCGCTGCGAGCGGGGAAACGTTCGCTGGAGATTCTCAAACGGACTTGGGGGGAAGCTCTGACGGCGAATTTCGGAATCGGATTGATCGTCTTTCTGGCAATGCTAATTGGCATTGTTCCCTTGGTCGGCGGGGGCGTCGCGCTCGCATCAGGGCACACAATGCTGGGCATTGCCGCGATGGCAGTCGGCGTCATCCTGTTGATCGTCGTGTCGCTGATCTCGTCAGCGCTCAATTCGATCATTGTGGGTGCACTCTATTTGTACGCAGCCGAGGGAGAGATTCCCCGCGAGTTTGACGATCGGCTGTTTCGCCAGGCTTTCGCGCCGAAGTAACCTGTGCGAGTCGTCTTTCCGGGTCAGGGCCACAGCGACCAGATGATGCCGGCCAGAGCGGCCAGGCCGATCACCAGCGCAATGCCACCGCCGATCCGCACGGCCCAGAGTCTGCTCTGCGCGGGTGCTCGCGTCTGCAACTGCTCGAGTCTGCCTTCGCGGCGCAGTCGTTCGAGCACTTCCGGACGCTCGTGGTGCATCTCTTCCTCGCTCACCACGCCGGTCAGGATCGACATATCCATGGGGAACTTGTCAGGCCGGAAGTGGGTACCGAAGAAGTGAATCGCGAAAACGAACCCGGTGGCCAGCAGCGCCAGGGTGGAGTGGACAACTTTGGCGATGTTCACAGCTTCGCCCGGAAGGAAATTGCAGAACCAGTTCGGGAACCACAGAATCAAGCCGCTGACTCCGATCAGAATCGTATCGGACGTGGCACCGAAGAAGTCGAACTTCTCCCAGTAGGCCCAGCGTTCGAACGTGGGGCGTGGACCTCGGCCAAGAAACCACCGCACCATGGCGGCGAAATCGCGCGCATCACGCAGATTCGGCAGCGGTGATTCGGGACCGAACAAAGCTTCCTGGCGTGTCTTGCCACGTCGCCGAGCGACGAAATACAGACGGGTCATCAGTCCCACGTAGGAGAGGAAGGTGCCGAACATCGAGATGGCAAAGATACGATGCCACAATCCCGTCGACGCAAACCCGCCCAGGATCGAAGCCAGCCACTGAGCCCAGAGGTAGTCGCTGAACTTCAGCGGCAAGCCGGTCAGCGCCAGTCCCAGGAACGAGACCACCATGACTGAGTGAGCGACGCGGTGAAACGGCCTGAACCGCACATAACCGGGTGTGCCAGCCTGCAGCGCCCGAGGGCGGCCGTGTTGCCAGACATCCACCAGTCCACGCAAGAACCACACCATCGCATGCAGCCCGAAGAAGCCGAAGACCACGATAATGAACGTCAGCACTCCGCGATACACCCAGTACAAAACGGGTGATCGCTCAGCATCATGGTGATCCGCGTGCGGATCAAAGCTGGCCATCTTCGGCGACATGCCCTGATGGCATGCGGAACAGGTCTGAATTCGATTCTGGGGAGACATTCGGGAACTGGGGTCGGACAGCGGCAGGATGTCGTGCGCCCCATGGCAGTCGGAGCACTTGGCCCCGGCGGTGAATCCGAGATTCGTCAGCGCCCCATGCATGCTCAACCGGTACCCGCGATACAATTCGACGTGGCAAGTGCCACACTGACCCGACTCCTGATTGCGAAACTCGGCCGAGCGCGGGTCGGGCAACGCGTGACCTTGATGGCAGTCCGTACAACTCGGTCTGCGTTTGACAGTTCCCCCCGCGGCCGACTCCTCATGGTCACCGCCAGGCCCGTTTCCTCCTCCATGCACGCTCAATCGCAACTGATCCTCGATCAGACGATGGCAGACACCACACGTCTGCGCCACCCGGGTGACGTGCAACTGCGAGGCGGGGTTCCTGGCCTTGAGGATTCCGTGGGCTCCGTGACAGTTGGCACAGAAAGCAGTCGTCAGCAAGCCGGCATCGCTCAACCCCTTGCCATGCACGCTCGCCCAGTACTCCATCATCGCCTGTTCATGGCATCGACCGCAATTCTCGATCTGACGTTGCGCGAAAACGGATGACCTGAGATCGGTGACGGACGTCATCGCATGAGGATCGCCAGCGTGACACGCCAGACAGCTGAGCGGAGTGGACGTGCCTTCCGCCGTCCGCAAACCGACTCCTTGATGGTCACTCGAGAGCAATTCGTCACGGACCTCGGTGTGACAACGACCGCACGTACTGACCAGGTTCAGCGGACCGACCGCGGACATCGGATCACTCTTGCCCCGCATGTCGTGCCGGGGATGGCAGGAGGTGCAGGTTGCCGACTTCTCGTTGCCCACCTGCAGCAAGTCAACACCGTGAACGCTCTTGAGATAATCACTGACGATCGACGTCGACAACGGCGAGCCGTGGGAACTCATGTACTGAACGTCCGCATGACAGTGACCACAGAATGCCGGCTGATCCGACGGCTTCTCGATCTTACGAAAGCCATCTTCGATCGCGTGGGCCGTGCGCAAATTCGTCGACGTCGCGTCGCCCCCGTGACAGTCCTGACAGAGGATTCCTTTCTTCCAGTGGATGTCGTTGGCCAGGTGTTCCGGACCTACATACAGATGCTGAGTGTCCTCCTCCCACACCTCGGCGTTGCCATGACACTGGACACACATGTTGTCCTCCAGCGCCGGCGCGTCGGCTGACTCCTCCTCCATCTCCGACTCAGCCGCCTCTTCCATGGCCTCATCCTCTGCAGCCTCATCCTCTGCAGCCTCATCCTCAACCGAAGACTCCTGGGCGGTTGCCAGGCGGTCGACCAGGGGCGGCAGGTTCGCCGCCAGCGCGATGGTCAGCCAGCAGACCAGTACAAGCACAAGCTTCTTCACGAGAGACGATTCCTTACCCGGGTCAGCTCCGGTTCTGATCATCAGTGGGCAACGGTTCGGCAGCATCAGGATCTCCAGCGGAGTCGGGCGATGGCTCTGGTGCATCAGCCGGCGTGGCATCCGTTGCGTCAGGTTCGTCAGCGGCGGGGAGTTCCGTTGGTTCCGACGGATCGGTCTCCCTCTCGTCGCCCGGCGCGGCGTCAGCGGTCGCCGGCTCATCGGCAGCCCCGGCAGTGGTGACCGGCGAGGGCTTCTCGGGGAGCTGCACATCGGGCGGTTCCAGGTCGAGCGTCCGGCACAGATCGGTCAGCTGCTCTAGCACTTGGTCGGTCAGCTCACTGGCATAGTGGCTGTTGTGAATATCGTTACCAGCGTGCAGGAAGCGGATGTCATGTTGCAGGTCATTCAGACGGCGCGTCAATTCCGCGCGTTGAGTCGGCTCGAGCGAGGCTTCCGCCAGCGAAGTCTCGACGCGTGGCAGATCGTTCTCCAGAGTCACGAGGAGTTCGCGAAGCTGTTCGTGGTACGTCTGCAGGCCGGCAATCTCATGGGACGCGTGACAGCCAACGCAGGTCTGCAAGGACGCCTTCATCAATACGGAGCCGGTGGGCGATACCTCTTTCTGCTTATGGCAAGTGAAGCACGACAGGCGAGCCGCCAGCATGCTGCTGCGGTGTTCGGGTATCAGCCTGGCCCCCTTCCCCTCCAGCATCGCCACCTGCATATCGTGCGGATTAAGGTGGCATTTGGAGCACTCGGCGGCCGCAGTCGCCACGCTGTTCGTATCCAGTGAATGATGCAGCTGCAGGTGGCACGAGAGGCAGTCCACTTTGTGATCAGCCACATGGGTCTGATGAATGAACATCACATCGCCGATCCGCTCGAGGTCATGTTCTCGATTGTGACAGACCGTACAGCGCTCAACCGGGACTTCCCCATTGCCCCGGATCAGGTCGGCATGGCAGCTCTGACAGTCCACTCCTTGCTCATACGCCAGCGCGTGGGTGAACGGCACGCCCCCCCCCAGATCAAACGACTCTTCCGGGATCTGATGGCATCGCGTGCACGCTCCGAGCCCTTCGTTGAAGAACTCGTTCTTGAAATGGCAGAGAAAGCAGGTGGTGGGCGTCACCGTCATGTGCTGTCCCTGTACGATCTGGCTGTGACAGCTGGTGCAGCGCAGCTGAATGCCGCGCGTCGACTCGCCGTAATGTCGGGCGTGATCAAATGCGATCCCGTTGTAGTCCACTCGCCCGGACAGCAAGCGGGTCTCGTGGCAGCCCGATCGGAGGCAGCTGGCATCGGGTATCTCCGCCGATGGCCGCGGACCTTGTGTCTGCGTCACGTACTTCGCCAGCTGCACCAGACCGAGAACTTTGCCACGCACTTTTTCTGCCACCCCCGGAGGGAAGTGGCACTTCGTGCACGCCACATCTCGGTGACTCGACTCCTGCCACGACACGTAATACGGCTCCATGATGTGGCAGGAATTGCAGAACTGGGAACGCGACGTGTACCAGCCGGCCGTACCGGTCCCCAACAGCAGGAGCAGCAGGCAGACTCCCAGCAGTGCCGCCCCCTGGACGGCCAGGATTTTGAACCGTCGCAGCACGAATCGCACGCTCAGCGGCTCGTGCACTTCCGCTTCCGGCGGAAACGACAGCGGATCTTCGGGCGGATGGGGAGGAGTTGTATCTCGAGTATCGTTCATCGCGCACCTCTACTTGCCCAGACTGACCACCACGATAATCGCCAGCACACACATGGCCGTGGCCAGCAGCAGAAACGCTCCCACGCGGATCGAGCGCAGTCGGGCCGCGGGTGGTGCTTCGGTACGCAGTGCATCGAGCTTCCCTTCGTCTCGCATCCTACGCAGAAAATCGGGTCGACTGCGTCCCAAATGCTCTTCACTGACGACTCCGGTAAACCAGGACGCGTCGAGCGGGAACTTCTCCGGACGCAGATGAGTGTTGAAAACATGAATCATGAAGACAAATCCGGCAGCTGCCAAGGCAATCTCGCCATGCACCACTTTGGCGATGTTCAGCACGGTTCCTGGCAGGAACAAGCAGAAGATATGGGGAAACCAGAGCATCAGGCCGGAAAGCCCGATCAACCCGGCCGCCGCATACACTCCCCAATAATCGAACTTCTCCCAATACGCCCACCGCTCAAACCGCGGCTTGTTCCCCAGGCCGATGAACCACTTGAACATCCCCAGCAAATCGTGCAGGTCCCGCCGGTTGGGCACTGCCGAGTCAGGCCCCAGGAACACCGCACCCCACCCCAACCCGCTGCGTCGCCGTCGCCACACCCAGCCGACAGCCCACCGGAGGTGAACGAGGGCAGACACCAGGAGCAGCGTCGCAAAGGCGTGGTGCCAGACGCTGGTTGTCGGGAAGCCGCCGATCATTTCGGCCACCCGCTTGGCCCACGGATAGGCTCCGTACTTCAACGGCAGGCCCGTCAGAACCAGTCCGACAAATGCGACCATCAGCAGCTTGTAAATCACCCGATTCACGTCCACGAAAGCGCGAATCGCCGGCCGACCGGCCACACAAGTCCGGTCCCGCCCGAATCGTCGAGCATGCAGATAGGATCGAGTGAACCAGAACAGCATGTGCAACACGAACAGCCCAACCAGAACATAGATGATCGTTTCGAGCCAGCTGACCAGACCATGCAACAGCGGATAGGACGTGGCATCTTTGTAGCTGGCGTGAGGATCAAACTTCGCGAAGTTCACGTTCGCGTTGGGATGACATCTTTGACAGGTCGCTACCCGATTCGTCAGCCCCAGCCGACTCGCCGGGTTGCTCAGAGGCATGATATCGTGCGCGCCGTGGCAATCAGCACACTCCGCCGCCGGCTCATACCCGAACTCCGTCAGCTCGCCATGCAGGCTCAATCGGTATCGATCGGCCAGATCCGCATGGCAGTTTCCACATCGGTTGGGCAGGGCGCGACGGAACCCTTCCGTGTGCGGCACCAAGGCGTCATGACCCTGGTGGCAATCGGTACAGGTCGGCCGGCGTTTGATGGTCCCGCCAGGCGCCGCATGTTCGCTGGCTCCGCCAAGTCCGCTTGCCGAACCGGCGTCATCGCCTGACCCGTGCACGCTCGCCGCCAACCGCTCCAACAGAAAATGATGGCACTTGCCACAGGTTGCGCCCACCTTGGTGGTATGCAGCGTCGAGCGGCGATCGGCCGCATAGAAGATCGCGTGTGCCCCATGGCAGTCGGCACAGACCGCCGACCAGACAAGCCCCGACCGGGTGAGCCCCTGACCATGGACACTCGCCATGTACGTGGCACGATACGATTCGTGACAGTCGCCACAGTGCTGAACCTGCTGCTCCAATCGCACCGGCGAAGCTGGATCGGACACGGGGAGCATTCCATGGACGTCCAGGCCATGGCACTTGCCACAGTCCATGAGCATGCCGGCCCCCTGCGAGTCCTTCTCTCCAGCCTTGGCATGGACGCTCATCCGTAAACCAACCAGTTCATTACGATGGCAAGCCCCGCAGGTTACCGCGAGGTTGCCCGGATGAATCGCCGACAGAGGGTCCGACACCGGCCGCATCTGATGCGGCAGATGACAAGCAATGCAACTGGCCAGATCAATCGCGTTGCTCTGCGCCACGTCCGCCCCCTCCTCCTCTCCGGCGGAGTCCTCACCACTCTCGCTTACTTCGCCCGACTCCGGCACGTCTGAAGGCTCAGCCGCTGCACGATTCTCGGCAGCGTCACCGCTGGCTGCGGCATCCGGCGACTTCGCCACACCTGACGCAGGTGGCATCAAACCCTTGCCATGCACGCTGGCCAGAAACCGGTCAATGATGTCGAGTGGCGCGTCGGGTTGAAAGCGGTGCATATACTCCTTGTCGGCGTGACAATGCCCGCAGAATTTCACCACGTCGGCGGGCGAATCGATCTTGCGAAAACCGTCTTCCAGGGCATGGGCCTGCCGCAAGTCCAGCGTCGAGGCATCGCCACCATGACATTCCTGACACTTGATTCCCTTCTGCCAGTGAATGTCCGCCGCCAGCATCTGTGGCGTGACGAGCAAGTGGAGCGTATCGCCTTCCCACAACTCCGAATTGCCGTGACACTCAATGCAGTTGTTATCCTCATCCGCCAGAGACGCCACGGTTTCGGCTGCCGTTGATGGCTCATCAGCTTCTCCGCCAGCATCGGGTACCGCTTCGTCCACCTTCTCCTCGCCAGTCGCCGACTCAGGAGTATCGGCAGCCTGATCATCAGGCGTCTGAGTCGACGGGGATCCCTCGTCCACTGTCTCTTCTTGAGCGAGGACCAGGGGAACGCTGGAGAATTCGGGGAGGACAGGCCAGAGGCAGACCAGAAACAGGGCGCACACAGCCATCGGAAGCATCGTCTTCATTCACACGGTTCCCAACCGCTCGCCCTGCCGGGGCAGTCACTGAGCGTACGAACCGCCGCCATCGATCGGCGACAGACATACACGAGATACCTCGTCAGACAGCAAAACGGGCACCCGGCGTCACGGCCTCCGCAACGAATGCCGTGACGCTGAAATTGCTGATCATTCACTTCAACAGGAGACGGCCATGATCCGAGCGCCGGGATTCGACCGCCAGGGTGCTCACCTTGCAGGCTGGCGGATCAACCGCGGTGGACCGTTCGTCTACTTCTTCTTTCGCAGTTCTGGCGGGGTCTCGGAGTCGTGGTGCCCCTTGACCGTGTGGCACTCAACGCAGACGTTCTTGGGCAACATCAACCAGATCGATCCGCGCACTTCCTCCTCCTGCTCCTTGGTCAGCGTCTTGACCTGAGCATACTTCTGCGAGATCTCTTCGTGCTTGCTCCCCGGGCCATGGCACGATTCGCAGCCCACATCGGTCAGCGCGGCCGACGATTTGACGTCCTTGAAACCACTCGGCTGACCATAACCAGTGGAGTGGCACTTGAGGCATTTCGGATCGGCCTCGTACTTCTTTGTCAACAAGGCGAACGCCTTCGAATGCGCGTCTTTCTTCCATTTCGTGAACTGCTCGAAGTGACACGATCCACAGCGTTTGCTTCCCGTGTACTCCTGATCTGCCGGCGGGTCCGCCTGGACCGACTGCATCGGCATCCAGACAGCCACCAGTGCTACCACCATGGCAGCGATCACACTCAGTTCAGCCAATCCGTTCGCACGCGACCTTCGTGGCTCCATAACGTCACCTCCCGATTACCAAGGACTGTGCAGAAACTGCAAGCAAGAGCACGGCTAGCTGGCCCAACGCACCTCGCAGAGCCGCCAATCGGACTCCTCCAACCTTTGACGCAACTAGCGTAACTCAGGGGGATTGCGCCGTCAATCTGGATGTACCTGGCGGTCACATGACGCTCCACTTGCCTGACGGATTGGAGGAGTTATGGGGGAAAACCCCACTGCTTCTGGGCGATTTCGCAGCAGCTTCCTCTCTGCGCTGCGCCGATGGCGTCAGGTAAGCATGAGCGCCGACACCCTCACAATCGCTCGTCTCGCGCCAATCCGACTCACTCCTCAGAATCGCGGAGCGCGCAGCTCGCGAATTCATTTTCCAGCATTCGAAGCGGATCCTCGTCCATCGTGCCGGTAGGGCCTCGGTTGCATGCCCAGTTCCTTGACCAGGAACGCCCCATTGTTCAGAAAGCGCCTCAATGATCGAGGCCGTCGGCCTGCCCACGTCTCGATGCGAATCAACACCGCAGCCGTCTTCGGCTGACATTCCGGCAATCACACAGCAGACTTGAAGTTCTGTCCATGTACCATGCGGTCATCCATATCCGCCATTCCGTATCTGCCATGGCAATCAGCGTAGCCGGATATTTGACTGGCTTGTTGTTGAGGTACGGCGAATAAGCATGCAGAGCCGCAAACTGCTCGGAATTGTCGGCCGATCCATCATCGTCGACCCAGAAGCGACCGGCAGTCGCAGCGGCAGGGGGCATCACGACCGCGGGCCGCCCCATCGAATGAGGCGGCCCGCCGAACATACGCAACCCGCTCTTGCCATCAGCCTCCCGAGTGCCGCCTGACGTTGCCGAGCACCGGTCGGCGATCTCGGTAACGAGGCATTCGTCGATTCTGACTGAAACCAGACCTGGCAGTCGTCAGCCCGAAACTACGGAAGTGCGGGGGCCTCGATAATCGGATAGGTTCCCGAGAGGGCCTTCAAGAACTCGACGATCGCGGCCTGATCCTCGGCCGAAACCTGCTTCTCCACCAGCCCCTTGAGCATGGTCGAGAGGTTCGGATTGTCGATGCCCCCCGTCGCCATCATTGCCACGGCTTGCTCGAGCGAGTCGCAGCTTCCGTCATGGAAATAGGGCCCCGTATTGGCCACCTCGCGCAGCGAAGGTACCCGATACTTGCCCAGATCCCCATCGTTCCCGGTCACAGCCTTGCGTCCCTCGTCCGGTTTCTCTTTGCCGGAACCAATGCCCGCGTTGTAATACTTGTAATTGCTGAACCTCGGCGGCTCATGGCAGGCGGCGCATTTCAGATCGTTAAACAGCTGCATGCCCTTCTTCTGGACATCGGTCAGTGCTGTTTCATCGCCGGCTTGGAACTTGTCATAAGGCGAATTGCCGCTGAGCACGGTGCGCTCAAACGCCGCAATGGCCTTGGCAATCCCTTGTTTCGTCACGTCGGTCTGAAACACCTGCTGAAACTTCTCCTTGTAACCGGGAATCGCATTGAGCTGCGATACCAGTTCGTCCAGGCTGTGCCCCATCTCGATCGGATTCTCGATCGGCCCAAGTGCCTGATCTTCGAGCGTTGCCGCTCGGCCATCCCAGAATTGAGCATCTGCGTAGGCGGCATTGCACACGGTCGGCGAATTCGCTCCTCCCACCTGCCCGCCAATTCCCGTGCTCGTCGGCGTGTGCTCGGCCCAACCTGTCTGCGGATCATGGCAAGTGGCGCACGAAATGGTTCCGTCTTTGCTCAGCCGCTTGTCGAAGTACAACATTTTGCCCAACTCCACCTTCTCGGCGGTCATCGGGTTGTCTTCCGGAATCTTCAGCTCCGGCAACCCCAGAGGAATCTCAACCGTCATGGCCACCACACTCGGCGCGGCTGTCGCCTCGGCTGGGGATTCAGACGGAGTTTCGGTAGCCGCGTCGGACGGCATTTCGGTGGCCGCGTCGGACGGAGTCTCGGTGGCCGCGTCGGACGGAGTCTCGGTGGGCGCGTCGGACGGAGTCTCGGTGGGCGTGTCGGACGGAGTCTCCGTGGGCGTGTCAGACGGAGTCTCCGTGGGCGTGTCGGACGGAGTCTCGGTGGGCGCGTCGGATGGAGTCTCGGTGGGCGCGTCGGATGGAGTTTCGGCTGCCGGCTGCGTGGCAGCGGCGGCCGCCTTCTTAGCATCGTCCAACTGCTTCGCTCGGGCATCTTCCCCGCTCTTGGCGCAACCACTCATCGCACTCGTCACGATCAGTGCTGCACCGAACCATGCCAACCACAGGTGCGTGTTTTGCTTTGTCATGAACCGGCTCCTCAGAATTAAGAGATACAACATGGCGGCAGATCCGCCCTACTGATGCGAATTGTGGTGCGTTCCCTGCAAGCTCTCTGGTGAATCGACGCCTTATCAGCTCTCCACCGGTACCGCGAGCTGACTCATTATAGGTCATATCAACGTCACGCGTGGACAACCCGTGTTCAGGATGGCCGATCGTCCGCCGCGCCATCATCTTCATTACTTCATCTTCATTACTTCGCTCGTCGCCCGCCACGATGCCTCCAGGATACCGCGTTACCAAGATACCGCGCCACGTAGTCGATCTGAAGTCGTCGTCCCAGTTCCATCCCCCGATTGGCCCAGCCTCCCGTGGGCGAACACATCGAGCGAATCGCGATCCCGGTCGAATGCTCTCCCTGAGTCGAAGTCCTGTTCAATTCGGATTGCGCTGGCGACATTCCTCGCACACTCCGTGGAAATGCACCGTGTAATCTTCGACCACAAATCCCTGTCGCTGCCCAGACGACAACTCCAGTTGAGCCAGCTTCCTGGACTCGACGTCGAGCATCGCGTGACAGATCCGACAGACGAGGTGATGGTGTCGAGTCATGCGACCGTCAAAACGCACCGTCGCACCTGGATGATGGACGCGCCGCAGCATTCCCAGATGACACAGCGTCTCCAACACGCGATAGACGGTCGTGCGCGACAGCCCCGGAATACGCTCCCGAACCGACTCATAAATCTGATCGACACTCGGATGATCGTCCCGCTGCAGCACGGCGCGCAGGATATCGCGGCGCTGAACCGTCAGCGGCAGCCCCTTCGTTCGGCACAGTTCCTCGAACCCCTCCAGTCGCTGTTCGATCTCGCGTTCGTTCACAGCTCGCGTCTCGACCACCTCCCCACTTGACCGGTCCCCAGCAAATGGTAATCTTTACCAACTAACACGCTGCAGCGGACCAGCATAGCGCTCGCCACGCCCCCTGTCAACCGTGGACCTGCCAACCGTGGCCGCGGCCTGGAGGTCGACGCGATTACGATGTGCGTTCGGGCAGGTGCAGTCGATGGCACGCTGCGCAGCACGTGTCGGTTGCTCCACAGGAACATTTCGATTCGTGCATCCGTGTGCCGCTGCTCCGACGTCGCCCGGCGTGGCCTGCGCCGAGATTGGCTCTGACTTGAGAATGGTCGGCAAATGTGCTAGGGTGCGGCCTGCCGTGGGTCCCGTGCACGGCGTTGACGCGTCCGCTCGCTATCTGTCAGGAGAAATCGCAGATGAACGGTGAAACGATTCGCTTAGCCCGGCTGTCGGTACCGGCCAAGGTCTTAGTAACGC
This sequence comes from Pirellulaceae bacterium, assembly GCA_041752115.1. Classification (GTDB taxonomy): domain Bacteria; phylum Planctomycetota; class Planctomycetia; order Pirellulales; family Pirellulaceae; genus JAJRVM01. The sequence goes on along the minus strand of JBGSHS010000197.1, from coordinate 5,458 downwards.
TGTTTCTGCTCATCGTGGGTCCCGGCTATCTGTGCGGCACCGCCAACATCTATTTCAAGCACCAGATGGACGATGGTGAACCGGGACTGACCGTCGACGACTTGCGGGCCGCGTTTCACGGCCTGGAAAAGAAGTATCAGCCTGACGACACGGTCACGGTCAATTCCGCGATGCTCACCGAAGTCCGTCCTGACGGCAGCATGCGTGAGTACCTGGACAAGGGAGGCGAGCCGGCGGTCCGCGCTTTGATCAAGTGGCTGGAGAGCGAGGCGAAGGAGGCCGATTTTGACAAGCCCGGCCTGGTGGAGGAAGGTGATCCCTCGGCCAAGGCAATCATCAAGGCACACTGTATCGAGTGCCATAACGAAGAGGATGGTGACAGTTCCGACATTCCGTACGCCACCAGCAAGGACAACGAACCCCAGTACGAGCTGGTGTTCGCGATGGCCGAACCGGAGATCACGCGTCACGAGTCGGGCGAGCAGACGCGGGTGATCAAGCCGATGTCGACCCAGCGACTGGTGCATGTCACTCATGCTCACGTGCTCTCGATGCCGGTCTTTGCTTTCCTGGTCGGAATGCTGTTCATGGCGACTGGCCTTCCCAATTCGGTCAAGCTGCTACTTGGCCCATTGCCTCTGCTGGCGATCATGCTGGACATCGGTAGCTGGTGGCTGGCCCGTTTCGTGGAACCACTCATTTACGTAATCGCCGGCGCGGGGGGCCTGTTCGGAGCGGCCTATGCATTGCAGATACTCTGCGTTCTGGGGTCACTCTGGTTCGGACGCAAGTCGGCTTGATGTGAACGATATGCGGAACGATCGAGTCGTTCCCTCCTGGGGGCTGTTCTTGGGAGAACGCCGAAGAATCATCAGCCACTTGCAGTGTTCGTCTCGGTGCTTACCCTGTTCGTCGTTTGCTCTGGTGTGCTGCGGGCGGATTATCCGGACGGCCGCCCGACTGCCCTATTGCGAATGAATGCCACAGACCATGGCGTCGTCTGGCGACATGGCGAGGGGCCTGGAGGATGCGACAAGCTCGGTGCTCGCGATGTTTGGGTCTTCGCAAGCGACGGCAAATACTACATGCACTATGACGGCGCCGGTCCCACCGGCTGGCTCGCCTGCCTGGCGACCAGCACCGACGGAGTGGAGTGGACCAAGCAGGGCCTCGTGCTGGACCTGGGCCCACACGGCTCCGACGATTCGGCATCCGCGTCGTATGGTGTCACGTATTGTGACGGGAAGCGGTGGCACATGTTCTACATGGGCACCCCCAACACGACGCCACCACCGGATCTAATCCCGGCCTTTCCCTATTTAACGTTGAAGGCACAGAGCCGTTCGGCTGTCGGCCCATGGACCAAGCAGCCTGAAGTGATTCCCTGCCGCGCGCGATCACACGGACCGGGCGCAGCACCCTCAGCTCGTGCTGGAACTGGATGAGTAGCGTTGCAGCAAGGCGAGCGACCCGGGCATGGCGGTCGATAATCAGCCGTCAGACTCGATGTTGTGCGAGCCGTGATGGGGACTTCGTGCCGATCGACCCTGGCGTCTCCGACGCAGTTGATGAGCGAACTTCAGACTCACCCGAGCTTGTCGGCTCGCGCTTTCTCGTCGCCTCTCTCCTCCTTCATTTCGGCTCGTTCGCGTCACATCCGAGGTTTGCTCCGAGGACGTCCAGGCGATCTCAACCGATCAAACGGCTGAGCCGTACAAGGGAAATCCGATCTCCTGGGCGTGTTGGGATGACGGCAGCGATGTAGAATGCCGGTATTGGTGCTTGCGCGAATATACGGTGGAACATGAACTCGATCGAACAAGAATATCAATCGCGGATAGATGCTTTGCCTGGCAAAGAGCGAATTGCTCGATCGCTGGCGTTGCTCGCGTGGTCGCGTCAAATGCTGGCGCGGCGGATCATTGCGGAGAGAGGTGAGATATCGGAAGAGCGGCTCAAATGGGAAGTCGCTTTGCGACTCTACACAGCCGATCCGACGGTCTGTCGGATGATCGAAAGTGAGCTGGCCGATGTTTCCCGTTGACGCGTTCCGAACAACGCTCGATAAAGCGGTCCGGGTCTTTCGTCGACTCGGCATCCGCTTTCATTTGACCGGCGGAATCGCCTCCATCTACTACGGTGAACCACGGTTGACACAAGACATTGATATCGTCATCGACAATGCTCAGGTGGCTGCGGCGTTGGATTCCTTCCTGCAAATCCTTGCCGAATCCGACTTCCTCTACGAGCCTGATTCCGTGCGAAATGCGGTCGCTGAGCACGGGATGTTTCAGTTGCTCGACAGTATCGAATCACTGAAACTCGACATCTATCCCCGCGAATTGGTTCCGGGCGAGTTGGACCGGTCGGTGTTTCAGGAGGTGTTTGAAAACGAAAGACTGCCGGTGGCCTCCTGTGCAGATGTGGCCGTATCGAAATTGCTTTGGATCAGCAAAGGCAGCTACAAGAGCCGGCGCGATCTTAGATACGTTTATCGCCTGGCCACGGAGGAAGATCGAGAGGCAATCGAGCAACTGGCGACGCAACTCGGAATGGCACCGCTGCTGGCAGACGTACTGCGCGAGTCGGATGAGATCTCCTGAGGCGGCAGGGCCGCCAACCAGAAAGCGAGAACGCCATCCATTGGTCCACGTCCATTGGTCGCTCGGCAGAAATGCACGCTGCGCGCACAGGATATGCAGTCAGGCTCCAGGACGATCCCCCGGCACCCCGGATGAGGATACCGTCAACGTCGATTGGTCACCTGCCTCACTGATGTTCGGCCTGGTTTTCCGTGGACGGCGGCGGGAGCTGAGCCTGGTTCACACGCGATTCGCATTCAGGCGCGTCCCAGGGAATATCCGGGTAGTCCTGCCAGAGCTTGATATCCTCGGTCAAGCGACCATACAGCTCCGGCCGACGCTGGTGCATCGTGCGCAGGTGCTTGCGCGCACGCCGCAATCCCTGCAGGTCGATCGTGGCATGCACGCACCCATCCCCCGGCTCCTTGATCCGAGGGAACAGCCGGCTCTCTTCCGGCACTCCCTCGGCCCGCACAAACCGCCCGGCGAAGCCCGTGTTCTTCCCGTCGGTAATGTTCGCTCCCACACAACAGCCGTAGGCGTCGGCGGCAAAACGGCAGTAGCCGTCCTCGATCATTCCATCACGTCCGTTGATCCATAAGATGACCTCGGCACCGTTGAACGACGTGCAGCCCCACGCCTCGGGAAAATAACCGTCATAGCACTGCAGAATCCCGATCGGACCGAAGTCCAGATGAAACACCTTGAACTGGTTTCCCAGGATCCCCCGCGCCTCGGCATCATTCCCATCCACGGGAGGCCAGAAATGCGGCGGTCCTCCCGACGCTGGATGGCACTTGAAATAGCGTCCCAACAGATTCCCGTCGCGATCCACCACCAGCGCGGTCGTGGCCCAGCGATCGTCACACTTCTCGACCAACCCCGCAATCGCGTACATCTTGTACTGTCGAGCCAACGCAAAGAACTTCTGCACGCGCGGGTCCTCGATCGTAGTCTTGTAACCCAGCACGTATTCCGGAAAGACAATCAGATCCGAGCCGTTGTCGGACGCCTGCTGAAAGAAGGCCGGCATCCGCTCCACCATCGACTCGGGCGACTGGCCTCGTGTGGTGAGCTGAACCAGCGTGATTTTGGCGGAGTCCTTCAGGGCCCAAGCCGATGGGAGGACAATTGCCGCCGCCAAGAATACAAGCACGAAACAGACCAGCCGAACCATGAGCACGATCCTTTCTTGTGGAGAGCAGAACTCAGTGTGGCAGCAAACCTCTCAATCCGCATCGACGATGCGCCAACGCGCCGAGCGAGGAAGCCGTCGGCAAGCCAGGCTCCCTATGTGAGTATAATCGAATCAAGTCACACCGGAGGCTCCCGCAGCCTGCTCCCCCTGGGCTCGATAGCCGCTTTTCTTGGGGTCTCGGCTCCCATCTGCTACAACAACAGTACGGTCGTGCCACCCAAAGCGGCCGAGCGGCGTTCTGGTTTGTCTGCAACTCAGGAGATTTCCCTATGTCACGCTCAGTTGGTCGCCGTCAGTTCTTGCAGGCTGCCACACTCGGTCCGCTGGCCACGCTGGCCTTCGCGCAGTCGCCGGACTCAGGCGAGCACGCTGCCCCGCAGATCATCCCGCCGGCAACGGCAAAGAGCCAGGGACGAGTGCGGGTGGCCACCATCCAGTCGAATCACGTGCCGACCTGCCAGGGCCTGCAGACCGATCCATTCCGCGATGGCTTTTCGCTCGACGACCTGCTGACGTCCATAGAGCGCCGCATCAGCTGGTACGAGCAGCTGCTGCTGCAAGCGGCCGCTCAACAGTGCCAGCTGGCCGTGATCACGGAGGATTTCACGCGGCTGAGTTCCTGCATGACGTTCCTTGACGACCGCTCGATCTTCCAACAAGCCGTGACTCGCCAGACGTCGTCGATCCCGAACCGACTCGGCGAACTGGCTCGCCGATGCAGCCTGTTCGTGGTGGCCTGCTACTTCGCGGCAGAGGACGATGCGATCTATAACGTGGCCGACCTGTTCGCTCCGTCGGGCGATCTGGCGGGCCGTTATCGCAAGGTTCACCTGCCACAATACGAACTGTGGCAAGTGCGCGCAGGGAGCGAATTCCCCGCTTTTGAGACCGAACTTGGCTGGATCAGCCTGCTGATCTGCTACGATCAGATGTGGCCAGAATCGGCCGCCTGCTGTGCGATGAACGGTGCGCAGATCATTTGCCAACCTAGCGCAGCAAGTCTGACCGACTTTCACATGCGCACACGCGCCATGGACAACCAGGTCCATCACATCTCGTCGACGTACGCCCATTCGATGATCGTTTCGCCGCGTGCCGAAGTGCTGGCCGATGCCGGGCAGGCAGATCCGGCCGTCGCCTGGGCGGACATCGACGTGCAGGGCGCCACACGTGGCGACGAGTTCTTCTACGAGACCCTGTATTCGGGCATTCAGGACCACAAAGAACGACATGTGAAATTCCGCCGCCCGGATGCTTACGGCGTTCTGACAGAGAAGCAACCACCGCTCACCAGGCAGTATCCAGCGGGCGGAGTGGCCAACACCCCGGAATCGATCGCGGAAGTGTACGCCAAGCACAAACAGGCCCGAGAGCAGGGGCTGCGAGGAGAACCGGTGCCGTATCACTGGCGTTGGTAAGTGCAGGGCTTTCCGCTCACACGCAGTTCCAGCGCTCGTGCTCGCGCTCAGCGCTAGCGGTGCTCGTGCTCCAGGACGGTCTCAAGTACGAGCAGGAGCAGGAGCACGAGTACGAGCAGGAGCAATCGCGGTAGGGACCGCCGTCGCCGGCGGCCCCCCGCACAGATCCGTACGTGAACGATTAGCTCATACGGCTCCTGTCTTGAGTCGGGCGCGAAATCGGTTGTCAGGCCAGGGATGGGTGATCTGGGGTTGGGGAA
>JBGSHS010000196.1:0-129643 GCA_041752115.1 Pirellulaceae bacterium | reverse complement strand
TGATACTCTTGACAGTACTGATTGTGCCACAACACCATCTGTGCACGACCGATTCGCACGCTTTCTCCTTTGAAGAGATTCCATGCAAACTCTGCCAAGTAGTTCTTGTTCGTGTCAACGTCATTATCGCGTGTGATCGATTCATGCAAACACCGAAGAATCAATGCTTCATACAGGTACCCGACGTTTCCTGTTGTAGCTACTATGTGATCTTGTATTTCCAATTGCTGTAGCACTACAAGCACAAATAGCGGATATGCCGGCATAAACTGCTCGCCAAGAAGTGCGTTGATCTGGTTTTCTGTCCGATTCAGTTTCTGCTGAAGATCAACCTCAGAGGCCGTTTGTTCGACACCGAGCGCGTGCCATCGTCGTATCAACTTACTGCGAAGCACAAACCCCATCTCCAGTATTTCAAGGTGTTTCAGATCCCAAAGAGCTATTCCTTCCTGTCGCTCTTTGGTTAGCTCTTCGAACCGCACCTCATCCCCTGCTAATACGACCATCGCACCAAACCGTTCGACAAGCCACGTGAGTAACTCAGATCGGCCGTTTTCGTTCAGGGGCATGCTGTGGTAGTCATCCAGAACGACAACCCGCATCGACTTTTCCAATTGCCAATACTGTTCTACAACATCGTTGCCGTACTGTTCGGACACCATTTCAGACAGTAGGCGAAGCAAGGGTTTGTGCTGCACTTGCCGCACACGGTGTCCGTCAATAAAGAGCGGCATTCGCCCTTCGCGCCGAAAATCTCGCAACACGGACCGGGCGAGAGCGGTCTTACCACTGGCATCGGCACCAATTATTAGGACATTTTCATGCTTGACGATTGTTGCAAGCGTGTCACTGCTTCTAATGAACGTGGCTTGTTCAAGAGAATCCTCGTACGTAATTTCCCGTAAGTCCGGATACACGAAGAAGTCTTGGAGCACTAAGGCACGTTTTCGCGGATGTCGAAAGTTGGCTCCAGGGTCGTCTAGCCAGCTGTCAAACGTAGCTGTAAATGGAAAGGCCGCCCGCAATCTGCCGTTATTGCGTTGAAAGGCACTTGGCGGCAAGGCTCGTGTTGTCGCGTACCTCGTTTCGGTGTCATTCCAAAGAAATGTGCGGCATTCCTGTGTCTGATTGTCCGTATCGATAAGCACTATGTTGAAGGTACTATCAAGTGCGTTGTCTTTGTCTTGAAGTACTCCGCCTTCGACGTACTCGAGTGCTTCTGCCCCGTTTGAGTGTTTGCTGTAGAATGTAGCGGCATGTTCGTGCCCGGTAATGATTACGTCGCTCGCGTGCTCCAGAGCAGTGCGCAAGAACCTAGCGTTGTCGGCGTCAAACCAATTGTAAGGATGATGCAAAACCGATATGACAACCGCAGGTGAAGCTGTGCATGGAGATTTTTCACGCCACATTTCAACCGGGAAGACGATTTCACCCTGCCGCTCATGCAGTTTGGAGCACCAAGCAGTGTTCAGAAGTTGTAGGAGTATTTCTTGTCCAGCTATCGACACGGAACTCGTGCTGCACCAATCGGTGAGAGCAAGTACTTCTATGCCCTTACATTGGGAGGAAAGTGTGGCAGCAAATGTCCGGTAGTTAGCCTGTACGTGTTGGCAGAGTATCAGCGCAGATTCGTCGGAAAGCGATGACTTGCGAATGCCGTCAAGGATGAATGCACGGGTTTGATCTTCGGTAGAAAAATCGCAATCATGATTGCCGGGCACGACAACGAGTTTCACTTGTTGGGGACCAAAGTGGTCGGCAAGCTGATGTGTTATTGTGTCAAACAGTTGAACTGCTAGTTCGTATTCCTCGCTCTTTCCCGAGTAAGCCGTGTCGCCAGACACGATCACCAGGCACATCGATGGCCTTTCCTGTAGCCCCACGACAGCGCGTGAGATCGCGTGGGCGCGTCTCAAGACGGGGTTCTTCTGCTCGTCCTCTCTGATGTGGATATCACTCAAGTGTACTAGGGCAATTTGCATTTCTGCCTCATTTCTCTGGTGCCGAGCGTTATGGAAACAGGCGGTCTCAATCCTGTCTGGTTACAGGGGCAAGGATGTAGGCTTTGAGTGTAGCGAAATTAGTCTGTCGAGTGCGATTCGTTCGCAAGCTTCCGGCAAGTCGAGGCGTTGCATGGGGTAATCGCCTGCGGCTCGGTGCAGATACTGGGTCCTGTACATCACCCTGCTAATATCTTCCATTCACGGAGCGAGGTCGAGAGCGCCGCAGGTCTATTACACGTCGCGCAGGCGAGATACGATCGTCTTATAAGTCGGTCGGGAGAGAACCTCGTTCTACGATAGCGGCGAAGTATGAGCGCTAGGTCCCGTGACCGGCAGGCCGGAGGTATGGGGTCGTGCACCACTGTAACCGAATTTGACCAGACTAAGTGTCAGTCGCCGCGTCACCTTGACGAAGTGGCCATCTGGGGTACACGTTACGACCAAATCCGGGCTCAAAATAGCGACTGTCACTCGTATGCCTTTGCGGTAGAGCTACAAGCATTTGGAGTGGCAGATAGACCACCCGTTGGTAAATATTGGCTGAGCCTGGGCATGTTGACGGTAATGGAGTTGACCGATATCGGCGACGGCCACGTTATTCCGGAGTGGTGCTCTCCCTGGTGCTCACCTGCGGCAAAAGGTGCTCCCAGTGGTGTCAGCAAGCTGTCCGCTTTTTGCACTGACAGGGCGCGATTTGCACCGGAGACAGCTACCCGGCAGGTGGCATAAAGCCCGACCGGGTTGGGCTTTGCGTGACAGAAAGTGCCGTGAGGACGGCACTTAGGGCGAGAGTGGAAAAGTATCCCCGAGAGGGCTCGAACCTCTAACCTTCGGCTCCGGAGGCCGACGCTCTGTCCAATTGGGCTACGGGGACGCGCTGCAAAAAACCCTTGAAAAATAGGTCTTTTCGCGTTATGTTGAGGCCGTTGGCAGAAAAAAGTGGCAGAAAACTGCAACTCCCGCTACCAACACCGACGCCGATTCCTCGACGTAAGTCCAAAAACCGAACTTTTCAGAACTCAGGCGGCCCATAACGCTCCTTGCGGCCGCCCTTGGTTGCGGCCAATAAGTGATAGTCATTATATCCGTGCTTCACCGTGTCCGGTAGACCTGCCGTGAGGAGGTTGGTATGGGAAAGCTAGGAAGAAAGCGGAGGGGTCGCAATCGAGGGTATTTCTACCGGAGTGGTCGTGGTTGGTATGCGAACGACGGAAAGGGCATGGTCCCACTGCTCTTTCCGGACGGCTCGCGCATCAAGGACAAAGGCACACCGGACGAGCAGGTGGCGGCGTCCCATGCATGCTGGAAAGAAGCGTGCGAGGCGGCTGCTCGGAAGGCCTTGGCTACCAGGCCCGTGAACGGCCCCGTAACGGTCGAAGAGGTCTGCCGTGTCTACCTGGCGGAAGCAAGTGTAAACGGAGCCCGACAGACTTTCCTCGGGCGGGCGGATGCTCTCTTCGATTTGTGCTACGGGCTTCCAAGTCGGTTCCGGGCCAAAGACGGAAAACCCAAGCCGATGACCGTAGAGCGAAAGAAGGAGGCCCAAACGGCGCGGATCCATCCAGGGTACGGGAGGATGGACGCCGCCGACTTCATCCCGCTGCACATTGACGAATGGTTGCGCGCCCACAAGACCTGGAAGGGTTCCAGGCGTAACCGGATCCAAGCCGTCAAACGAGCGTTCAGCTACGCCAAGAAGAGCGGGTTGATCGCGGAGAATCGCATCAGCAAATACTCGGTGCCACGTTCTCGAAGCCGCGCCACGTATATCACACCCGAGCAGGAGACCATTTTTGTCGCGGAAGCCAACGACGCCATGGCCATGGCCATCAAAGTCTGCATTCGTACGGGGGCACGCTATTTCGCGGAGTACGCTCACCTCACCAGGAAGCACGTCAAAGACCTTGGGGAGCGTATGGAGTGGGTCTTTCAGCCACACGAGTCGAAGAACAGGAAGCTTCGCGTGTTTCGCATCACGGACCCGGAGATTATTCGCATTACTCGCAGCCAAATGGAGAAATATCCCGATGGGCCGGTATTCCGCTCGTTCAATGGGGAGCCCTGGCAGGCAAACAACTTCCGTCGACGCTTCCGGGAACTCGTCAAACGGGTCGAGCAGAAGATGAAAAAGGAAGGGACGCGGATCGACTTCGATCCGGACTTATGCATGTACAGCACGCGACACACCTACGCCAAGCGGATGTTGCAGGGATATTGGACCGGAAAGCCCGTGCCGATCGAGATTCTCGCCCAACTGATGGGCAACAGTGTGCAGATCTGCCGCGACCACTACTTGAAGTGGACGGAGAGCATGAATGAGGCGCTCTGGGCGATGGCCTGACTCAGAGGTCATATAGGTCCGAGTCAAACCCGAGACTGGGTTCTGCAGTTCCGTCAGAAAATCCGAAGCCGACTTCTCCGCTTTCGTGGGTCTTCGACCGACGGACTTCGGGCGGTCGCCGAGCTGCCGCATGCGGGTTGTGCGTATATCTACGGATGAAATCGTCTAGCCATTCACGGCGGAACTTGATGGCGCCCTTGGCATGAATCTGGCAAAAGCAAATGGTCGGTCCCGCCACGCATTTGCCCACGAGTTGCTCCTTGGACCGCTGAACAATCTTTCTGAGACTGCGGTCTGACATCTTAAGGTAGTCGAGGGCGTCCTCAAAGCTCATCAATTGGCCGGAATCGCCTGCGGAGGTTGCCTCTCCGAGCGAGGCCGCCACGTTACGCACGTGGGACGTACGTTCGGCATCGGCAGGTTGATGAACTGGCAGTCGTCGAGTCACAATAGGAGCTTCCGTTAGGTTGATGCCCTAGAGTTCCGATCGAAGTTTTGGCGAGGATCAAGAAGCCGAGGCGTCCCCCAACTATCGCGAGATTGTTGTACCGAGAGCCCCGACGGGATCTCAGTATTGGAACGCCTCGGCTTCTTGGTCCTCTTCACCAGTATTCGCTTTCTTCAGGTCCTGTGAGGAAATGGCTATTGGCGGTTCCACTATGAACCGACTGGGCACTTCGCGTGGTTGCAGTATGCACACAGCTCTTGTACAGCACTCTTCGTGCGCGCCCATCACGCGTATCAGCTCTCGTCTGGATCACCCTCTGCTGCATGCGGCGGACATCCTCGTTTGCCCCACGATTCCGCAGTTCGCATGATTCTCACCTGTGCAACCACTCTCGATGCTCTGCTAGTTAGTATGCTGACTAACGCAGCTGTGCGCAGGTGTTAGAGTCGCATTTTGACGGCAACACGCAGAAACGAGGCACTTTTCGGTCACAGTCGTATCGATTTGGGCGCGTCACTGTGGAAGTCAACAGACGTTGGTCGACGGCATAAGATCTTGCCACGCAAACACTTCCGCGAGGTGACTGTGCAGCCGCATGATGTGTGTCGACGTATCCCCATCGGGTGTAAACATGCGATCGTCGTCCAGTGCGGATGAGCGGCTGTTTCTTGTGCGCGCATTTTTTCCGTCAACACTTTTCCAATGCACGATGGATGTCGGTGCTCATTTCCGGCAATTTGAGCAGCGAGTTTCTTGCGGGTTCGCGTCGACCGCTTTCGCGTACGGCATTGCGCGCTGTGATACCGTCTCGGCCACCGCACGTCAGAGCCCTTCGAGTAATACGTCGTATATGTTCTTCACGACTTGCGTTCGGTGGTGTAGTGTACGCGCATGAAGAAACACGCGTCCTTTAGCACCTGTGTTGCTGGATTGTGGCTTTGTGCAGCACGCGCAGATCTACGCGAGTCGTATTCGTGTCTTGAACGTTCTAAGAGAGAGGGCTTGCGCCAGTCTCACCACGAATTACACATACCTTGATATCTTCCCGAAACAGTCCTCGCCATAATAAGACATCTTCGCCAGTTCTGAACTTTTGCGACGACTGGGGAAGCGCTTCTGCGTTAGCCGCACGTAAGCGTGCAGAACGCGCTGATCGCTATTGTTTTTCTCGATTACCCTGGCGTACCGTGCCCCGCTATGCCACAACCTTGTCACATATTGGCTGTAAAGCATTCTCCTTTCTTTCAGGCGTAAATGAGCTGTTCCACCGTAATTCGGGACGATGCGCCCGACACGGTGCAGGGCGTTGATGAAGAGATTTCATAAAATAGCCCAACATGGGCCATGCGTCGGTAGCGGCGTGATGCTATCTTTCACACTTCAAATCGCGATCGATCGCAGTAATGCTCGACTTCAATGGCAACCGGGCGATAATCGGGAGCGGTCTGTTGGCAAGACCGTTCGGTGACTTGTGGTTGGTCACGTTGGCGAGTCAAATGCTCAGACGACACACAGCCAATACGATTTCAAGCTGGCCGTCGGCTCCTCGCCGCGAGTGTTCAGCAATATCGATCTAGGAAAACGACTGGGGTTCAAGAAGCCCATGCACAACTTGTTCGATAACGGGATTCAGGCGAATGCGGGCATGCGGGATTGCTTGGTGATATGTGCGTGGGGCGGTGGCAGATGTATTGTGTGCAGGCTTCGCACTCAAAGCCACTTGTGTGGACGCACCGGCCACAATTCATGATGCTGCGCGGCAACGCTATGCGCGGTCGCGCAGGAACCCTTGAAGGAAGGCTTGTGCTATCACTTACGTATCCTGGACAACAATTGTCGCCTCCTGCCTGCCGCGGCGCAGCTGCTTCACTCACGTTGAACACGATATTGAGTCCATCCAGGTGCAAAGCGGAGCAGTGCGCCGATGCGAGTGGATTCGGCCGGCAACTCCCTCGGGTTGTCCGGCCCCTACAGCTAGAACACCGGCGGATCTCGTGCGGATGTCATCGGCGGGCTTTTGACGACACCTTCATTCCGACACTTACGACTGATTAGACGGCCGAAACACGCCTGCAACATGGCAGACGGTACCACGCTTCGGAGAACTAATCAAACGGCGGTACTCCGCGAGTGCCCTTCGTCCGTCGACTCGGCGTTTCCGCAGCGTCTATGTGGAATCCTTGCCGTTGATTGTCACGGCATTCGCCTTTTGTTGGTGAATCCACGTATGTACGTCTGCCGCAGCCTTCGCAAGGTTAGGAAGGTCGCGGTCTTCAAACGAACTTGAATCACCCCACTGGTCACCGTCCTTGTAGACGTGCGAAAACGTTGTGTTGTAGAAATATCCGGCCTGGCTGTTGTTGGCCCACACCGCGCCGACGACGTTACCGTAACGAAGACGATGCACGGGTCTGTTGTTGTTTTCGGACATATTCACCTCCTATAAATGATTGTCGTACGGGATATGGTTCGAGTGCTCGACATAGTTGCATAACGAGTTAAGGTACTGAAATCACGCAATCGCGCGTCGGATCCGGAAGGGAGACGTGAGCCGAAATGCGAACATGGCGACTTCGTCGGACCGGGCCATGGCGTGATCCAGCGAATCAGTCAGATGTCTGTAACAAATGACGCGGCGTAATGCCACTTTTCAGCGGTTGGTGCAGTGGTGAGTGCGCGCGATGGAGCCGCTGCCGCATATTGTGGATGTGATTGGCAATGAGCCATTCAACTCGGGAGGCCATTTGCGGGCGAGTCGGCCGCTTCTGGGGGCCGATCATGCCAGCCGAGTAGTGAGGGGGAATGGGGGTCGTGTGCCTCGAAGTTCGCATGTGCGCCGTCAAAACTCTTTGTTGCGTAGCAGTACTGACAGCCGTATAGGCACGACTCGTACATACCGATGTCACGGCTTACGACGCAACCGCAGGCAGCGCGTTGGGCAGGGTCCTTCTTACGGAGGATTTCCAGGCCAAATGCCTCAGCGATCGCCTCATCGTCTACACACTTACCCGGGCGGATGCCGAATGGGAGCAAGTCGATCTCCTCGGCGCAACTCACGATGTCCATGCCGTTCTCTTGGGCCGATTGAGCCATTCCACGCATTAGTTCCTCGAATTGGGTAGCATCGGGCGGCTGCACAGCGGCCGGCGTTCCTTTCAAGGCCCTCATCCGCGACTCCGTCTTGCGGTACACGTCCACAATGCTGATGACCGCCCTGAGTGTGGCGTTCCTGAGCGACTCGGCGATGCACTGGAAGTTGTCGCGGTGAAATGACACGGGAGTCAACTCGGTGAAGACGATCGGGTCATAGCGCCAGATGACGCGACGGGGTCCAATCCGATGCGACAGTTCGCGAAACGTCTCGATCGCGGTTGCCTTGGGGGGCGATTTGTGGTCGATGTCACGAGGGTAGCCGAGTATCGTGAACTGGAAGTAGTAGCGGTATCCGCGCGTATCGAGTTCGTCGAGGTACCGCATCAGCGGCCGGGGGTTGCGGGTCCAGAAGACGATCACATCCACGTCCTTCGGGCGCAGGGAGACGACGCTCACTTGATTTCGATTGTAAGGGTTCGGGACCGTGCAATAGCCCTGCCGGAGCCGACGAATGAACCACTCGGCGTAGAAGGCAGGAATGTCTGTCCTTCTGCTGGCGCTGATGATCGTCATGATAAGGATGCCTCTCCAGTGTGCGAGGATCCGGCTGCCGTGTTCCCTGGGCGGACACGCCCGTGTACAAGCAAACTCTTGGTTGATCGCCGGGCTTTTCCAGCCAGCCAATAGCACATTGTCGCCAGTGGGGAGCCGCAACAGTAGCAGTCGCAGCTGGATTGCGTCAGCCAGCATGGACTCGGGGCACCCTTCCGACGCGGACTTGTGGATGAAGCTGTTTCGTGAAACTCACCAGTATGCCCGATCCGGGCGGCCATGGCTTTCGAGCGATCGATACCGCGTCGCCTCGACTGTCAGATGCATGCTTTCAGTCCGCGTCGTGCGGGCCAAGGACATTGTAGACCAAACGCTCGCAAGGGAGGGGCGTGTCCTTGGATGAGTCCCGTCGATTAATCGCTATCGGCGTACCGCAGGCCGGTTGTATGCTGTTGAGAATGCTCATGAATTATGCTGCGATGTGGTAGCATGGGTTGGAATTGAATCATCCTTCGTCAGTTCCGGTTCACTCAGGGGCGCTCGGCCTGCGGTCGCAGTTTTGTCAAAGACGCATGCGAAGGACGTTGAGCGGCCGCTTATCCGCCAGCAGTCGATTCGGATTCGCGGCAACGTAGAACAGCGTAACGATCCTGAATATGTTGCCCTGGCGGAAGGATCGCGTGATGGCTATACCAAACGGCGATCTCACAACCACCACTCGGATTGCAGGGGATGCCGCAAATGTCCAAAATGGCTTTTACGGTGGGATACCACACGAGATCGGGTTCAAGAAGAGATCGGCTGGCAGTTAGAGTGCATAAGTGTGTCGGACCGATGCTAGTTGGTCACAATCCTCTGGCCAGCTCTAAGTCGAGCACGTCTGCGTTCCACATTCTCGTGAATCCACGGACGCCGCGAGAAGGCACAAGGCCACGCGTGAAAGTCACCGCATGGCTCGCACGTGAGAGTTGCTTTTTGGGCACCATTTGATAAAACCTTGCCGCAAGAAGAAATGACTGCGGCAACCCACGGTTCGCCAGACGGACGGATGAAGGGTGACCGTCCCATCACCATGCTCCGTCAATCGCCATCTGGGCCTGGCGTCAGCCAGCAGGCTCATCTGCAGAATCGACTTACAACCGCATGGGCAGATCATTGCGACGAACCAGCGATACTCGCCCTCGCCGAGCACATAGACCGCGGTGGGGTCGAGGACTTCAGGCAGTTCCTCGGCATGCACGGTCTTCAGCGGCCGAACGGGCTTTTCCCAACCGAACCATGACCGCAACCACGCCCACATCGCGCGAAAGATGCGCATCACTTCCCTCCCTCACTCAACTCCGGCCGATCCAGCAGCGGAGTTACGTCGCCCCGTCCCACTTCCTTGGACAGTACCGGGCAGACTTTCAAATTCCCCTCAGCGTCCCTAAAAACTTGCGGTTCATGTACAGCGTACCGCAACACCGCGTATTCGTCGTTCTCGCCGTAACGATAACGGTGAATTCGCGCGAGCATCTCGTTGACCGCAATCGACGCCACCATCGTGTTCACGCTGATGACCGCCGGGCGGTTCTCCTGCACGCCGCGAATGTACTTATGAAGCAGTTGCTTTTCGTACTCGACCGGGTCATCGCGCTTCATCAATTCTGCGCGCACATCTTCCGAGTCGTAAACGCGTCGTGATTTCAGGCTCGACTTGCCCGGCTGAAGGTAATGCACGGCGCCGGTGATTTGATCGACGCCGCCGGCAGGCAGCGCCGTGAGCTGCACGCCCAGATCGATGTACGGCAGCGTGTAGAACGTGGCCAGCCGGTTAAGAATGTCACGACCGGCAACGCTGTCCATACAGCCGAAGACGAGATCGCACTCGGCCACGGCGCGAATGACTTCCGGCGTCGCCAGGTCTTTCGCAATCGGCATCACTTCCGTTGCCAGCCCGATATGGCCGATCGCCTCGGCAAGCACATCGACCTTAAAGCGACCGAGATTTGCGTCCGCCGCCTTCGTCATGTACATGCGGTTGAGGTTCCGCCATTCGGCGCGATCAGGATCGATCAACAGCAGCTTCCCGACGCCCAGCCGCACCAGTTGCTCGATCAGCGGCGTGCCGGTGCCGGAGCAGCCGACGACGGCGATCCGCATTCGCCGCAGCATATCGACCGTGCCCGATCCGAAGACTTGCGCATGGCGGCGAGCAAATTCGGGCACTTCCGCCGCCGCGGCGGCGAACCACAAATCCAGATCATCGTCGACGACGCTGACGAGACCGACGGGATGGAATTCGTCTTTGTCGTCCAACACCCTGACGAAGACACGGCCGCAGGGCAGCATGACGGCGCTGGCATGTGGCTGTTTGTCTTCCAGCATCGTATTCACCGAGCCGAGGAAGCTGGCGTCGGACTTGTCGTCGAAGTCCGAGAAGTTGTTCATGCCACCGGGATGGCTATGGATCTTCACGATCGCCATATCGCGCTTGGCAGCCTCGCGGATCAGCTCGTCGGCGACCTTCGTTGGCCAGGTGATCGTCACCGGCGTGCGCGTGCAATCGGCGTGGGGGATCAGCACCATCTTGCGGACCGTGAAGATATGGCGACTGCCGCGCCGCCGCCCACACAAGGCAAGCGCCGCGGCTTCCAGGCCGTCGCCAGGGAACAGGTGTGCCTCGAGCAGCGCATGCTGCTCGCCCGTCATTCGTAACGCAAACTCCATCGTATGCCCCTTACCGCTTCAGTTCGCTGACCAGCCACTGCTGCACGCGCAGGTAGTGCGTCGCCAGCGTGTCAACGGCTTCGCGCCACTCGTAGTGACGCGACCACTGTTGGAAGCTCTCGCCGTTGATGGCGATGTTCGACAGATTGGGGATGTTCGCGCCCTTCGAGAGGTCGGGCTTGAAGTACGCCATGTCGAGCTTGGCGGGTGGATACCCGCCCTCGACCTTGATGGCGAGTGTCGCCTTGGCGACGTTGAACCCGGCGGGGATCGGGTAATCGTAGATCAGCAGCCAGCGCACCTTGCCGTCAATGATCGTCTCCCACACCAGTCCCAGCGAGTTGAGGAAATCGACATCCCCTTCGGGCAAGTGGAACGCCCGACGGGCGGACGGCGCCTCCTGCGCCGCCGTTTCGCCGTCGGTTTGGGTGAGTTCCATCGTGACGAACCGCTCGACGCCGCGCTCGCGCAGGTCAACCTTCTCGCCGTCGGTGACTTCGTCCATCTGGCCGCCGCGGAGCTTCTGGTGGATTTTCCAGCGGTCGGGCGACTTGTTCACGAGGGCGAGCAGATCCCCCTTGGTGACAATCGGCGTGGTGATGGTGAAACGCTCCCGGTCGATCCGGATGCGATAGCGTTTCGCCCGCGGCACGGGCTTGCCTTGTTTGACAAGCTCCTCCACATCGACCTCTTCTTCTTCAAACTCTTCGTTAGCCATGAAAAAAACTCCTTGGCAGATGCCAAAAAACATTATGCCCCAACGGTTTGCTTCCGACATGGAAGCTCCTATATTGGGAGGATGTGGCGATGCGATAGTCGCCTGTACCTATCTGCCGGGCAGTCGCTTCGATTCGCCGAAGAATTTCCGAATATTTTCCGCGGCGATTTCCCCGCCCTCGGCGGCAATAAGTAATGCCGGGGACGCCGGCATGGTCTAGGAAGGCTCAAGTGGAAGAGCTGCTTGCACTTAGCAACGAGGAGCAGGAAACGCTGCTAAAGCGTCTGACCCACCATGCGCTTTGCAAGATGCGCTCCCTGACCTGGCGCGGTGCGTATGTAAGGAAAGGCGGCAGCGTTCCCGGCGGGTACGAACCTTACGATTTCGTACTCGACGCCATCCAGCAGCTGCTCGACGGCTCCCGGACCTGGAATCATGAGAAGTACCCCACGCTGGAAGCCGTGCTGCGGTCGTTCATCGACAGCACGATCAGCAAGGCGGTGAACCTGATAGAGAATAAGAGGGAGCGGCGGATGGTCCCGGCGACGGGGGAGGCGACGTTTGACTTGATCGGCGACGAACCGACCCCGTTGCAAATCGTCGTCGATTGCGACTGGCAGGAGCGGTTTCACAAGGCGGCGATGGGCAAACTTAACGGCGACAAGTTCCTTATCGACCTTTTTGAATGCCTGGAGGCCGACATCACCGCACCTTCCGAGATCGCTCAAATACTCGGCGCCGAGTTGGACGACGTTAATAACGGTAAGAAGCGCCTGCAACGCAGGCTGGAAAAGCTCGACAAGAAATTCGCGCCCCCGACACAGAGGGCCAAGTCATGAGTGACGAACTTCGGCACAAGTACCCGGTCTGGGATCGATTCTTCCTCCTTCTCTACCCATGCGACGAGTCGGTCACGAACGAAGAGGTAGACAAGGAACTGGATCGGCTTGGCATCGACATGCAGCCAGCTTTTCAACGCCTGCACAAGATGATCGACGTTCACCGTGCGCGTGCGAAACTCGCAGGGGCGGGCAATGTTCGCGCCTCACTTTGTGCGAAGATTCACAACGTCGTCGCTCCCCGAATGGAAGACCTTCGCAATGGCGTCAGGTCAATGATCGGAAAGCTCAAGGGCGATCAGGCACAACTGGCGTACTTCCACAAGCTTGAGGGAGCCGCGACTGAAGAGGATTTGCAATCGTTGCTCGACGATCTTGAGAAGCTGGAAGCCATGCAAGAGTTGCGGAATGACCAAAGCGAGTAAAACACTACCGCTTGCCGAGGCATCCAGAATCTGGAATCTCTACGGCTTGAAGGCACCGGAGGAAATGGTGCTTGAAGATTTGGCGATGGCGATGAACATTTTCGTGGTCGATGCCCGTCTCGATTCGGCCGCGGCGCGGCTGGTGAGAAAGGGCGACTACGGATTGATCCGGGTCAGCGATCAGATTCGCTATTCAGGACAACGCCGTTTCGCAATCGCGCACGAAATCGGCCATTTCCAGTTGCACAAGAAAGTGTCGCAACTTCTCGCCTGCACCGACGCCGATATACAGGTAAGTTACCGCTCCAGCCCCTACGAGATCGAGGCAAGCATCTTCGCCGGTGCGCTGTTGATGCCGACCGAAGTGTTTCGAGAGCGTGTTGGCCGGCAGCTTCCAAGAGCAGATGTTATCAAGGACCTTGCGCAGCAGTTCGACACTTCCCTCACAGCGACAGCACTCAGGTATGTGGAGACATCGAACGACTACGTGGTCTTCGTCGTATCCGAGAATGGCAAGATCCGATGGTGGAGGGCAAGTGAGCCATTCGGCAATCACGATCTTTGGCTGGAGACCAAGAACGCCGTTCCGAAATACAGCGCTGCGGCGAGGTATTTCCGAGTCGGTGAAGCATCCGATGGACCTGAAGAGGTTGATTTCAAGTATTGGTTTGGCGAGTTGCCGGGAATCTGCGCCGACTATGTTTATGAACAAGCCATCCCGCTGCCCCATTTTAATCAGGTGATCAGTATTATCTGGCTACCATAGCCAATATTCTGTAGGGACACGGCGGTTTCAAGAGTCGTAGTCTGAGCCCTGAACGGTGTGCCGGCTCGAACTTAGGTCCTGTTTCTTAAGAATTATTCTGGTCGATACCGAACGCAGATAATGGGCGTCTGGGCGTCGAAGAGTGTAGCCCGCAGCCAACTGACGCTAGCGAAATTCACTAGCGTCAATGGACCTTGGGCCACCAACCGGAACGACAGGGATCACGCGGCGGCGGCCGGCGATGAGGAATCGCGTTGACGCGATTACCGCCGCTCGTGTGAATCCCCTGTTCGGCAGCGCTCTCCCGTGTCTGAGCGGCGACCCAGCGCCATGGGCTGGCTGACAAGTCCTGCCACATCACTTGCACCGCCTCGGGAGCCTTGGAGCCGATCCGAACGGTCCGCTCGGGGAATTTACCACTGCATCGTTCGCAGCGAAATCCTGATAATCCTATGTTGATAACAGCACGGCGGTCGAGGTTCGCTGGATCTAGGTACAAAGTATCGACTTCGTACTCGACCAAGTGCACGCGGCCACAGTGCGGGCACTTGCAAAGAGCGAAGTCCTCATCACCACAATTGGCGCCTCCACGACAGAGAATCTCGTCGTAGTCAAGCGCCTCTTTAGGAACCATGTCGGGACGAATTGCTATAAGCTGCGGAACTAGCTCTCAGAATGCGCATCGGTCACATCGACCGCAGGGGTTCAGTAGTCGGGACATCCGCCTTCGGTGTGTCGGACCGACGCGCGCAACTACGTCAAGGCGGTACGCTGATGACGTATCTTTACAGACCAATTGCTGCCTGGTGGATTATTCTGTTTGCGGAATCGAATCGAGGAGGCGCTCGCGCAGGGCCATAGCCGCGTGGCTTCCGCGAGACACCAACGCGGTCACGAGGCCCAAGAATGCGGACTGCAATTCCGAATCTGCGGCAATCACTTCATGAAAACGCTCCCAGCAGCGGTTGAGCGCGGAAATGAGGTTCGACTCGATGTCGCGCTGACGCCAGAATTCATACGCGTCGGCTTCGCTCATGGCACGATGGAGCCACCGAATACCAAGACAGAGAAGCCGGTCGTACCCTGGTTGTGTGAGACTCTGAGCGAATCCGTTCGCCACTCGCGGCATGGCGAACCACCGTTGCGCGGCCGTCTCGAAGACCGGAATCATCCGTTCCAGAGTTGGTGCAAATTGTTCATCGGCTGCGATCGAATCCATCCCGAAGTGATACCCCAGGAGTTCAAAGACCATATCGTCGAGACCATGAGCTCGAACTGCCGCGGGATCCCAGGACGGAGAAGCGAAGGCAAAGTGGAGCATTTCGATCCAACGCCGAGAGAAGACCTCGGGCGACGGAGAGCCGTTGACTCCATCCGAAAACCAGTACCAGAAGAAACGCTTAATCCATTCATGCGCGTGCAATCCGAGGCCTAGAATCGGCTGCCACATGGACGATGGCTGCTCGTCGTCACGCATCTGGGTGATCGTGCGAGCCAGGCGGCCGAACACCCATCCATCGAAGTTATCCGGTCGTCCGTCGAGTTCCTTCTCACACTCGTCATCACCCGGAGCGAGGCTCGGCTGCAATGAGTCTAACAGGAGTGCAAGGAGGTCGCGAACGTGGTCGAGGATCACGCGGCGTTCGGTCTGTGCAACTGCCGAAGATAGGTCCAACCACGAAAACGCGGCCTGAAGTACCCTGCGGTCAAGGCCCAGATCTGTGCGGCGGACCTTGCGGCGTGAACGATAGCCATTCTCTTGCTCAGAATGCGGCGGGCGTGTTCGGCGCGCCGGGAACCGAATCGACGTCAACCGCTCGACTTCCACCGATCCCGTCTCGCCCGCCTCACGAAGGGACATCGGAGCAGTCGTGCGGCCCTCGAACTGGTCGATCAGTTTTGCGTGCTCGTCCCTCCACTTTTCGCATTCGGTCCTGAGTTGATCAACCGTGGGCAGATCACTGGATGAACTGCCATCGAAATGTAGCCCGTGCTCGACTTCGGCCAGATAGTGCCCGCTCTGGTCCCGTAACCGCCGAATCACGGACCAGCGTATCGCCAGTTGCTGCATCAGCTGGAAGTCGTTGCCCAGAGAGTCTCGCAGGCAATAGGCAAGACGCATTGTCCGGGCGGTCGTCCCGTAGTGATATCCTGCCACACCGCCGGCGACTACGTCCCGCACGAAGTGATTAAGAGGAGTCTCTCGAAGCAGGCACACCCCAGCTTCCGCAAGGAAGCAATCCCAGTTCCAGTCACCTGCTGAATCAGCGAAATCGAACTCGCGCCGCGGAGGCGGGTCGCTGGCGATGTGCTGCAGTTCCTCAAGGCACCATGTCAAGCGGACTGGATCGCCATCGAGCCAATCGCGATGGAACCTCAACAACACCGCAACGCCTCCAGCGATCACGTCACACCGACGTGTATGATCCTCTTTGTCCGAGATAGCCTGCTCGGCGATCGCCTGCAACACTCGCCAGAAGTTTGGCAGCTCGTCTGCGATCAAATCCTTCTCGCCATCTAGGATGCGGCGGCAGTCGATGGGGAATGTCAGTAGACGCATCGATTCGCCGGCCTCGATCTGGTCCTCTTCGACTTGGCGCATGAGGGCCGGCGGCGCAACGAACTCGATTCGAACCTGGCCTCCGTCGACGGGTGTTTCTGTGTAGTTGCGGCGATCAAACCGCTCGATCAGCAACCTAAGCAGTCGGGGCTCGCCCTCGGAATTGAGCTCCTGACTCCATCGATCTCTGCAACTGACGAAGAACGCTTCGATGTCAGACGAGTGAAACATCAGCCATACAGCGATCCGCGAAAGCTCGCACCGTCGATGCTCGGCCGTGTGCCAATCGCGAGCCATGTTCGCGAGTTCGCGCGGTTGGTTCCACCAGCCCATGAGGCCGACCGATGTGCTGGACCGCTCCATCAGGATCCGCGGCTCCCAGAGATAGAAAGCGGAGACTCCGAGAAACGGTCGCAAGCATCGGAGAAAGTAGCGAGGCTCGCGCTTGCCGACATCGATCAGCAGGCCAGCGAAAGCCAGCGACTCACTGCGGTCCATGATCTGCTGCAGCCATGCTTCGATATCGGTTCCAGCTTCGATCTGCTCGTATAGCCACTTCTCAAGCGCCATCAGGCTACAGGCGATGATCCTGCAGTCAACCGGCCAATCTAGGTGCCAGCGGAAGACGCGGCAATCGCCTCGCCAGGTTTTTTCTTCATCACCGATACGGACAGCGACCGAAAGCGAGTCGTCCTCGTCCTGAGGAAAGGACGACGGTCCTCTTTTGGCCCGATGCCATGTTTCGGCTTCACTCCAGCGAGCGGTTGCAAAGTTGATGAGTCGGATGATGAAGTCGATTCCCTGCGCTGGACAGAGTCTGATGAACTGCAGGAACGGCCCGCGGAAGTACATGGCGGGATAACACTCCTGCCAGGATTCCAGACCGCAGTTGTCGATCAAGTCAGATCCATCAAACGGGTCGTCGTACCCCGGTGGCTCGATGCAAACGGCAAGCAGTACCTCAACAGCCGCCTCCGGGCAAACGTCGGCCAAAGGAAGCAAGGCCATGCTGTCAAGGACCGCCTCGCGAAAAGCACTCTCCACGTGGCGGCTGGGTCCATCTGGCCATGGCTCGCGAAGTGGGCCCCGTGGATACACCGGTCTGCACAGTTGACGAAGACGTCGGGCACGGTCAGGGTCTTCTGCATCGCGCCGCCGTGCTGCCTCCTGGGAAGCTTGGTGCGCCGCCTCGGCACGAGCCTGAATGTCGGGCGATGGTGGCCTCCGACCTGCCATTTCCAGTGCGAACGCGACGACATCATCCGTAAGATCATGGGCGGACAGCAATGCTGCCTCATATGCGACTCGGTCTTCGCCACGGCTAACGTGGCGACCTTCCGCACATTGTGCCTGCATTTCGCGCGCGAGGCGTAATGCAATTCGTGCCGATTCCGCTCGCCACGGGAAAGCGGTCCCAGGAACGATTTCCGCTGGCATCTTCTCCAACCAGACGCGACAGACTCGCCCAGCTTCCGCGGGCGCCAGGAGGCAGACGTCACCGACATGCTCATCGAGGGTCTTGAGAAGTGCCCCCCAATAGGGCC
The DNA here is from genome assembly GCA_041752115.1 of Pirellulaceae bacterium. Taxonomy (GTDB): domain Bacteria; phylum Planctomycetota; class Planctomycetia; order Pirellulales; family Pirellulaceae; genus JAJRVM01. The sequence goes on along the minus strand of JBGSHS010000196.1, from coordinate 111,645 downwards.
ACAGTGGAACGCGAAAGGCTGCCTCGACCTGCGGGGCGATGTTTCGGTCCTTCACGACCCTCGGAAGTCGAAGGTCCGGAATCGTCGCAACAAATAGGAAACGATCAAGCAAATGCATTAGGAGCCGACCACTGCCTCCGGCGAGTACCGGCCAGGCCAGCTCGAGGAGCTGGCGCGAATTCTCAGTGACAACGACGGACTCCAGTAGCAGGTCACGAACGACCGTACCCTCGGTTGTCCCGTCGTCCGCTCTACTAATTGCTTGCGACCACTGCCGAACGCCGTCGGGCTGCGCGAGCAGCCACCGGCCGAAGAGTCGCACAGCACGGTACCAACGAGCAGCCGCGCAACGATGCAGCCCCTCACGCGATCTCGTTGGATCTTCCCCAATGAGCACCTTGAGACGCGCCCAGTCACCAAGAAGATCGTGCGAGAACCTGATTCGTTCGTTTCGCCGTCTCAGCAAGTCGGAAATAACGAGGTCGGCCAGCTGCTGCTGCTCGACTTGGTCTACGTGTCGTAACGGAACACCCGATGTGAGTGTCGAAGCTTCAATGGCGGCGAGCCGCTTCAGCAACTCACTGCGGGCAATCCCTTCGTGATTACGTTCGACCCAGCAGTCCCAGAGGTAGTCGATCAACGGGATTAGGCCGGTCACCTGCGAAGTGTTCAGGCGCCCTCCCGATTGAGCGGCACGGACCACCCAGTCCAGAATTTTCAGGTTCCGCAACAGTGGACGCATGTCATGGTGGAGTGTTGCCCACGAGACTCCCGGTACGTTTTGCAGTAAGTTGCGAATGACCGCCTCGGGCGGACCATCAATCGGAGTAATGTCCAGCTTCGCGTGCTCAACGCCGGCCACCGCAAGGCGGTCAATGACTCGTTTGGCGGCATCGAATTGCATCACCAACAGGATGTGCACATGCCGACAACGCTTATCCGCCAGGAGATCGGCAACGATCCGTCCGGCAAGCCGCAGGCCTCGCTCTGAGTAACGCTCCATCGAGTCCAAAACGAGCAAGCATAAATCACGACCCGCGCTCAAGATTTCGATCAGCGGGTGACGCAGCTCGAGCTGTTGCTCCAGCCGCTGCAGACTGCCTGCCTCGAAAAGGTCAGGGGACAATACAATTGTTGTACCGTAGCCGCTTGCGCCGAGCAACTTCGCCAGGGCAGACTTCCCACAACCAGACTCACCCGCTGCCAGGCAAATGCCAATGTTTGCCAGCGCATTTGAGAGCGCTCGAAGTTCTCTCTCGCGATTCACCGACGTGACACCCCCGATCTCCGTGCGAACGTCGTCCAAGACGTCCCGGCTCGCCCGTTCTAGAGCCTGCCAGTCCGCGCGAAAATCCGGGTGGTCGACGAGTTCAAAGTAAGGACGCAGCCTCGTCAGGAGCCCGGCGAGATCCAATGAGCCACCGACTTCCCGATTCTCAGCGGCTACGCGAACGACGGCTTGCCAGAACTGCTGCGCTTCGGCGAAATCACCGGACCGAAGCAAAACCTGGCAGTCGGCGATGGCCCTTCCTTCATCGCGGCTCGGTTCGGACCGGAAATCGAAATGCAGAAGGCGAACGCGTCGAATGACTTCAATCGTGGCCAGTTGATCGCTTGGGCCATGCGCGTTCAGCGAGTCAGGACAATGCAGGCTGGCGAACAGGGCGCGTTCCGTTTCGGAGGATTGGGACCCTTCGTCGGGAGCGACTCGCTCCTGCAATCGGCTGACCATTCGATCTGGATCCGTGGCGAGTGATTCGCGAAGGAGCGTGCCCCAAGCCTCGATCGCATCATTCGCGATTTCGCCTGTGACCAGTACCAGGAGATCGCGGTCCGTGCGGAAGGTCGAGCTTTCCGTATGGAACCACTCCTCCCATGCTGCTTGAACAAAGTTGGTGGGAAACCCCGCCCCGGTTACTTGACGGTGGCTCTTGATCGAGATCTCTGCAGTATGTTCTCCGTCGGACGCCTCCAACATGACCGTGAGATCGTCAAGCAGTCGTCCACTGTCGCGTGTTTGCCAGCCGATGCCAACGACATGGCCGAAGTCGGGACCGAACGTCGCGATTCCACCGAGCAGGTCGATCAGAAACCGACCTGCGACACAATCCTCATAGTTGAAGCCCGATCCGCCAGTGAGTGCCACGGGAGCTGATTGTTTTGCCATAATTTGCATTCCTGCAGCAAAGATCCCGATGTCGCCTGGCATTCGTCCGCCGCAACAGGCATTCTACGGTAATATGCGATATGTACCGGGAAACATGACCATCCGGCATCGGTCACATGGACTGAGGGATGTCGGACCATCGTAGCTTAGCACGTCGGCGCAGGTCAGAACGGGGGCTTGCCTGCGGCGGGCTTGGAGGACAGCGATCCGCCCGCAACCACAGGTAGTGCTGGGTTCCGCCGTATTGCTCTGTCAGTTCAATGGCAACACAAGTAAATGGTTTTTATGGGCACTGCCGATCCCTGGCGCCTGAGGTACAATGGCTCCATCTGCGAAGTTGCTACGAGAAAATAAGATGAACCGGGCCAGACAACTGTTCAACGAGATCATTGGCGGCGCTTCATCCCGCATTGAGAGAATGGTCGCTGATGCCGTTCGAGAATCGGAGTATCTGGACTTCAAAGGTACAGGCGGCGGACGTTGCGGGGAATCCAAGATTATAAAGATTTGGAGCAAGTGTCTGTCTGGATTTGCCAACACTGAAGGAGGGGTATTAATCTGGGGTATCGATGCGAGGCCAACCGATGTTGGGGAGTCTAGAAAGATCGACATCGCCAGCGGCTTCGACCTGATCAATGAACCAAATAGCCATGCTCAGCTTCTCCTCGATACGTTGCTAGATTCCGTCGTCGATCCACTGCGTGGCGTCGAGGTTGAGCCGTTTGAGTCCACAACAGATGCCCCAAAAGGGTACGTCGTCTGTTACGTGCCCGAGGGCCCTGGTCAGCCCTATCGGGCCGCGAGGGACAACATCTACTATCAACGCGTGAGCGACAGCTTTGTCCCAATCAATCACCACTTGCTTCGTCGCATGTTCTATCCACACACATCAGCGACATTTGCGGTCATCGCCAGGAAGAAAGACGACAGACAGTACGACATTCTGATCGAAAATCGTGGCACCGCGACAGCAGAAAATGTATCCATTCGAGTGCTCGACTACGTCTCGAACAACAAGAAGGCACCTCAGTTCAAGCCTTTGAGTGAATGGTCAAATATCGGCGAACAACACTACCAGTTTGCCAGACACCGTGTCCATCCTCGAATGCAAGAGCGGTTGGGCCTCGCCGCTGCAACGGACTTCTCGTTGTCGCTGACGATATTCTGGCAAGATGCCCAGCCTGAGACATTTTCTCTCGCTGTGAGCACCGAAAACATCATGGCCGACAGCACACCAGAAGTTGACCTGGTTTTCGGGCCGAAGAATGACGAGCTCGACTAACGAGCAGTACACGAAGAACGTTTCGGGCGTGGGATCATCAACTCTGTGCGCCATGAGCGTTCGCTGCTTCGGTCACATCGACCGATGCACAGTGCATTTTCATGTACTCGCGTGCAACGGCTGGCTTTGGCCTACCATCTCGGCGGTGCAACGCAAACTCGCCACACAGGAGTTGTACTGCCAGTCGGGCGCTACAAATCAGGGAGTCATGGCTGAATTGGTCCGGCGTTTGTTTCGCGAACGATGTCGGTCATAGTAGTCAGCCAAGGCGTTTTCCACGAGATGGCTGAGTTGGCACCGTGCTTCCCATGTCCAATTGCGGTAATGGGAAACCAGGCTGCCGGTGACCCGTACAGTCAGCTTCATTTTTGGACCGGACGGCGTCAGTGTTCCCGGCGGGCGTCCACGGCGTACAGGTGCGATTGCAGTTGTATCAATAGAAGCCGTGGCTGACCCGGTACACGCGGTCTTTTTCGGCAAGCCGTCCTTGGGACGCTCAGGATTGGTTTGGTTTGCGGATGAAAGGATGCCGTCCAGCAGGCCTGTGATTCCGCGTACTTGTGGGGCACTCATGGGAGCACCGGCCACAGTTGCTCGACAACTTTCGCATAGTCGTCCAGGGCTTTGGATGTCTTGAGCCGGTCGATAGTACCTGCTGTCGTGGCGTACAAGAGCCGCGAATCCGCGCGGACGGTCCCCAGCAACGGATATACGTGGCTGACCTCCAGACAGACCTGTTGCGTGATTTTCCGGCGGCGGTGGGCGTTGGTGATCACCGCTCCGAGGACGTGAAGATCCGCGTTGACTCGCTCGCGGATGGCCTGAGCCGTAATGTGTAGGTGCGCCAAGGCGTGTAACTCGAATCCGCCGGGTTGGATCACCGCGATCATGCCGCCGGCAGTGGCGAGGCAATTGACTGCCAGCACCCCCAGTGATGGCGGGCAGTCCAGCAGAACGATGGTATTACCCGGCAAGGGTGTCTTCTGCAGGCTGGTTCTCAAAAAGAACTCGCGACCGGGTTCGCCGAGCAATTCCGTTTCGGCCCGGCCCAACTCAATGGTGCTGGGCGTCAAGGTCAGATTCTGAGACACCGTGTTAACTGGCAAACCAGCGCGGTCACTCAGGGCGTGGTACAAGCCATCAGACTCGTCCGCCAGGCCGAACGCTCGCGTGAGGCTGGCCTGAGGATCCATGTCGACTAAGTGCGTGGGTGTCCCACTGCGAGCCAGCAACACGCCCAAAGCAGCGGCGGTGGTGGTCTTGGCCGTGCCTCCTTTTTGGTTGGTGATTGCGATGATTTTCATGATCCTCCTGGAGAATCGGTAACACGTGGTCACTCTTCTGCCAAGAACCTATTTGCCGGCATTGCCGAAATGCCGCATTGCCGAAATGCCGGCTTTTCGGGCAATGTGCAATTGCGGGCATTTCGGGAAGTGCAACTCGCGGAGGCGGAGGATCGAAGTGTCAGCGGCATGGGACGACGTACTACAGGATACCGGCGGTGGAGACAGGGAATTAGCGTGAAACCGGACAGAAAACTACCGTGATCCGGGACAGGCAACAGCCTTGCAGTACCGGGCTCCGGTGCAGGTTCATCGCTGTAAGGGCGCGGATTTCCTGGATTGTCGGGCGAACAACTTGGTGTTAATAACCAATTACAAATGACAACAACCGGCGGCTGCAAAGTTGTCGCTCTTTGAGTAGGAGGAAAATGGAAAGGAGAGTCTTCTCGCCTGAAACTGTGCTCGCGACAGCTCATCAAAACAACATGGGTCGTGATGAAATGAACCTCGCTGAGTTCCCACTTGCCACACTGGCGGATCGGGCTCCCAGCGGATGCAAGACACTGGTATTCGAGGACCGTATCTGGGATCGCGGTCAGGCCCAACATCGCATCCGACGGTTGACGATTTCGGCCTCCGACAAATATGGGCTTCCCACGGCCATCGACGACGAAGTGATCCTTGGCTTGGTACAGGTCAGCAAAGCGACCAATTTTGTCGAACGGCGGGTCCCTTTCACTCGGTACCAATTGATTCGAATCCTCGGCTGGCGAGATGAAGGTCGCAGCTACACTCGACTGGAACGATCGCTCAAGCGATGGCTCGGCGTCACGCTCTACTACGAGAACGCCTGGTGGGACAAAAGTCGGAAACGGTGGGTGGATGCCCATTTTCACTTGCTCGACGATCTGATCCTCTATCGTCGGCCGAAAGCGGAAGTGGGGCCTACCGCTCCGCACGCTGCGTACCTGTCCTCTTTCACATGGAACGAAATGGTCTTCCGCAGCTTCCAGGCGGGATTTCTCAAGCAGCTTGACCTGGATTTCTACCGTCGGCTGAAACTCGCCACTGCGAAACGGATCTATCGCTTCCTTGACAAGCGGTTTCACTTCTCCAGCTCGCTACGATTCAAGCTGCAGGTTTTCGCGTGTGAACACATTGGTTTGAGCCGTGGCTACGACGCGGCGCAACTCAAGCGGCGGTTGAGTCCCGCGATTGCGGAGCTGGAGCAAGCCGGATACTTGATTCCGCTACCAACCAAAGAGCGATTTCACCGCGTGCGGCGCGGGTTATGGGAGGTCATCTTCGCACGTACTCCCAAGGTGCAAAGACAGCGACGGCGGACAGGCCCGGTGTCTGATCTGGAGCGACGGCTCGTCGAACGAGGCGTGACCGCCTCGACTGCCACGCAGCTCGTGCGGGACCACGCGGCCGAGATGGTTGAAGGTAAGATCGCCGTGTTCGACGCTCTGAGGCAGAAACGTGACCGGCGGATTTCGCGGAGTCCGGCGGGATTTCTAGTCCAGTCGATTCGCGCAGATTACGCGATTCCACCCGACTTTCGCCCTGAGGCGTCGAGCCCTGTATCTCGACGGTCTTCTGAGCGAGACGTACGGAATGCACTTACTGTTTCGTTGAATTCTGGCGTTGTGACCAAAGCCCGCGCTGAAGACCGTTCACCCGTGGCTGGGTACCTCGCGCGGCTCTCCACGTCCGAACGTGCGGAACTGGAGGACGAAGCCATCTTGCATGCCCGTGGTGTCGCGGCGGCGGGATACCAGCGCGCCATCGCGTCCGATAAGGCCGCATTAGCCCAGGAGTACCGCGAAGTCATCATCGAGCAGCATCTGCGTAGGCAGCAAATGATTCCAACAGGTTGAATGGGAGTAGTTCCGGACATCGTCACGAGCCACCCTGATTGTCGCCCAGCCTACATGCACAAACCAGTGCGTGCTTTATCTGCTCGAGTGAGCTATTCTCCTCGGTGCAGAACACCGTTCTGCGGTCGTCGGTGGCGCTAACGTGCCGCGTGCGACCTCTCGATTGGGCAGCATACCCGGTAAACCTGCGACCAACAGGCTAAGGGGATGGTCTCACCAACCATCATGTGCTGTGCCAGTAGAGCCGGATGCCACGAGAGTGGCTTGTCCGTGCTCGACGGAGGCTCGTTGAAGTAAACCCTCTGACTTTGTAGGTCAGAGATCAATCTCAGCGTTCGATCCGATAGCGATTTGCTCCCGTGCCGGCGTCTTTGCGCCGGCACGTGGAATGGGGGCGATGCGGAAACACCCCGATGCATGGGCATCGGGGCCGTCATGTCGCGAAGTCGGTGCGCGGCCATAGGGCCGCAAATCCGCCCACGGGCTTCGGGCCTGTCGGTAACGACAGGTCCGCTGAACGTGCGCCGGCGTGGGGAGCCTTCGGCTGGTGACAGCCGGAGCCGGGCGTTGACCGCGCTCGGGGACTGCGGGCAAATCCCGCAGCCGTGAAAAGCTCAACCATGAAAGGCCCAACCTCAAAAAGGGCTTGCCGGTAAGTGTCTTGGGAGACGCTGCCGAAAACGCTGTTTGAGAGCCAGGAATTGGCCTCAGGAGCGGCGAAAAGCGGTGGTCGAAGGGTAAGGGGTAGCTTCTGTATTCTGACCCCTGAAATGGCCAATTCTGGCGGTCTCGCCAATTGGCTGAAACTATGGCGGGCGGGAGCCCGCACATACGGTCACACGCCCGAGGGATAACACCCTCTAGCCACGTGACCCAAGATGCGAAGGACATGATTAACGCAGGAAGGACTTCAGTGGCCGGTACTGGTGGCCGGTGCCTGTCTTTGGTCGGACAGGTGCTTCAAACGCTGAAGTCTGGGAGTGGGGCCTGAGTAGAAGCTGGGCCGGGGCATGGTTTCGACTATGCTTCCGCCTGGACGGTGTTCGCGGCAAGGCAGTCGCGGCCCGCTGGTGTGCTACGGGTGGTGCCGGGCACTTCTGGATGCGCCCACAGCTGACAACCGTCGGCTGGGCGGTCGAGTAAGCCACAACGAAAGGGCTGACTGGCCAATCTTGGTTCCGATGCGAAAGCGAACCGATGATCCCAAGCGATGTGCTGGGGGTGTTCTGTTTGCTGTCATCGGAATCATGAGCCAATCGAGAGGTCGGGCGGCTGGGACTCGCTTTCAGTCGCCATCTGTGATGGATGCGGTAGCGGCCACAGGCGGCGCCTCGGGAGAGGTGTCGTCTGTGGTAGCGGCCGGCGATCAACATGCGGTGCGTGCCGAGCACGCGCCCGTTTTTCTGGAGGTTTTTTGGTTTTTATAGCGGAACGCCTATGAATTGGCGCGGTCGCACTGTGGAATACAGTAGCGACCGCGCCAAGCGTCCGCTGGCCGAGGTTCCCTGCGCCAATGCAGTCTGCGCCTGGGACCGCTGCCCATTTTGTACCTGGGGGGGTGGTTTCAGTGCGGGGGAAGGTTTTTTTTGTACTTTGAGTGGCTGGGGGTTGGCCGAGAACAACCCCATTCTCGAACTGTTGTCGGTCGGGTGAAGCAACTTGCCTCGGTGGTCCGATGAGCATGCATGGAGTATCGTTGTGTCGCCACTTCGGTGGCTGGGTTCGTCCAGCAATTGGTCAGTTGTTACCTGCCGCATGGGTACTGGTTTTACGTCTCGGGTTTCGTCCCGCCGGGTAAGGATCCGACCGGAGTCGACGAGAAGCTAACCACGAAGTACGGCATCGGCCTTTCGCGGACTTCGCGGGCCAGGCGCAAGGCGGTCGGAATCGCCAACGTCCACTACATCCGATACCAACGGCGGTTTCTGCTCCTGGCAACTCACGGGTTTCACCCGTTCTATGACGACGAAGGGCAGAACATCCGTGATGCCCGGCGGATTCCCATCAAGTTCGAGGGGTACTCAATCTCCGTGGCCCAAGGCGGTTTTCTGCGGACACCGAAGGAGCGCGGACCGGCTGTGCGTGACCCGAAGTGGCGAGTGCGGGTCCGAATCGAAGCCGAATGCTACAAGGGGCTCAAGGCGTACTTCGAGGACATAGCCCTACACCGCACAGTCGACCGACTGGCGGCCGAGCTTACCGATCTGCCCTTCGAACCGTATGCACCGGTACGTCAGCAACTGTTGAACCTCATTCGCTATATCAACCGGCGGCGGGAAACGGCCCACTTGGAACCGGTGGGCTTCTCGGCGCTACGTTATCGACGACGGATTGTCCGGCCGTTTGGCACCAGCGAGGCCATACCACACGGCACCGGAAGCACCGCGAAAGCCTCGGGAGCGTAATGGAGAGAATTTCGGAAGAAGGTGTTTGACAGATGACACGTAGCCGGTACACTAGATGCACACATGTACACCACATGCAAATCCACCAGACGGCTCCTTTGTGGCAGCAACCGGCCGGCCGTAATCGCGGCGACGAGCGGCCATGAGTACGCTCTCCAATCAGAACTTCGGCTTGATCATCGCGTACCTGCTGCCCGGATTCGTGGCGCTCTGGGGTATGAGCGATTTCTCGCCGACGGTCGCGTCCTGGATCACCGCGTCACAGCACGATGCGCCAACGGTGGCCGGGTTCATGTACGTCACGCTGGCGTCGTTGGCGGCCGGCGTCACTGTGAGCGCGGTACGATGGGCCCTTTTGGACCAGCTACATCACGCGACGGGGATCGTGCCTCCTGTCTGGAAGTTCGCCCACTTGGAGGACAAGCTCCAAGGCTACCTCACGCTGATAGAAAACCACTACCGGTATTATCAGTTCTATTCGAACATGTTTTGCGCCGCGGCGTTCGCGTTCTGTGCGCGACTGACGTGCGAAGCTACAGCACCACCGCACTTCGTTGCTACGATGTGCGGGTTCGTGCTATTGGAGCTGATCCTGCTGGCCGGTTCGCGCGACACACTGCGGAAATATTATGCACGCACCCAGCAATTACTTAATTCCCGAAACCCCTAGCCAAAGAAAGGACCGCAGTCATGACAAATGGTGCCCACCACAAGGTGGAATCGGTCAAGAAGCCGGTTGTAAGTCAAAAACAACCTGCTCCGGTCGCGAAGCCCGCTTCGTCGCCGCGTCAGCCAAAAGGCCGCTAATCGCCAGCGGCCGCCTTGCCGCAAGGCGTTAATTGCCTGGCGGCGCGATCAGTGAGACCTCTTGCAGCCGTGACTCCCGATCGACATGTCCGTCGGATGAACCATAGCGATAGGGAGTATTTGCACGGGATACCGGCACGCAGCCGAGTCCAGAGTCACCGCTGTCGAGGTTCTCACAAGTTATCAATATCAGTTAATCAAACGCGCTGACCTGTTGCTTTTTCAGCGGCACCCGGCGTGTGACCTTCAGAAGTTCCAAGCAGTGCATTGCCGGCGGCATCAGAGCACCTGAGCTCGTTAAGTGTCGCGGCGCTACTGCGTGAATTCCACGCTGATGTGGTGCATGTCCTTGCGCCAGGTTGGCACACAACCAGCTGACAAACTCTGGGCTAGTTCCTGCGTTGGCTCCCGCACCCGGAATTGTGTGCGCGTCCCTGATGCCGCGAACTGGCGAAAGCAATGGCAGAATATTGGGCCAGGCCCAAAGATAATTTCGTCAGGTTGGACACATTCTGACCAAGCGTTTAGGTATCCTCGAAGGCGACCACCGGAACTTGCTGGTGTACTCCCGCCATGGGAGTACACGACTACTACGTCCACATGACATCGCGTCAGAGTGCCTGCCACTGCAGCCGGAATGTGCCCTCAAGTCTGAGTTGCATTTGCCAGGTGAATCTGTCTGATGCCAAGAAACCCGCAAAATAGCTCGGGATATCGTGGCCTCAAACGTTCGGCGCGGGATGTGCATTTGGTGGCCGGCTAAGCATGGCAAGGAGCCAATAATCTTGTTTCAAGTCATTTTGCGAAACGAGCTTTACGAGCCGGTCGCGACAACCGGCGACGTCACACACGGTCCGTTTCAGGAGGGTCCCAATGTCGAAGTTGGTCACTGCGTCCGTTAACCATACGTTGGATGCCTTGCTCGAACTCATCTGCATTCGCATTCAGCTCCTACCAAGCCAACACGGTGCCGCCGTGGACCACTATGGTGCCGTGTCCGCATGGTTGTCCAAAGACGGAAGCCCCGTGAGATTGCTCAGTCCGTACATCTACCCCCAAGGATCCTTGCTGCTGGGAACGACGACTAAGCCACTTCTCCAAGCCGAGTTCGATTTAGACGTGGTCTGTCAGCTTGACATCAGGGAGCCATCACACCCGGGCGCCGTTTACGGACTCATTTGGGACCGGATGTGGGACAGCGGCGTCTACCGGCCGATGATGAAACGACTGCCGCGGTGTGTTCGCCTTGAGTATAGCGGGGACTTCCACCTGGACATTGTGCCAGCAGTGCCAGACCCGGAGACGGGCGGGACATGCATCCTCATTCCGGATCTCGACGCGGACCTTTCTCTGGACCATCCGGAAAATGACGAGTGGAAACCAAGCAATCCGCAGGGTTACGCCGAATGGTTTGAGGAGCGTTGCGTACAGCCGGTACTGATGGAAAGATACGCGGCGGCGCAGGTGGATCCCGTGCCGGCGCAGGAGCCTGTTCATGCGAAGCCTGCGCTGAAGCGGAGCGTGCAGCTGTTCAAGCGCTGGCGCGACGTCGAATTCAAGGACCGGCCCAAGTTGGCTCCTCCGTCGATCATCCTTACCACCTTGAGCGCACACCTCTACCGAGGCGACGGATTATGCACCGACGCATTACGGGACATTCTGGAAAGCACGGTGGCTTGGGTCGAAAGCGGCCAACCGATATGCCTCAAGAACCCTCGCAACGACAAGGAAGACATCTGTGAGAAGTGGGAGGACAACCCCAAGAGTTTTCAAGCCTTTGTCAACTCGGTCACCGCGTTCCGGGACCGTTGGGAGCGACTGCTCCGCACCCGGGGCCTACCGGAGATCGAGGACGAGCTCGCGGATTTGTTTGACGAAGCGCCTGTTCAATGGGCAGTGAAGGAGCTAACGCAGCGACGGGTGATTCAGCCGCGTGAACAACGCGTTCTAGGTGTGCGACCCGGTAATGGCGAATTAGGAACGATGGCCGCGGGCGGCGGGTTGCTTGTTCGCCCGAATACATTCTTCGGAGAGGACGGAAATGCGGGTCAGAGCGATCGGACTTCATGAGCAGCTCGCGTACATGCGCATGTGGTGGCCGAATTTCACCACGCGAATCCGTGAGGGGGTGTTGACGTGCGTAGGGGGCCTATGCCCAGGAGAGCTCTGCGCGACCTATCACGTGAAAGTGGCATATCAGGCCGGCGGCACGCCGATCGCGCGAGTTCTGAATCCGGAGCTTCAGCCTCGGGAGGAAAGCGGCCGAATTCCGCACATGTACGAGCAAGATCGCCTTTGCCTGTATCTACCAGGTACTGGCGAGTGGACACCGGAGAAGCCGATCGCAGTGACAATCGTGCCCTGGACCTCACTATGGCTCTACTTCTACGAGGTGTGGCACGCGACGGGCGAGTGGCTCGGCGGAGGCATTGAACCGGACACCAAGCCGACTATTCGAAAGGAGCGTGAGGAGTATGGACGAACGCGAAATGTCAAGCACAGTTGACGAGCAAAACGGTTTCCGGATTCTAAGTCTCGATGGCGGCGGCATCCGTGGGGCATTCACCGCCGCGTTCCTTGCCGATATCGAAGAGCGGACCAACTGCCGCATCTGCGACCACTTCGATCTTATCGCGGGAACGTCGACCGGTGGGATTATCGCGGCCGCCTTAGCCGCCGGCGAACCGGCGGCACGCATCGTGCAATTCTATCGGGAGCGTGGACCGGCAATTTTCGTTCGTCCGGAACAGTGGAGGACACGCATCGCAAAATGCCGAACTTGGCTGGCGAACCGCTGCCTTCGCAAGTCCGGCATCGACGAGGATTGGCTGTGGAGGCCAAAGTACGAATCGGGGCCGCTTCAGGACTCGCTCCAGGATGTCTTTGGTGACCGCACAATGGAGGATTTGTGTTGCTGCCGAACCGTGATTCCATCAGTAGACTTGACCAAGGGTCAGACAGTAGTGTTCAAGACGCCCCATTTGCCGAATCTCGTACGAGATCGGCGGTTCCGCGTCGTCGATGTTATCCTTGCGACAACGGCAGCGCCAACGTACTTTCCTCACGCCACCTTCGGAGTGGGGAGCGCGTACGTGGATGGCGGAGTTTGGGCAAACAACCCAACGATGGTCGCTGTTGCCGAGGCACTCCGAATCGGCACGGGTTGCCACCGTCCGGAAATCGACAGGGGCGTTCCCCTGGACTCCATTACGGTACTCTCAATGGGTACCGGCCGGGCGTCTTACTTCGCAAAACCACCGGCGGGCGGCGGGGGTATCGCCTGGTGGCTGGCGCCGCTGCTTGAACTGGTGTCGGTGTCGCAGGCCCAAGGCGTCCATTTTCAGAGTAGCTATATCTTGGGTGATCGATACCACCGGGTGGACTTCGATTTGCCAAACGAATCGTGGAAGCTTGACTGCGTCGATGTAGTGGATCAACTCATTCACTTGGGCAGAGACAAGGCGGCAGAGCACCTGGCCGGAATCCACGCTAAATTCATGGCCAACCGAGCAAGTCCATACGTCCCATTCGGCACTGTCGGAAATACGATCGGCTCTGATTCCACCACCTCTGCGACGGTTTGAATCCGAGCATCCTGGGCATCGGCTCGAAATCGAGGTCCGATCGATCATATACCGTGCCACTCTGATCCGAGGGACCGGCCAGTTGATGCATGACTTACCGGTGGATCGGTAATCGCCTCCCGCAAACCGAACAGTCAGGGGTCGTGCATTCGGCATTTGACCCATCCTGTTGGTCGGCGGCGGACGTGGTCGGTTAGTACCTCAATCCGACCAACGGCTAACTGGAAAAGCGGCTTACCAAGCACGTCACAGAGGTTCTAGCCTTGTGGGGGGTGGTTGAGTTATCGCCAGTCACGAGAAACCCTAACCACAGAAGGGTACCGTGTCGGCCGGCGAGTTTCTGAGATTTTATCGCGTGACACTGCTTGGTACCAACTTAACACTTGATATAATCGCACTACTTCCTCCCATGCGTAGCGCACAAGTGGGGTGGCCCATGCCAACCAACCCCGGTTCTTCAGTCGATATCCCATCTGACTACCCGGCACGGATCAAACAGTTCCGCAGCCGGCTCGGACTCACACAAGCTGAGTTAGCGGCACGACTGGGCGTGTCATTCGTCACGGTTAATCGGTGGGAGAATGAGCAGACCAAGCCATCACCGCTAGCATGGTCGCAAATACTGAATTTCGACGAAGAGGATTCAGCCGGCGCCGACGTTCAGGTCGAACCCGTCGGGCCTCCGCGAATCGACTTTACGCGTTCGCCTAATGTGGTCCGCGTCCTCGCCGAGGGTGAGCGACTCAGCTTCGGCCACATGTTCAACCCAGTCTTTGCCACCGAGGTCTCACAGATCGACCCGTTGCCGCATCAACGGATCGCAGTATACGAGCACATGCTGAAGCAATCCCCGCTGCGGTTCCTGCTTGCCGACGATGCCGGCGCGGGCAAGACCATCACGTCGGGCCTCAACCTCCGTTAAAGCAAGGCCCGGCGCCTAATTAAGCGAGTGTTGATCGTCGCGCCGGCGGGACTGATCGGAAACTGGAAAAGCGAGCTCGCGACTCTGTTTAGTCTTCAGTTCCGGATTGTCACGGGGGCTGATGCCAAGAACTCGAACCCGTTCATGGGCGACGATAGCGACTGCATCATCATCAGCGTCGACACGCTGGCGGGGGCGAAGATGTTCTCGCGTCTGAGAGAGCCAGGCGTCGTGCCCTACGATTTGGTGATCTTCGACGAGGCCCACAAGCTGTCGGCGGATCGTGGTAGCGACCTGCGCGTCCGCAAAACCGATCGCTATCGGTTGGCCGAGGCCCTGGCTGGCGTCGGCGGTTTGGACGAGGCGTGGTCGCTACCGTGGGCCGCGCACCATCTGCTCTTGCTCACGGCCACGCCGCACCAGGGCAAGGACTACCCGTACTACGCCCTCTGGCATCTGCTGGAGCCGGAGGTCCTCTCGACGCCCGAGGCGTTTGACGCGTATCCGTCTGAGCGACGCGTGAACCATTTCATCCGCCGCACGAAGGAGGAAATGGTCCATCTCAACGGCAAACCGTTGTATCCCAAGCGTATTTCCGACACCTTGGGCTACGACCTGACGCAGGGGCCTATCAGCGAGCAAACGCTTTATGATGAGACGACCGACTACATGCGGCATGTCTACAACCGGGCCAAGCTGCTGAACCGTTCGGCGGCACGCCTGGCAATGAGCGTTTTACAGCGCCGCTTGGCCAGTTCGACCTACGCCCTGCTGCGGTCATTCGAGCGTCGCATCGAGAAACTCACCGACCTGATCCGGCAAGTGCAGGAGGGTAAGCTCACCGAGGAACAGATCCTCATCCTTCAGCGCCGGATGGCCGAGGACGATGACGTTCTGGACACAAAGACGGCCGACGAGGAAGGCACGGTTGATGGACGCGAGGAAGGCGAAGTCTCCGAGGAGCGTTTGTTGGCTGGTGTTATCGCCGCCTCGTTGACCGATCTGATTGTTGAGCGTGAATTGGTCATGAATCTCCGCGACCTGGCGCGGAAAGTCAACACGATGGGGGCCGAGTCGAAATTCGACAAACTCCGCGAGGTACTCACTGGCCCGAAGTTCGTTGGTGAGAAATTCATCATTTTCACCGAGCATCGCGATACGCTCGACTACCTCATCCACCGACTCGGCGGCATGGGCTACACAGGCCAGATCGCCCACATCCACGGCGGCATGGACTACAAGGATCGCCAGATACAGGTCGAGCGGTTCCGCCTGTCCCAGGACGACGGTGGCGCACGTTTCATGATCTGCACCGACGCCGCGGCCGAAGGCATCAATCTTCAGTTCTGCTGGATCATGATCAACTTCGACGTGCCGTGGAACCCGGCTCGGCTTGAGCAGCGCATGGGCCGCATCCACCGCTACGGCCAGAAGCATGACCCCGTACAGATTGTCAATCTGGTCGCCCCGAAGACCCGCGAGGGCTTGGTCATCCAGACGCTGCTGAACAAGCTGGAGACGATCCGCGACAGCCTTGGCACCGAAAAGGTATTCGACTCCATCGGCCGGCTCTTCGAGGGCGTATCCCTGAAGCTGTATATGGAGCAGGCGGTCCTGGAAGGTGCCGAGACCGTGGCGCACGAGTTGGAGGGCCGGCTAACCCAGGAGCAGGTCGTGGCGCTGGCCGCCCAAGAGAAAATGCTTTTCGGTGACGGCGGTGACGTCGCCCGCCAACTCCCCCGCCTGCGAGATGATCTGGAACAGGAGGCCTACTGCCGTCTGCTTCCTGGCTACGTGCGCCAGTTCGTTGAAAATGCCGCACCGCTGGTTGGTATCCAATTGGACGGCAACCTCGACAGCTGCTTCTCCTTCCGCCCTGAAACTGGCGGTGCGGTCGATCCGTTGGTTCACACGCTGGAAATCTATCCGGCCACACAACGGAATTGCCTGACTTTTGTCCGGCCGGAGAAAAAGGATCAGGCGATCTGGGTCCACCCGGGCGAGCCTGTCTTCGAGCGGTTTCGCGCCATGGTCAGCGATCGGCTTGACGACCAGGCACTTCGCGGCGCGGTGTTTATCGATCCCACCGTGGACAAGCCGTACTTGTTCCACCTGGCACTTATCAGCGTTGTGCGGCAGGCTGACCCGGAAATGCCCGACCTAACCAGCGAGGAGGTGCTGGACTGCCGACTCGTGGGCGTCAAGCAGTTTGAGGGGGCCGAGGTTGTTCTGTGCCCGGTCGAACACCTGCTGCTGCTCAACGGCGGGCGAGGCCTGCCGCCAGCGGCACAGCGGCTAGCTCTGATCGCGGAACAACTCAGGGGCCAAGCCGAGGCGTTCATAATCGAACGCGTCGCCCGCAGCATGGCGATGGAGCGTCGCCAGGCACTGATGGGGACGTTGCCCGAGCGCGAGCAGTTCGTCCAACGCGGGTTCGACTTCCAGGAGGCGGAACTTGCCACCGCGCGCGTCAAGCTGTCGGAGAAGGCCCGCAGCGGGAATGCGGCTGCCGCCAAGGTGCTTAAGGACATCAAGGAGCAACAGCGGTCCCTTACTCAGCGGCGGACGATGGCCCTGGCCACGATCCGCCGCGAGCCTGAATTGATCGCCCCCGGCCATCTCACCTTCCTGGCCCATGCCCTAATTGTGCCGTCGACAAACCCGGAAGACCTGAAGCGGCATGACGCCGAGGTGGAAAAGGTGGCGATGGACATAACCCGTGCCTACGAGGAGGCGGACGGGGCCGTCGTTAAGGACGTTCACACACCTGACCTGGCCCGGGCGGCCGGCCTGGCCGACAACCCCGGCTTCGACCTGCTGTCAATTCGGCCGGCGGGTGAGCGTCGGGCCATCGAGGTCAAAGGCCGCGCTGGCAGCGGCGACGTGGAGGTCAGCTCCAACGAGTGGGCCCGGGCCGCCAACCTGCGAGACGGTTACTGGCTTTACGCCGTCTACGACTGTGCCACACCAGCGCCTCGTCTGGCACGAGTCCAGGATCCGTTCGGCACGCTGCTGGCCAAGGCCAAGGGCAGCGTGCTTATCAGCGCATCACAAGTCATGGGGGCGTCGATCGACTAATACCATGAGAATTTCCCACATTCATATCGAGAACTTCCGTAACTTCCATCTACTCGATCTGGAGGTGGGGCGGTCCGCCGTGATATTCGGTGAGAACCAAATCGGCAAGTCTAATCTTCTTTGCGCCTTGAGGCTGGTCCTCGATCCTGCGTTACCCGATAGCGCGCGTCAACTTCGAGTCGACGATATCTGGGACGGCATCCCGCGGCCCCTGGAGCTGGACGTCAAGATCAAGATCTCGATTGACATCGCGGACTTTGAGGACAACGAGGGTCACTTGGCTGTTCTGGCTGAACATCTTGTCCAACCAGAGCCAATGGTCGCTCGCTTGGCCTACGAATTCGGCCCCATCCCGGGGCTGAACCGCGCCCCGAGCAAGGATGACGACTTTGAGTTCCTGGTCTACGGTGGCGACCGGCCGGAAAATCGTATCGGCTATGACGTTCGCAAGCGGATACCGATGGAATCGCTTCAGGCGCTGCGAGACGCTGAAGGAGATCTGGCGCGATGGACAAAATCGCCACTCAAGCCGCTCATTGATCGGGCGAAGTTGGATGTCGCGCCGTTAGAGCTGAAGGGTCTTGCAGACCGCGTATCGAAGGAAACGGATAGAGTTGCGGATTTGGAGCCGATCAAAGACCTGGCGGTCAGAATCAACGACAAGCTGAAGGAAATGGTGGGGGCAGGGCACGCAGTTGAGACCGCTTTGGGGTTTGCTCCGGCTGATCCTGACAAACTCCTGCGAGCACTGCGACTACTTCTTGATGGCAAGAGGCGGGATATCTCGGAAGCCAGTTTGGGAACGGCCAACGTCCTGTACCTAGCATTGCGGTCGCTTGAACTCGACTCGCTTGTTGACGAGGGAAGCCGAGAACACACGTTCTTCAGCATAGAGGAGCCGGAAGCCCATCTGCACCCCCATCTTCAACGACTCGTATACCGAAGCTACCTGCGTCCCCGTCAGCCAGCCAGTTCCGGTGACGTCGAAGAGCCAGATCGAGTCACGCACGTTCTGACCACTCATTCCCCCTACATTGCCAGCGTGACTCCAGTCGATTCGTTGATCCTCCTTCGGAAGGACCCTGCAGATAATGCAACGGTGGGTGTCTCCGGGGCTGCGATCACACTGACCGTCCAGGAACGGGATGACATTGAACGTTACCTCGATGTCTCCCGGGCGGAGGGCCTCTTCGCTCGGGGAATTCTGCTGGTAGAAGGCGATGCCGAAGAGTTTCTCGTCCCAGTCCTCGCCGCAAGGGCGGGCTATGACCTGGACTCGTTGGGAATTTCGGTATGCTCCGTCGCGGGGACGAACTTCGTGCCCTACGTCAAGTTCTTTGGGCCGAATGGCCTCAATGTACCACTTGCCGTGATGACGGATTTCGATCCACAGAAAGACGACGTCTCACTGGGGGAGGATCGCGTCGCAAATCAGATTCTCCCCGTCATGTTAGGCGATGATGCCATCCCCAAGAAACCAGTGGATCGCCTGGCACAGGCCGAAGCCAATGGGATCTATCTGAACGATCATACGATTGAAGTTGATCTCTTCCGGTGCGGGTACTACTGGAGCATTGCCCGCGCGATGGAAGAGTTGTGCCCAGTGAAGGTCGCTGTCGAGAGAGCGAAGAAGCGGGCCGAAGAGAAGACGCTGGAGGATGAAGAGAAGTTTCTAAGCGACATCGCTTACGTTGGGAAGGGCCGTTTTGCCCAGAGACTTGCCGCGTACATTGCTGGGTCTAAGTGTAAGCAATGCCCCGACTACATTCTGAAGGCCCTCAAATATGTCACCCGATAACTCGATGCCCAGCTATCTATCGGCAGCAGAGGACCTGCGGCGGAATGACCGCCAGTGGGCCGCTTACGAGTCGCGCGGGCATTGTGTGGTGTTGGCGGGCCCCGGAAGCGGCAAGACCAAAGTCCTTACGACGAAAATGGCGCGAATGCTAGTTGAGGATGTTCGGCCCCCTCGTGGGGTCGCCTGCATCACGTACAACAACCAATGCGTTAAAGAACTGAAAAGGCGTTTGGGTAGGTTTGGTATCGAAGAGGGGGCTCGCGCATTCATCGGCACGGTTCACTCGTTCTGCTTTCGGGAGGTTGTGATCCCATACGCCAAGCTCGCTGGCTTCGCCTTGCCTGATCCGATTTCGGTGGCACCGCCGAGCGACCAGGAACGCGTATTTGCCACTGCTGTCGATTCCGTTCTTGGGAACGAGAATCCGCAATATATCCGCACGCCATTCGACGAGTTCAGGCGAACGGTCTTAGATCGAACTTCAGCAGAATGGACTGGCAACGACCGCTACGCCCCTCTGGTCGTGAAGTACGAGCAGTTGCTGACAGATGCGGGCAAGATTGATTTTGACGGGATGGCTTTGGCCGGGCTCGCTCTGATCAAAGCGCATCCTTGGGTTTGCAGAGCGCTCCGAGCCAAGTACCCGATACTGGTCGTAGATGAGTATCAGGACTTAGGCATCCCGCTGCATCAGATCGTCATCCATCTCTGCTTCGACTGTGGCATGCGACTCTTTGCCGTTGGCGATCCCGATCAGTCCATTTACGGTTTCACGGGGGCACGTCCCGCTCTTATGAATGAGCTGGCGCAGCGCAAAGATGTCGAGGTTGCGCGCCTACGACTGAATTATCGCTGCGGGGCGTCGATCATCGTGGCGTCCACTACCGCATTGGCTGAGAACCGCGACTTCGAATCCGCGGAAGACCACGAAGGGGTTGTCCAGGATTACCATTGCCGCAACGGCTGCGACGAACAGGTTGCCCTCGCGGTGCGGACGATCGTTCCCGAGGCATTGGAACGTCGCAAAGGCCGCAAACTTGGTGATATCGGTATCCTGTACCTAAACCAATACGACGGAGGTACCGTCGCGTCGGCGGTCGAGGCCGCCGGCATCGAGTATGTAAGATTCGACCAGGGCACCCCATACCAGCGGACACCCGCCGTCTCCTGGCTTGAGGACAGCGCGAGTTGGTGTGGCGGGGGTTGGAAATTGGGTGATCCTAGGCTCTCAGCTCTCCTGCGAAACTGGAGCCGTTTCAACCCTTCATTAACGAAAGACTCGGAGATTATCGCATGCCGACGTGAATTGGTGAGGTTTCTCTTCGGCAACCGGAACCCGGACATGCGACTTCTCGACTGGCTCGTCACATTTGCCAGACAAGGACTGTACTCCCGGATCAAGAACGATCCAACTCTAGCCGATGAGGCCGAGGCGATTAAGGCCTTGCACGATGCGAGCAAGGACGGTAAGCCACTCGCCGAATACACCGTGGCCGACTTCGGCGGACAGCGTGGTTCACCAGACCGCTTGAACCTGACGACTATCCACAGCGCCAAAGGGCTTGAATACGACGTCGTGATCATGCTCGGACTAGAGCAGGGTCGCCTTCCTTACTACAAGGTTACTCCGAACCAGGAAAAGGAGGCGAGACGATTGTTCTATGTCGCCATGACACGGGCACGGCATGAAGTCCATCTCCTGTGGTCCGGCTGGTATATTCACAAAGGCAATCGATACGCAAACGGACGTTCCAAATTTGTGACTGAGGTAATGAATCAGATTCGAGCGGATTCATAACCATCCGGGTCCTTGGTACCGATTGCCAACTTAGGGTACACCATGACAGATTTTCCCCGATTGATCGAATACGCGTTCCCGCTCAAGCAGGCATCGTTGGACTCGGTCCACGAGAAGAACGTCCGCCACGGGCATATTTCCACGCTCCATATCTGGCCGGCACGGCGGCCATTGGCGGCGTGTCGGGCGGCGTTGATCGCCACGTTGCTGCCGGACCCGGGCGATGCCGAGAAACGACGTGAACTGTGCGAGAAGATCGCCGGGAAGGTCGTCAAGAAGGTCGAACGCAAGAAAATGCCCAACGGGCAGACCGTCGAGCGAGTCAAGGAAGAAACGGAAGGTGGAATCCTGCACTGGGGGCGAGAAACGGAGAACGCCGAGACGCTCCAGTGGTTTCGTGACGAAATCAAGAAGGCATACGGCGGCCGAGCCCCCAAGGTACTCGACCCGTTCGCCGGCGGCGGCGCCATCCCACTGGAGGCCATGCGATTGGGCTGCGAGGCCACGGCCGTGGACATCAACCCCGTCGCGTGGTTCATCCTCAAATGCACCCTCGAGTACCCGCAGAAGCTCGCTGGCCAGACCCGCCCACTACCCGAGTTCATCCTCCACAACGATGCCTTCATGGCCGACTTTTTCAAGAAGGCCAAGGGCTACGGTAAGGCGGAGATCAAGGCCGCGATCAAGCGATTACACGACCGTTTGAAGAAAAAGCCGAAACTCAACCGAAAGTCCGAACAAGGGAGCTTTCAGTTTCAACAGGATGGCGATGAAGCAGATGAACTTCACGCCGACTTGGCTTGGCATGTCCGCGTTTGGGGGCAGTGGGTGCTCGATCGCGCGCGGCGGGAGCTGGCCCAGTACTACCCGACCTACGCCGACTTTGAGCCGCTGAAGAAGGATCATATCGCATATGAGCATCAGCCAATGCGACTGGTGCCGGTGAAGGACGATGGCACACCGGACATCGACTCACTCAACGCCGAGTTCACGGCAGACTACCTGAGCGACAAGCGTAACCCTCGCTGGATTGCCAAGCCGACGGTCGCCTACCTGTGGGCGCGCACGGTCATGTGCAAGAACTGCCGCGCAGTAGTGCCATTGCTCAAAACACGATGGATCGCCCGAACGAACGCTCAGCGCGTATTGCTACAACTGCAGCCGACGACAGACCTGTCGAGCGTCTCATTTACCATCGAGGAGTCGATTCCGAAGGCGGGCGGCAACAATGCGCAACGGCGCGAGCATGATAAACGTATTGGGGAAGGTACCATGTCTCGGTCGGGGGTACGTTGCACGTGCTGCAAGGCGATCATGACCCTCGAGGATCTCCAGGTGGAGGGTAAGGCCGGCCGACTTGGCCGGCTACTTACGTCTGTGGCCACATCGGGACCAAAGCTCAAGGAATTCCGCCCTCCCTCAGACCTTGAACGCGCAGTCTGCAACCCAACATGGTCGGACGTTGAAGCCGCATTCCAAGCAGTGCCCTTTGGAGTGCCTCTAGAGCATCTCGTCGAGGACGCCAAACGGAATACGTGGTGCGTCCAGTACGGGATTGACCAGTTTTCCAAGCTCTTCACCGAAAGGCAACTGATAGCCCTCGCGGCTCTGACAAATGGAATCCGCGCTTCGATTGATGATGCCACTAGGTGCGACTACTCGGTTACGTGGCACGAAGCTATAAGATGCTACCTCGCATGCAGCATGTCTCGATTCGCAGATTTCTTCAACTGCGGTGCCCAGTGGAAGCTCGACCGCGCCACCATTAACCATCTCTTTGTTCGATACGCGCTGCCGGTTAGCTGGGACTTTGCCGAAGGAAATGCACTCGGCGATCTACCCGGGAGCCATGACATTTGCCTCCGCAAGATCGCAGTTGGGCTCGACACGTTCGTTCGGTGGGCAATCGAGTCACCCGCACCTCATGCACTTCAATGTTCATCTGTTTCCGGCGAGCTTCCTGATCAGCTCGATGCAATTGTCACCGATCCGCCATACTACAACGCAATTGGCTACGCCGTTCTAATGGACTATTTTTACGTCTGGCTCCGTCGGCAGCTACATGGCCTGTCACCCGAATTTGATCGCGCTTTTAGTTCTCCACTCACGCCAAAATGGAACTCAGAGCAACAGGACGGCGAACTTGTTGATGACGCTAGTCGACATTTGGGAGATCAGGTTGTATCGAAGAAGGCCTATGAAGACGGAATGGAGCGAGTGTTCCGTCGTTGCGCCTCGAATTTGAACTCTACCGGTCGGTTGGTGATCGTTTTCGCCAACAAACAGCCCAACGCCTGGGAGACACTGGTTTCGGCAATAATTCGCGCAGGCTTTGTAGTCGATGGCAGTTGGCCGATTCAGACGGAGCAGGCGACCCGGATGAGAGCTCAATCCTCGGCGGCGTTAGCCTCCTCCGTCTGGCTTGTCTGCAAGAAACGCCCCGCAGCGGCTCGGCCGGGATGGGACAACAACGTGATGGAGGAGATGCGTGCGAATATCGCTGTGAAGCTGCGGGAGTTCTGGGATGCGGGAATCCGCGGTCCCGACTTCGTTTGGGCCGCGACCGGCCCGGCGCTAGAGGCGTACAGCAAGCACCCTGTCGTGCGGAAGGCCAATGAACCCAACGCGACGATGGGTGTAGGCGAGTTCCTCACGCAGGTGCGGCGGATGGTGGTCGATTATATCGTCGGCCAGGTCTTGTCGGGGGAACGCGGGGCTGACCTTTCGGCTGCCGATCGACTCGACGAGGTGACGGCCTACTACTTGTTGCACCGTCACGACTTCGGCATGGACGACGCCCCCGTCGGCGCGTGCATCCTCTACGCCACGGCCTGCGGCCTGTCGGATGCCGACCTCGACAAGACATGGGACCTTCTCGTTTCAACAGGGAAATCCGCGGAGGACACAGAGATCGCAGAGGACGACGATTCAGAAGGAGAGGACTCGGAATCAAACGAGTCGGAGGGCGACACTTCTGGCGGCAGCAAGGTGAAACTCAAGACGTGGAACCAGCGGCGGGGAAAGAGCCTGGGACACGAGGCGCCGCAGGGGAAGGCGGTGCCGTTGATCGACCGCATCCACCGGGTGATGCACCTGTGGAAGGATGGTGATCTGCACAAGGTCGACGAGTATCTGGACCAGCACGCCCTCCGGCGGCACGAATTGTTCAAGCGAGTCGTGCAGTCATTGATCGAGCTTTCGACCAATAGCGAACGGGCGCTTTTGGAGAGCATCAGTAATCACATCGGTGCGAAAGGTGCCAAGCCGGTCGAGACCATGCGGCTACCAGGTATTGAGTCCACATCGGAGAGCGAGGGCGAGTGATGGCCAAACGTCGCAAATCCACGGAGATCGTCCCGATGTTCGAGCCGGACTATGGTGGTTTGCTGACGGACATTTCCGACCTCCTGGACCAAGCCCGGCGGATGTCGGCCCGGACGGTGAACAGAATCCTTACAGCCGCCTATTGGGAGATTGGCCGGCGGATCGTCGAGCACGACCAGGGCGGAGAGGCCCGGGCGGAATACGGGCAGAATCTGCTGGTGTCCCTGGCCAAGGATCTGACGGCCAAACACGGCCGCGGCTTTTCCAAGTCCAACCTATTTCAGATGCGGGCCTTCTTCCTCGGCTGGGAGATATTCCAGACACCGTCTGGAACATTCGAGGCCAAGGCCATCTGCCCGACACTGTCGGGCGAATCTCCCACTGCCGGAATTTTGCCGACACCGTCGGCGGAATCCGCCGGGGCGATTGCCAAGCCGCCGCCCGAAATACGGCAGTCAGTGTCTGCCGAATCGAGTTTCACGGTCCTTGCTGGCGCTTTCCCGCTGTCCTGGTCGCACTGCGTTCGCTTGCTGTCGGTCGATAAGCCCCACGCCCGCCTTTTCTACGAAAGCGAGGCGATTCGCGGCGGCTGGTCGGTGCGGCAATTGGATCGGCAGATCGCCACGCAGTTCTTCGAGCGGGCGGCGAAGTCGAAGCACCGGGCCGCGATGCTCGCGCGAGGCCAAAGACTCAAGCCAGAGGACATGGTCTCCGTGCAGGATGAGATCCGCGATCCGTACTTGCTGGAATTCCTGAATCTCAAGGACGAATACAGCGAAAGCGAGTTGGAGGATGCGTTAATCGAGCATCTGGAAACATTCCTACTGGAGTTGGGGGCAGGGTTCACCTTTGTTGCAAGGCAGAAGCGCATTCGCGTCGGAAATGAGTGGTATCGCGTCGACCTGCTGCTTTTCCACCGCCGGCTCCGCTGCCTGGTAGTAATCGACCTCAAGATTGGCAAGTTCACCCATGCCGACGCTGGCCAGATGAGCTTGTACCTGACGTACGCTAAGGAGCACTTGATGGAGCTTAGCGAGAACGATCCCGTGGGCATCATTCTGTGCAGTGACAAAGATGACGCAGTGGTCCATTACGCGATGGGTCACATGCCAGCCAAAGTCTTTGCCTCTCGTTACCTGACCGACCTGCCCGACGCCGAGACGCTGCGCCGGGAAATCCTAGAAACCAAACACGCCCTCGAACAGCGAGTGGCCCGACGAGGACTACCCAATGGCTAAACTCCCCTGGAAACCGTGGCATGAGGTCGTGAAGCTCCGCGACGACCTGCTTTCCGGCGACCTGCCCTTGCACCTGTTCGCAGCCGACCTCTACGAGGTCATGATGCAGAACGGCAAACGCCCGATCTATGAGAAGGCGGAGGAGTTCTTCGCGCTGACCTATCCCACGCACAATCTGCGTAGCCTCGTCCGGGAAGTTGTGTTGCGGCTGGCCGGGAAGAACGACAAGGCGGTGCGCCAGCTTGAACTGACCTACGGTGGCGGCAAGACGCACACGCTGATCACCATGCGGCATCTTGTGTGCGATCCGGCGAGCCTCCCAGACCTGCCGGCCGTGCGAGAGTTCATCGAGACGATCGGTCAGTCGCCGCCCAAGGCGAGGGTGGTAGCGCTGTGCTTTGACAAGCTCGACGTGGAGACAGGCATGGAGGTGCGTGGCCCGGACGGCAGCATCCGCCGGCTCAAGCAACCGTGGAGCGTGCTGGCGTATCAAATCAACGGCGACGAAGGGTTGAAACTTCTCAACGCGGAAGGCAAAGCCGAGGAACGCAACACCCCTCCGGCGGAGAACACTCTAACGGACCTGCTATCCGTGCCGCTCAAAGAAGGACTGGGCATCCTGATTCTGATCGACGAGGTTCTGCTGTACTCCAAGGTGAAGGTCCGCTCCGATCCGGGCTGGTTGGACATCCTAATCTCATTCTTTCAGTATTTGACTCAGGCCGCGGCCAAGGTGGATCGGTGCTGTATCGTGGCGTCGCTGCTCTCCAGTGAGCCCAAGGACCAGGCCGATAGCCTTGGCAAGAAGATCGTTTCCGACTTGTACGACATCTTTCAACGTCAGCGGGAGGCTGCCGTGCAGCCCGTGGAAAAGGACGACGTGGCCGAGGTGTTGCGCCGCCGGTTGTTCGACCCTAAGTCTGTCAATAAACGGGAAAGCTGGCAGCAACAGGTGATCGCCGCGCTCAAGGGCATCGCCGCGTTGGACGAACAGACTGCCAAACTGGGCGCCACGGCCGAGGACCGCTACCTCAAGAGTTTCCCGTTCCACCCCGAGCTGACTGAAGTGTTCTACGCCAAATGGGCCGCCGGTATCGAGCGATTCCAGAAGACCCGCGGCGTACTGCGAACCTTTGCCCTCGCATTGCGCGAGGCCCAGGCATGGGACCAATCGCCGCTGGTCGGGCCAGCGGTGTTTCTCAGTCCACCCAAGCAGGATGGATTATCTGAGTCAGCACGCGAACTGGTGTCGGTGGCCGATACCATCATCAACGACGGTCAGGCAACTCGTTGGACAGGCATCCTCGAAACGGAACTGGGTTGCGCTCGCCAAGTTCAGGCAGAATCCGTGGGCCTGAAGTTCCGCGAGATCGAACAAGCCGCCATGGCGACGTTCTTGCACTCGCAACCGACCGGCCGTAGCGCCAAGACCCGCGACCTAATGCTGCTGATTGGGCCGTGCCGGGCAGACAAGATCGAACTAGAAAAAGGACTTGGCCGTTGGGCCTGGCGCAGTTACTGGCTCGACGACACGACGTTGCCGGAGAAAGAGGGACAGTTGCCCGCCGATTGGCGTTTGGGCAATCGGCCGAACCTGACGCAGATGCAGGCAGCCGCCGCAGCACTGATCAACGATGACGTGGTCAAGGCTCGCATGATCGAGGAGATCCAGAAAGCAAAAACGCTTACCAGTGGAGCCTCGGCACTGGGCGTCCGGGTCCATACGCTGCCCACCAAGCCCAAAGACATCGAAGACGATGGTTTGTTCCACTATGCTGTCCTGCCGCCCAGCGCGGCTTCCGATTCGGGAAAGCCCAGTGCCGAGGCCAAGAGGTTTCTCGACGAGACTACGGGGTTCGACAAGCCTCGCGTGTTCCGCAACGCCGTGCTTCTGCTTGCGCCGGCTCGGGACGGACTCGAAGTAGCACAAGCCCGTGTGCGTGACTACCTCGCATGGGAAAGGGTCATGGACGACTTGATTCCAAAGACCGAGGAGGAGAAGAAGCAGAAGGGTTCGGTCGATGTTGCCCGTTTACAGACGCTGAAGATCAACATTGACAAGGCCAAAGCGAAGATACCCGAGGCGATTCGGCAGGCGTACTGCATCGTCGTGACGGTGTCGGACAAGGACGATGTGCAGGCGTTCAAGATATCGGTTGCCGATGAGGCACATTTCGAGACGATCAAGAAAGATCCTCGGTCACGAGTGCAGGATACGGCGGTCACGGCCGACGCGCTGCTTCCCAGTGGGCCTTATGACCTATGGAAAGGTGCCGAGACAAGCCGGCGGGTCAAAGACCTTGCCGGTGCATTTGCTCAGCTCCCGCACCTGCCGAAGATGCTCAAGTCTCAGGCCATCGTCGAAACTTTGGTCGAGGGCTGCGTCCAGGGCACGTTCGTACTCAAGCTGACTCGACCGGATCGGACATTCCGCACCTGGTGGCGGACCCGGCCCGACGACGCGGCCTTGGCCGACCCGGCGTTAGAATTGGTCTTGCCCGAGACCGCTGAACTGGGCGACATCCCCGGCGATCTACTGGCCCCGACGGTCCTACCGAATCTTTGGGCTGGGGACCAAATCACTGCCCAAACCGTGCTGGACTACTTCAGCGGCACGACCGTGGTCCAGGTGGACAAGGGCGGCTTCCAGGAGCCGGTGCCGGTGCCGAAAGCGTCGTCCGACGTGGTGAACGCCGCGATTATCGCGGCTGTTGAGGCAAGCAAGGTGTGGCTGCTTTCCGGGCCTGCCAGCCTCTTGGCCGAAACGGTGCCCGCTGGAGTACTGACCCCTGCATCGACGCTGGCCGTTCCGCCCGCGATTATCGGGGTGCCCGAGATTCTGCCGGCGAACTTGTCAGAAGCGTGGTCCGGCGACGAGACGAACGCGCTGGCGATTGCTACCGCCTTGTCGCAAAGGGCCGGCAAGACGCTGCCCTGGAAGACGGTCAAATACGTCATCGACAATTCGCTCCAGGCGCGTTTCACGCAACTGGCCGATGAATCGGCCCCGTGGCCGTGCGATTTACCAGCCGCCCGAACCGTGAAGATCAAAGTTGCCCTGTTCGCAACTGGAGGTGGGACCGGCGGTGGCGACACTGGTCTTGGTGGAACGGGTGGAGACGCAGAACATAGATTCCTGATCGCCAGTGCCCAGTTCGAGCCGTCTCAAATCCAGGACTTGGCTGACCTGATTCCACAACTCCTGGATTTTAGAACCAAAGCGAAAGTGCCGCTCCGGTTCCATGTGCGTCTTGAAATAGGCGACGGGAAGCAGAAGCCATCCGCACAGGCCGCTGCGGAATTGAATGAATTGATCGCCGGACTCAAAGAAGACTTCAAGGTCGTTTAGGCGAGCCTGCAACCGCTGAAATCGAAAGTCGCATGGCAGGTAAACTAGTACAGACCTTTTCACCCTGGAAGACTCGATACTCAGCGGTGTCGGTTGCGGGCGGAATTGGAATCCACGTTGAGTGTGCGGACGCCAATCTCGTTCTCGTTCACGTGATGCCATTGAGGTGGCGATCCAGCAATGGTCGATGTATCCAGGCTCCAAAGATTCCGTGGCACTGGACTCCGGCAGGTTGAGAGGGCGGGGAAATCCAATCCGATGAATCTTCTGGCCGACAGTGAACGTTGGCGACCGTCCCGTGCTGTTCCTCGAAGGGGAGCAACTAATCGGTGCCAAGCAGAACCGGACTCTGAACACCAGTGTCCTAATCGCCTCGCACACCAAGTCCACGATCCCCATGAGTTGTGTGGAAGCGGAGCGGCGGGGCTATACTGCCAGTCCAGCCGAATCAGTTAAAATGTACGTAGTCGTCGCATGCTTGGATGTATAGTTGGACTGCGAGAACTCCTGATCATGAGCACCCCCCTCCGAGTTCACCAATATCCGCTCCGCGACGGCATTCGACCGACGCCGGAGTTCGCCAGGAAGAAACTGGCGCAGTTCGCTGTCAACGTGGGAGTGAAGTGCGGGCACGGCTGTACCTACTGTTCGAGCGGTGCCCTGTTGCGTTGCCATGCCGGATTCCGGGAGGCTGGTGAGAGCCCGTTTAAGCACGGGTACTGCATCGTTGACCCGGACATCCCTGAGAAGGTCGCTCTAGACGCCGCTCGGCGACGAAATCGCGGCATGGTCCAACTGTGCACGACCGTAGATGCGTGGTGCCCCGGCGCTCAGCAATTCAGTGTGGGCCGGCGATGTCTGACGGCGATCCTCGACCAATCCGGATGGACCGTGCGGGTTCTGACCAAGAATGTTGCGGTGACGCGGGACTACGATCTAATCCAGAAACACCGGGACCGTGTGCTGGTGGGATTGAGTTTGACAGGTTCCGCGGGTAGTGAAAGCGCACTCTCCATCGTCGAACCGTTGGCGTCTTCCGTTTCAGAGCGTATGGCCGCCTTACGCCAAGCGCACGATTTGGGCTTGCGAACCTACGGTATGCTCTGCCCGCTGATGCCGGGCATTGCCGACAGTCCCGAGCAAATCGATGAGCTTGTCACGTTTGTGAAGGACTGCGGTGCCGAGGAAATCTTCGCGGAAGCAGTGAACCCGCGTGGGGGTGGACTGAGGGACACCGCTGAATCTTTGCGGCTAGCCGGGTTCAAGGAAGAGGCTGACGCTTTGAATCGCATCCGGAAACGATCGCACTGGTCGGCGTATGTCACGCGGCTGATAAAGACTCTGCAATGCACCTTGCGGCACCAGGGACTCATCGAACAATTTCGGTTCCTGCTTTACCCGTCGCATTTGCTCCCTGCGGACCGCGCCACCATTGAAGCAGACGATGCGGGCATCGTGTGGTTGTAGCGTGGCAGCAGCACAGCTTGTCCGCGTCATGCGATATCGTTCCTGCACGATTATGTTGCTTTCGGTGCGTGCCCGTGTGAAGTGCGCGTGTCGTTCGTTGAATGAAGCGTCACGTCCATCGGCGTCGAGACAGCCTTGTTACTTTGGTTACGAGATTGGTGTGTCGTTGCGATGATCGTTGTACGTCAAGTGTGGATGAGGTGCCGGTGGTGCATGGAACCTCATTGAGAACAAGTTGAATACCGATCGCCGTCTGGGCCCAGCACGCTCCCGCGGCCGACAGCGTTTTCCATCAGACGACCCGGCCGGTCATCATGTGCTGATTGCGGTCCCCGGCAGTGCCGGCGTAGCCAAAGCGTCTCACCAGATCCTTGGCGTGGAAACGTTGGAATGCCTCCACCTGATCGGGCGAGTCTTCGGCCTCCATGCCGATGACCGTTTGGCCCTTGGTCAGCCAGACTTCGCGGCAGCCGTCCTCCAGTAGGGCGAAGACGCCGATGAAGGACAGCAGATCGGGAGGCAGCATGACGGAACCGACGTGTGGATCATCGGCAGTGCCGTGATTCCAGTTTTCGTGAAGCGTCAATTGGGCGACGCTCAATGCCTTTTCCAACGTTTTCTTCCCCGTGGCGGTCACATCGCACAGGATACGATATGACAGGCCGCAGGCTTCTCCCGTCAACGGGATGATACCATGCTTGGACAGGTCATCCCAACAGCGAATCGATTTCATGGACAACTCTCCTTTCTTCTCTCTCGGGGGAGGGTAATGCTGCGATATGCAGCCGACAGCGGTTGGGAGCCCATGGCTGGGACTCCGCTTCGCATTAGTGAACAACCTCTTCACGAACCGTTGACACCACCGGCATCTCGCGAAGCCGACCCCGTGGCAGGGCCGTTTCGCCAAAGCCGGAGCACACTTCGATCGGGAGGTACGGGCCACGTTCACTCGCAGTCACGCGGAAAGCTAACGCTTTCCGACAGCTTGTACCGATGGGCTGTCTGCGCGCGAACGTGCAAAGGAAGAGGCCGGTGGTGCATATTTGGCCTCTGGAAACCTTTGTCAGAACTCGTCGTCCGTCGATCCATTCTGGTCGCGTCGGGCGGAGCCATTGTGTTCCTGGCTCTGCTCAAAGATCCACGAGTGGACCATGTCCGCTACCTTGGCGACCAAGGGGAGGTCGTCGCGGCCGAAGCTGGTGGAGTCTTTCCATTGCCCATCTTCGCGGTACAGCCGACCAAGGGTGACGTTGTGCATCGTGCCATTCTGGGTTTCGTTCTCCCAGATCGCGGCCTTGATTCGGCCCAACCGGATCTCGTGCACGGGTTTCGCTCTCTCTTTCGTCTTGGGCATGGGTAGTGCCCTCCTTTCGCAACAGGGAAGTCAAGAAACGAACGCGCCGGGGGAACATTTCACCCCGGCAATCGACGGTCGTTTCGCAACAGACTAAACGGCTAACGCTAAGATGTCGGCCGCTTTCTGATCGATCGTGAGCCGCTCTCCGGCGTTGGCCAGCGTTCCGGCGATACGCGTCAGCGCATCGACCATCGCGAAGATGGTGAAGCGGCCGTTGTCTTGAGCCATGGTGATGGCCTGTTTGGCGAGGCCGCGCGTCACACCGTGTTCGCTCAGCACCTTCTGGACCTCCTCAGCGTCGTCGCCGAGTTTGGTTTGCATGGCGTGTTGAACAACTTTCACGAAACCATCGCGGCGTTCATCCCGCTTGCACACCAGCGTCTCGATGGCCCGGCGGATTTCGCTCAGGGCTTCGTGCACGTTGGCCGTATGTTTACGGGAGAATTCCACGACTTCGACGGCGTCCCAAACGATGTGGTTGCGACAAAGCGACTGCCACCAAAACGTCTCGATACCAACTGAGCGGCAACCAACCTCCGAATTCCACAAGAAGAAACCGGGAAGAAATGGTTCACCGTCGATCTCAACCCAACCAGCCGGGTCGATGAGGAAGCAGAACATATCCTGTTCGCCACCGTAGAGGCCAGTGGCTCCATTGAAGCCCGCCGGAGGTGGCTCGAAGTCGGTTGCGACGTCGGCGACCAGGTCCAGCAGATCGGCGTTGTGTAGCCGGGTGTAGCTGGCCGCGTGGATCGAACGAAGTTGCCCGCCGAGCGTGAACAACTGCAGGGGTTTCTGGCCTTGCGGCAAGGTTTCCGTGAATACGCGAGCCGCCGTATCAGGCGAGAGGCGATTCACTGTATCCTTGGCGACTCCCGAGAGTCGACATAACTGGCCGAAACTCCAGTCGTTCATCTCGTAAGCCCCATCGTCGCCGGCGTCGAGAATGAGTCGTCCGCCGGCGCCGGGCCGAGTGGCAAGCGTCCGTGGTGGCCGCCATTCCTCGGCGGATTGCTCCTTCTGCCAACCGAAGTGTTGGCGGAAGATCTCCATCGTGGGAAACGTCTCATCCGGCGTACGCCGGAATAGCTCGCGTGAAGCGCGCATGAGATGGGTCATGGTAACGTCCTTTCCGAGTGTAAGTAGTTGTTGAAGAACATAACCTTACAGAGTAACCGTTTTGCACCACCGGTCCTCGGCGGACGCTCGGCCGCAGGCCGTGTACATCCAACGAGTACCGGGGGAACTGCATCTACCCGTGCTTTGATTTTGAAAGAGCCACTTTGAATAGCGTTATGCTCGGCTAGTGGGTATGTGTTACCTAGCTCGAGTCGGCCCATCACGTAGTTGGCACGTGAGGGGGCGATTGTTACTCGGCACAATCGCCAAAGCCGGGAACCTTGAGGGGTGAAAAGCAAATCACCAAAGACCTTGTTTTCGCACAAGAAATGGCCGTTCCCGGAGCAGCGAACTAGCTGCCCGGGAACGGGAGAGACCAAACATCTCTCGGCGCATCGACGCACCCTTCGGCCCGGCTATCGCTTGGTGGGTTGCTCCCCAGCAGAGCCCACCTCCATTTCACCGGGCAATGGGCACGGTACACCGATCCCGATTCTTACTCAACTTTTCTTTTTGGCCGGGAAGGGCGCATCACCATGAAGAGTTTTCACAGCGGATAACTCACACTGGTATCGAGGCATCCGAGCCATGGCTCCGAAAACCCAACGGTACCAGTTTGTCCAGTCGATGGCGTACGTCGCAGTCGCAACCCCAGTCATGAAAACGTGACAAGACGTGGAAGCGTCCCATACTGGAGAATTGCTCGGCAGAACACCGTCGCAAACGCATCGCGGATGGCCTCACGATCAGTAACGTTGAGCACGCCGCTTGGGTAGAGCAGATCCGTGGTCCGGCTAGCGATCTCGAGATAGATCGCGGAGTTCGGGTCGTCCATCACTTCAAGCTCAGCGTCCACCACAACGATGTCACCCGGAACTTGGGCGACGCTGCCACAGCATGACAGCTGCGTCTGAAGCATGAGGAGGTGGGACGTGGCGATTGAGAATCGATCATCGGTCGTCAGATCACGCGATTCAAGTGCACTCACAATGCGTGCGATCGCGGCCTCCCATACCGGCTGGGTCACCATATGGAGATACAGTCGAAACGATGCTGTCCGGGTGGGAATATCGAGGCCAAATGGCGGGCCCGGCATTCCGCCGAACAGGAGTTCAAGTTCTTCGTCCGTCACGTTATTCCCTCGCACTACCAAGGATGGCCAATCTCAGTGCAGGCGGACTAGTCCTGGATTTGCTGTGAAACGTTTGCTCGAACTCCCTTCGAAGAGTAACCTGCCCGACGCTGCGCAAGCAAGTGGCTGGCGGAGCAAGTTACAGAAGTTCGGGATGGGGTCGTTGATGTCCTGGCGGCGGGGGCGACCATTGATCTACGGTGTCGAGGCATAGCCAATGGGTGCGAACAGATAGAAGACGGGGGGCTCGTCAAGTAGGACTTCACTCCATACACGCACGCACTTGACCGCAAGCTGGGCGAAATGTGGGGGCTCTGCGAGACGTATGGTCGACCTGTTTAGCGGTAGCATCGCTACGGCGCACCTCGCGTATGTTTGGGGGAGGTGGCGCACGATGAGCGACCCAACCAGGGGCTGGGCTGTGTGTGACAACTCACAGATTCTGAAGATTTAGACGTGCATAATGCATCGTGCGAGCAAGTACCTTGCGGGATAGCCGGCGTGCGGTTTCGACCGCCGGGCCGGCGACCGCGAACTTAAGACTGATTTGCCGAGACGGTGAGCCGGGGAGCAGGTGCGGGGTAAGACGGCTCATTCCACCTCAGTTAAGGAAATTTCATATGAATTGCACGCTGTCCGCTGAGGCAGAAATCGAGGATTTGCGCCGAAAATGCGCGGAATTGCAGCGGCAGGTCGAAAAGCTGCGAGCCCGACATCGTGAACGCCTTTCGCTCGCGGCCGAGATTCACCGTACCCTTCTTCCTCAGCCCATTCGGCACGATCGGATATGGGTCGATGTGAGGTACATTCCAGTGGATGACGTAGGGGGTGACTACTGCCAAGTGCGGTTTCCCGATCGTAACACCTGCTACATTACCATGTGCGATGTGACGGGGCACGGTGTGGGACCGGCCCTGCTGGCGACACGCATCAGCAGTGAAGTCCGTTACGAGATCATGTATCGGCGAGATCCCAAGGACATCGTGGACTCGCTGCAGCGGTTCATGCTCGAGCACTTCAGCAATTCGGGACTGTTCCTCAGTTTCGTGGCCGCGCGAATTGACTTGGATGGTGGCGAAGTGACGTGGAGTGGGGCTGGCCATCCAAGCCCACTCCTTCTTCGCGCTGGGACGGGCCGGACTGAACGGTTGCAGAGTCAGAATCCGCTCGTAGGGCTTGAGATACCTAACGCAGGTGACTCGTGCCAAGATTCAGTTCACTTCTGCCCAGGGGACCGTCTGCTATTCTATACGGACGGTCTCTTTGAAGTAGTTGACGCAGAAGATCGTCAACTGGGCATGCGGGGGTTTGTATCCATGGCTCAAGCTACGCGTCGTGACGACGTATTTTCTGTGGCCGATCATCTCTTGCAGGCTATTCGTGATTTCCAACACGGACCGAATACCGACGACCAGACGCTCGTTGTTGCCGAAATGAGACCAACTACTTGCGACCAGACGCTACGTTCGTGATAGGCATAGTGGCGCCCGTGCATCGATCATTCCGACGCCGACGCCATAACGCCTCAAATGCCAATGCCGCCATCCACGGCGTGTGTTCCAGCCAGACGATCACAAAATCAAAAAACGTGCTGCCAACATAGGGTGTGCCAGCCACGGAAGTGTTTGGCCACTCATACATGAACCAAAATCGTGCGTAGTAAAGCACAAGGGCACCCGATACAAGCAACCAGCTTCTGCAGCGAGTAAATGCTACCAGCGGCAATGCCCAACACCAGTACCAGGGATTCAGCGTCGGAGACAACACGACGAACCAGGCGACCGTAAGAAACACATATCCGAGCCAGCTCTGCGGTGTTGGTGCCCGTGCAGATCGGACTGCCCACCAAAAAGCCAGGAACACAAAGACCAGCAACGTAACTGACCGAGCAAGGAGGAATGGTACCTGCTCGAATGGTAGACCCGTCCAGGAAGCTAAGCCGTTGACAACGCATTGCCGCCAGGCTCTTGGCAACACCGCGAACCAAGGCTCGACGTACTCCGCACCACGAACGCCCGGATCGAAATTCGACTCCAAGATCAAGGTCACGAAGTCATTCATCTTCCAACTGGTCAAGAACACTTGGAGACTTTCCTGCGGTGGTTGCCGGGAGACGTCAATCGACCCCGAATCGCTTACCTGTCGCTCATCGGTTTCAGGACGCTGCGAACCGCTCCACATGGGCCAGCAGAATGCCAGTGTGAGCACCGCGAATATCGCAAGAGACGGTACTGCGACCTTGCCCCCACACCGTTTCAGTACCGTGAAACCGAAGAGCGGTGCGAGGACGATTGGGTACAGCTTCGCTCCGACAGCCAACGCGAGGCTGGCGGCACCCAAGAACATCCAAAGGTCGGAATGGCGGGATGATATTGTCGGTACCACACCTCGTTGGCGTGAAAATAGGCCACGTGACATGGCATACACCGCACAGGTGCAAAAAAACACGGCGATGACGTCTAAGTGGGCGCTATTGGCAAATTCCTTGATTACTAAGGGACTCCAGCCCCAGGCCAACGCCCAGCCGACACGGTGTCCCGCGTGCCGAAGTAGGTGTGCCACGAGCAAGAGTACACCCAAGTCAAAGCAAACCAACCAGATCTTCAGAACAATGATTCGAAATCCGACCAGCGCGTTCCGGGGTGTCGTCCATGTCACCGCCGCAAAAACAGCTTGGCTGACGGGTGGGTAAATCGACGGCAATTCAGAATAGTGTACCCGTGACAGAATTACACTGGCTGCCGGGTTGGCGTCACGGATCGCAACGAGCCGGAGTAAATCGTCGGGTACTGCTTGATCGCCGCTCGTCGCCTGTAGTACTTGCTGCGGGCTATATCGATAGGGGCTCACGCCCGCCATGACGGCCTGGCCGTCCCACAGATACCTGTAGAAATCCTGTTCCTGGATTGGCTCAGAAAAGACCGCCAGCAGTCGAAACACCACGGAACAGGACAGTGTCGTCCACCACACCAGCGACTCGGCACGCGATCGGAGCGAAACCCAGAGGGCCAGCAAGTGCAGCAGGAAGAGCAGCGTAAGCAGTGCCACGACAACTGGGATCGGACGATCGAGGGTGGACGCACCGTGGACGAAACTCTTGCTGATCCAAACAAGCCATCCCCAAACCAGAAAGCTCACTCCGCCTATGCTGACCAGAACTCCGTCAGCGGCAGAAATCTGGTGCGACGTTCTGGCCTTCGACACTTCGACTCGAAGCTCCGAATAATGAGAGTGGCTTCCGCCGTCCAGGTCCACGTGCGTCCTCGACGAATTGCGTTACAACGCTACCTGACGATCGCACCCGGGTAACGCGGAGTGAGCAACACTCACGACTGCCAACTCGACTGCGGCGATGCGCTATCGCTTGGTTGAACCCGTAATCGCTTCCGTCGTTCCATCTTCACCGGCATTCGGTGCACCCGCCTCAGGCGCACCAGCCTTCGGAGAGTCGGAGTTCGATTTGGACGATGAAGCACCACTGCAGCCAACGAGAGCACAGAGGGCGAGGCCCCAAATGCAACTAGCAACATAACGACTCGTCTTTGTAATCATGAATTCCCTTACTGAGGCGGCCAGGATAGTGATTGAGCTTCCACGGCGTTACGTTCGTAACGCTGACAATACAACCACATTACGACGGCTCGCAATGGGGATCTGTGTGATGCAACACATTGCCAGATTTCTTTCTCGGTATATTTACTGAGTACATACACGTTGAATCCAAACAGCTGCGGCAATTTTGCCGGATGTTGCACTAATGACAGCATCGCCCATTTCGAGACCCCCGATGGCAGGGGGGCGCCAGTGCGCGATCAACGGCGGAGTACCAATCCAAGTGACGTGCGGAGCGCCAAAATGAATCCACTTGCAGGCACGGCCGGTGTGATAAATGCTTGCTTTTTTACCGAGCAAAGGATCAGACCAGCGCTGACTCGATCGCGAATCGGAACGACACTCCTGCGTCAGAAGGCGAGCTCACAATGAGTCCCGGTCTCGAGAATAGCGGGTAGAGTGAACGAAGGTGACAAATGGCCACATATTCCTCTTGGACAGGATTGGTTCTCGCAGGTGTGCTTTCTCTAGGCTGCCAATCACGAAGCGAGGTTTCCTGGACGGCGATACGGGCGAGGATTCGAACTGAGTTTCCGGCCGTTAAGCAGGTGTCGACACGCGAGTTGTCGCTATGGCTGCTCGACGACCAACGCGTACAACCCGTGCTGCTGGACGCACGGACCAGGGAAGAATTTGACGTTAGCCACCTATCCGGGGCACGATTAGCGACGAACATGGCTGACGCATCGTCCATCCTCTCCGCATATCCGAAATCGCAACCAGTTATTGTCTACTGCTCAGTGGGGATTCGATCAAGCAGACTTGCCGATGAGTTACAGAACGCAGGATACATCGACGTGTACAACCTAGACGGATCGCTCTTCCAA
Source organism: Pirellulaceae bacterium (assembly GCA_041752115.1). GTDB lineage: Bacteria > Planctomycetota > Planctomycetia > Pirellulales > Pirellulaceae > JAJRVM01. Next base: position 73,216 of record JBGSHS010000196.1, on the reverse strand, counting down.
TGGGTCAATGAAGGCCGAGTGGTAATTGACTCGCGTGGTACCACGGATCATGCGCATCCATTCGACGCGTCCTGGGGAAAGCTCCTGAATCGACGGTACTGGTACAATTCACAGCACATCTCCGATATGTGAGCTGTCCCACCGACAGCGTGGCGACCCTTTGGGAGAATCCACTCTGGCAATTCAGTGAGCTGGCTGCCCGTTTTGAAACTCACCGCCACAGGAGGTCTTTCTCGCAGTGGACAATCAACACAATGGTGAAGCGTGTGCTTGGACCCCGTGCGCTGCAGGGACGATTCGCGAACTAGCTCAGCGACTGCGGGCAGCGCAACGGCGGCGAACCATCTTTCGCGTCGGGCGTGTGCTGGCGATCGTTGCAGTACTCACGACCAGTGCTTGGGCGGCCAATGGGTTGCTACGCTACCGAGACCAACATCCGGGTTCTCTCTCTTGCGCCGAAGTCCGAGCAAATCTCGTTGCATATCGCGCGGGCGAACTACCCAAGACAATTAGCGAGAATATCGCAAGGCACTTAACAACGTGCACAACTTGCCGAAGACTCTGGAAGTCGCTGGTACTAACGTATGGAGTCGGCTTCCAGATGCGCAATCACACTGAAATCAGCGACCGTCCCGCCACCTTTGTGATTGATCGAGATGGTGCAATCCGCTACGACTGGCGGGCCAAGTCATTTGCAGATCGTCCCCCAGCTGACATGAGTCTGGCGGAGCTCAAAAAGCTTCCGTGATGGACCCATCTGCTGCCGTGTCCGGGGCAGTGAGGTTGTCGGCATTCGGCTGAGCACGACGTGGCGATCGGACCAACAGCAGAATGCCTATCGCCAAGGTCTGGAGGACGGGAAAATCGATGGCTGTGGCGATGCGGAACCCACATCTTTGCCAGAAGAATGCCCGCTGCCATTCTCGGGCGACAGGCCACCACGTTGCCCACTCGTAAGCTACCACGGATAGTAGGCCCACGGCGGCCACGAGAATCAAGACCAGTCCGAGGCGTCGCTGAAAACGGTAAGTGCGGCGCAGCAGGAGCACTGCCGGCGGCGTCAGCAATACCAACCACGCCAAATGGCAGGAGATAAGGGCTTGCGTCGGTGGTCCGCAGCCCCACGGTCCGCACACGCCATGGCCCCAGTCTCCCGACCACTGGGCCAGCGACAGGACTGCGGCCATTCCGGTTCCCCAGAGAATGAGTCCCAGGCAGCTGCGGACCAAAACTCTCGACATGATAATGGCGTGTCCTGGATGTGTGTCACTGTGGTTCGCCTGGTGCGCACTGCGTCCGGATACGGACGTATTCGAATGATAATGCTGCCAGCAAGGTGGACATCGTGTTGACTCTGCGTGTTCGGAAGCGTGTCTCTGCAGCTCCGACGCGTTGCCGTCGCGCCGTGAGACCGTCTCGGTGATCAATTGTTCTCTCTGGACTCGCGTTCTTGACGGTTGGCTCTGCTCATCAGGCCTCCTCAACATTGATTCGCGGGCCGCACATGTCACGCGATGTGATCAGTTGGTTTTTCCTTGGCCTCTCCTTGCACAGCCTGTCGAATTTGTAGCCAAGGCCAATCTTCGACCAGTGCCCGCAAGATTGTGGCGGGAGAACTGTCGGCAAATTGTGCCGCAGCCTGGCAGTCCGGCATGGGCACTCGCAGCGCACGGCAAAGAAGTCCGATCGACAGGCCTCGGCGTCGTAGACGCGCCAACGTCTTTCCCAAGACAAGATATCGCTCGGCGTCCGTGCTGACAGACTCGTCCACCCGCCGACCGTGCCGAAAGCTACTCAAGTCACCGTTCTCACTTCTCTGATCCATGGACGACATGGCATCACCTATATTTCTTGTGGCGTTCTCGATTATCGATCTATCGAAGTCTCGGCCTTCTGGAGTTCCAGGTGGGGCCGGCCATGCGGTGATCGTGGCAAACGCGAGGTCGGTGGCTGACGGTTCACACCGCGCGCCAGTTTATGTGGGTCACATAGAACGAGTTTTTGCCGACTACCATCGATGCTGCCCTCAGCCCTTAACTGCCCCAGGATCACCGTGACCGTTTCTCGAGTACTGCCGATCAAGTTCGCCAGATCTTGGTGTGTCAACTTGACACGTAGTCGAATGCCATCCGGGGCTAACCAGCCAAATTGTTCGGACAGGTCAAGCAACAGGTGGATCAGCCGATCTCGATTGGAGAGAAACAGAAGATTCTTCAACCGTCGTTCGATGCGATGCCGCCGTAAGCCAATCAACTTAGTAATCGCTATTGCGACATCGGAGCATTCGGACATGAGATGGTGCATCTCGCCTGTCGGTATCATGACGACCGTCGAGGCTTCGACCGCTTCCACATGTTCATCTCGCTGCTGAGGGTCAAATATGGCGAGTTCGCCAAACATTTCACCAGGTTCGACGAACGTCAGGATGGACTTCTTGCCGTCGGGCGTCAGGTGGCAGATTTCCACCAATCCGCTCGCCAGCAGGAACACGCTATCAGTGCCCCCGGACGGCAAGCACACCGGACTGCCCCGGGAGAATGTGCGGCATCGGCTATGATCCTCCAGTCGTTGAATTTGGTCTGGCGTAAGTCGGCGAAAGAGATCACACCGCTGAAGACACCACAATCCGTGGGACATGTCGCACCGCTTTCATCACATATTACAGCAACCCCACGCACAGGTTGCTTTCGCGATGAGATGACGGCCGAGAGTATGGAACCTTACATTTACATAATGGACGTAAGGATCCGCTGTGAAATTCGTCATGGTGTCGAGGTGACGATGTTTCTCTTGCCAGGAGGTCTATATGAACGTGACAGTCAGCCAGGAAGACGGTTATTTCCTCGCCAAATCAACCGGTCCCATTGACGAATCAGCGTCGGAGTTGTTCCGTAACCAATTGCACCCGCTCATTGCCAGACACGGGACGAAATTGGTCGTGGATCTTTCCGGATGTCCCAGGATTAACTCGACAGGAATTGCACGATTAGTGATTCTGTTGACAGACGCCAATACACACAGCAGCCGAGTGATCTTTGCCGCTCCGACATCGTTCGTGGGCGGCGTGTTTCGAGTCAGCCACTTGGACCGGTTCTTCGAGATTGCGGAGTCTGTCGTGGAGGCGATTGGCATGTTGGGGATCTGCGCCCCCCACAGCGCACCCCAGTAATGGTTGAGCCACCGCGCCGGTCAGCGAATGGACTGGCGATCGGCATAGTGCTCTGCAACCTGGACGGGCTCTGACGGTGCAACCACCGTCCGCCGCTCAGCTGCGGGCTGTGGTTGAGAATACCAGCGAGCTAATCGGTCGACAGACATCCCAAGTAAGAAGCTGACAATAATCAACTGATTGGTCCACGTCGTTCTCCATGGGCCGAGCGTATGCCACCGTCGGGCGGAGGTTGCAACCATCTGGGGCAGGATGACAAGTCGGCCGCAGCGACGCAGCCGCCGTGCGAATTCGAAGTCTTCCATAATCGGCAGGTCTCGGAAACCACCCATTCGTCGAAACGTCTCGGCACGGAGAAACATAGCTTGGTCACCGTAGGGCATCTGCAGGTACCGCGAGCGCACGTTTGTCCCCCATTCAATTAAGCGAAGTGTACGCTCAGGTCCGTCGATGTGGAGTTGAAACGCCCCGGCCACGACATTTGGCTCATCCAAGGCGGCCCGAATGTGCGTGTCGAACCGGTGGGGCACTCGCGTGTCAGCATGCAGGAAGAGCAAGATATCCCCCGTCGCCGCCGCGGCACCAAGATTCATTTGTCGCGCTCGTCCGGAAGGACTTCGAAGCAGTCGTGTCGCAGCGGCTGCTGCCATGTCGTCCGTCCCATCTCGGCTTCCGCCGTCAACGACAATGGTCTCGATGTTTTCCGCAAGACCTAGCGCGATGAGCGTATCCTTCAGGCAATCAGCCTCATTGAGCGTGGGAATGATGACGGAAATCCTCGCATCCATAATCTACACTCTCACCTTCCTGGCTCGTTGCCAGACCGCAATATCCTCCGGTCGATCTACGTCACTGAGTGTTTCCAGCTGAGAAACGGAGAGTGAGAGCTGTTTCGCGCGGACCAGCGTGTCAGAAAGGACTTGTTCCGTACCCCAGTCGATATTCGAAAACAGCTCGAGCTCCGGCCGACACAGGCCGATCAGGTAGTAGCCGCCATCCATGGCTGGGCCGAGCACAAGGTCATGCGTCATCAGTCGGTCGAACGCGGTGAGCACAAGTTGGGGTGAGATGTCCGGACAATCGGTACCCATGACCACCGTGCGCCGCGCACCTGAGCGGCAGCCCTCCTGCACGGCGCGAGCCATGCGGCGGCCCAAATCTCCCGGCCCTTGCGGACGATAGGAAAAGCCGCTGCCGAAGTGATCTCGCATCCGAACCGCGTCTCCTCCCTCAAAGCGGACCTCAACCGACAGCGCCAGGTCGCTGCGAAGTCGTCCGACCCAACGCAGGGTATGCCGGGTCATCTCGTACTGCAGCGCGGCCGCGCCCTCGGGCCCGAGAGCGGGAATGAGCCGCGTCTTGGTCTTATGCGCTTCGGGGTAGCGGGTAAAAATGATCAAGTGACGGTCCACCGGCATAATTCCCTGGTTTGGCGTCGAGTTCATTGTTGCGGCTGGCTGTCCAATGACTGGTAATCCTTGTATGGATAGGCCACCTGCCGGTCGGGTTTGTAGTCATGGACGGTCATCCAGGCGAACTCCCGCTTGTCAGGATTGGCAGGATCTGGGTCCGGGAGCGGCACTCCATCCGCCTCGGCATAAATCGTCCTGACGACGGGGACTGCTTGGGACGCCGGTGGAACCAGCTGGTAATCGGTTCCCCGCGTCAGGGCGATCCAAGTATTGTCTCGAAAGCCGTTCTCCAACCGCTTCCAAGCAGCGGTAGCGTAGCGGTCTTTTTCTGCCTGGGACAATGTATCGTTCGACTCGATAAGTGCCGCCAGCTTCTGCGTTTCCGAGATGTCGAAGGGCACCCAGCCGTACGGCGGCAGGAAAGCCTCCAACTTACAGTGCGAGGGGGACTCCTTCGGAAATGGGTTCATACCATATACCACGCGCGTGGGTACGCCGAGACGGCGGCCGAACGTGGCACACAGTCCGTGGTAATCGCTGCAGTGACCGCGCCGATCGTCAAACGCGTGCTCGGCACTCGCACGCAGTGAAGCGTGACCATGATCGTAAGTCATGTTGTGGTCGATCCAGACCATCGACGCAAACAGCGATTCTGCGGGCGATTCCCCAACCGTTGTTATGCCTTGCAGAACTCGTCGAAACTCTTCGTTTGCGGCGAGGGGATCCACGCTGCGGAAGTAGGGATTGAAACTCGGCGGCCAATTGTCGACCGAAGCTACTTGCGCCGCGTCCACGTTCCACCGCATTTCCCATACTTTGGCATCGAACCGATGTCGAATGATCTGCGCTCCCAGGGGAGCGTGGAACTCAAAGTAGGCAAACTTGTTGCCATATACAGATTCCGTGCCGACGTGCGGGTCGACGCTCAGGGGAAATGTGCTCAGCTCGCTGTGGCGAATCTCCTGACCGGCATCGGACAGTGGCAACGGGAGCCATACCTTGAGCACCTTGGTGTGATATGGCGCCGTAATAACCACCGAGAAATCCACGGCGTACTGCACCGAGTTGCTCCGCTCGCCCGAGTAGTCTTGCCCGGGGTTGAGCGACGCGGCCTGCTCTTGGGCAGTCACGTTTCTTTGAGAAACGTGTGGGAGCCACAAAATGACGGCCCCGATCGTCAGTATTATCCAGGTACTTTTCATGACTGCCGCTTTCGAGTCTTTCCTTTGCGATAAATCAAATCATCCATTCACTAACAACACTTGCGCTCTTGCGTCTGAGGAACTCAAACTGTCGGACGCTCCGTCTGAGGCACTACCGAGGAAAACCGATGAGTTGGTTGTGGACGCCCCGGCACGAAGCCACGCACTTTTTTCACATCGGCGCTAACGCAGTAGCGTGCCGCCACTTGCGCCAATGACATGTCGAAGATCTCCCGCAATGGGCCGGGCGCAAGGTGCACTCGGGCATTGAACAGGAGTTGAGCAACTCGCCGACTCGTATCGAGCCTACCGCCGACGGCTCCCTGGGCGGCAGTGCCGGTCAGATTGGCCGTCACGATGTCTCGACCAGTCGTCAATTGAAGTTTGACATGGGCGATTTCGGCGCGGCGCGAGAGCAATTGTTGTCGGAAGCAAGTGAGCAGGTGGTCGGCGAATTCTTGCCAGTTTACGGGTGATCCCGATGTCAGTTCTACCGTGGTGTTGAGCCAGCCCAGGGCGGCCTCCCCATCGGCATACACGTCGTAGTCGACGTTGGCGATTCGCCGTCCAGACGTGCCGAGCTTCGCCACTTGCGCTAACCACTCGCCAACGCCCATGCCTGTCAGTGCAGACATGGTGAGCACTGGCGTGCCGGGCGCAAATTCCGCCAACAGCATCCGGCAGCGGTCGATCGTCTCGGGCGACGTGACGTCCGCCTTGTTAATGACCAGCAGGTCGGCTTCCTCAATCTGCTTCCGGATGATGTAGAGCACATGGTCGGGAAGCGTGGGATGGTGCCCGCCCCCCAATGCTTCGACCGTGCGACGCGGGTCGAGCAGCACCGTGAAAGGAGTGAGCCGATATTGTTCCGCATGCAGTTTCTTGAGGGGTTGCAAGACTGTGGCAGATATGTCGGTACAACTTCCCACGGGTTCGCAGAGAATCACGTTGGGGACGTGTTGCGACGCCAGGTTCTCCAGCGCCGAAACCAAGTCGTTAAACCGGCAGCAAAAGCAACCTCCGGCAACTTCCCGCACCTCACCAACGTCAGAACCTCTGAGAAGCGATGTGTCAACGAGGTCATTTCCCTCGTCATTCGTTACGAATCCGACTCGACTCCCCTCGCTTCGGAGTCTCTCGGCCAGGTGTTGCAGCAAAGTCGTCTTGCCCGACCCGAGAAACCCGCCCACGAGCATCAGTTGAGTGCGTGTATCGGCTCCCGCGGGCCAGGCCACCTTTGTACTTGGTGGGGACGCCGCGGCAAGAACTGTCACCGGAACGACCGCTGGAGCATGTTCGCGTTGTGTAGCGGACTCCGCCCGGGCGAGATGGGCGAGCCATGTATGGAGACCACCGCCGGCGACCGCACCGAGAAATGGCCCCACGATATAGACGGTGAAGAAACCACCACGCGGGCCCGGAATCGCGACACTTCCCCAACCGGCCAAATAGGAAAAAATCCGAGGCCCAAAGTCGCGTGCCGGATTGAATCCTGCCTGCGTCAGTGGCGCGAGTACGCAAATGATCATGGTGAGGCCAAGACCGACGATGACCGCCACTGTCCCAGTGGCAGCCCGCCGTGAACCACGAGGTTGGGAAGCCGTGAAGACGATGAATGCCAGCACGGCTGTTCCCGCTGCTTCCGCCAGCATGGCATGCCATGCGCTGAGCGAGGTCAATTTGTCGGTGGAATCGCCAAACATTCCCGGGTTGGGAAAATACTCGCCGTAGATCATGGCGGAAAGTTCGCTGCCGGCCGTGCCGCGCACGATTCCCTGGCCCAACTCAAAACGCTCAATCAGACCGCCAAAGAGCAGATACAACACGGCTGCCGCCAAAAAGGCTCCGACAAGTTGGGCCAGTACGTACTTCGCGACTTTCGGCCACTCGAAACGTCGGTAAATAGCCATGGCCAGTGTGACGGCCGGATTCAAATGAGCACCGCTCAGATCGGCCGTGGCATAAATGGCCACGCCCACGGCGATGCCCCACACTGCGGCTACCTGCCACAGTCCGACCAGCCCATCAGCCAAGACTGCCACATGGACGGCTCCTAGCCCGAAGAAGACCAGAATAAAGGTACCCAGCAGTTCACCGGTGAACTCCGCGCCCGGGCGAAGGAACGCTACAAATCGCCACAGTTTCGCCTTCACACTGGCAACCGCCTCCGCAAGATCGTCCAAGCTACACGTTTCGCAGGGACACTCAGTATCACACGGCTTGTGGTTCACGCTAAGTACCTCGAGCATGGTGCATAATAGGAGGCGGTAATGGATCGGTAAACAGCTGTGCCAGGTCTGCGGAGAGTGATTAGCGTGGCCAAACGCCCCAGCGTTTTATAACTGCTCCTGCGCGGTATTGCCCAGCGACGGTGTCGTCACCGCCTCCTGTCGGATGGCGCCCTGGCATCCAGAGCCAGCGCCGGCGGTGCAGCCAAAACAATGTTGTCCCGTGGCGATGACTCGCCGCGCGAGGGCCACCGGGTCGAAGTCCCGGATATTCTGAGGCAGACCGTGTTGGACCGGCACCCCCAACATTTGATTGAAGTCGCAGTCGTAGAGACAGCCTGTCCAATCGACCGACAAGGTTGTGCGGCACATGACTCCCTCGGCTGCCGCCGGGTGGTAAGCCTCAATCAGCTTAGTCATGTAGGCCTCATACTCTCCCGTTTGCAGAAGATGGTTCAGGAAGCGGCCAATGGGCATATTCGTGATGGTGAAGAGTCGATTGAAGACGATGTCGTATCGCTCGGCAAGTTGTTGTCGATAGGCTTCTTCAAGCTGCCGCTGCGCCGGCGGCAGCGCAGGCCCGACAGGGTTGTAAACTAAGGTTAAGACGAGGCCTGAGTCCGGCCGTCCGTAGCCGAGCCCATTGAGTCGGCGCAACACGTCGATAGACCGCTGAAATGCGTGATTGCCCCGTTGGGCATCGACATTCTCCTCCAGGTAACAGGGCAACGACGCGACAATCTCCACCTGGTGCGCCGCCAGAAATTCCGGCAGATCTGTGTAGCCGGGGGCACGGAGAATCGTCAGATTGCAGCGATCAATCACGTGACGGCCCAGGCGGTGCGACTGCTCGACCATCCAACGGAAATGCGGGTTCATTTCCGGAGCTCCCCCGGTAAGGTCTAATGTCGGAATGTCAGTCCGCGCGAGGGCAGCGATGCAAGCCTCGGCCGTTTCGCGGGTCATGATTTCGCGGCGATCAGGCCCTGCATCGACATGACAGTGCGCGCACGTCATGTTGCACAGCCAGCCGACGTTCACCTGCAGTACTTCAATCCCTACGGCCGAGAGCGGATACAAGCCGCTCGCGGCCAGAGTGTTCTCGAACACTTTTTGCCGTGGTCGCGGTTGCAGCACGACCAGTTGGTTAGTGGGGTCGGCCAGCGGGTTACCCTCTCGTTGCAGCGTCACGTTGGACATATGCTCTACTTTCCCGATATTCCTGAGTTGTGGACAGCGTCCTGTGCGTACGCGGTTGAGTCGTCAGCGAACGTGTTCAACGATTCACGGCGTGATGATCGGCTAACAGCAACTTCCGCCAGAGTCCGTGCATGTCCCGTGCGACTGCGTTGTAGCATCGTACTCCAGCCCCTTTGTTTCACGCGGGTGCCGGTGCTTGGGGCGGCTGCAATCGAATCGCGTGGCGCTCTCCAGCGGTACGGATTCCAGAGGTTCAATGTACTCGAATTGATGCGAGTAAGGCTCTTTCTGCAACAAGTGAAACGTCTTGTCGCAGACGGCCATGCGCTGGCCACGGTAATAGACGTGGTTGTCGTCGTCCTCGACCTGCTTGAACGGACCGCGGTATATCACCGCGTGACGACGCTCCAGACAAGGACCTTGCTTTCCCTTGTGGGCTGTGACCGTCAGCGACCGGAACTCAATTCCCTCGACTGTCCGCCACGGCTCGGCTTGACGCGCGGCGATCTGAATTCCATAAAACCCTGCCTGCTCGAACGCCTCGAGAAACTGATCCTCGCGAAACGCTCCGGAGATACAACCTGACCACAACTGCGGATCCTCCTGGAGATGGTCCGGTACATCCTCGTCCGACACAATGTCGCTGATCGCCACCCGGCCGCCCAATCGCAAGACACGAAATACGTCCGCAAACAACTGGTGGCGATCTTCCGGACGAACCAAGTTCAACACGCAGTTGGACACAACACAGTCCACGCTTTCGTCCGCCACCATCGGTCGTTCGTGGCGTAGTCGTTGCTCTAATTGCCTTACGACCAGAAAATCTGCGGCACTCTGGATCTTCAGTCCCGCGGCCTCCTCGGCCAGTGCTTCCAGGTCCAACCCCAGGTCCTGAATCAGCCCGTAACGGAAATCGACATTGGCGTATCCGACCTTCGCGGCGACCCGCTCCCGGTAGCCCCGAGCCAGCGCCAGCATGTCCGGATTACAGTCCACGCCAATCACACGCCCATGCCGACCGACGACCTGCGACAGGATGTAACACACCTTCCCTCCACCAGATCCCAGATCCAGCACCGTATCACCTTCGCGAACGTAGGGCGTCGGATCGCCGCAGCCATAATCGCGGTCCAGGATCTCCTGGGGAATGATCTCCAGGTATTCCCGTGGGTAGCGAACGGGGCAACAGAGAGACTCTTCTTTCTCGCGTGCCGCATCGGCATACCGACTGTGGACAGAAGCTTCACGGCCATTGCGACCGGGGATTGTAGCAGAGCTCATGGCATCAGATTCCTATGCGTCGAATTTCAAGTACCGTTCCATAATCTTTTCATTCGCAGTCGGCGTGGCACACATGGGCGGCAGCCCTGCCGCCCAGTGCGAGAGCTGACGTAGAACTCGGGAGAGTACATCCTCACCGGCTGCTCGAACCGGAACCGGCCGGTTGTCGGCCACCCGAACCGCTCAAAGTGGCGGCAGCCTTGGCGGCAACTACTTCATATTTCTGCGGGCTCTTCAGGAACTCGTCACGTTGCTCAGCGGATGGAAACAGGTAACGAAGACCCTGGTGGACAACGGTGAATTCCGGTTTGCCGGGAACCGTCTGCTGCATGTTCAGGCTGCACACGACGCAGTTACCACCATAAGCCAAATCGGCATTCGCATAAGCTTGCGGATCAGCTTGAAACATCTTCTTTCCTTCCGCGTTGGCGAACAAGAAGAGCCGCCCCTCCTGCAGCACCGCCTGGCGAATGCTGCCAGGCACGCGTTTGCCCATCTTCGCAAGACTGACGACACAATCGCCGCCGAGAACCGGTGCATACTTCGCCGGATCTTCCGCAAACATCTGTTTTCCGTCTTCGTTGGCAAAGTAGTACGTGTGGCCGTCAAAGGTCGCCTGAATCGTGGGATTCCCTTTGACCCACTTGTTCATCTTCTGGAGACTAACCGGGCAGTAGCCCTCCAGAGCCAGACTCGCTTGCGGCTGCCCCCGTTGACCAGATCCGGTAGGCGGGGTCATCCGGCTGGCTGAACCGCTCGGGGGCGTACTGCGGGTGCCGCTTTGTGCAGTCGCGGGGCTAGATGCAAGGGCCAATAGGCCGATGGTTGAAAGGATGGCCAGCACGGGGCGGGTAACTTGTCGCATGACGGAGACTCCTCGGAAAATGGGCAATGTCGTTCACACTGTCGCGGTCAAGTTGCCGCGGCTGTGGATTGTTGACGTGGGGATGGCCCAATTCTTACAGCGACGACCGAGGAAATCGACGCGTAGGTAGCACGGTGGATCGCAGGACAGGAAGAAAACGCCAGCAGGGATGCATGCGAGGACGGATTGAGTCGGCTGGAGCGAGATGCTCTGGCCGGGCTGGCAAAGAAGAGAGTATGACGCCGGCAACCAGTTACCCCGCCGCGCAATTCACGAACCGCTGTTGCGGAGCGCGGCTTTGATTCGCTCCCGCGCGTCTGGCGTGAGAGTCGCTTGGGGAGATGATTTGTCGCCGACCAGTCGCTCTGGCTCCTCTTGTGCCGCTCGCCGCAGAAGTCGTGTTTGTCGCGCGAAGCCGGCACACAACCGACAGAGGGTTAGGTGCATCCAGAGTTCCATCCGGTAGCGCAATGGGAGTCGCCGTTCCATGGATTCGGAAACCAGCTTGGAAACTTCTCGACAACGGAGCATGCTCAGAGATCTCCCCATTTTTCGAGATGTGTCTTCATGCAATTCATCAGCCGCAATCGTGCCCTGTGGAGGAGGACCCACAGATTTGACGGAGTGATCTGCAATTCCTGACAAATGCTGTCACTTGACAGATCTTCCACTTCTCGCAGCGAGAAAACGTCGGCTTGCCGCTGCGGAAGTCCGTCGAGGCACCCGCGAAAAACCTGCCAGAACTCCTCCCGTTCGAGCAAAGCCTCAGGGCGCCGGCCGGCGATCCGAGGATCCAATCGCCAGTTCCCCTTCTTGTCAAAGAGCGTTTCGGTCGGATCCTCTCCCGCTTCAGTCCCCAAGCCCGCGTCGGGCCGGTTCCGGCGGCGCACACAGTCGATAATCTTTCGTTTCAGGATTCCCAACAGCCAAGCCCCCTCGGCACCGGTGCCCGAATACTGATCAATCGCACCCAATGCCGCCACGAAGGTCTCCTGCACGACTTCCTCGGCAGCGTCAGGATCGCGGAGTCGAGAAAGTGCGTATCGGAACAGCGCGTCACCATGACGGTCCACCCAAGCTATAGGGTCCATCGTCTTGCTAGGTTGGCTGCTCTGATTACCCAAGTCCATTCTGACGCCCTCCGCAGGAAACCGCACCTGAATCCTACACGGCTCACAACATCCGTTAACGTGCTGCCTCACAACATCGCTGAGATCAATGAGTCAACTCCACCATCCTAACGGGGGCTCAGCTGCGGATCAAGTCGCTATCCCGAATCAACATGCTCCGGCGGTGACTCTGGCGGCGTAATGGCATGCTTGACGACGGTGCGTGAGACACAGCTGGGAATTCGAAGTCGCAGTCATCCGCCTCCCGCATTAGACGTCGTACGTTTTGACGGACACGCGGGGGTCGATGTCATGCAACGCGAAAATGCTGAACGTGCGCCCGTCCACCTGGAGGGGCGTGGAGGTAACCATCAGCTCCGACGTCTCCGGGCCTCGGCTCGTCTCACGCACCAGGCGGAACTCGCAGGTCACTTGCTCGCACAGATGCTGACTCTCCAGGATGCTCACGGCTGCCCCACAGCCGGCGCAACGCCGTGACGTGCCACAGCCATCGGGACCGTCATCACGGCACACGCAACTAAGCAAATCGCCATGTCGCTTTCCCAATAGGCATTGCCCTTCTGCACCGACGGACCGATCCCAGCACCGATTGGTGAGCACTACCTGGCTCTTTTCGTTGAGTATCGATACCGGAACGGGCATCGCATTGATAATATCCTGAAGAAATGGAATGGCCAAAACGAGTCGCGTGGCTGATCGAATCTCGTCTTCACCATCACGTCCCAGGTGGGCAAAGTACTCATCGACGTCTCCTCGCAATCCTCGCGGCGACGAAGCGGCAAGAGTTTTCGAAATGTGATTCGACTTGCGCATGGCCATGGCGAGCGTCCTATATACGAGCTGCCCGTGTCCCGGAACGGATGATGTGCAAGAGAGTGATCAGAAGTCAATGTCGACTTGCAGCGAGTCGAGAAACTTGTTGAATGACGTAAAGACCTCCATGACACCCAGGGCTTCGACGATTTCCCCGTCGGTGGCACCGGCGTCACGCAATGCACGAAACGTCGCGTCGCTGATTCTCAGCGAATCCAGATTTGCTTTCCGCGCGAATTCGATGAGTAGCTGCTCTTTCCCCGTGAAATCGTACGACTGAAGGTCCTTCTCGAGGGCGGCAATCTGCTCCGCGTCCATTCCAAGCGATTGCAGCGAGGCCGTGTGAGCGGCCACGCAATAGGAGCAACTGTTGTCCTTCGAAACCAATACGGCAATGGTCTCCTTGACAATGCGTCGGAGATTCGCGCCCATCATCACCGCCTTGACCTTCTCCCAATTCGCCTGCAGCAGAGGCGGGTGATGAGCGTAGGTCCGAAAGAGGTTTGGCACCTTTCCGAACGCGGCCTCGATCTCACTAAATACATTCGACACCACGGGGTCATCCGATTGGCTGGTCACTAAATCAATTCGAGTCATTGCACCATCCATAAAGTATTTGAGGTTACTGTAGCTCAGTCATTAAAGGCTGTCTCTGACATGTTCCTGTCGACCGCATATCGGGACACAACGCATGATCTACCGGGTGATGGTCCCCCGACCGTCTTCAAGGGAATGACGATCTTCCCAGCGAGTCCTTACACTAAATGACGCCAAGGCGAACCTCTGCTTCAGTATTCTCGTCCTCGATGTTTGCAGTCTCGCGGCACACGCAAGGTGCCCCGTTCTGCCCCCGAGCATTGACGCACTTCACTGTGGGTCTTGACAGCCTCCCACACGCAGCATCCAGGCCGACTTTGCCGATTCTATCGAAATCCGATGCAATCCGCTGCAATGCCAGGAAACACCGCATTCCTTGTAAGGAGTTGCCGCCAAGTCCGTCACTTCCCCATGAGACAATCAGGTCTTGAGTGGAATTCTCCACGCTGAATGGCCTGAAATGGCGTACGCACACGACATCGGAGCAAGACATGGCATCCAGTGGTATCGCAACCCCAAAAACGGCCACAAACGGTGGACCGTGGAAGAAGCTGGCACTGCTGTTGCTTGTCGCGGTGGTCGTGGGCGTGGCCTACGGGCAATTCGGCGACGTGCTGACCTTGGCCAATCTGGCTCAGCAAGAATCACAGTTGCGCGCTTTCCAGCTGCAGCACCCGGTACTCGTGTACGGGATGGCCTTTCTCATCTACGTTGTCGTCACCGGTCTTTCGCTGCCCGGTGCAGCGGTGCTGACGCTCGCCTACGGCTGGTACTTCGGTATCCTCCGCGGCGTAATCGTCGTCAGTTTCGCGTCTACCAGCGGAGCCACGCTGGCATTCCTGCTCAGTCGCTTCTTGTTTCGTGACGCCATTGTGCGTCGCTTTGGGGACCGGCTGGACAAGTTCAACCAGGCGCTGGAGCGGGAAGGCCCTTTCTTTCTCTTTACGCTCCGGCTGATTCCGGCTGTGCCGTTCTTCGTCATCAACGCCGTGATGGGGCTCACCCCGATTCGCACGCGGACCTTCTGGTGGGTCAGTCAATTGGGAATGCTGGCCGGAACGACTGTCTACGTCTACGCCGGTTCGAGCGTTCCGGGCCTGCAGAGTTTGGCAGACAACGGCATTAACGCCGTGTTCTCGCCAAGGCAGCTTACGCAGATCGTGATTGCCTTCGTGCTGCTGGGCATCTTTCCATTAGCGGTCCGCTGGCTCGTGAAGCTGTTTTCCCCTGGCAGGAGCACGGAAGCCGCGAAACCAACTGGACGGCAAGCCGGCACCGGCGCGAACACTCACCAGGTAGAAGTAGAAGAAGTAAGTACATGATTCGCACGATAACAAACGCGAGGATTACGATGCCGGAATTCGTTCAGTTACTACCCAGGGATGAACACAACCAGCAGCTCGAGTCGAATGTCCATCCGCCCGGCTGGATCAATCCCACGCCGTCGGGGCGTTATAACCTGGTCGTGATCGGGGCTGGCACGGCCGGTCTGGTCACAGCTGCGGGGGCGGCGGGACTGGGAGCGAAAGTCGCGTTGATCGAACGCAGCTTGATGGGGGGCGACTGCTTGAATGTCGGTTGCGTCCCCTCGAAGGGGATTATCAGTGCTGCTCGAGTCGCGGCCGGCGTGCGCCGAGCACACGAATTCGGGGTCGACGTGCCCGAGGGCGTGCGTGTCGATTTCTCGACCGCCATGCAGCGCATGCGCCGCTTGCGCGCCGGCATTAGCCCCAATGACTCCGCCCAGCGTTTTCGAGACCTCGGAATCGATGTCTACTTCGGGCAGGGACGCTTCCTGGATTCCAACTCGATCGACGTCGACGGGACGACACTGCACTTCAAACGCGCGGTGATTGCCACGGGCGCCCGAGCGGCCGCGCCGCCGATTCCCGGTTTGAACGCCGTCAACTATCTGACGAACGAGACCGTCTTCTCGCTGACCGAACTTCCACGGCGACTGGGAGTGATCGGTGCCGGCCCCATCGGCTGTGAGATGGCGCAGACCTTCGCCCAATTTGGTTCCGAAGTACTCCTGGTGGAGGCGGAGCACGGCATCCTGCCACGAGAGGATCGTGATGCGGCGGAGATCGTCCAGCACGCCCTCGTGCGGGACGGAGTAAAATTGCTCTGTTGTGGCCGCAATCTCGAGATCAAGAACGGCAGCGGCATCCGCCTGACCGTCGAGTCGCACGGTCATGGGTACGACGAGGCCATCGACCAGTTGCTCGTGGCCGTGGGGCGCGCGCCCAATATCGAGCACCTGAATCTGGAAGGCGTGGGCGTGGCGTACAGCAAGAAAGGGGTTCAAGTTAATGACCGCATGCAGACCACAAATCCGCGCATCTATGCCGCCGGAGACATCTGTTCGCCCTATCAATTCACCCATGCAGCGGACTTCATGGCGCGGATTGTGATCCAGAACACACTATTCAAAGGGCGTGCGAAGTCCAGTTCGTTGACGATTCCGTGGTGCACGTACACTTCCCCAGAGATCGCCCACGTCGGGTTGTACGAGCAGCAAGCGAAGGAACAGGGCGTCCAAGTCGATACTTTCGTCCAGGAACTGGGAGAGGTCGACCGCGCTGTTCTGGACGGAGAAACGGACGGTTTCGTGAAGGTTCATGTGAAGCAAGGGAGTGATCGGATCGTGGGAGCGACCATTGTGGCTCGCAGCGCCGGCGACCTGATTTCCGAGATCACTCTAGCCATGACCCACGGCCTAGGCCTGAAGAAGATTGGCAGCACGATCCATCCTTATCCCACACAGGCCGAGGCGATCCGCAAACTGGGCGATCAATTCAATCGCACGCGATTGACCCCCTTCGTGAAATCGCTCTTCAAGAAATGGCTGGCGTGGACCCGCTAACGCGGGTCACTGGTTAATCGGGCGTGAATGAGTGTGGAGGCGGCAGTGAGGCCTCATCATGGGAGGCATAGTGGTAATGTGAGCCAGGATCCTGGAAGGAGACAGTTATGCTTGTCCTCAGTCGCAAGACGAATCAACGACTCCTGCTCAGTGAGCAGATTGAAATCATCGTGCTCAGGATACGAGGGGACCGAGTGACGCTCGGTTTTCAAGCACCGCTGGACGTCGCGATTCGCCGAGCCGAGATCCCGCGGCGTCGTGCGACGAAAGAAAGTGATGCCCTGGATGACGGTTCCATGCCCCTGATCGCAAAGCCGCACAAGTCAGCAATCAGCTCGCGTAGGTCGGGCGAAATACCACCAGTTGATGAATAATCGACCAAGGGGTGTCTTGGTCAGAGGAGGACTTCCTGTACGATCGGCGAGGTCAACCCGAGAGCCTTTGGTCCAAGTTGTTGACGAGCCGGATTTCTGGACCTGGTGCCGGACAACCACTCAGGAGGCTCCCCTTGCCTGGTACGCATTCCAGCCACAGACCGACGTTTTCCACTCCAGTGCCGGTCGCTAGCTATAGCTGGTGCGAGGACACCGACACATGCAATCGCGGCGGCCTGATTCACAGGTCCACGAACTGTTGGCGCTTGTTCTTCATTCTTCAGTCTGCGCCCCCGGAGCCCACCTCTGAATCGGGGTGAAACTGGTACCAGACCTTCTTGAAGGAAACGATTGCCGGCAATGCTTGGAGATACTCTCCAGCAGACGGACCGGTCAGCGCTTGGCCAGTCAATGGATTCCAGGTGCTGTCGGTCTCGCTATCGACGAGATCCCCATCCCGCAATCGAAACGTGAGCACGCGATCGCGGACTCGGCGATCGTACATTCTGGCCGTGACGCTCGCGTCGTCGAACGCGATCAGAACCGGACGTTCGCCGACATCGTCGTTGAGTATTGGCTTGTGGCTTAATTGCTCGAACCCCCACGCCTTCGAACGACCTTGTTCGACAACACCTAACACAAACTGCTCGGGCTGGCGATAGAATTCTCGACGGTATTCCTGGCTGGTCCGGCTGAGTGCGGCCACGGTGCTGTCTGGGTGCTGCTTGCTCCAACTCTGCCAGTCCGTCATGACGGAGGGAATCTGTTCAAGTTTCTTTTCGCGCAAAGGACCTTGCATGGCCTCGCCCAGAATGTGGCTCCACAGGCTGTTGGTCTCTCGGTCGTACATGAGTAGACTCCGATTCCACAACATCCCGGAGACACCAAACGTCAGCGTTTTCTCGTCCACGCGTCTGGCATACACGATGCCATTGTGACAGAGATGTCACCACGTGGCCGCAATCGCCTGGCCGCCCAGCAGGTCATTGAGTATCTCACGCTGGGGCCCGGTGAGCATATTGATCGGGTAGGCTCGCGAATGGCCGCCGACGGTGACGCCCAGCACCAGTTCCGACGGGTTCAGAATGCCGGTCATCTCGGGGACCGATTTCACCGGAACATCCGTAATCACGGGCTGTGGCCCAAGCACGCGAGTCGGACGAAATTCCGAGCTGGTTTGCTGAGCGAACAATGGGGAGAAGGCTGCCCCGACCGACAAGGCGAAACAGCCCAAGATACTCGCGATAGGTGTCCGACACTGCATGTTGAGATTCCAAATCGCTTTCATGACATATTCCCCAATGGCTTTCGTGTCAATCAGAAGAGAACGTCGGTAAGCTGCAACTGTCGCGTGCAGCCCGCCGCCTCGAACTGGATGCTCTCACCCACCTGGCGGCCGAGCAGTTCGCAGCCCAGAGGACTGAACACACAAACACATTCACCGGTGGAATTGGCGGCGTCCGGGTATACGAGCATCAACTGTGCCGTCTGTCCATCATCACGGTAACGCACACGAAATTGCGAGTTCATCACCACCAGATCATTTGGAATATCGCCATCGGCCGCCGCCATGGACAACTCGAGTTTTTCTTCCAGTCGATCCAAGATCAGCTTCGCTACTCTGCCGTCTCGGCGTGCGGCGCGCAGCAGAGTACCCAGTCGTTGGCGGTTGCCATCGGTGATCATGCATGCCTTCAGGTCGGTCAGGTCGGTCATTGGCAGAGCCCTTCACATTTCTCTTGCGCTATGTGCTTCCGACAACGCAGTTGTACCTCGCCCGAGGCTCCCAGTGCACGTGTGCCAAGAACCGTGCGACACAATTCAATACTAGCCGGCTGGACTACGGTTGTATGTGAAATTGGTTACACTCGCCGCCGAAAAGAGAGAGTCTTGGTCCTACCTGCTCAGGTGCTTGCCGAGGAACTCTCGGATCAGCTTAGTGATCTCCTCTCCGTCTTCTTCAAGAGCAAAATGGCCCGTGTCGAGCAGGTGGAACTCCAAGTTCTTCAGGTCTCGCTTGTAAGGATGCGCCCCAGCGGCGGGAAAGATGGCGTCGTTCTTGCCCCAGACGATAAGCGTCGGTGGCTGGTGCTTGCGGAAGTATTCCTGCCACTTCGGATATAGCGGCGGGTTGCTACCGTAGCTGAAGAACAAAGCCAGTTGAATCTCTTGATTGCCGGGGCGGTCCAACAGCGGTTGGACATGTCCCCAAGTGTCAGGACTGATGGTTTCCACGTTGCGGACACCGTTTGTGTACTGCCATTTTGTGGCATCGAGGGTTAACAGGGAGCGAAGTCCGTCGCCCTTTTCCTTGCTGCGGTCCTTCCAATATGCCTTGATGGGTTTCCAAAAGTCGTTGTCGATCCCTTCATCGTAGGCGTTACCGTTCTGCACGATCAGCGTTTCGACTCGCTCCGGGTGTTTCACGGCGAGGCGGAAACCCACCGGCGCACCGTAATCCATCAGGTAGAGCGAGTACTTTTTGAGGCCGATCTGCTCGGTGAACTTATCGATCACGTTCGCCAAGTTGTCGAAGGTGTATTCGAATTCGTTGACGGGCGGGGCCGAACTGTTGCCGAAGCCAGGGTAGTCCGGGGCAACGACGTGGTACTTATCGGCCAACGCTGGTATCAAGTTACGGAACATGTGCGAAGACGTGGGGAAACCATGCAAGAGCAACACTGTGGGGGCGTCTTTGGAGCCGGCCTCTCGGTAGAAGATGTCGAGGCCGTCGATCTTCACCCCGCGGTGCACGACCTGCGTGAGGGGCGTCCGCGGTTCAACAGCCTTGACATTCAAGCCAATCGACACCAGCACGGCAACTGCCAGTGCAAAGGAACTGCTTCTCGGGGTCGCCATAAACAAGTCTCCTTGGGATGGGGTTTACATGATTAAACAGACAGGTCTGTACACTTTGCCGCAAAAAAAAGAGAGAAGTTGCTCGACTACTTCTCCTTGGCCTGAGCTATCCATGCCAAGGCCGCGTCTCTCGCCACGTCAGCAGCCTGGGATGATTGCTGCATGACGGCGGTCACAATCGCTCCTTCAACCAGCAATGCAATCGCCGGAGTCATCGTTTTCGCCGCCTCTTCCCCAGCGGTCTGGGTGATTATTTGAGCCAACATTTCGTGAAACCGCTCTTTGTGACGCACAGAGAACTTCGAGCCTTCGTGCCTGGCGTCGGCCAGTTCCACACGGGCGTTGATGAACATGCAACCTCGAAAACCGGGACTTTCGAACCAGTTTTTGAGTGCGGCAAAAAAAGCTTCGAGTCGGTCCATTCCGGCCGCAGCGTGCCTCTCCATCCACTTCATGAACATGCTGCCATACTTCTCCTCCCGATACTGAAGCACGGCAAGGATCAGGTCGTCTTTTGAGGGAAAGTGGTTGTAGAGCGACATCTTCGCCACCGCCGCTTCGGCGATGATGCGGTCAATCCCGACGGCTCGCACGCCCTCGGAGTAAAACAGCCGTTCGGCGGTTTCCACAATCCGCTGGCGGGCCTCGGAGGACTTAGCTCGTGTCTTGCTCATGCCGAAAGTATACAGACCTGTCTGTTTTAAGCAAGGCCGAGCAGCATTTCTTTCGGCTGTATGCCACCACATGTCTCTCAATCGAATGGCCCCGGCCGTGCGAGCGTCCCTTGGTTGTCCCACGTCTTGGTAACACTTCTTGGCCAGCAAGTGCTTGTTGTTAAATACATTACGGGCATCTGGCGAGGCAATTCCCGGGCCATCGAAGAACCTTCAGCTTGCTTCGCCCACAAGACTCGCTATAACTAGCAAAACCGACCGGTTGGTTTATTTTTGGGAGGCACGTGGTTCGGTGCTTAAAGGCGAAATGACCAGGCAGCGAGTGCTTAGCGAGGCAGCTCGGCTCATACAGCGGAATGGATTTGGCGATACCTCCGTCAACGAGGTGCTTGCGGCGGCCGGCATCACCAAGGGGAGCCTGTACTTCCATTTTCCCGCGAAAGACGATTTAGGCTGGGCGGTGCTGGAGCAGGCGCGGGCGGAGTTTCTCGAATTCCTCCGGCGGTCATTGGCGGGTTCCACACCATGGGCAAAGCTAACGGGTTTCTTCGCGGCGGCGTTGGCCGCGCATCGGACCGCCGGATTTGTGGGTGGCTGCCTGTGGGGCAACACGGCACTGGAAATGAGCGACAAGAATCCTCGCTATGCGACCGAGGTGGCCGCGGTCTTTCGGCAGTGGACCGCCTTGCTCGAAGAAGTGATTCGGGACGGACAGCTCAGCGGAGAGATTCGGACGGACCTGACGGCACACGACTTGGCCCTCTTTGTCGTGTCGTCGATCGAAGGCGGGATCATGCTGTCCAGACTGACAAAGAGTGACGGACCACTGCGGACTTGTATCGACACGCTCGTAACCTTCTTCAAGGTGACGGATTCTCAATGAACCAAAGTCGTTGCCACGTGGCGGTGATGACCCGGTGGTCACCACGACGGAAGCATCGTGAGAGAGGCTTGAAAGGCACAAGACCATGAAGAGACGAGGCAAGTTTGCCACACAGGAGAGCCTGGAATGAGAAGAGTACAACCGTGGATTGTGATCGCCACCCTGATTTGTCTCGCGATGGTCGTCTTTCTAGTGCCGACCGTGATGGCTCAGGAAAAAGAGGCAGCCGGGACGGACGTCTCAGCGGTGCTCGAGCAGTTTGCCCGGGACTGGCCTGAGGACCGAAAGCCGCACCGCCATGAGGAGGATACGACAAGCTGGATGACGTTTGCCCTGTCCATGAAACGTTTGGTGGCGTTGGGCGATGAGGCCGTTCCGGCGTTGATCAAGGCTTGTGATGATCGGAATTTTCAAGTTCGCGCACTGTCGGCTCGCGTGCTCGGGTACCTTGGTGCCAAGTCCGCTGTCCCGAAGCTCATCGAACTGCTGGACGACAAGCAGGCAAGCGTGGCCCTTCTGGCGGCGGACGCATTGGGTCAGATTCAGGATCCCGCTGGTGTTGACGCGTTGAGGGCTGCACGCGGCCGCCTGAAGAATGGCGACGTGCTGTTGCATGTGGCCAAGTCGCTGGAGCGTGGTGTGCCGCTCGAATCGGACGTCCGTGAGCAGATACTGCGGATCGACGAAAAGACGATCAATTCTGCCAAAATCGGACAGCCGGCACCTGACTTTGCTTTGAAGGACGCTGCGGGCAAGGTCTGGTCGTTGGCGGACTTTCGCGATCAGAAGACGATTGTGTTGACGTTCATCTATGGCGATGGGTGACCAGTTTGCCTGGGTCAAACCCGCAAGCTGGGTTCCAGCTTGACCGACTTCGAAGCAGTTGATGCCATCGTGTTGTTGGTCGTGCCTCACGAGCGCTGCCGAACCAAGTGGTGGGCAGATCGCGCTAGTGGTCAGGGCACTGACAGTCAGATCATTGTCTTAGCCGATCCAGGGTTCTGGGTCAGTTCGCTGTATGGCGTTGCCTTCCAGATGCGGATTCACACCGACGTATCCAACACGCCGGGGACGTTCGTCATTGACAAGCAGGGCATTTTGCGCTGGGGGCACGTTGGACAGGGCGAACAAAACTGGCGAGATCGGCCGAACGTCGAACAGGTATTGGAGAAGGTTCGGGAGATTTCCAAGTGATTCACATGGCAAGCTGTTCGCTGAACCATTCCGCGAAGTGGGTGATGGTCGTCCTTGTGCTCAGTTGTACTGGCGGATGTGGTAATCCACCAGTTGAACCGGTCCAAGCGAGTCGCTTGGAGGTAGTCGCGGCCGAGAAGCCTGCGCCATCGATCTCAGAGGCTCAGGGCAAACGGGCTTCGCACATCGAGCCCGGCACGCCGTTGGCCGAATCTGATTTCGCGAAAACGCTGCGAGAAACGGGGGCCAGATTCGTTGTCGTCCAGGTTTTCATGGAGGCATGTGGACCCTGCATTACCGAGTCTCTTCACTTGACCGCACAAGAAACTGCTTGGCGAGACCGGGGGATCGCCATCCTCGGTCTAGGCATGGACGATACGCCCGACGGACCGAAGGCGTTTTTCGAAAGTACGGGCAAACGCGTCACGTACCCTTTGTACTTGGCGCCGTGGTTTGCCCAGCAGCATGAAGTTTTCACGACGCCCACGGTCTTCATCTATTCGGCGGACGGAGAGCAGTTGTTTCGCACTGATGCGGAGCAAGCAGAGTCAGGCATCATGAATTCCCTCGACACGAAACTGTCTGAGCTATTGGTCCGATCCTGAGGACCGGTCACCAGCAAGGGGAATGCAAGTCGGCGTGTTATGGGGAATTCTCCTATACAGTCGGGTGATCCACTAAAGTGTTGATCACCGAAGGCGCAAACATCTGACGCTCATTGCGTAGTCTGCGGCCGTTGGTCGTTCAGGTTCCAGTCGTAATCGAGGTAGGAGACAGAAAAATCTCCTTGTTCGATCAATTGCCGAATATTGTCGTTCGCGGGCAGGTATGTCGCGAGCGTCCGCAGTCGCCCCTGTGGGGTTGGAGCGAAGTCGTCGCCGAACCAATCGAGAATCGGTGATACAGAGACGGCACGCGTCGCGACATCTACGTGAAAATGCTCGGGCCGGGAGAAGAAGTCTCGCGTATTGTGTGTCAATTGGGCTTCCAATCTGTCACCCGTGTAGGCTTCCTTGAGCAGCCGCGGGCAGCCAATCGAGGCGCAGACAATGGCGAAGTGAATACGCGGTTCCCCGAGCTTTCGCAGAATCTTGTGCTCGATGTCCTCGAGTGAGTGATTCTGGCCGGCTACCGGAAGTTTCAGGTCGCGCCAGATGTTGTAGCCGATGAGCTTTGCGGTGTGGTTGCGGATGCTACTGGTCGGGTAGACGTCGAGAATCCCGTAAACTGTCAGCGCGTTGTACGCGTTGATCCAAAAAGCGAGTCGTCCCTCTTTGGTTGTGGCGGCCTCCGGATTACCACGCCCCAGCGTGGCCAGATATTCTTTAAGCGCGCGCGTGTCGTCTTCGGAAGCCTTCCAGGCCGTGTAATTGACGAGCCCATTGTTGTCGACATACTTCTTCAGCAGGTGGTCCCACACCGAATGGTCGACCTTGTCGAAGGGAAGAAGCGACGCGTTCTCCGCGAAACCACTCGGTTCGCTTCCCACAACCACCGCGTGGTTGCGGCCTCGGCTGGCCAGAAACACGGTAACGGCTGCCAGAATCAAGACGGCCGTTGGGATGAGTATGATTCTTCGCATGATATCCTCGATGTGCGGAAAATGCCGCGGTATTGGCCGCCAACAACGAAACCGGACGATGGCCTGCCGCGGGAGTTGCTGGACGGAACGTACGGCCCACCGTACGTTTCTCGATCGGAAACGATCCTGCTCAGTGCGGCGCAGATTCCCAGGCATTTGGGGTACCATCGCCAAGTGAGCCTATTCGAACTCGCTGGAAGAGAGACGGCGGAGTCGGCGGAATTCTTACAACGAAGCTGAAAAAGAGTCTCGTTCGAGTGCATCGGCGCTCTCAATCCGCGTGAAACGCTTCCGTCGGGGCAGTTGGAGGCTTTTCGCAGGAATCGCCGGGTCACAATATGTCCCCGGTGGCCTTGGGGCACCGTGAGAATAAGGGAAGAAACGTCGTTGATGTGTAAGGAACCGTGCGGCCGGGTCGTCCTTTACGAGGACGCGTGATTGGTGGATGTACTTCCAACCAAGGTCAGGGTATGTGAATTGAGCGAATCAAGTCGTAGAAACACACCGAAAGGACGAAGGCCGCTGGCTGTGGCTGGCCTGGGGCTTGTGTCAGTAACGTTGCTCGGCATATGCCTATGGACTCTGCGCGGTCCTATCGGAAACCCAGAAACAGTGGGTGGGGGCGACGCCAGTGCGCCTTCCGCCGGTATTAGCGCCTCGCGGGCCGGTGTCGACGGGAGTGAATCTGTCGAGCCACAGCCAGCCAATCGACTGGCCCGTGAAACGAGCCCCTATCTGCTCCAGCACGCGCACAACCCAGTCAACTGGTATCCCTGGGGCCCGGAAGCATTTGAGCGCGCCAAGCGGGAAGGCAAACTCATCTTCCTGTCGGTCGGTTACTCGACCTGCTTCTGGTGCCATGTGATGGAACGAGAGTCTTTCGAGGATGATGAGGTCGCCAGAATCCTCAACGAGCACTACATCGCCATCAAGGTGGATCGAGAGGAACGGCCTGACATCGATGAGCAGTACATGCTCGCGAGCCAATTGCTCACCGGTCGCGGCGGGTGGCCGAATTCCGTCTGGCTCACTCCCGATGGCAAGCCCTGGATGGCTGGGTCTTACTTTCCCCGCAACCGGTTCAAGGATCTGCTGCTCAAGTTCGCCAACCTCTGGAACGCGCGTCCACAAGACATCGAGGAGCAGGCCGAGGAACTCACTGTCGCAATCCGACGCTCTGGTGTCATACCGACCGGTGCTGTGGCCGAACATCCGTTGAACCAGCAGCTAATTGACGATGCTGTTTCCGAGTTGAAGCGGTCGTTTGATGCCGAGCACGGCGGGTTCAACACTGCCCCGAAATTCCCACCGCACGACCACTTGTTGCTGTTGGCCCACGAGTACCGGCGGTCACGGGATCAGACACTGCGAAAGATACTCACCACCACGCTCGATGCAATGGCTAGGGGAGGCATTCACGACCAACTCGGCGGTGGCTTCCATCGCTATTCGACCGACCAACAATGGCTGCTCCCGCATTTTGAGAAGATGCTCTATGACAATGCGCAGTTGCTCAGGACTTACGTGGATGGCTACCTGCTGACGGGAGATGAAACGTATCGCGAAGTCGTGCAAGACATCGTTTCCTGGGTCAGTCGAGAGATGACGGATCCCGGAGGTGCATTCTACTCGGCCATCGACGCCGAGAGCGAACAGGAAGAGGGCAAATTCTACGTCTGGACGTACTATGAAGTCATACAAGCATTGGGCCAGGAGCAAGGCAGTTTTTTTGCCGCTGCCTATGGCGTAGAGCAAGGCGGAAACTTCGTTGAGCAGGCCACTGGCGAGCGGCCAGGCACGAATGTGTTATACCTTTCACAGCCTTTGGAGCAGGTCGCACGCGACAGGGGCATCGATTTGGTCGTACTAAAGTCCGATCTAAGAGAGATTCGGGAGAAACTCCTGACTCTCCGCGCCCAACGGGCTCGACCGCACCAGGACGACAAGATCCTCAGTGGTTGGAATGGCCTGATGATCGGCAGCCTGGCCTATGCTGGCCGGCAACTCCAGGAGCCTTCGTACACGAATGCGGCTGCCAGAGCCGCGCAGTTCGTACTCTCCAAGATGGTGAAAGATGGTCGTCTACTGCGGACTTACCGAGCCGGAAGTGCCCGGTTGCCAGCCTACTTAGATGACTATGCCTTTTTCGCTGCCGGCCTCTTGGACCTTTACGAGGCCACCGGCGATCGTCAGTGGTTGGACCATGCAAAACAACTGGCGGACACCATGGTCGACGGCTTTCAGGATGAAAAGAACGGTGCGTTCTTCTTCACGACGTCAGAGCATGAAGAACTGCTTGTGAGATCCAAGAACATCTTCGGCGGCGGGAATATCCCATCCGGGAACGGTGTGGCAGCCGAACTGCTCCTGCGATTGGCACGCATCAGCGGGCAGCCAGGATATCGGGAGCAAGCCGAACAAACGCTCGAAGCCATTTCCGACCTCATGTGGCGGCAGTCCACGTCTACCGATAGTCTCCTTCTCGCGACGGCTATCAGTCTGCAACAAGACGAGCGAAGGCCTGCCGAAATTTCAGCTACAACCCAGCCGATCCAAACCGCAGGGCGGGGTACGTCGGACGTTGACAGCCGTCATCAGGAAGGACCTATTACCGCGCAGGCCTTCGCATCCCGACAATCTGTGACACCCGGACAAACTTTCCATGTTGCTGTCGTGCTGGACATCCAATCGGGTTGGCATCTTTATGGACCCAATCCGGACGTTATGTTTGTGAACCCGACCACAGTCACACTCAGGCCACATCCAGCGTTGCGAGCCGGGGATGTAGTCGTGCCGAAAGGTCAACGAGCCCAGGACCCAGTCCTGGGCCAGACCCTCAAAACCTACGAGGGCAGGATCACGTTTCTTCTGCCGGTCACGCTGACCGATGACACGGCCTTTGGTCCGGTGACACTGGAAATCGAGCTTCATGCCCAGGCCTGTGACGATCATCGATGCCTTTCGCCGACCACCACGAAGCTGCAGTTGCCGGTGGTGGTCCGGGGCGACATATCAGGAAGCCACCGGCTGCACGGCGAAATTTTCCGACCGCTCGGCATCGACGATGAATGACTCACGGCTGGTGGAGCAACGTGGCCACCAGTGCTGTCCAACCGGTCTGGTGGCTGGCGCCGGCACCTCGGCCGGTATCACCGTGGAAATACTCGTAGAACAACACGAGATCGCGCCAATGTGGGTCGTCAGCATATCGTTTATCCGACCCATGTAACGGGCGCTGCCCCTGCGTGTCTGGGAGAAATAATGAGATGACGCGCTCCGAAATCCGCTCCGCCACTTCTTGCAGGTTGAGCAAATGGCCTGATCCCGTGGGGAACTCGACCTGCAAGCTGTTCCCGTAGAAGTGATGGTACCGCTGCAAGGCCTCGATAATCAGAAAGTTCATCGGCAGCCAGATGGGACCGCGCCAATTGGAGTTGCCGCCAAACAGCCCTGTGGTCGACTCGGCGGGACTGTACTCCACACGAGACTCCGAGCCGCAGCACTGAAAGACAAAGGGTTGCTGCTCGTAGACTTTCGACAGTGAACGGATCCCGTACGGCGAGAGGAACTCGTTTTCGTCGAGCACGTATTTCAGGATCTGCTCCAGCCGGTCACGCGAGGGAAGAGCCAGCAGGCGGTTTCGGTGACCGGCCCCGGCCGGATCGCGCGATACCGCACAGGTTATCAGCCGTGCCAGATCGGGGCGGTGTTGCAGGAGCCACGTCATGCGCTGGCGAAAGCCAGGTAATTTGTCGATCACATCTTCTTCCAGGATTTCCACGGCGAACAACGGAACCAGCCCCACCAACGACCTCGTTTTCAGAGGAATCTCGGTCCCGTCGACATGAATCTTGTCGTAGTAGAAACCGTCATGTTCATCCCACAAGCCGCTGCCGCCCAGGTGGTTGATGGCGTCGGCGATGGCGATGAAATGCTCGAAGAATTTTGACGCCACGTCCTCGTAGCTTGGGTTCTCGCGGGCCAGTTCCAACGCTATGGACAGCATGGTGCCGCAGAAGAACGCCATCCACGCGGTGCCGTCGGCCTGCTGCAACTGCCCCCCAGTGGGTAGCTCGCGCGAGCGGTCGAATACGCCAATGTTATCGAGTCCCAGGAAGCCGCCGGAAAAGATGTTCTTGCCCTGTACGTCTTTCCGATTCACCCACCACGTAAAATTCAAGAGCAATTTGTGGAAAGCGCGTTCCAAGAACTGGCGATCACGGTTGCCTCGTGGACCAGTCATTTTGTAGACACGCCAGCAAGCCCAGGCATGCACGGGTGGATTTACATCGGATAAGGCAAACTCGTAGGCCGGGATCTGTCCATTGGGATGCATGTACCATTCACGCAGAAACAGCAGAAGCTGCGACTTGGCGAATTCTGGATCGATCGCGGCAATCGGAATCATGTGAAAAGCCAAATCCCACGCCGCGTACCAGGGATATTCCCATTTGTCCGGCATGGAAATCACGTCACGATTGAAGAGGTGCGCCCAGTCATGGTTCCGGCCTCGCTGCCGGTTTTCCGGCGGACGCACCTGATCGGGATCGCCGGTCAGCCAGTCACGCACACTGTAGTGATAGAACTGTTTGCTCCACAGCAGGCCGGCGGACGCCTGTCGTACGATGTTGCGTTGTGGAGCCGTGAGTCCGCCGGAGATCCGTTCCGCGTAGATTTCATCCGCTTCCCGAATGCGCATCTGGAACACGTGCTGGAACGACTCGCCAAAGGATTCCGTCGGAGCTTCGCTTTCGCCGTACAGACGTAGATTGAGCGAGAAAGACTGGCCGGGAGATAAATCGACGATGTGATGGATGGCGACCTTCGTGCCCATCTCCTCGGGATTTACGCACTGTGTAGCACCGTCGATGACCGCTCGATGCACGCCGTCTTTGACATACGGCAACGCATTCCTGACCCCATGGAGGCGTTCGAAGTTGGTCGCATTCTCCGTAAACAGCATGGCTGCGCAGGGACCGACACTTTTGGTGTCGACTTCCAGGTTGAATCGCTGCAGCGTGGTGTGGTCGGCCACGACGCGACGGCCACCATCGCGCGCCAGTCGAGGCCTCGGCGTACAGCCTTCGTGACTGCAACCCCAGGACCATGTGTCGCGAAACCAGATTGTGGGCAGCACGTGCAGCGTCGCAGACTCGGGGCCGCGATTAACAGCGGTCAGGCGAATCAGCATGTCATTGGGCGACGCTTTGGCGTATTCAACGAAGATATCGAAGTAGCGGTTCTCGTCGAAAACCCCCGTGTCGACCAGCTCGAATTCGCGGTCCCTCTTGCCCCGTCGGGCATTTTCCTCCACGAGGAGGTCATACGGAAATGCCGCCTGAGGGTATTTGTACAGCGCCTTCATGTACGAGTGTGTGGGTGTCGAATCGAGGTAGTAATAGCATTCTTTTACATCCTCGCCATGATTGCCTTGGGGACCAGTAAGGCCGAACATGCGTTCCTTGAGGATGGGGTCCTTCCCATTCCATAGGGCCCAGGCGAAGCACAGCCGGCACTGCCGGTCCGTGATTCCCAACAGTCCGTCTTCCCCCCAGCGGTACACCCTACTGCGAGCATGATCATGCGGAAAATACTCCCAGGGATTCCCGTCCTCTGAGTAGTCTTCCCGCACGGTTCCCCACTGTCTTTCCGAAAGATAGGGTCCCCAGCGTTTCCAGTTCTCCTGACGTTGGGCCGAGCGGCGAAGCCGTTCCTGCTCGTTGGATTGCTGTCCGCCTTGTGGGTCTGTCATGATGCGGGCTTATTCCTGGTGTGAAACGCAGAAAGCGGGGCACCGTACTGACGCCGAGGTGCCCCCCAACCTTACATCGATTGTCTGTATCAGAAGGGTGGTTCTGCAAGGATGTGGCATGCGCTAGTCCTTACAAGTCGGCTTCCCAGACTTTCCTCACTTGACGCCGCGTTCGCACGACTGGGCAGGAGTAAGTGAGAAACATCGCAAACGGTGTAAGGAATACCCCGGCCCGACCGTCCTCACGCCAAGGCGCGAGTTGTCGCGGCTTCGGGTTCACACGATCTTCGGGCGCCATCTTGATAATTCCGGCCCACGGGGAAGCGTTCGATCCCTCCCTGCCGACCCCGAGACACCATTGCGGGAAATGCCTCAACGGAGGGCCCAAATCGGTCTTCAGAACATGCAACCAAAAAAGAGAAAGCGAGTTGTGCTGCTCGGGGCCGGGCATGCGCATCTCTACGTGGTGCGGCATTCGCGACGGTTCATCCGTCACGGCGTGGAACTCGTCCTTGTCGATCCTGATCAATTCTGGTATTCGGGAATGGGCACCGGCATGCTCGGAGGTATGTACCTGCCCGGTGAGGACCAAATTGATCCTCGCCAACTTACGGAACAACACGGCGGTGTCTTCGTTCGAGATCGTGCCATTTCCCTGGATCATGGCCGTCGTGAAGTTCAACTGGCCTCGGGTCGAACCATCTCGTACGACGTACTTTCGTTGAACGTAGGGAGCGAAGTCGCCTGGGATGGGGGACTAACGTTTGGTGACCACGTGTGGACGGTCAAACCAATTCAACAGTTGTGGAATCTTCGACAGAAACTCGAGCAGCACTTTCGCACCTACACGTCGTCTTGCCTAAAGATCGTCGTCATCGGCGGAGGCCCGACGGGTTGTGAGACGGCGGCAAACATCGATGCCTTAGCTCGCAGTCACGGTGCCACGGCTAAAGTGACGATCATTTCTCGTGCCACACGGCTGGCCGAGCAGTACCCGCCCGGGGCATCTCGGATACTCACCACATTGTTGGCTCGACGAGGCATCGATGTTCTCCTTGGTCACACCGTGGAGCGATTGGAATCGTCTTATGCCGTCACAGACGATGAGCAGATGTTTCCATTCGATGCGGTCCTGCTCGCCACGGGTCTCCGCCCGAGCCGTACGATCGCCGAATTGGGATTACAGACGGATGCACACGGCGGGCTGAACGTAACCGCAGGGCTGCAATCGCCGGTTGACGAGTGCATTTTTGGAGCTGGAGACTGCATCACCATTAAAGGCCATGCTCTGCCGAAGCTCGGCGTGTTTGCTGTTCGTCAGAGTCCCGTGTTGCTGCATAACCTATTGGCCGCCGCCACCGGGAAACGCCTACGAGCGTATCACCCTCAGAAGCGATATCTGACGATCCTGAATCTCGGCTGCAATCAAGGTCTAGCCACTTGGGGCCCATTTTATTGGCAGGGGAAGCTGAGTCTGCGGCTGAAAGATTATATTGATCGGCGATTCATGGATCGTTACCAGTCGTCGTACAAGAAAGTCGATCCTGGCTAACCAACCGCACTTCGCACCGGAGAGTATGTGCGTCACCGCAGTCCATTTACAACCAACGTATGACAAATGGCTTGAACCACGATAATCCGATTTAGTGGATCGATGGCGTATACACGTTCACATTCATGTCACGCAGAGGAAGCAATCAATGCTGCCACCTTCCGCCTCAGGTTTCATTTCGACGAGTCGTCACGTGACAACCCCTTGTTCCATCGCATCGCGCCCTGATTGCCAGGAGGATCCGACGCCCGATCTTGGCGAAGTGACCGTCGTGATCCCAGCACTCAACGAAGCTGCTTCTCTACCCTACGTGCTGCTCGACCTCCCAAGGGTCCAGCGAGTGATCGTCGTCGACAACGGGTCCACGGATGACACCCCCACAGTTGCTCTCGCTCACGGCGCGCAAGTAGTGCACGAGAGAACTCGTGGTTATGGAGCCGCATGCTTGAAAGGGCTGGAAACTATCCGCGAACTGATCGCAGCCGGCGAGAAAACGCCCCACATCATTGTGTTTCTGGATGGAGACTACAGCGACCACCCGGAATTGTTGCCAGAGTTGGTCGAGCCAATATTGAGCCATCGCGCCGATTTCGTACTCGGCTCTCGGCTGGCCGGCCAGCGCGAGAAAGGAGCGATGCCGTGGCAGAGCGTCTTCGGAAATCGTTTTGCGTGTTTTCTCATGCGGAGGCTCTTCGGTGCTCAGTACTCCGACCTCGGACCCTTTCGCGCCATCGATTACCAAGCACTCTGTCGGTTAGGAATGACCGACCGCAATTTTGGCTGGACGATCGAAATGCAGATCAAAGCCCTGCGAGCCGGCGTTCGCATAATGGAAGTCCCTGTTCCTTACCGCCGCCGCATCGGAAAGAGCAAGATTAGCGGGACCGTTCGGGGCACGTTCATGGCCGGGATGAAGATTCTGTACACCCTTGGCAAGTACGGACTTCGTGGACAACGTTTGTCAGAGGCAGAATGTGTGAGGCAGATGCCGCAGTAGCTGGGACCGGATCTTTGGCCGTTCACAGAACAAATCCAAAATAGAAATGTATCTGAAGAGCCATCCTATTTACCCGTCTTATCGCCGGGAACCGTTCGGACCTTCATCTTAGAAGCGATCAGTCCGGGGCTGGCCGCCTGCCATGAAGCGCAACGTCCTGGAGACACGCCGGTGGTCTGGCGTTCGGACCGCCTCGGGCGGTCAATTTGCCATCTCGTGAATATGATCGAGGGTCTAAGGTAGTGAGGCATCGGATTCCTTTCAATTTCGGATGATATGATCGACACGACATTAGCCTCTGGCGCATTGGCGCTAGACATGTTCGCAGTTGTGGCCCGAATTCAAACGATTGATGCGACTGGCAACGCAATGTTCGTGGGACGTGAAAGGTTCACGCTGCGTCCTTGTGGGCGCAACTCGGGCAGACATGCACTGTAAAGCCCGTCCGGTCTTTCTGTGCAAGACTCTTGGCGATAAGTGCGACGATCGTGCCCTTCGGGTCGAGAAACCGGGCGTCGTGCGTATCGCCGTCAATGACCGGGTAACCCCAGAAGGAGCGCGGGATGTGCGGCCAGAAGACCACCGCCACAGTGCCGCCGGCAGCCAGGATGTTCCGAGCCTGTTCGTGATTTCCGGGCGCGGCTGAGAAGGTCAGGTGGTAGTTGGCGGGCCACGTTCTGTCGCTCAGGAAACGGTGCATGCGATCGGGGTTCTTGGTGTAGTCGAAGAAGCGAATCTGCGGGAAGGTACGAAAGAGTTCGACGGACTGTTCTTCCCAGGGAATGTCACTGGAACCGTTCAGCCGGACGGCCGGGTGAAGCCCGAGGCTGCGTGCCTCGCGGTCCAGGAAGGCCAGGTCGAGCGAAAGCATGAGGTTGAACATCGCGGGATTTTCGAGGTAGAGGGCGGAGCGTCGATCGCGGGCCGATACTTGCGTCAACAGCGGCATTCTGCCGCTGCAATGCCCGAGGCAGGAGGCCAAGCATCCGGGTGTTGCATGGGAGCAGAACAGGCCTGGCGTGAGGAATAGGACGCGGGCCAGCACATCGACCGACAGGCATTTCTCCGTCTTCCTTGACGAACTGAGCAGGGAACGCGGAGGCCCCAGCGTGTCGAGGATCTCTCGGGGAGAATGTCGACGAAAGAACGAAGCCGGGTCTCCGCAGGCGGGCGTTCGCTCGCTTCGACAAGATGGAGTGTTCGTGTGGTTTCGCATGTTTTGTTTCTCCTTTCGGTTTTTGCCCGGCCGCCGGGAACCGAAAGGAGAAACAAGGCCGAGCCGCTTGGTTTGCCGTCACAGCAGCGGGGCTCCGACAGCCGGCAGGGCGCCGTGACAGCCGCCCGCGGCTGGCACGCGCCGTGCCTGTCGGTTGCGACCTCGGCAAACCGCGGCCGGCAGACGAAACCACACGGGCGGTGCATTGAAGCGGATGAAGGCCGCAGAGGATGGAGTGCGGAACCAAGCCTTTAGTGCTGCTTCGCGTCCGTGGTCAGGGAAATGCTCCTCGTGGTACCGCGATGCAAATGGTCGCGACACGTTCCTCGCAGTGATGTACGCCGTGATTTCGGACGGTCTCGCACACGAACAAATCACAACGCGGTTCGGCACGGAAATGCACGGCATCTTGCGCAAGTCGTCTGCTCACTGCGACCTCGCGGCGCGCACTTCACACATCGTACACGGCTTTAGGAGGGCGGGAAATCCAGAAACCTGCTTGGGAGATATCCGCGGGGAATTTCCACATCGCAGAGCAACTCGCCACCAACTGAGCCGTTGTTCTCCGCCAGCAGTGCAACGATTCTATCGATTGCCTGCCGCATTCTCTTCCCACGAAGCGCGGTCTTGACGTATCTTTCCACAGCATCCATCTGATTGCTGACGTGCATTCCATCGACTTCCCCGCAGACCGTTTGATACCACTCTTCAATGATTGTGTTGGCGGCAATGATGTCATTGGCAAGATAGGGTTCCTCCCAAGCCGCCGCCCAGCAACAGTCGGGACAGGTATTCCGTCGAAGCATCATTTCGGCCAGTGGGCCCGCAATACACTCTGCGGCCCACAAGAAAGCTCGCCGCTTCCATTTGAGCCAAAATTTTCCTCCCGCGGCAAAGTCGAAAGCGGCCTCCAGCGGGGCCAGCATGGTGCCGCCGTTAGCGTAGCCTTGTTCTGGATCGGCTTCGTTCACCTGGATCTTCTTGACGAGGCTGGATTGGCGAAGATAGAACACGGCGTGCCCGGCCTCATGGTACGCCGTGTCCAGAAATATAGGGGTGGCGATCCTGGCCGCGTCTTGCCCGCTCGTACGGAACATGCGGTTCTCCTTTCGGCGACAATCGAGCGTTAGCCAACCACCAGCTTCGCAAGGATCGACAGGTCACCGTTGGTGTGAACGCGACGAAGCAATGATCCCAAAAGCGGATGATTGTGCTACCGATCACTGCCTAGCCGCGATGCCGCGTGACACCTCAGCGCCGCCAGCGCCTCGGTCACCTGGAATATTCACCTCAGCGTCTGAAGTCAACGAGGCGTGGTTGCCTGGTGCGTGGCGGCGCCGGCAGGCTGACCGCGTGACATAGTTCGTTGTTTCAAACGACGCTCAGTGCCTGCTCCAGCATGCCTCAGCGTACCACGTGCAGGGCGTCGCGAAAACCATGAGCGCCGAGGGTGCCGCTGTAGCTGCTCTCGGTGCCCGCACCAGGGCCGCCGGACTCGGCGGCTCAACTGGGTCGCTTCTATTTGCCCTTCAAAACGGTCTCTGAGCGAGCCTGCACGGTATCGATCGACGAGCGTTGGGAAGCTGTCCCTTCGTACAGCGACTCTTGGCGGACCAAACGCGAGCTGCGCGTCTCGTGGGGCCGTCCGTCTCAGTTGACGTGGAATGTTCGGTGTGGCCGCGGCATCGGCTCAGTGCGCGGCCTCCAGTTGAGCCTTCCTGGCCTCGTACTCGGCGCGAAACTCCTCGGAGAATTGCAGTCCCATCCACGAGAAGATGTAGTCGGAAAGTGACGAGGCGTCTGGGATTTCCACGTTCGTCGTCTCACCCGAGGGCGGAAAGCTGGTCCGCTCGAACTTTCGGGCGAGGGATTCGACCGGTACGCCGTATTGCAGGCACAAGGATGCCAGGATGCCGATGGTGTCCAGGAGGCCACCCACCGTGCTTCCCTCCTTGGCAACGTTCAAGAACACTTCGCCAGGACGGCCGTCGGGATAAAGCCCCACGGTCACATAGCCGTCAAGTCCACCCACGGAAAACTTATGGGTCACGGAGTGCCGCGTATCGGGTAGACGTTCCCGTTGTGGAGCGGCGCGGCGTGTGACGTCCGTTTCCGGCAGCGTCAGGCTTTCCAAGGCCTCTGCAGTGTCGACAGTGGCGGTGGTGGCGGTCGTTTCACTCGGAGGTGTGTGTATAGTGGTCATGTCGATTGCTCCCCATTGTGGCAGCGGGTTGTTGTTTGCATGTCCGAAAGCGCGAGGTACGGTACGTCCTTGCCAAGTCGCGCGCCGAGGGCTTCGGCGACCTCATAGGACGGGAGCCCAGTGACGGCGATCCAGAGATCGAGCTGATTACCTCGCGAACCGCACCAGTGCGCGAAGCATTGATAAACGTTGCGTCGCTGATTGCCCGAGAAGGGGTGGTTTCGCTCGCTGGGCGAACCGTGCAGGGGACACTTGCCACGCACCTGATGGCTGCGGAGGGATAGCGGCTCGAACTCCAGCAGTGAAAGCACCTCGCCCAGGGATTCCTGCTGCCGCAGGGCGGCAAAATCCACGGCGCGTCGACCCCGGCCTTGGCACTCGGGTAGCGTCACCTCGCGCAGGAGGTCGTTGATCCGGTCGATGTCCACGTGGTGGCCCAGCATGATTCACAGTACCACAATGTTGGAGCTAAGCAACTTATCCCTGTTCAGGAGCGCCGGCCTGGCTTTACTCCGGAACAGAGAAGAACCTGTACCGAGCCCTCGCGGACCGCCCGACCAGGGCAACCCAGTCGAGCCGGTAACGGTTGTTTGGCGGATCGTAGCCGACAGTTGGCTGACGGTCTGGCCCGCAAGGAGGGCCGGACC
Source organism: Pirellulaceae bacterium (assembly GCA_041752115.1). Taxonomy (GTDB): domain Bacteria; phylum Planctomycetota; class Planctomycetia; order Pirellulales; family Pirellulaceae; genus JAJRVM01. Next base: position 36,520 of record JBGSHS010000196.1, on the reverse strand, counting down.
GCCGTGCCACATTCGTCCACAACTTGTCAAAACGGCGTCGCCTCGTCTTGCTCATTGATGCTGTCGGCGTCGAGCGAGTGCTCGCCGGCCGCTTCAGCGCCGCTGGCAGCAGCGCCGTTTTTGCCGAGCATCCGCATGCGTTCGGCCACGACCTTGAGTCTGGACCGCTTCTCCCCCTCGGGAGTCTCCCAGCTATCCTGCTTCAAGCGGCCTTCGATGAGCACGGCAGAGCCCTTGCGCAGGAACTCGTTGGCCACTTCCGCCGTGCGACCCCAGAGCGTGACGTCCACAAACGTGGGTTCGTCGACCCATTGGCCGTCGCGGTTGACGCGCTCACTGACCGCCAGGCGTGCGTCACAGACCGCCGCCTTCTTGGCGAGATACTTGAGTTCGGGGTCCCGAGCGAGATTCCCCAACAAGATCACACGGTTGTACGAAGCCATCTTGCACCTCAACTTTCAAGCCGCCATGGGCGGCCTACAGGAAGAACACTTTCTTACAACTGGGCGCGACGTCGGAACCCAGCGAACGGTCAGTGGGCTCGCCACCAGCCACGGCCAGCAACCGGTCTCACCGCGAACCGGTCGCGGTCGCCACGGAGCGATGTACAGCCAGAGGTCCTCCTTTCCGAAAGAACTTTGCTGATGTTATGGTCACATGCGCGCGTCCTGTGCGGTTTGCTCACCGGCCTGGAAGCGAGCGAGCCCCGGGTCGTTATCACTCCGTTTCCACGGCGGACGCGCCCGTTCCCGGGAAACCGTATGTTGTCCACAGCGTGGACACGCCATCTGGATAATCCCCGCACTGAACCACTTAGCGTTACAGTGCCCGCACACGAAGTAGGGTTGCGCGTCGTCGCTGCCTTTCACGTCGAATCTCCGTTCATTGGCCGTTGACGATTGCCTTGGAGTACGGCAGGGCTGTGGTCGAGCAGCACATTTCTCACGGCTCGTTGTGTCACGTTGTGTCATCGCGAATTCATCCGACGAATAGTCCGCAGGGAATCGCCAGATCTCCGCGAGCCGGGTTGAGCGTCACCGGCCTTGTGTTGGCGAATTCCCAGGCGCAGCCGGTCGGCCGCTGTGAAGCTCTCCGGCAGTTTCTGATCCTCTGCGTCGCGGGGCATAAGCACCGGAATATTGGCGGGCGGCAGCAGGGACTCCGCGAAGCGGTAGCTCTCGTAATGGGCGCCCAAGCCGTCGGTGATCAAGTAGCCGCTGAGCATGCCTGTATGTTTGGCGCGTGGCAACTGCGTGGGGTCCGACGGGTGCAGCGTTTTGTGCTCCTGGAGGTGCGCGGGTTGGTAGAGGTCTTTCGGATCGTGCGACAGAGCCGTGCTGATGCTGGTGGCCGGGCTAGTGCGGGGGCGCTGCCAAATTTCATAGGTGCCGAACAGCTTGGCACAGTAGTCGCGAGTCTCGGGACTCTCCAGGGCAAAGATGGCGGTGTTGGCGCACTGGTTCAGCAGCGAATTGGCCACGCGCGGGCCGTACTCGTGCCGCAGCCCTTCGATGTCTTGCGCCGCGAGCGTCACCGACACGCCCTTGGAGCGCCCCATGAGCAACAGGTCGTCCAATTGAGTCAGTTTTCCGGCTTTAGCCGTCTCATCCAGAATCACCTGGGTGTCGGGGCGTTGATCGGGAGGCAAGAGGCGATTGTCCGTTCGGGCGAGCCAGAGTTGAATGAGTCTTTCGAAGACCAGGCGGATGATGGGGTCCACGGCGTAGGCGATGTCCAGCCGGCGGGGAATCACGAGGATGCCGGGGGTCATCGACGACACGAAGTGGTCCAGGCTCAACGATCGTCCTTCCTGCTCGGCCTTGAACCAGGAGGCGGCCAAAGTCTCAAAGCGACTGGTGATGGTGTCGAGCGTGGAGCGGGTGTTCTGGAGCGTGTCGTGAGGCTCGAAGTACTTCCGCTGGATCCGGCGCGGGAGAATGGACTCCAGCGCCGGCTCATCGTCCAGAATCATGAACACATCCTGCAGCGTCCAATGTGTCGCATGATCGATCACGTGCTCGATGACGCATTCGAGAATTCGGCGGCCGGCCCGCTGGAAGTATGGCTGGGAGATAAGTTCTTCGGGAACGAAGAGGTTGGCGATCGTCTTGGCGCGATTCGGATCCGTGATATCCGCCGCCATGTCCCAGGCGTACCCGCGGCGGTCGGTCCCGTCAAAGAGCATCACCGGCACGGCAGCGTCCATGCCCATGATGTAGCTATACAGCTCCCGTTTGGGGTCGAACACTACTAGCTGCGCATTGGTGCCGGGTTGGGTTAGCTGCACCAACCACTGGAGGATGTGACGGAGGGTCACCGTTTTTCCGCTGCCGGTCATGCCCAGAATCTTGGTGTGCGCGCCCATTAGGTCGCGGGGAACGTATCGGCCACCCCAGACGGTCAGATCCGACGGTTGGAGGCGACGGCGTTTGGAATAGGCGCTGATCTTGCCCCGGATTTCGCGTGACGTGCTGATGACGCGTCCGCGGCGAACTCGCCAGGTCCAGACGTTGGCGCTCACTCGCAAAAGGAAGTCAACGACCGCTTGCGTGGGAATTCCGACCACCATGGCCACGATAGAGGAATAGGGATTGAACGGCCGCAGCGCCACTCCCACGATCAACACCGTCACGGGCGTGAGGAGCAGGAGCAGCAGGAGGCGTAGCGCGTGCCTGGCCACACACACCAATGCCACAGGGTGGTCCGGGTCGATGAACTCAGGACCGATGGCGTGGAGCGAGTACCATCGCGCGTGATACGAGGCGACCCCGAGCGCGATCACGGCGGTGACCACGGCGACGGGGACGTGCCAGGTGAGGATTAAAGAGACGAGGAACGCTGTGGCGGCCACGCACAGGGGCGTGAGTACGTGACACGTGACGCCGACAGCGAGCAAAAGCAGATGCCATTTCATCGGGAGCCTCCTTCGGGTTCGATTCTGAGACGCATCCCAGGGCTTTGGTCGTGATCGACAGCCAGCGTCTTGGCACGCGAGTTGTTGGCTTGTGTCACCAGCGGCGAGTATTCGGGCTTCAGGCCGGGCCGGGCACGGATCGCCGGGCCGTCGCCAGTCGCCTCTCGGGCCATGTTGGTCAACTCGACGCCGGCATGATTTTCGTCGCAGTAGATATGCAGCGATTTCTGGTGCCGCGAGAAAGCGACATAGGTCAGTTCCCGGTCAGTCATGCGCCCGCCCAGATGGTAGTAGGCATGATCCACGCCGCGGCTTTGCATCTTGTGCACCGTCATGGCGTAGCCGCGCGTCAAGCCTCGGTAGTGGGTCTTGATCAGCGTGCGGAGCGGGATCTCGCGTGTGCGATTCTCGCCGTCGAGTCGTACCTTGACTGCCGCGTAGAGCGGATTATTGCGAATTGCGACGATCGTGCCAGCATCGCCATTTTCCACCCCGAGCTTTCGACTCTTAATCGCGAACCGGACACGTTCGCCTCGGCAGAAAGTCTCTCCGCCGACGGTCACGCTGCGTCCGGTGCTGATGTGACCGCCGGCGATACGGGTCTGCTGCGCCAGGTCATTCAGGGTCCGCACTTCGCGGTTAGTGGCGGCGAAAATCGCGTGATCGCGTGGCTTTTCGGCGCCGCCGTTTTTTGCCCAGTCCTGGATCAGCTTCTGCTGGGCGTCTTCGTGCGTGCGGGCCACGTGCAGGTTGCCGTCGCGCGCGTAAGCCTCGATCACCGCTTTCGCCTCACCGCTCGCGAGTTGTGCGACACGTTTGCGGTGTACTTCGTTCTCTTGGCGCTTGATATCTTTGAGTTCGAAGGATGGTATTTTTTCGATGAGAGACTTGAAGGCGCCCCCGGCGTCGATTGCCGGCAGCTGTTGATGGTCGCCGATCAAAAAGAGCGATGCTTTGGCCTTGGCGCACGCGTGCGTGATGAGGGCAAAATCGCGTGTGCCGACCATCGAGGCTTCATCGACGAACAGCACGGAACGCGCGGTGAGTTTCAAAGGATTGGGTTTGCAGGTGGGAAGTCCGCGGGCGGCGCGCCAGAGTTGCTTGACGTGATGCGTGGCCAGTCCGAGACGCGACGGATAGAGTCGCATCAGCGTCATTTGGAGCGTGTCGCAAGGGATGCCGGTTTTTTCCTGAAGGTTTTTGGCGGCCACGCCCGCTACCGCGGCCCCCTGGATTTTCCAGCCCGCGCGCCGGTATGCCTCGGCGATCACGCCCACCACGGTCGTCTTCGACGTGCCGGGTGGGCCGTGAATGATTTTCACCCGGCCCGGGTCTTGCGTGGCATAGCGGGCGCACGCCTTCTGCTCGTCATCCAGGGTGAAGGTACTCTTGTCGCCCGTTACCGCGTCCCAGATTTTTCCCGCCGGGGTCGTTGCTGCGCAGGGGTTGACGCGGCGCTGCTTGTCGCAGACTTTCTGTACGATGCGATTAGAAATCGGCTTGAAACGGGCCGCCTGCAGACGGGACACGTCGGCGAGAATTTCCTGTTCGACGCGTAGGACCTCCGGGGTGGTGTACCGCTGTTGATTTCCGCGCACGCCTAGGTTGACGAACGTTCGGGAATGTTCCAGGTCGTGATGGAGATAGGTATGGAGTTTCACCGGATCAACGCCCCCAACTCCCTGCGCGGAAACCAGCGTCGCGCGGTAAATATCCTTTCGCTGGAAATGGCCTTCCTGCTGGGTGCAGATTTCCAAGGCGCTCTGCAGGGCGCGGTTGTACTCAACGCGGTCATCGACCGTTCGCGGTTGCTGGGTTATGTTGCGGAGCCAGTCGAGCGACAGGCCGTGCTCGCGCGCTTCCGCGCGCCAGCGGTCGAACAATTGCGGTCGCGAAAGAGGTTCTTCCTTAGCACGCCGCGTTTGGAGCGTGGCGACACTCGACGCCGCGGCAGACTGCAGTCCCTTGGCCGCCAATTGCTGTTCGATTTGCGCGCGCCGTTTGGAGAAATGGCGACACAATTCACGCGGCACACCGGTGACTTCGATGTGGTCCCTGGGTAGTTTGTCCACGTTCAACGGCCGATGGAATTGCAGGCCAAGCTGCGCGCATTCATGCTCGAGGGAAACACGGAAACACGCACCAGCGTCCAGCTTCCGTTCGTAAAAACGTTTGGACACCAAGGCTCGCGTGCGGCCGTCGGGACAGAGACCAAAATTCGGGAACAACAAGTGCGCATGCACCTGCATGTCGTGCTCGCGACTGGTCCAATGGATCAGCGCGGCCGCTGCGAGTTTCGCGGCAACTTCCGTACCATCTCCCAGGCGGCAGCGGGCGACCTCAGGCTCGATATATTCGTGGATCGTGCAACGCAGAGCCCGCTCCAGCGCGGCTTCCATTTTCCGGCGTAACGACGGGTCCGCAAACGCCCACAATACGCTCCAGCTCTTGGGCGCGCTAATGACGTAAGAAATCCCCAAGTGACGTTTTCTATCGCCCGCGAATCGGCCAGCATTTTGGACCAGCTTCCTGCCGTCGGGAGCAAAGCCGTGTGTCAATTGGTGCAGGTCCTCGCGCACTACAGGGCCGCGCAGTCCGAGGTGCGCACACGCCGAACCGTACCAATTACCCGGAACATCGCTGCCCGCGAAGTAGTACTCTTCCTGGGCGGTGGCCGTCAGGTACGACACCAAGCCCGAGCCGATGGGAGCGACACTGATCATGAGTCGTCCCCCGCTTCCGATACCCTCGCCAAGAGCACGCGCGTCACGAATTCTTCCGCTTCCTTGCGCGCGAAACGGCGGCGGTCTTCGTCCCGGACGACTTGGCCGATTTTCGTGAGCACGCCCACGATCGCCGTGGCGAAATCCTCACGCAAATTCCGGATCTCGCACAGCGTTTGCGCGGCGTCGCGCTGCGCCAGAGCGACATCCCGGCGGATTTCGCTGCGTTGGTCGCCGAGCGATTCGAGCGTCTGTGACATTTCCTCGGTCAGCCGAGGCTGAGAGCTCTCCGCACCGCGGAGCCCCTGCTCAATCAGCTCCCGGCAGAATTCGGCGCGCGGCTTGGTGTTCCTGGCGGCGTCGATTTGTCGGACGATCGTTTCCGGCAATCGCAGGCCCAACTGAATCTTGGGAGGCTGATGCGTCATGGTATCGTGATACCTCCTTGCGGGACAAGGACTTGCGGCGTTCTGGTATCACGGCGATACCCACGCAAGTGATGTGTGGCGGGTGATTTACGTTGCGCCATGGTATCGTTGTGCCCGCTGCGAGCAGCATTCAGGTGTACCTTGTCAAGTGCTATTCGAGATCTCGTTGCAGGTGGCTGAATTCGTTGGGTTGTGGTGGGCTTCAATGTCCTGGCTGCCATGGTTTGCGGTGCGTTTGCGGCGGCCGTGGAGCGATCCGGGCGCGGCGTCCGGCATGTGTGGGGCGCTGGGTGGTTCTTGTGCGTCGTGGTCATTGGGCGGCTGTTTCTCTTTCTCGGTGTCCGGATGAGAACTTCTGCGGTGTGCGGGTCGCTAGTCTTCGTGAGGGAGCATGATCGTGATTACTGCCTCGCCGTCATCGCTCGGTCCGCAGACGGCTTTGAGCGTGACGAGTTCCCGTCGGTGCGGTGTGTTCTCGACGAGTACCTGGAACGCCACACGATCGCCCCCGGGGCTATTAAGAATTGCCCGGCGCAGCATGAACAGGATGTCCCACAGTCGGCCGTGCTCTGACTGGCAAGGGCAAGCCTCGGGAGTGAGCACGTATTGGTGCCACACGGCCGCCGTCATGGCCGTGGGAAGTGTAATTCCGGCTTCCCAGGCCATGGGCGAAACATCAATCAGGACCTCATCGGCTAACGCTTCTTCGCGCGTGTACGCGTGGACCACGAGCTGCGGTGGCGGGTTGTTCTTGGTGGTCATGTGGGGGCTCCTGCGTGTCAGTAAAGAGGGTGGCGAGGTCGTCCATCTCGGCCGCCAGGCCGTCGAGGTCTTCTCCAAAAAGCGCGGCCATTTCCTCGACCAGCGCGCGGCGTTGGCTTGCCGTGCGGCTCCTGGGGCGGTCGCGGCAGCTGGGGCAGCGGACAACCACCAGCCGGTTGCGTCCGAACACGAAACCGGGCTCTTCGTCGCTGTCATGCCGTAGATAATGCACATCCCAGGGTTCTCCGCAGCGGGTGCAATTAACGTCCATGTTGATCCTCCATGCGAAACAAAAAAGGCGGGCTGGTTCGTGTCCACCTGGCCCGCCCGGGTCCTGGGCCGCCGGCTGCAGCGAAGGGACGAAATAAATCCCGCAGCTGCAGCCGGCGGCCCCGACTCTTGGTCAGGACGCCGGGTTAGGCGGCCCGCGCCTGGACGGCGGTATCCTGCTCGATGAACTCCTCAGCGGCCTTCAGGCAGGCGATACCCAGCGCGATGTCCGGCAGGCCGTTGAGGCTGCCTGCGGCTTCGCGTGGTTCGTCGCCCTGGTAGTACGTCCGTCCGAGGTTCACGCTGTACCAGGGGCGTTTTCCGTCGCCGGAAGTGTTCCGCCACACCGTGCAGCGAATATCCTTAAGGCGTCGCTCAAACACGGGCGGGCTTTTTTTTGTGATGGTGTTTTCGTTTTCCATTTTTCTCCTCCTTATTGGTTTGATTCGCCGCCACGTATGCGGCAGCGGCTTGTTTCTATTTGCAGCATTTTGCTGCAATCAGGTGTTGATCTCTCCCTCGCTACTGGCAGCGGGACATTCGGTTCGCCGGCCACCTTGTGCAACGGTGCTGTCCTGCGCCGGCTTGCCGGCCGCGGGAGACGGTTGTGGTGAATTGCCGTTGACCGGTGGTGCGGGATCGCCATTCCCGCGAGGCTGCAAGAGCGGAACGAGCCGATTCAAATCGCGGATTTGGCCCCGAAATCCCTCATATTCCTTCGCGTATGAAGACAGCTGCATCAGATATCGCTCGACTTCCTCAAGGTCCGTGTCGTCAAACGTGGTCAGCAGTGCGGCCTCAAAGCGATTCAGAAGACGCTCTTGGTGCCGAATGAACTGCAGGCTTTCCAGAAACTCAGCCCGATTGTGCTTGGCGAGGATCTGGGTTTGCGCGGTTTCACAGCGCTCCGCGAGTGTGGTGAATAATTTGACGATCTGTCGATAATCGTCGGCGATGCTCTCGTATGGTTCCTCCGCTGCGAACGTCTCAAATAGCCCGGCGGCCGCCGAGAATGACTGCCGGCCCTGGCCGATGTCGGCGGAGAGCTGATCCATCGCTTCGAGGAAGCGTGGAGCGTTGTCAAGAATCTCCTGAGCCTGCTGGCGTAACGACCTGATGGTGGTCATGAAATGGGCTCGAGTACCTGTGTCTTGAACTTGCATAAGCTGAGACGATGCTCCATTGACATGTTCGTGCAGTTCTTCACTCGCCTTCTGGAAGACCGCGACTTGAGCCGCGATGGCCTCCTTGTCCCGGTAGGCTTTCTTGATTTCCGGATTCTGGAACGCCTCCGGAGCATCCTTCGGGTCGGAGATATAGATGCAACCCGGAAAACTGAAGCTCAGGATCAGCACGAACAGTGTGTGGAGAGAGGACATCTGGCATTTCATGTGAGGGCTCCTTAAGTAACTGACGGTTGCGAATTCGAAACAAAATGAAACCAAACCATGCCGACAAGAGACGTTTCAAAGGAGATCGCGATCAGCGTGCCTCGCTGCATTCGCACCACATGTTGATGCGTGCGCATTGTGTTGCGACGGGACTTGTGTGGCGATTGAATCGACGATACAGGCGGCAAGCACGTGACGCTCGAGCCGGTCGCCAGCGCACCCAAAGTCGGATTGGCGCCGAGGTGAACATGTTGCCGCAATGAACCACCCCGCCCGTGTTATTTGAGTTCGCCGGACGCGGGTTGATTGTCGCCACGCTGCTGGCGATAGTCTGACTTGAGTGAGGGTGCCGCCTAGCCTCGGACTTCGCCGACTCTCGTGGCACTCGATTGGTGTAGGGATACGGGGAAGGTTTTTGTTGCGGGTCCGTGTCCGTAGTTTGCTCGGTATCTTGGTTCACTTCCGTCCGAAGCGGCGTGGCACTGGCAGTCGACGTAACGGGCATTGGATCGACGGGATCGGGACATGGATCCGGGAGTGCGGGATCACCCGGCGAAGTAGTCTGTGGCTGAACCGGGGCGGTGCTGTTGTGAGCGTCGGTGGCTTCCGGAGGCGTCCCGGATCGCGCGGCCGGTTCCTGTTGGGGGAGCGGCACGTCGATTTGTTGAGGCATTTCCTTGTCGATGGACTGCAAGATGGGGATGAGGCGATTCAGATCGCGAATGGAACTACGGAACTCCTCATAGTGTCCGGTGTAGGCAGTAAGCTGGAACAGGTAATCCTCAATCTCCAAAATGGACTCATCCTCAAATGTGGCGAAGAGCGCCGCCTCAAAGCGATGTAGCAGCAGCTCTTGATGACGAATGAACTGCAGGGTGTCCAGAAACTGGGGGCGTTGGTGTTTTTCAACGATTTCTGCTCGCGCCGAGTGGCAGCGTTCGGAAAGGGACTGGAGGAGCCGGGCAACGGCTCGATAATCCTCTGCTATCGGTTGGAAGGGCTCTTGGTCGGCGTAAGTTTCGAAAAGTGTCGCGGCGGCTGAGAATGAGCCGTGCCCCTTTGCAAGGTCATTGCTCAGTCGGTCCACGGTAGCCAAGAACCGGGGCGCCTGCTCGAGTACTTCTTGCGCGTTTTTGCGAAGTGTTCGCACCATCGCGATCAACTCCGAGCGAGTTCCCACCGTATCAATGTTCGGTGCTCTCACCGCGATCAGCGAGACGGCTTCATCGAGGCTTCCGCCGAGGTTTTGGAGCAGGGCAGTTTGTTTCAGGATTCGCTCCTTGTCGTGGTAAGCGGCACGGATCTCGGCGACGTGGAACGCCTCAGGGGGGTTCTTCGGTTCGCGCACCCGGGTAGTGGCTAAACCAGTGCCGGTGCGAAAGCAGCCCGAGTTCACGGTAACGACGGCCAGAAAAGCGGCCGCATGCAGCCCGATCACGGTCCAGAAAAGTGATTTGGACATGGCGGTCATGGCGTCTTCTCCTGTGTTTCGTGGGTAGCGGCGAAAGAGTTGGAATCGGTGAATATCGAGCGAAACCGTGGCGAGATATTTCCGGGATCGGACAGCTCTTGATACAGGACGGGTGTGGGCAGGGAGCGATCGCCGCGTTTCTTGAAGTACACCGCGCCTTCGACGCGAGGGAACAGCGTCCAACCGGCGCCGGCCACCGCCAGGACGGTGGCCACAAGGGCCGCAACCCGGAGCGATTTGCGATGCGACTTGGCTGCGGTCAGTCGCGTATTTGCGTACGACGGGTATGTGAATGCGTTCGCTCGACACGGATTCGCGCGAGTGAAGGGTGCGCCAGGTCGGGGAGTATGAATATGTGTCTGGAGCGTTTGACGGATTGCCGCCGAGTGCCGGGCGTGCGCGGCGGCTTCCAGGCCCGGCGCGATGCGTGTCACGAAGTCAGTGTCTTGCTTGACTTCCGCGAGCGCCGCCAGCCATTCACTGGGCAAAGGTCTGGCCGTCGGGTCCCGGTGCCCGTCGATAAAGCATCGCGCCATTAACGCCTGCAGGCGGGGGTGGAGAATGTCCAGCGGAGCGGCGTCCAGCGGAGCGTAGTCTCGATGCGTCCCGGAATAGGCCCACACACCCTGAGCGATGCGCTCCAAACGTGTCAATCCAGTAGCCTTGCCGAGATAACGCGCGGCGAACGGGTGATGCCCTGGACCCACGAGCAATTGAAAAATAAGGCACGGCAGCCCGAAAGCGTCGGAGTGCGGCGTGCGGTCTACGGTAGCGAACGCGACTCCGCTGAGTTCGGCCGACGTGTACTCGGGCGAACCCAGTTCGCAGCGATAGGTACAACCGGCCCGCGTGATTTGATACGAATCCGCATCAATCCAGACTATCGTGCCGTCCTTGCCGACAAGGCAGTTGCTTTCTGATATGTCGCCGATGACGCAGTCGTGTTTGTGAATGATCTCGACGGCGGCGGTCAGGTTGATGGCAACCGTCAGACGCCACGGGTAGTCGGCGTGGATCCATCGTGTCTGCGCCGAGTTACTCAGGGCGCAGGCGATGGGCCATTTTCGCGCTGCAAGCGGCATCGTGCAGCCGACTACCCGTTTGCCATCGGCGGACAACACTCGCTTGAGGGGCCATGCGACCTGCGGTGATCGCAAGGGATTGCGTAGAATCACCTCGAGCTTGCGGCGATAGCTTCTGTCGGGCGTCGCGAGCACCTTAACGGCGAGTCCCGGATCGGCCGGATGACGGTACACCATCGCCTCGCGCCCGTCGCCCAGCAGCAGGTCGGGCGTCAGCACTATCTTTCGGCCGGCGATTGTGACTCGCGTCGTCAAGGTCATTGCTGAGGTCCTTCCAGCAGTCCGCGGATAATCCCCTGCACGTCGCGCCGTTCGCCGATCTTGCGGCACGACACGTGTTTCACCGACTGGCTTACGATGCGCATGAACTTGTGATAGTCGACTCCTTCCAGGTTCTGGACGGGCCGGACAAACAGAGGCTGGAGTGCCATTACAGCTCGCTCGTCGACGCCGAACCCGTAGAATTCACCGCGGCCCGCACGTTCGATTTCCCGGATGGCTTCGGCTGCTGAGTGCATGAGCTCCGACGAACTCGTGCTGGCACCATCGGTCATCATGAAGAACAGGGGGACCTCCGTTTCGAGTTGGGCCACGTCCGTGAGGACCGCCAAGTGGCCCTGAATCTGGTTGATCGACGCCAGCACGGCTTCTGCCATGGGCGTGTCCCCGGTCGCAGAGAGTGTCGGAGGTTCGAACAGGCCGATCGAGCTGAAGGGGGCCACGTTCACGGTGCCGCCGAATGACACCATTTGGATGATCAGTTTCTCTCTCAGGATGGGGTGCTCTACGCATTCTTTTTTGAAGCGAATCACCTCATTCTGCACCAGACGGATGGCGTTGCCCGTCATCGACCCAGATACATCCACGGCTATGGTGACCGGTTGCTGGACCGCGGAGGTTCCAATGTTGACGCGCATCTGGCTGGTGAGCACCGCATCATGGCGGGTCGTTTCCGCGACTCGATAATCCCGTACGGCATCGATCGCGGTGTGACGTCTCCTGGGGGGGCCGACCATCTGTAACGGCGGCACTTGAAGAGCGAGCGGAGCTCGCCCATATCGGACGTAGTTGAACAAGAACCACGTGATGTTGCGGCAGGCTGCGATTAGTTTGGCTGAGAGGCGGCCGTTCATGCTATTCCCTTTCGTCGTTGAGCATTTCGGAAGCGGACAAATAAACAGACCATTACCTGTCACTGCGCGCTGGATACCGTATCGGTCGCAGTGTTCTTGCTCGGCCGGCCTCGCCGCTTGGACGTGGCTGACTCGGATTTTCCATTCGCACTGCCGGTAGGTCCAATTTGGTCCGCCATGGCTTTCAAGATCGCTGCGAACTGCAAGGAACCTGCCGCCTCGGCTTCGGCGCAGAGTGCTTCCAGTTCGTGTCGCAGCGCGTCCTGTTTGGTCAACATGTCGCAGACCTTCCGCGACGATTCCTGAAAGCGGATGTCCAGGGCCTCGATGTTTCCGGATGATGTCATGTCAATCTCCTCTCCCGGCTGTTAAGGGTGTGGTGGTATGAATGATGGTGCTGAGGCTTGTTCCATGTCTCCACACTTGCTTCCGGCAACGATGCCGGGAACAGATGTTTGGCACGTGCGGCATGATTGGTCAGGCGTGAGTAGCATGGCGGGGAGGTAATCCTCCAGCCATCGCTTGGAACCAGGACAGGCAACACGTGCTGACCATGGCAGCGGAAGATGGTGGGCACGCCATTGCTGGCACTCGCGAGTGTTACACGGCCCTCCGATACAGTGTCGTGCAGATTTCGCCGGGAGTATCGAACGAGAATGTCAACGATACTCAGACATCTTGCCACTACCTGAGGCTGCAGGTGTACGGCGCTGGTCTCCTCACGCGAGACAGCGCGTGACAGACGTGCGACAAAGTGCGAAAGCCATACGCAGAGGTCGACTTGCCAGGCGAGAGCGCCAAGACAAGGTGCATCAATCGATAGATGTCTGACCTTTGGCCTCGGCGCGCGTACACGCGTGGGCCAACGGCGGAAATAGACCAGCCCGAATTGCATGGCGAGAACCTGATGGTAGCTCAAGGTTCCCGTTGGGTGGTCCCGATACAACAAATCTCGCGTACCAAAATCCTACTCGACTGCGTGACTTCAGGCAACTATTACGGAGAGAAAGTTGGACCAGGCTGATGCAAACGTTCAGCGACGAACAGTGTCGTGGAAGCGAGTCACGCCATTGTAGCGATCATTCGGAGCTCACGTTCGCTTCCGGGGCAGCGATCGAACTGACGCGTGCTCGAGGAGCACGTCACCGAACGACTGTTGACAGTCGCAATGGCAGAAGAATAGATCTGCGTGCGAGAGGGTCAGTTGGGTGGATGTTCCACAGAGCAGTAGTTGGCCGTCAGGGATTGCACAAGATTGCAGATCATTGCAGGAGATTGCAGATCATAAAAACGAGCGCGAACGTGAGGGCGCAACGGGTATGTGCCGCAACTATTGCGATGCAACAGCCATAGTACTCACCAGTGACAAAACCGTTGGGAAATGCCGACGTGTCGATGTTGACACCGGTGACGCGTACCAATCGATGGGCCGGTGAGCGACGTTGCCTGGATGACCAGTAGTTCCAATTACCCCACTTGTGTGGCGTGCATGTGAGCCACCTTGCCGACTGTGAAAGACAGTACTGTTGCATCCGGGCATCCTCCAATGTCAGGGCCAGAACTTCCTTGGCCAGTCGAGTCAGTGGCCATACCACGGCAAATCCCCTTGATCTTCAGCTACCAGTAGTTAGATTTGGTGATGGTCCGCCGTACGGCTGTATCTGCGGTTAGTTGCGGCGGCCAGTCATGCGATTGGGGAACTTTGAGGCGATGAGCCCGGGTGCGGACAATCGTGCAGGAATAATTGGCGATGTGCCTGTAGTAGCAATTGATGACCGGCAACGAATCAACTTAAGGTACTTACGTCGACGCGGGCTTGGCAGAAAACTTGGCAGAAAAAGATGGCAGAAGAGTGCCGAAGCGTGCAGGAGATTGCAGGTCACCGAAACGTGAGAAACCTAGAAAATGCCGGGAAAAGCGGGATTTCTTGAGGTATGACGCGTGAGCCAATTGGGCTACGGGGGCGTGTTCTGTAAGTATCTGGAAAACAAGGCGTTGCGGCAAGGCACCACACGGATGGCAGAAATAGTTAGCAGACAACTGCGACCGTTTCTCTCAGGCATCCCTGGCCACAAGTGCTTGTCTCACGCGAATTCTCGCCGGTTTTTGGGCCGATGCCTGACTGTCCCGCTATCTCACCGAAAAGGGGGGCGCGGTGCCCGAAACGCCGGGGTGGTGTTAACGATTCGAGGCCGTCCCAATCCAGGGATGGCGGCCGCCCGGGCTGCCAACACCACGCTCATGAACCAACTGCGTCGCTCCGGCTGCGGCCCTGGTTTCTGGTCACGGTGCGGAAAGTCCGGATCTCCTTGGCGGAATGCTACTCGTATCGTCATGTCTTTGTAGTACTGCACGCGAATCTGCGTCGTGCGGCTGAGCACACGTGCTGGCGGCCCACCTCCTCCGCAGTGCTGCTGGCGCCCGTTTCGTAGGAACGTGCCGCGTTCCAGAAGAACACCTCGTCTGCTCCGGCGCCGACGACTGCCACTCAGTTGGGAACCTACTTGTGGTGCGAAGCAAACCCGACTAGGCTCTCACCTGGATCGATCGAGCGATCGAGGCAGGCCGTGCATCCACGTGGCGCTCCATCGTCAACCCCGCGGCAAAGGACCTAGAAATGCTCCTGAATAGCAAATGCGCGACCGCCGCGGCGCGCTTCCCAACGCCCCACCGGAAAGAGTAGGCCCATTGTGGAACTCCGGCGCCTCCTGCTCCTGTGCGTCGCCCCGGCCCGGTTCCCGGCCCCACTGCCCGTGACTGGCACGGTCTTCCCTCTCGTCTCAACGCCCGCTCTGGCCATGGAGTCGCCCTTGATCGTTCGCAGCAGCTCGGGAGCCTCTGTGGACATGTCCCCTACCATCACGCTTTGCTGACCGAGGTCGGAAACCACGAGATGCTCCTCCCGTGACATCGCCAAAGCTGCCGGAATAGTGACCAGTGTGTCATGGTCGATTCGCGGCCAGGACTACGGTGCAGAGGTCTTCGATTTCGTCCACGAAGCCGCCGGGTGCTCGCGAAGAAATTCCAGCGCCGCTGCGGTAAAGGTCTCTGGGCTGGTTTCAGGGACCGAATGTTCAGGTGTGTGCAGCCAGCTTTGGATCACGATTTCATCGGGCTGGCCCCCTGCCTCGCGATAGGCTTGGGCTTGGTGCATCATACCATCGCGCCAGAGCGTGGGCGAGTTGTTGGTCTCCACGAGGCGGGGCTGATTCGCGGCCCAGAAGATCATGCTGAAGGTGATGCCACGGGCACGGCACAGGGCGGCGATCTGGTTCACCTCCTCCCAGGAGCCGAAGTTCTTCTGCTCCATCAAATCCCAGTCTACATCCAACCGGAAGAAATCCAGGCCGCGCACACCGCGCTCGGCGCAGCCTTGTTGGATGGCATGGATGGCCGTCTCGATCTCGTTGGGATTCAGTGCGGGATAGGGCTCGATGTCGCCCAGTCGTGCTTCGGGATGTGCCTTCCTCATCATCGCCATAAAGGACACCGTCTCCGCCGCCGCATAGGCGATGCGATGTGCGGCATCCGGGTCTCGGTTCACCGTTCCGATCAGCTCAATCGCCGGCGCGGATGGCACTGCGGCTCCCGAGGCAGGAATGGCATATCGCGCCGCATACACCGGCTCATCAAAGGCAAACCAGGTCACCTCCCCCATGCCCAGTGAGCGAAACCGCGTCATGAAGCCCTGAAGCTGATCAAACGCCAACTGGGCCTGCAAAGGCTCCGGCATGCCCCAGTTCTTCGCCTTGACCACAGGCACTTCCAAGCCGAACCCAAGCTTCCATTCCTCGATCCTGGCAAACAGTGCCCGCAGGTCGTCGTCGCTATGGTGCACATTCAGCAGCCAGGCATAGGTGCCAATGCCTCGCACCTGACTGCGCACGGTTTTCCACTCATCCCCCCGCCGCACCATCTCCCGCAAGCACTCCCCATTCCCCGGCCACGGCGGCGGCACCAGCCAGACATCGGGCGTGGGAGACGGAGGATCGGCTGCGTGCAGGGTGGCCAGCGCTGTGAGCAGCAAGGCGGCCAGCAGAGTCAGACGTGTGAGTGTGGGTCTCATAGGGCCAACGGAGCTTCACGGGAATGAGGTGGACGGTTGCCGTTGCTGCGCGATGCCTGGCGACGCCAGCACGAGGAGGGTGAGGAGCGTGCGGTGTTGCCTCATGGTTCTAGGGCTTTTCGTTTTGGACATCCGTACCGTCCGTATTTGCGCGGGCTGCCGGAACGTTCCAGGTGCCCCAAAAGACTTGTCCGCCGTAGACTCCGCGCGTGAAATCCGCCCAGGTCAGCAAACCTCCGGCCTCCGGGCGTTTGCCATCGCGCTCCGGGACAGCCAACGCGCCGTCGGCCTCGGTAAGGAAGTCGTGTTGCGAGAAGTTGCCGCCGCCGGATTTCAGTTCGAGCCGGGCGCCCGAGACTCCGATTCCGTTTTCTCCGACGATGCGTTCAAACCAGCGGATCTCGGCCAGCCCACCCGGACCACCTGGCGCGGCTGAGGCAGTGTGCTGCAAGAACAGGCCCTGACGCAGGCGGTGAGACTCTTCCCAATAGCCGTTGTAAAGGACGGCCAGTGACTTCCGGTCGCACGCCGGCGCGACGCGGATGAGTGTGCCGGTGGGCAACGGACTTGAGAGCCGGGCGGCGGGGGACCATCCCGTGCGCCCGTTGGACGCCGCATCAAGGTTCTCGCAGGTCCGATGAAAGAGATAGGTCTTCCCATCCAAGTCGCGATCCGTATAGCAGAAGTGATAGGCGTCGCCTTGGAGAAAGATCGAGCCGATCAGCCCTTGCGTGTCGGGGACGGCGGTCGCCTTTCGACTGCGGATCAGATCGCCGTTCTGGTCATGCAGCCGCCACGGGCGCTTCCATTCGCGGCGCGACTCGGCACTCAGAGGTTTCCAAGCGATGCGGCCTCCTTCTGCGGCTACCTGCAATTCAAAGGAGCGAAAATCGCGGGTGCGCGCCTGGCAGACGTGGTGGCGATAGTCCTCACCGGCTCGGTCACCGTCGTCGTCCGCGACCACGATGAAGAAGATGTGCCAATACGGTTCGCCGCCACGGCCACGCACTGTCATCGGATTGCCGGCCCCGCCCCACTGGGTCCCGACAGAATAGAGCGGGGAAGCGGGATCTTCCGTGTCGTTGGGGATGGCGAAACCTCGCTCCTTCGGCATCGCAAAGGTGAACCGGCCCGGCTGGGACGCCGCCTTGACCGCATCGCCCGGCAAGCCGGGCGTCTTCCGCGGTTCGCCATGATAGACTGTCACGTAGCCGCCGGAGTCGAGACGAATGACCTGGACGTTGTAAGCGACTTCCGTCGCCGGCACGTCGAAGTAGAGCCCTTCATCGAGCACCTTCGGCGGCTCCGCACCAAGTTGCCCAACTGCGATCGCCAGCATGAGGCAGAGAGGGAGGCTCGTCATCTTGATGGCGTGCCTCCTTGGGTGACGAGTTTGCGGTGCGACTTCACGCGGGCGGTGGCTTTTGCGTTGGCGGCGAGCGCGTCTTCTTCGCGAAAGGTCGTCATGCGTATCTCCTGGCCCCGTGAGCGCATGAAGTTCCAACACATGGAATAGGGTGCCGTCGGGAGTTGCTGAACGTCAGGATAGGAGCAGCCGACGCGTTCGTCAAGGACGAGGCCTTGTGACCAGGTTTCGCCATCGTCCTTCGAAGGGATGCGCGTCAGCTCCGGGCAGGATTCGGGCGACGTCAGGCCAGTGCTTTTTGGCTCCGACCAATGCACCCCGTCGTCGGTGGACTCGGAATGGTGCAGCGTGCCGAGTTGATTGCGCATCACCATGACGCGGCCATCGCAGACACCGCATCGGTGTCCTCCCAGCACTAGCGTCCCATCTTTCATAATGTCTCACCAGCCGGGTTCACATGGAGTCATTCCTTCCGTCTGTCGGATCGCCTCAGGCGGCCGAAGACAAACAGACCTGTCCTCCTGTTCATCTGCACGATCATAGATCGTTTGTGTTCACGGGGTGCTTAATCGTGTCACGCCCGCTGGAACCCCACGGCAACGGAACGTCAGTTGCTATCTTGAACAAACGAGTTTGAGCTTGTCAATCGGCGGCGCTGCGGGCGTGGGGTGACATGATGCGAGCGACAGCCGGCCGAGTTCGCCGCCGCCTGCAATGACGGCCGCCTTCGCTTGGGGTATCCAACCGCGAATCCAGGCGATGGCAATCGCAGAATGACGATGATGATTCGATCGGCCAGTTGCAGGTTCGCCAAGAAACGGTATGCTTTTTGAAACGGTATACCGTTTATAGGGAGATGATTGTGCGGCGACAGGCAACTCTGGCAGATAAGGCTTGGGCGCGCCTCCGTCAAGAGATCTTCGATCAGGTGCTACCGCCGGGGGCGTTGCTGGCCGAGGCGGCGGTTGCGCGGGAAATGCAGATTAGCCGGGTGCCGGTTCGCGAAGCGCTGTTCGCGTTAGAGCGAGATGGCTTGGTCGAATTCAGCGACACGGGACGAGCGTATGTGAGGACGTTGGGGCCGGACGATTTTCAAGAACTGTTTGTGCTCAGGCTGACGTTGGAGCCGCTGGGGGCGAAGTTGGCGGCACCGGCCATCCGACGCGACGCGAGTCGCCTCGAGTCCAATCTGGCGGCCACCCGCCGAGCCACCTCGCTGCGCGAGCTGACGCGCAGGGACCTCGACTTCCACGAGGCGGTCATGGAGGCCTCAGGGCATGTCCGGCTGGCACGGCTTTGGAGATCGCTGCGGTCGGAACTGGAACTGTGGCTGGCAGGCTTGCAGCAGCAAATGGAACGGCGGACGAAGCAGACGCGCGAAGCCACCGTCGCTGACCACGTGGAATTGCTGCGTTGTTTTTGTGAGGAATCGCCCGCGACCGCCCAACGGTTGATGCGGCAGCACATCGCGGCCTGGAGGGAGTGTCTGCCAACGCCGACGTAGGCGTCGTGCTGCGAGGCTGTTGCGACAACGGGTCACCTGCACGAGGTAGCGGCTCCCCGAAACGCCGATGAGGTGTGGAGAGAGACCCCCCCATGGGTTGAACTGCCCGGCGATTTCCAGACGCAGTTCAAAGCGTTCGAAGACGCACGAACGGGAGATGTACTCGCGATGACACCGCCGAGCTTCATCAATCGCCGCCAGGCCTTCACCACCGCCGGACTCGATCTGTCTGGCGCGTCCCTGGCCGCGTCCACCCCGGCGGCCGGACCGTCTGCTGCTTCTTCTCCGCACCATCTAGTTGTCCGCGCCTTGAACGCGAAGGGAGACGACACCACGATGGTAAGAGGTAGTGAGGTTCCCCATGCTTCGTAAGAGTCTTGTCCTTCTCGGCCTTATTTTGGCCAGTTTATTGTCAGCGTCATCTGCGGCCGCTTCCTCGCTGTGTGCGGAGCGTCTGCGCTGCGAAGGTCTTCTCGAGCCTCACGGCATCGACACGGCGCGTCCGCGGTTGAGTTGGGAACTGAGGGCGTTGCAGCCTGATGCCGTTGGTTTGAAGCAGTCCGCCTACGAGATTCTGGTGGCGAGCAGTTTGCAGAAACTCGTAGCCGATCAGGGGGATCTGTGGGATAGCGGCAAGGTCGTTTCGGACGAGACGATTCACGTGCCGTATGCCGGAACTCGCTTGGGCAGCCGTGAAGTATGTCACTGGAAAGTCCGCGTGTGGGACCAGCATGGCGTGGGCTCGGATTGGAGCGCGCCGGCCCGGTGGTCGATGGAACTACTTGCTCCGAGCGACTGGCACGCCGTCTGGATCGGAGATGCCACTGCGCCTCCACCTGACAGCCAGGCCCATAACGGCTACCGCTCGGAGAATGCCTCGAAAGCCGACGTGGTCAAATGGGTCTGCGTCGATCTCCAGCGAGCCTCAGAGATGGACAGCGTGGCCCTGTTCGGAGCCCGCCCTTACAACCAGATTCCACCCGATGCCCCAGGACACCTGTTCCCCATTCGCTTTCGGATTCTGGCGGCGCAAGAGGCCGACTTCTCCGATGTGCGAACCGTGTGCGACCAGACTCAGGCCGACGTCTTCAACCCGGCCTGGGGGCCGTGGGTCTGCCGCTTTCAGCCGGTACATGCGCGATATGTGAAATTGGAGGTGACCCAGTTACAGCAATGCGGCGCGGCCGAGTACGCCTTCGCGGTTGCCGAGCTGGAAGTGCGACGCGACCTCGTCAACCTGGCGAAAGCCTGTCCGGTGACAGCCGGCGACGCCTTCGAGAAGGACGGTTGGTCGGTGCGCCATCTCTGTGACGGCGACCGTCACTGGCATCCGGCGGGCCCAGCGGAAGCCCTCCCTCAGCCGTTGCTTCGCCGTGAATTCCGCCTTGACGGGGAAGTTGCACGGGCGGTGGCTTATGTCAGCGCGTTGGGGTTCTACGAACTGCGGATCAACGGCAAACGGGTAGGCGACCTTCTGCTCCAGCCAGAGTTCACGGAGTATCCTCGGCACGTTCAGTATCAGACTTACGACGTGACCGAGCTGCTGAGGCCCGGAGCGAACGCGGCCGCCGCCCTGCTCGGGGACGGCTACTATGCGGGTAGGGTCGGCCTGCCGCAGGTCTTCGTGGGGCGGCTGCGCGCCCTCTATGGTCGAACTCCTCGTTTCCTCATGCAATTGGAGATCGAGTATCGTGACGGCCGGCAAGAGGTAATCGGCACAGACCCCCACTGGAAGAGCACGCTGGAAGGCCCGATCCGAACCAGTGACCTCTACGACGGCGAGGCCTACGATTTCACCCGCGAGCAAGCAGGCTGGGATCGTGCGGGATTCGATGACCGCACATGGCAGCCAGTAGCTGTGGGCGCACCCTTGGCACCACAGCTCACCGCTCCGGGCAAGCCGCCGATCCGGGTCTATCGGGAAATCCCTCCCGTCTGCATCACCGAACCCGTACGCGGCATTCATGTGTTGGACTTCGGTCAGCATTTCGCGGGTTGGACGCGGATGCGATTGTACGGGGCACGGGGTACCACCGTTCTCTTGCGCCATGGGGAGGCCCTGCTGCCCGACGGGACCGTCTATTTCGGCAGCCTGCGGGGCGCCCAACAGACGGACGTGGTGATCCTGGACGGTCAACCAGAAGGCCGCGTCTTTGAGCCGCATTTCACCACACACGGTTTCCGTTACGTCCAAGTTGAGGGTGTGCAGGAGTCTCCCCGCGAGGCATTAGGCATCGCGTACGGGTCGGATCTGGAGACATGCGCGCAATTCGAGTGCAGCCATCCCTTATTCAACCGCCTTTGGCAGGCGATCTGGTGGACCCAACGCAGCAATTTCGTCGGCATTCCGACGGACACCTGCCAGCGCGACGAGCGGCTGCCCTGGGTGGGCATGTATCCCACATCCCTAGAGTTCTCCACACTGGACCTGGCAGCCTTCGCCAATGCCTGCTACGCCGAACTGCGTGGACTGCAGTTGCCGGACGGCACGTTTCCCATGCATGCTCCGAGTCCCCTGCGGATGAACACGCCCATGCCAGGCAATGGCGACGTCGGAGGCATCTGGTCGCCATGGGAGCACTATCTGGCGAGGGCGGATCGCGAGGCCCTCCGCAGTCAGTTCGCGGCGGCTCGCCGCTGGGGAGACTATTTGGAGCGGAAGTATCCGCAGCGGTTCACGGAGGAATCCGCGTTCGGCGACTGGCTGAACGCCGACACCCTGATGATCGAAGGTTGGCCGAAGACGGGTTCCGAAATGCCACAGGGCGCCATCGCCACCGCCGTGCTGGCTCACTCGGCAGATCTGCTGGCGCGGATGGCGATCGCGCTGGGAGAGGACGCTGACGCGCGGCGTTTTCAAACGCTCTTCGAGGAATTCCGTGCAGGATTTCAGAGTCGCTACATGGGTGCCGACGGCCAGATCGTAGGCGACACTCAGGCGGGCTACGCCATCGCCCTCCATTATGGCTTGGCGCCGGATCCGGCTGTCGCAGTTCGACATCTTCTGCGCCGAGTCGAAGAACAGGGCTATCGCACGACAGCAGGCAATCTGGGCGCTCACGAAGTCCTTCTCGAGCTGAGTCGCAACGGTCATCACGAGGCCGCGTTTCGCATGGCGAACCAGCGAGAATGTCCGTCCTGGGGATTCATGATGGAACAGGGCGCCACGACCATCTGGGAACGCTGGGATACTTATGTGCCGGACCGAAAACCGGGCCCGCGGCTCATTTGGCAGTACCAGCATCCCTGGCAGACCTATATATCCTCCGGCCCGTTCAGCGACCCGGGCATGGACTCGTTCAACCATCGCGGATACACGCAGATCGGCCAATGGCTGCTGACCGAGGTGTTGGGCATTGTCGGCGATGAATCGGCCCCGGGCTACAGGCATTTCACGATCGCGCCAAAAGCGTATGGACTAACGTGGGCCAAAGGAGAAATCCACACGGTGCGCGGCCCGATTGCCTGCAGTTGGCGAAACGATGCTGACTCGTTCAAGCTTGATGTCACCGTGCCGCCCAACACTACGGCGACGGTCCTTGTGCCGGGGGACGATCCGCAGGCGGTCGTCGTGAACGGTGAATCCCCGGGCCGCCACGTCGGGGCCAAGGTGTCGCATCACGGACTGGTGGCGATTGCACACGAGATGCCCTCTGGCAAATGGCAATTCCAGGCCCCGCATCGTCCACATTCGTCGGACCAGCTCGACGGCCATGACAACCGACGATGATCTCAAGATGTTCAGGAGAGAAGAAATTGCCCGCGACACGAAGTGACCTCGTCCCTGCTTTCGCGCAAATGCTGCGAGCACGCCCTGGTCTCGGTGCTCTGCTGCTCGCGGCCTGTGCTACCGTCGTCTCCGCACAGACGGAGAGCTTGTCCGTGAACCGGCCCACGCGGACCGGTCTCTCCGAGATCGACCCGGGCTCTGCGTCGGGACAACTTGCTCCCGATGTCCCCGCTGCGATTTCGGTGACTGTTGCGCCGCGAGCGATCGCCATGGGCCGCAGCGTCACTGTGCGTGCGACTGCGCGCCGCGGCGATGGGACGGCTGCGGTTGGCTATGAGTTGTTGCCGTTTGCGAACGGGCGTCGCTGGGGAGCACACGAACAGACCGACGCGAACGGCGAGGCGGTGTTTCACATCCCACTGCCACGACCGGGACCGGCGGAGATCCGGGTCGGCGCGGTCGTGGCACCCGCAAAGCCGGACGACTTCTGGATCTGGCACGGCCCGCAAAACGTACCCGGTCCGGTCTGGTTGCAGAAGACGTTCACGTTATCCGCGGAGCCGCAATCGGGTTCCCTGTGGGTGGCCGCGGATGATGTGGCCACGGTCTATCTCAACGGAACGCAGCTGACCCACAAGGGTGGCTGGAAGTACAATGCGCCGATCGCGTTGGGGGCTGGGGCATTCCGCCACGGCGTGAATCTGCTCTCGGTGCAGGTCACCAACGGCGCTGGACCGTCAGGACTGCTGCTAAGGCTAACGGTGAACACGAGGGCGGGTGCGACAACGATTGTGTCCGACCAGAGTTGGGTCGGATTTGCAGCGGCGCCGCTGGGATGGCCGGAGGCAGAGGCACCGAGCGGCACGCCCGTGAATGTCGTGGCAGCGGCGGACAAAGGGGCGGCACGCCCGCTCCCGTGGCCGAGCATTGCCGGATGTGAGCGTCTGGCCGGTACGCCGCTCGACCCCAACATGATTGTGTCGGCACCCATCCGAGTCGAAGTGGAAGAACGGACGCTCCTACGCCCGCCTGCTGACCCGACACGCGTGGTCGCAGTGCAATGGGAGGAATGGTTCACACCCGCCAATGCCTACTGGCAGACAGCGCAAGCCGTGCCCTTGATGGGGTTCTACGATTCTTCGCTGCCGGATGTGGCGCGACAGCATCTGATCTGGCTCAGCGAGTCGGGCGTGGACTGCTTGATCGCTGATTGGTCGAACAACATCTGGTTTGCAGACACGTGGGCGCCTGGGCCCGGCGTGATGGAACTTATCGAGGCCACGCGAGTGATGATGGACGAGATGGTGCGGATGCGCGCCGAAGGCCAGCCCGTACCACGGATGACATTCCTGACCGGCGTGAGCCACGTCCGACCGCATGGTCCGCAGGCGGTGAACGGCCAGCTCGCTTACATCTGGGACCATTTCGCTGCCCATCCGCAGTATCGTGGTCTCTGGCAGCAGTTCGAGGGCAAGCCGCTCGTGCTCGCATTGGACATCAGCGCGTCCTATTGGAACGAAGGCTTTCGGCTCGACGACCGCTTCACCGTGCGATTCGTCGGCGCTCAGCAGGACATCAACAGGCTGAACGAGCGGGGCCTGTGGAGTTGGATGGATTTCCGGCGGCCCGCGCCCACACGGCGCGGCAATGCGGTGGAAGCGCTGACCGTGTCCGTCGGCAGTTTCGGCGCTGGCGGTTGGCTCGGCAAAGACGCGCGTGGTCGCCGCAACGGCGCCACGTTGATCGAGGATTGGCAGGTCGCCCTGCGCGAGCGACCGCAGTTCCTGCAGGTTCACCAGTTTCAGGAATTCGCCGGACAGCTCGAAGGTCAGCCGGCCGCACCGCCCAATGCGTACTACGATGTCTACAGCCCGGAACTCAGCGACGATATCGAGCCAACCTCGCTCACTGCGCACGCCTATCGCGGTCAAGGCGGCTGGGGATTCTATTACCTCAATCTGCTCCGCGCCCTTGTGGACCTGTATCATCAGCCTGTCCCGGAAACGACCGTCGTTGCGATCGCGCAGCCACTACAACGCGAAGTTGTACGCACCGATTCTCTGGAAGTCCAGTGGGTTGAGGTGGGCCGGCCAGCGACCGGCTATACGTTGTGGGCCAACGACCGCGTCATCGCTGGCGACGTGAAGGAGCACCGCGCCCAAGTCGAGTTGCACGCCCTGCCCGACGGGCCCGTGACGCTGCGACTCGTGGCCGAAGGCACGCGCGCGAACTATCGTCTTGACTGGACACAAGACTCCGCACGCCTCGCTGTGCCGGAACCCGCTGCCATGGAGGTGTCATTCGTGCTGGCCCGAGCCCGGCCTCCTGAGGGAACACAGCCATGAACCACCCCGCACCCTGAGAACAACAGCCATGAAAACAGCGCAACGCTGTGTTCTGCACACGCTGCTCCTGCTGAACTTCGGCGCCCGTGATGCCTGGGCCGCCGATTTTTCGATTCCCGCGACAACTCCCGACGGACCAGCCGCTCATGGTCGGCTTCTATCGGCAACATGGTACAGTTGATGAGTTTGCCATCATCGTGAACCGAGACAACGCGAGACCGATCGAATGTGACATCATTGCCGGTGTCAGAGTGAAGGGTATTCTATCAGTCAGCGCTGCCTATGGTGCTGATTCGAACCCGACACTCACGGACGGCACCATGCACCTCTGCCTGGAACCAGGCGAGGGCCGTTTGTTCCGTCTGCAGTTCGAATGAAATGACTTACTGTATGTTCAATTCATGCCTGCACGGTAGTGGAGGCATGGCAGCGTTTCATGTTGTAAACCGTCGCGCATCGCCCCACGGGGCAATGTCCTGGATTTCGTAATCATCAGGACCACAACAATGAGAACAACCCGATCCTTCGCCCACACCGTGACGTGCCGAGTGTCCGCCAGGCTGCTGCTTGGTCTTCTGATTTATGTGAGCGTGTCGAGCGGTCGCTTAGCTGCAGTGCTTGCATCCGACGACTGCCGCCCTTTGCTGTCACTCGACGGCCAGTGGCAATTCCGGCTCGACCCCAACGACGAAGGGGCACGTGCCGGATGGTTCAGCGCCGACGTGCCGTTCCCCGCGACGATTCGCGTGCCGGGCAATTGGCAGGCTCAAGGCTTTGGCGAGCCACGAAACCACCTTAACCACGATTATCAGGGCAAGGCATGGTACCGTCGCACCGTGACCGTTCCCGGCCAATGGGCAGGCAAGCGAGTATGGCTCCACTTGGGCGGAGTGACCGCAGTGGGCGAGATCTATGTCAACGGGCAACTCGCCGGCTCTGTTGAGCACTACGTGACCCCATTCGAGTTCGATATCACCGAACTGGTGCGAGTCGGGAGCGAAAACGTCGTGTGTGTCCAGGTCGACAGCCGATCGGGATGCCACGACCCACACCGGGACCCGATTGTCAGGCCCGGCCCGGTCGGCATGTTCAATTTCTGGGGCCACTGGGGTGGGTTGTATCGACCCGTCCATCTTGAAGCGAGATCTGACCATTACATCGATACGCTGTTCATCACTTCCAACGTCGAGAAGGGGAGTGCGCGGGCCAAGGTGATCATGAAACGAAGTGTTCCGGGACCCGCCTGGGATGGAACACTCGTGGTAAGCGTCACGCCGGTCAACGGTGGGCTTACGTCCTCGGCCGAGGGCCTCGTACACTTCGATGACGGTCAGGTCGAGAGCGAAGCAACTGTCGTCAGCGTCGCGGTCAAGGAGCCGCAACTCTGGTCGCCGGAAACTCCGTTCCTTTATCAGGTCGAGGCGGCCGTCTTTGAGAACGGGGTGCGGATCGATGCCAAGCGAGATCGGTTTGGAATGCGCGAGATCGTGGCCGGCGAGACCGGAACATTGCTCTTGAACGGAAAGCCCTATTTCATTCGGGGCCTCGGTGATGATTATGTCGAGCCGATCACGGGCACTCTCGTCCCAGATAAGCAGGTCTATGGCGAACGTATTAAGCTCTGCAAACGATATGGCTTTAACGCCTTTCGTTACCTGGGGCATACGCCGGCGCAAGAAGTCTTCGACGCGGCCGATGAGGCAGGCTTTCTCATATTGGCCGAGGCACCAGCCTATTGGAACAACTGGCCAAGACAAGACGAAACCATACCGCTTGACAAGTCACTGGTGCCGCGGATCATTCGGGAGCATCACAACCACCCATCCTGGTATGCCTGGTCCGCCGGAAACGAGTTCACCGTGAACGCGCCTTGGATGGACTACATTCGGTATGCGCACGACACGTTCCAAGAGATGGATCCCAGTCGCCTGTTCATCGGCTCGGAAGGAACCGGCATTTTTCCGACGGATATTGTCACAGCCGCCAGTATGTTTGGGCCCGCTGAATTAGTCGGAGGATTCGACCAGCCGTTCCACGGACTGATTTCGGAGGTCGCCTATTTCAAGCATTGTTTGTTGGAGGCTCAGATGAGGCAGTTGGCCAGACCCGAGGCGGGTTACGTGGAACTGGTCCGCTCCTGGAATCCTTCCGGATACTGGCGACTGAACGAAACCGTGATCGGCAAGTTGTCAGATGCAGGTGTCCACGGAGCAGATGGTGTGTGCGACGAAAACATGCCGCACGACAATCTGGCACATCCCGGCGTGTTGCCGGCTTCGGAGTTGAGTGGCAGCATGCGTTTTTCCGCCGGCGTCCCGGCGCTCAGTCTGGAGTCGGCGGCGAAGACGACATTTGCGGCGGACAATCAGCCGTTCAGCGTATCTCTCTGGCTGAAACCAGCGGCATTCGCGAAAGGAGACTTCGGTACTCCGTTCGCCTGCGGCGCTGCCTCACCCGGTTCAGCGTTTCTCCTGTCGCTGGACGGTGAGGAAGGGACCGGCAAAGTGATGATCGGTTTGTGGATGTCCAACGTCGCGAAATCCACTCATAGCCTGACCGCTGGAGAATGGAATCACGTGGGAGCGACCTACGATGGCGCGCTGCTCAGGCTATTCATCAACGGCCAAGCGGATACCGTCACTTCCGTTCGTTTCGTCACGGAGCCTATCGATGGGCGCATCGGCAATCTGATCCGGAAGTCGAGTGACTTCAGCAAAGTGCAGAACTTGCCGCATATCTGGCACGAATTCAACAACGTTTACGCGGGCAGCCTGCCCGACCTCACCATTGCGGCGAAATACACCGGGGTGATCCGGGACAATGACTGCGTTGCCTTCCATGTCCGGGAAATCGCAGACTATGGTCTTGCCCAACGATACCCCGACATCCGCAAGAGGTCGATTGATTCGTTCTTGCTGTACCTGAAGGACGTCTACGAGGACGCGCGGAAGTCCCCGACTCTGGACGGTTACAACTACTGGCTGATGACGGACTTGCCGGGAGGGGTCGAAGGTGATCCATCTTGCCTGGGATTACTGAATATGTTCTACGAGCCGGAAAAATTCCCGGACCCGCAGGCGTTTCTCCACTTCAATCGCGAGACGGTGATTCTCATGAGCGCTCAGGCGCGAGGACGTATCCTCGGCGCGGGTGAAACCAAGCCGATCACGCTGAGCATATCACATTACGGGGCACTGCCTATCCAGGACGGGAAACTGATTTGGAGGGTCAGCAACGGCGCGCAGGTATGGCAGGAAGCCGTCTTCAATGATGTCAACATCGACGTCGGTCAAGTTCAAGACGTCGGCCAGATCACTCTCACTCCGCGCGCGTGCGACAAGGCCACCAAAGTGACCTTGCAGACGCAATTGGTCTCCTCGGCATGCGTTCAGGAAAATGCGTGGGATTTCTGGGTGATCCCGATTACCAAGCGCAATTTCTCGGGCAGCGGCATTGTTAATCTGACCGACGTGGCCACGCTCAGCGCGCGGTACGACGCGGTCTCTGCCATGGAGTCGGGCCAGTCGCGCGTGGTCGTCACAAATCGAGTGGATGCAGCCGTACTCGACTACGCCCACAGCGGAGGTAATGTGGTACTGTTAACAGAATCAGGAGCTCTGCAACACCCGCTGCCTGTGACCTATTATCCACAAGGTCTGCGCAGTGTCGGTCATGTTGTGGAAGATCACCCTGCCACCAGCGCATTCCCGCACGAAGGTATCTGCGCGCACCAGTTTCTCCGGCTGTTTGGGACGCACGTTGACGCGCTGGACCTGACCACCAGGGACTCACTCGAACGTAGCCGTTTCAGCCCTGTCATCTGGGGGCTGCAGGCGGACTTCGACCGGAGCGCTGAATTTCAATGGCCCGATCCGCGTGCGCGCACCAAGTTGAACCGGTGCGGGCTCGTGTGTGAAGGACGCATCGGGCGCGGCAAGATATTGACGTGCTCGCTACACGTACTCGCCGGCCTGCGCAGCGGTTTTCCGGAGGCCGGATACCTGCTGGATTGCCTCGTCGATTACGCATTGACCGACGCCTTCGCGCCCCCGTCAGAACCGCTGAGTCTCGAAGAGGCCCAGCACGTGTTCAAGGCGCAGTAGACACAACACGTCACTGCTGGTCACGGGAGTCGCTGGCCTGGTGCCGAGTGGCGTGTCGTGCAGCCGTGAAGCGGGAGTACCGACAACTCGGCTTCACATTCCCGTCGAAAGTCACGTCGGTGAATAACTCCCGTGACCGGTTGTGTGATGCCCTGCGAAGCAAACTGGGACCACTTGGCCGCCGGCAGCCCTTTGGGAAAGAGCCGGCCAAGCATCTCAGATGGCGCTGATTCTGGCACGACATCTGAGACCGTTCCCATCGGCGCGATTCGACTTGGTTCATCCGAACGCGAGCGTGGGGCACACAGCAATACCAGTACTCCGACGACCCAAGACACGTGCTGAGCCCAATTCAGCAATCTCATCGCGTCGCTCCTTCCCAATCATGTTCACTCCACCCGTGCTGCCCGCAGCACGCGATCAACCAGCCCACGCGCTCTGGTTCGCCACCGCGAAGTCACCGCCGGCCAGCGCGGCCGGATAGGCCCACATGTTCATGTTCTGATGGTAACCGCGGACGTTGAAATGTTGGCCCGGTGCGGAAGGACTGTCTTCCGCGGCTCGGGATGAAGATGTCAACGACGCGCCCAACCAGGCGAATCCGGCGCTGGCAAAGACTTGGCGGCGAGTCGTGTCAGTCATGGTACGGGTTCTCCGATGAATTCGATCCAGTGTAGCAGCGGTGAAACGGCGGCGTCGACGGGCGTCGCCACCGTGATAACGAGACGCGCGCGGCAGGATGGAGGGAGATTGGGCAGGGCGGTGGTGTGCTCGCCGGGCGGGATAACGGCGCATCCGGTCGCGGC
Source organism: Pirellulaceae bacterium (assembly GCA_041752115.1). Classification (GTDB taxonomy): domain Bacteria; phylum Planctomycetota; class Planctomycetia; order Pirellulales; family Pirellulaceae; genus JAJRVM01. The sequence goes on along the minus strand of JBGSHS010000196.1, from coordinate 6,426 downwards.
GATCGTCTGGAAGTCGTCGTCAGACGTCTCCACGTATGCGGTGATCGTACCGTCGCCCAGAGTGGCGTCGGTGCGGAGCGCGGTGAGCCGGACTGGCTGACCCCAATCGCACGGAGTGGTTGTGTAGCGGCCGGACTGGGCGCCGAGTACTTCAGGCGGCACAGCGTTAATATCGGCCGAGAAAGAGAGTTCCTCGGACCTCAACGCGGCGCGGTGGATCGAGATCTCATCGAGGGATCCGTCGAAGGGAAAACCACCGCCAAACGCTCCCAGTGTGAGTGGTGAGGCGGTCGTCGAGCGGCCAGTTGCCGCGATACTCCTTGGCTCGCCGTCCAGCCTGCCATCCAGATAGACGGCGATCAAGTGAGCCTGACGATCAATCACGGCCGCTGCATGGTGCCACTGGCCATCTGCGGCGACGATCGCACCAGCCGCTTCGACAAACTGATTGCCGTCCTGCATGATCCAGGCAGAAAGTCGGCCGTCCTTCACGCCGAGCGAATAGGCACCTGGGCGCGCAGCGATGACTTGGTTCTCCTGGGAGGAGGTTTGAAACCAGGCTTGGATCGTGAAGCTCTCGTCCGGCTCAAAAGTAAACGGCTCGATGTTGTCGACCACGATCTGAGCGCCGGTCTGAAACCGCGCCGCAGCCGGCTGGCCATGTCGATCGAGCGCCCGCAGGATCACGTTTCCATAGGGCGTGCCGGCTGCCTCGTAGGGACTGCCGTTCGCTACGGTGTTGCCGGGGGCGTCGTCTAGTTTCCACAAGCCGACCAGTGGCGAGGTCGGGACCCGCCTCAACGCGATCCCTTGCCCGGGTCGGATGACAATCTCCGGCGTAGCGGTCCAACCGTGGCCGGTCCCAAAGGTGCGGTCGATGTCGAGGCCGGTCTGCGGAGGGCAACCCGCCGTCACTCGCCACGTCAGTTCATGCGGTGGATGGAAAGCGCGTCCCAGGTTTTCGATAGTCACTTGTCCCCCATCGATGGTTACTCGCTTTCGGATGCCAAGATGGACAACGTCGACAGAGATTCGTTTCAAGGCCGCCGGCAATACAGGCCGCACCTCCAGCGTGTCGTTGGTGTGTCGAATGCCAAGGATTCCTTGAACCAGCGCCGCGGGCACGACGATCGCGTCGGAAAGATACGGCTCATCGCTGGCGCCGAGACCGATGCGTCCATCCTGCATCATCCAGTTGTTGCCGATGTAACCGTGCGTGCCCGTCAGGCGAGTGCCGGCCGCGAAGCGGCACAGCCGATTCCACGCCCCTTCCGCATCACCCGCAGCGCACCGCGCCATGATCTCCCAGTAGGTCATGCACAGGAACGAGCCGCCGTTCATGTAGTTGCCGAAACCCTGGTTGACGGGATGTGTGTTTACGGCTGCGGGCACGGGCCAATAGGCAGACCGCGACGCCATGCCAGCGTATCCGCAGTCGCGCTCCAACTCAGCAATGCGACGGTCCAGCGTGGCCAGCAGCTTGCGAGCCTGCTCTGGCGAGGCAATGCCGAATGCGACCGGCGGAAACTGGCAAAGATCGGCGGCGTACGCGATCTTCGCACCGTCCGGTTGAATCCAATCCACATACCGTGGACCGCCCGGGGCATCCTCCCACCACAGCAAGCGGTTGATCGCGTCCTTGAGTCCTGTGGCCTCGGTTTCCCTCCTGGCAGACTCCGCGACGTTTCCGGCTGCCAGTTCCAACTGAGCCAAGTCGCACAGGGCTCGGTACAGAAACGCGTTGTGATAGGTAGTCACACCGCTCGACAGCATCGCGTCGTAGTACCAGTGCGCTGGCGTCAATGAAACGAGTCCGTCGGCGTTCCGGTTTCCGAGATACCAGTCCGCGGCCCGCCGATAGAACGGCAGTTGCTGACGAATGAAGGCCAGGTCTCCCGAATAGAGGTAATACGCGCGACCGCCGAGAATCTGATGGATATTGTCATCGGTGTAAGCGCCCCCCACTGCGCCATGTCCTGCCGAGTTGTATCCGAACCGAGTTCTTCCCGGCTCGAACTCGGTGCCCGCGATCATTGGCAGGTTGTCGCGGAAGGCGCGGGGGAGATCATGTGGATGCGACGCGGTCGGTTCCTGGCTCGGCGTCCCAGCCAGCAACGCCAAACCCTTCATCCACGACGCGCCGCCATAATACCAACCATCCGGTTCGTTACCGAAGTTGTAGTGGACCTGATCGTTGACGCAGCCGCCATTGAACAGAGCGCCGTAGAAATGTCGCAACGCGTCGACGCTCCCGCTGCTGTCTTCGGCCTGGATGGCGACTTGATGACCGGTCGCAGCACTGGGGACTGAGCTGATTCGCAACGTGGTTGCTTCCTTCTCGCCGGCCTTGCAGGTTTGCTTTGCATCCGCAGATGACACGATTCCGACTTCGCTCATCCAGCCAAAATGACCCCGCCGGTAGAGATGCCCGCCCTCCACAGTCAGCCGCGGCTCACACTGGTGCTGCCATGCGGAGAACAGTTTCAGCACGGCCCAGCCGCCCGGTTCCGTGACCACCACGTTGTTCTCCCACGCCAACTTGTATCCGAATCCGAACTCGGCCGGGCGGTAGAACGGATTGTGCCAACCGCGCAGTTTCTCAGGCGCGATCCAAAACGTTGTGGCCACCGAGTTGGGGAGTATCGTCGAAGGATTGGTATTGATGGGACGCGTACTCAGGAACAACGCCGGGGTTCCCGCGCTGGTCACGATCATGTCTCGCAGCCACGTGCGTTCAATGCGCCAGACGAGGTCATCACCTTCGCTCGTCAGTCGCCAATCCTCTCGTGCCACCGGCGCCTGCTGCCCATCGGTCAGAATGACTCCACGGATCACGATGCCGTCCACTGTTCTCTCCACCGCTGCCGGCATCCTGTTTCGGCTCTCGAACCGACGGCCTTGTTCATCGACGACAAATGTCAGCGCCTCGGTCCCCCAGTCAGGCACTCCTCGCAGCCACGGCACGCCGCGTGGGGACAGAATCGATTCGGGTTCGAGAGTACCATCGGCGCGACGCAGTACCATCGTTCGCACGCTCGGGTTTGCGGTGTCGATTACAATCCGGCCAAAGGCACCCTCGACGACAACGTCAGTAGCCAGGACGTTTCGAGCAATTGCTATCAGAACGACAAAGAATACACAGACTTTACTCATTTCTTGGCCCTCCGAGCCTGCAGGAAATTGCCGATTGCCAGCGACCCCAGTTGCCATCGCGACAAGCAGCACGGCCACTGCGGCGCACAACGAAGCCGCCACCTGTCAGCATGTTACCATTCATCTCCGTTCTGTCTGCAATGGGTCCCTTGGCAGACACTTGCGTCGCTGGCGGCCTGGCAGAAGAATTGGCAGAAAAGGACGGCAGGAGAGTGCCGAGGCGTGCAGGTCCGAGAAACACGGGGAACTCAGAACACTTCGTGCACAGCGGGGGGGTGAGGTCGGACGGGTAAGCCAAATGGGCTGCGGGGGCTTGATTCGTGAGTACCTGGAAAACTATGGCCTTGCGGCACGGCAACTCGCGACTGCATTCTTCACGTGCGGTGTGAGCCGATCCGCGAACAGGTGGCCGTCCTCGAAGCCGGCACCTGACGACGTTGATGTGGCGTGGACAGGTGGTTGTTGCGCGAGCTTGATCGTTTCGGATCGTCACCCGATGGCGGGCGTCTCGACTGGCATTTACGATGTAGACTCGACCGGAGTATGCTTCGCCGCGGGGCGCGTGGTGGGCGAGAACCGAATCCGAAAGACCTGATCGTGACTGCGAAGACGAATCATTACTGCGACCGACTGGACCTACCGGTACCACAATTGGAAGAGTTCGTGGGAAGACGGGATATCAAGTTGTTCGACCTGATGGTTGTCGCGCTGCTGGAACACGGCGAGCCGCTGTGCGGCGAACTGCTGGCGGCCCGTCTGACATCCGCCGGCGTCGAAGCAGCGACCGGCGACCTGGCCTACTCGCTCAAGAAGGCCTGGCACGGCATGGAGCCCGTGTATCGTGACGCGGAAGGCCGCTGGGGTCTAAATCTTTCCTCGTCGGAACTGAAATACCGCCTCTTCAGACTGGAACTGCGGGGTGCGCGGGCCACTCCGGCGGCCACGGAGCCCGAACCTGCGCCGGATCCTGTCCCGGAAGACGTGCCGCTGACCGAAGCCGAACTCCGTTGGGCATTTGCCGATCGCTCCCTCTACAGCTTCTCGCTGCTCCGCCAGGCGGCGGCGGTCTTGGATGCCGTCGACAAACCCATGGACATAGCCGGTCTGAATGCGTACTTGTCGAACCTGTCGCGGCATCGGCTGACTATCACCGAAGAGTCCGTTTGCGGTTGGCGAACACCTTGCGTGCATCGTGATGCGGAGGGGAGGCTTTGGCTGGACCGGACGGCCGCGGAGGTTCCCGCGATGCGTTGCGCCGTACGCAAGTTGGCGGCCCCCGGTCGATTACGGGAGATGCGTAACGAGCGATGGAAACGCCACGCGGAGGAGCGGCGGATTGTGCTCGCGCGAGAACGCGAGCAAGCGTCCCAGACGGCGGCTGGGTTACGACGGGCTCTGTTGCATGTGTTTCCCGCCAAGGGAGCCGCCGCAGCGGCAACGCTGCTCGACATCAACTCGCGCGTGATAGAAACGTTTGCGGGCGACAGGATACACGAGCTACCTGCGAAGCTGGAAGCGTTTGACTTAGTGGCTGCTCTCTATGTGCGCGAGACACTGCTGACAGTAGGCGTGTCTGACGCGGACCGTTTCCGGTTGGTGGACCTGAAGCCCCCGCAAAAGACCCGTCGGCTCAACCGGCAAGGGCGGACACTGACCATTACCCCGGAACTGCTGATCACCTCGACGACGGGGACGAGCCATCCGTTGGGAGACCCAGCCAAGATGGCGGCATACCTTGCCGCTGGCGATTCCACCAAGTTGGCGCGGCGGCTGGAAAGTGACGTCAAGGCACTCTTCGCCTTCTATCATTATGGAGTGATGCACCACTGCGTCCGCTTGCGCTGGGGCTTCCTCAACGACACGCTGCCCGTCGATTGGGCCGTACCGGGCGACCCAAGCCTCTATGAGACACTGAATGAATACGCGGTCACACACCCGAGAGTGCAGATCGTCTGGGGGTCGGCGCCGGGTTGGTCAGATCCCTGGTCCCGTGCCCGGTGCGCGAACATCGTGACCTTTGATGCCGGCATGTTGACCGTAGAGAGTGACGGCCTACAGTGGCAGATCCCGCGTTACGACATCCAGGCAGTGCGTCCCGCACCGGAATGCTTGACTGAATGAAGTCCTTCGAAACGCGGCAACGGGCTTCAGATGTTGTGGAGTGAGCGTGACGAGCCAGTCCGGCGTTGTCACGTGCGAGGTCTTCGTATCTCCCCATTCTCGTGATGCGGAATGTGCCGTAGAACCCGAACAGAAGAATCTCCGCGATTCTCGGCCATTCGTCAGGGAAGTTCAGGCCCCGATTGCCGGCGTTACGGGGATTGCTCCATCGCCGGAGCGTCGCCGTCCGGTGTTTTTCTGCGTTTCTTTTGCCCCTCGCCCTGATTCTCGTAGTCGGGAGATGCTTCCGGATTCTTCCCGACGCCACGCCGCATTAGCTCCTGAAGCTCACTCAGATACTGCTCGTAGACTCCGCGCGGTGTGGTGTCGTACTGCTTGCACAGGCTCGCCGCCATGCCGACGACCTCGCCCATACAGCCGCCGGTGCGCATCACGCGCACCGCGCCGAGCGCCTCATGCTTCACGCTGATATCACGTCCAGCCATGAAGAGGTTGCCGATGTTGCGCGAGTAGAGGCAGCGATAGGGAATCCAGAATGGCCGACGCTCACGGTGGGCCGGGAACTCACCGAAGTTGGCCCGTGCGATGAACGCATCGCCCTCAAAGCCCTTTTCGTATCGCGGATCGGGCAGGTGCAGGTCGTTGCTCCAGCCTGTGGGCACGCAACCGTCGGGGAATTCGCGGTCGCTCTGCAAGTCATCGAAGCAGAGCACCACGTCGCCCAGCAAGCGGCGCGACTCGCGCTTGCCAAGGATGTGGGCGGACCAGTTCAGGCGGTGGTTCGGCAGGACTTTGTCCACGTTCTTCATCGCGTCCCAGGCGCCGTACATCGCGCGGAAGTTCCAGTCGCGGATGTACTCCATGTCCTCAATCGGGTGGCGGTCGAAGCCGCTCTCCCAATACCAGCCGCCGAGTTGCAGCGGATCCGGCGTGGTTTTGCTCCGGCCAGGGAACGGCTTGTCGGTCAGGTCGAGCGCCCACGGACAGCGCGGGAACGGCTGGGGCTCTGCCGTCGGGGCCGCCGCGGTATTGATGGCGTTGGTATCCTTGCACTCACAGACGTTCCAGAGATTGCATGGCCCCATGCGGCCTTTCGGCTCGATCTCGAAGTCCGCACCGGCCAGCGCGCCCACGGCCGCGTCGCCGGTGCAG
>JBGSHS010000195.1:0-36970 GCA_041752115.1 Pirellulaceae bacterium | reverse complement strand
CCGCCGATCCCAGTCCGCGACCCGCTCAGGCGCAGCAACCGGCCGTGCCGCGCGAGCCGGCGCCCGAGGATCTGACGGAGCGCGCCGGTGGCATCCGCCTCAGTGTCCTCACTGCGCAGGGGGAGCAGGCCATTTCCGAATTTCGCGTAATTGCGGGCGTGCCGGCGCGCGGGATTGCCGACGAGTTCGAACGTCGCACGGGGCGGACGGTCATCAACTGGCAGCCGCACACGTTGAAAACCGGCAAGGACGGCGACTTGGTCTGGCCTCTGGACAAAGCGTACGACGAGATGGCCTTGCGAGTCGAAGCCGACGGCTATGTGCCGCAGGTTGTCTACTGGCTCAAGAAGGCCGCTGGTCCGCAGCATGTCGTGTGCAAGTTGGCGGACGACGCCGGCGTAAGTGGACGCGTGCTGCGCCCCGACGGCCAGTCGGCAGTCGGCGCGACCGTGGCTCTGACGCTGGCCCAACGCGACGCTGTTTGGCAGGATGGCCGTATTCGGGGCACGGATCAGCCGCCACCGGAAAATCCCGCTGACCGGTGGCGTCTGCCGATCATCAGAACGACCGACGATGAAGGCCGGTTTCTACTGCCGACCGAGCCGGCGCCCGCCGCCGTGCTGATCGTCCACGAATCAGGGGTTCGCGAGATGGCCTACGACGAATTCCGGGCGACGCCCGAGATCACGCTTCAGCCCTGGGGCCGGATTGAAGGCCGCGTGCTCTGGAAAGACACGCCGGGCGCGGGCGAGCCGTTGGGCCTGATCGTGTACCGCGACGAGTATGGTTATCCGGGCATGATCGCCAGCTATGGGGAAACGCAGAGCGACGCGGACGGCCGGTTCGTGTTCGACCGCGTGTTGCCGGGCCGCGTGCAGATTTCGCGGTCGATCACGGTGTCCAAGACGGATCCCAACGCCGGTGCGTTCAACTTCGACGGCCTCGTGCAGCACGTATACGTGAAGGCCGGCGAGGCGACCCCGATGGTTCTCGGCGGACGGGGACGCCAGGTCACGGGGAAGCTGACCGGTCGTGATTCGTGGGACGGCGTGACGTTCCACTTCCACCCCGAGGCGCCACACGTGGGCTTTCCCGGCGACGAAGCCGCGTGGAAGGCATTCGGCGCGTTTCGCAACAGCGAATTCGGCGGGCTCTTCTTCCGCGACAAGCTACCGGTGGACGCCGACGGGACATTCACGATCGAGAACATGCTCCCAGGCGCCTACCAGTTTTTCGTTTCCGCTCCAGACGCCGGCGAGTACGTTGCAGGTCGGAAGATCCAGATCGAGCCGGAGATTCTCGGCCAGGAGCCGGCAGCGATCGACGTGGGCGAGATTCCCGTACGGACGCCGTCGGCACCTTCCCGGTCCAAGGGGCCGGCTGCCGCTTGGGCGCCGGATAGCGCCGCGCCGCCGAGTCATGATCAGTCACCAGGGATGCTCGACGAATTTCTAGATCGCCTCCGAAAGGAACGGCGGGGAATCTTCGCAGGGGATCGAATCGCGAAAGACGATTCTGGACACATTGTCGGCCTGGCGCTGGGCGAGTTCCCGCTTCGTCCGGGGGACGCGCGCGTCATCGGTCGGTTGTCCGATTTGTCGTGGCTGAATCTGCGACGATCCAACGTCTCTGACAGCGATTTGGCTCAGTGGAAGTCGCTGAAGAATCTCAGGACGTTAGATCTGTGGGACACGAAAATCAGCGATGCTGGACTCGCGCATCTCGTCGAATTGAGTTCCCTTCGAAGCCTGAAACTGGGAGCCACGGGAATCACGGACGCGGGTCTGGAGAGCGTTGCCCGGCTGACGGCCTTGCGTGAACTGGATCTGTCGCGAACGGAGGTGAGCGATGCGGGTCTCAGTCTGCTGGGCCCGCTCAAGCAGCTCCAGAGTCTCAAGCTCGCCGAAACTCCAATCAGCGATGCGGGGCTCGATGCCCTGGCCCGACTGCCTGCGCCCCAGGGCGTCACGCTCGACGAAACGCAGGTGACCGCCATGGGACTCGACGAATTGTCACATCGCCAGGTCTTCGAATGGATGCAGCACGACTTGAGCGTTGCCCAGGAACTGGCAAGGCGGATGACCGAGGGGGATCCCGCGCGAGTGGAAGCAATGCTGTCGATCGGCCTCGATCTTCCGCAGGCAGGGACTTTCAAGACCCGATCGGTTATTGCCCATCCCGTGGAGGCCAAGGATGCCGAGCGACAGCGAAAACGGTTTCGCATCGAGTGGGATTGGACCAACGACGGAAAACAAGAAGGCTTGTTCGCCGAAATCGCGGTCCGGCAGGGAAGCACGCGGGTGATGGAGGCCGGCGTCCTGGAACCGGAGGTTGAAGCGAAACCCAAGCCCGACGCCACAATGGTCACGGTCCGCGGCACGGCCGTTGATGACGAGACGGGCGAGCCGGTCTCGCCGCTGATCGTGCAGGCCGGTAAGTTCGAACCTGCCGATCCGACGAAAGTGACTTGGGGGTACAGCGAGAGCCGTTCCGGTGCCACCGACGGCTCGTTCACTGCTACCGTTCGCTGGTCCGAGGGCTGGACGGCGCGGATCCTGGCCGGCGGATACCTGCCGCAGCCCATCTTGCAGGCTGCGCCGTCGAAAGGCCAGAACCAGCTCGACGTGACGATCCGTTTGCAGCGCGGCCGGCTGGTGCGCGGACGGGTTCTCGATTGGAAGGACGAGCCGGTGGCAGATGCGGCCGTGTTCCCCATCGGACCGACCGGGCTCAATCTGGCAGGTGGAAAAGCATGGACGAGTTGGGGAGAACTGGATCCCACGCCCAAACCCGCACTGACCGACGCGACCGGCCGGTTCGAGTTGGCCGCCGGCGACGCGCGGCAGCTGGCGGTTTCGTGCAGCCTGATCGATGCCTGGCCGGCGACGATCACCGAGGAAGGCGAGACCGTCATTCGCTTGCCCGAAGCAGCGCGCGTCGAGATACAGTTCGACATCGAGGGCGCCGCGAAGGAAAGTGAGATTTTCTTCCAACTGCTCGGCACCGTGACTCCGGGCTTCGAGCGTCTCAGTTGTGAGCACACCCGCACGATCGCCAACGGCGGCAAGCTGACCTTGGCCGCGCTGCCGCCGGGCAAGTATCAGTTCTGCCGACAAGTGATGAATCGCTTGAGTGAGATCGGGATGGGGGCAATGCTCGAGCGGCAGTTCGTAGAGCTGAAATCGGGCCAGAGCCATGTGATCAGCTATGCCCGTCCCAAGGGCGCGCGGGTCCGCGGCAAGCTCACGCAGCCGGAGGGTGTCCAGCTCATGGGGATCATCGTCTCGGTCGAGAGTGGAAAGCCGCGGACCGGACCATTCGACGACCACGAGTGGACGACGACCTATGCCTCTCAGACCGCCGACAAGGATGGTGGATTTCTGACCGAGCGGATTGCTCCAGGGAGCTACGTGCTGACGGGGGCGGCGTATCTCCCGCTCACGCCCGAGCAGCGCGTACGGACCGGCGTTATCGGGCCGAGCTATCGCGCGTCGGCAAAGATCGAGGTGCCGCAGTCGGGCGAACTCGTCGTGCCGGATCTGAGCCTGGAGCCCATTCGGTAGGCTGGGTAGAGAATTGGCGGAGCACCACCTTTCCCTTGTCTTGAACGAATCACGCTGGGTTCGATTCGTACCCGGAACCGGGAATCTGACCCGTATTTGTTTACCGCCGGGTAATCGGTCGCGAACGATGTGCCGTCGTATTCCGAGGGGGACAAGCAGTCGTCTCAACGTTTTTCGCGGGGATCACACATGCCTCCACCTGCGCCGGAGCACGACCCTGGTATTGACGCCACCGATTCGTTTCAATCGCCCATACAAGTGGGACCAGTTCTGCGACGCGTTCGCTTGAGCCTGGCGGAGCGGCGGGCGTCCTCACATTGAGGATTATCCAACATGGGCTCCCAACGCTGGTTGCAGCGAATTGCTCCTTCGTTTGCTGCGGGAAGAATTGAGGCTGCGCAGGCAATCCGGTGGAAAGCGTGACGACCGATGATTACCTGCCGCGCTTCCTTGGCGTCGCAGTTACGGTCGCCAAAGCCCGTTCGCCGACCGCTGGATGGAAGGAAGAAGATTCCACGTTCGATTTGGCCCGCGTCTCCTGGCTCGACTGGCAGTCGTCCGTCTTGCCACACCGATTACCTCGACCGATTCCCAGTTCTCCGATTCTCCCCCTCACGCGTGCGCGCACGAACAGGCGTAGGGAAGACCTATATATAAGGTGTACGCGCGGGGGGGTGAATTGGGGAATAGAGAGAGAGTAGTAGTATTTTCTCTATATTTTGAGGCCTTTTTCTCATTTCTGCTTTCACCTCGATTCACCTCTTTTCACCCCCCCGGACACCGTGTTCGCACCTCGGGAGCGAGGTTGCCGTACGATCTTTCCCGTTTCCGGTGTTACGCTTCGGTGCCCAGGGTGGTGAGGGACGCTGACCCAACCGCGTCAACAACGAGTGTCGTGGCGCGGACGGAGGTTCGACCGGCGCGCTGCGAACTGCCACCTGGGACCATCGGTCGATGTGACCGAGGCGGTAAGTCTACGTGTCGTTTTCCTGTGCGCTTACGATGCCTGCCCGACTTCTGGAGGTGATACAGTCTCATCGGCGGGATCTGACGCACCCTCGGGGGGTGCTGGAGCCGCCACTGGCCAGATGCCTGCTGTGGTTATTAGACGTTCAGCTCGTTGTAGATTCTGTGCAAGTCGTCATATTTGTCGAAAACACACGTCAGAAAGTCCTGCCATTTCGGGGCCGTGGCTCGAAGGAAGTCGCTCGTTCGCTCAAACAGATCGGCCAATGGAACGCCAGTTTCGCTGGCACAGTAGGATTGACCATTGCTCATGGCAGCATTGAGAACGGCGATCATGTTCTCGGCTCGTAAGCGGACATCCGCATGGGAGCCTTCTCATGTTGATGCTGCTCTGTTGGGTTTACGAAGACGATTTGACCGACGAAACCAATTTCCGAGCGAGTCTCGGAGTACTTCGACCTTGCATTTCAGGGTCTGAACGACAAGGCGCACAACCTCCCGATCAGTGAAGAGGCAAATCGAGAGGTGTGTGCCGCAGTAGACGCGGCACTTGGTTCACAAGTACTTGCGTTTACAGGTGGCCTCTGTGTGGTGGGTGAGACGGCGGGCGATTCACTGGCGGAGTACGCCCAGTATTAGCAAGCACTCGACGCTATCGGATGGTCACTCGGATGGAGCAAGCGTCACCCGAACGAATCGCGGCCAGTACAGCCTCGCCTCGCGCGCCACCTGCCAGAAATCGAACGCATTGACAACGTAGCTCACTACCAAATCGTGGCCCGACGACAGGCCAGGGTGCGCCTTGGCCCCGTAGCAAAACACATTCTTGTCGCGACCCATCTCCGGGCAATCGTACAAAACGGCCGGTGCCGACCACGGCCCCCAAGGGCAATCAGCCAACCGCCCCATAATTCGTGGCGACAGGCCTCGTTCGGTGTAGACGGCGATATAGCGATTACCAAGACAAGTCACTGAGTACTCGCTGGCCATTTCTTCCGCGAGCGGACTGACGTGGCGATAGTCTTCCCCCCACACTCCGTCGCGAAAGTAGCGCCAGGTGGACAAGGTGCCGATCGATGCGGCCGGCACCCGCGCGATCACCATCCGGCGATCCGGAGTTCCCTGCCCGCGATGTTCATCGGTGCCGTACACGTAGAGATCATCGCCTATTCGGAGCACCGCGGCACCCCAAACCAGCATGCGGTCGGCAGTGAACACGGTGTTGGGCATCTTCGCCTGTTCGACGTGCCACTGTGCGGGTGACGCCTCCACGTTTGCTACACTCCCGAGCCAGAGGCCCATGGACGAAAAGCCGAATACGCTGTGCTCGTCGGTTCTCTCCACTTGATTGAGGAACAGCCATAGCCGGCCCTGATCCATGGCACCGGCTTGAAGCCAGAACCAGCCACGCCCATCGGACGGGACGAACAAGGCCCTCGGTTTGTCCTCCGAATCCCGGGCAATGGTGAAGTTCACGCGCTCGTTGACGGCAGTCTGAATGCCAACCGAATTGTTGACAATGGTCGCGTCCGTCCGTCGGCCGTCCCTTATTTTGCCCACCCAAGTGTCGCTGAATAGCCAAAGCGTGCTCGTTGGCGAGATCGCCACAGAATACGCGCCGTCAGCCCCGATCCAGCCATCGACACGATCGAACAGCGCGTCGAGTTCGGGGGTGGGAACGGCCGACTTGACGACGGGCGGTCCAGCTCCGAGTAATGACGGAAGTAAGATGACCCAGGTGACGACCCATTGACGTGCCATAGTTGCCTCCGTTGGCCTGCCGCATTCTAGCAGACGAGGTTGGACCGCGCGAACCGCGAGGGAGTCCTCGTCCGCACGGCGTCAATCGGCAGGGGAATACCGAATTCATGATCAACAGCACAAAAAGACGGACCGGGTGCCAGTCACTGAGCAGGAACCGACGCTTCTGCCACACACCGTGAGCGGCCACCATGGCCGTAGTAGGTGGCCCAACCGAAGCTTTCGGGTTCTTCCTGCCCGAACGTCGCGGGCAATTGGTGGCCGTGCCCGGTCACCCAACTGCCAGACTCCAGCCAAACACATGGCATGTCCGAACTCACGATCTCTCCATGGGGACGAGCGTCTCACACCGCCCGTGTCCAGGAGCCGGATCATGTACGGATATCTAACGCAGGGGAGATGTGGCGAAGCGACCGTTGCTCAGGATTGCTCACGACTGTCGGCCGGCCTCTTTTCATCCAAGCTTCGCACCTGGCGAGGGTCAATCCCGTGCGTCTTCCAGACGCGATGCACGGTCGAAGGTGAAAGCCCCAGCGTACTGGCGAGCGAGCGGGTCGTCCAAACGCGCGGACCTGGCGTTCCGTGATACGTTGCCTCGAGGATATTGCGAACGGTTTGTTCGGATACGCTCGATCCGCTTCGGCCGCGCGGAGCTTCTTTCTCAATCCCCAAAAGTCTGGCGTCTTGAAACCGCTGTCGCCAGCGAGCGACGGTCTTTTCGGATACGCCCAACCGCTCCGCAATCTCCTGGTTCGGAAGTCCGATCGCAGCCGCCAGCACAATCTCGGCTCTCAAAGCCAATCGAGGTGAGGCCGCCAGACGTGTCCACACCTTCAGCGTCTTACGTTCGGTCTCAGTCAGCACGAAAGCGGGCGTCGCGTTCATGGCACGTGGCTCGCCCTGCAGGTCTCGGCGTGCGGGTCAAGGCGTACGAGTGGGACACCGACCATAACGGCGTCTCCCGTGCCCGATATGGCGGGCGCTCCCACACGAATTCGATCAGGTTCCCGCGCCGCATCACGCGTCGCGGCACCGCGCCGACACCACCTATTCAGCAGAACAGAAAGATCGTCAAACAGTGAATAGGCCACCGGGACAGCCAGCAGCGTCAAGAGCATCGACAGAGTCTGTCCGCCCACAATCACACCGCTGATGGACTTGTTCATCGCCGCCCCCTCTGCGTTGGACATCAACGTAGGGATCATGCCGGCAACGAATGCTACTGTCGTCATGAGAATCGGACGAAGTCGATCGCGGTTGGCCGTGACGATTGCCTCAAACCGGGGCATCCCGCCGGCGCGAAGCTGGTTGGCATGATCGATCTGCAGGATCGCGTTCTTCTTGACTACAGCAAACAAGACCATGATGCCCAACAGTGAGAACATGTTGAGTGCTTCGCCCAGTAGCAGCAGCGATAGCAGTGCAAACGGGACCGTCAGTGGTAGCGAGAGTAGAATGGTGATTGGATGCAGCCACGACTCAAACTGCGCGGCAATACACAGGTAAACGAAGATAAACGCGAGCGCAAAAGCCAGGAAGAACGCTTGAAAAGCCTTGGACATTTCTTTGGACTTTCCCAGCAGGCCGGTCGCGTATTCGGGCCCCATCTGCATTTTTCGCGCCGACTCGTCGAGTGCCGTAAGCAATGTCTCTTGCGAAGTTCCCGGCGCCATATTGGCGTTGATCGTTACTTGTCGAGTCCGACCCAGGCGATTGATTTCAGCGGGCCCCGTTCCTTCCGCAAAGCGCACAACGTCGGTCAACGGAACGGTTCCGAACCGGCTGGAAGGCACGGTGACCATCTTCAACGCATCGAGTCGATTGCGAGCGTCGGCAATCGCACGAATGTGAACCTCATACTGTTCCCCCTTGTCGGTGTAATCCGATACCTTGTCACCGGCCACGAGCAAACGTAGCGTGTTGGCAACATCCGCCACCGAGACTCCGAGCCGAGCAGCCTTGGGTCGATCGACCGAAATGCCGTACTGCGGTTTGCCTGTCGAGAGTGACGAATCGACGTCAACCGCACCCGGCACTTGCCGCAGGTCAGCCATGATCGCCTTGGCATACCGTGCCAATTCGGTCATATCGGGGCCGCCGATCATGAACTGCACGTCGCTGCTGCCCATACCGCCCCCCGACAGTCCGGCAACGGGACTGACGCTCAGGCGAAGCTGATCAGCGGCGTACTTGGGCAGCAGGTCGTGCCGGATGAAGTCCATCATTTCCATTTGGCTGTACTCGCGTTGGGCTATGTCTACCAGCCGCACATACACCGTGCCCTGGTACGGGTTGCGAGCCTCCGTATCGGCCACGCTGGCGATGGTGTAACGTACACCGTCGAGTTGCCGCATGTCGCGGGCAATGCGCGTGATGATCAACTGGGTTGCTTCGAGCGATGTTCCCTCGGGTGCCACCACGCTCAACTGAAACTCAGACGAGTCTTCGGTAGGTGTGAAGTTCTTGGGCACGACTTGAATCAGGTAGGGCAAAGCCGCCATGCATGCGACCACCACAACCACCACCACCCAGCGGTGCCGGAGCGAGAACCGCAATGCGATCAAGTAAACGGATTCGATGCAACGATAGAACACCTGCCCCTTCGAGCCATGTTCGCGAACATGGCCATGGGGATCGCGGTTCGAGCGGGGTTCGGCTTCGAACTGTTTGAACCATCGCGCCGCCAACATCGGAGTCAAGGTGAAACTGACCAGCATGCTGATCAGGATGGTCGCCGACATGGTGATGCCAAAGGCACCCAGGAACCGTCCGACAATACCTTCCATCATGGCGATCGGCAGAAACACGGCCACCAGCGACAGCGTGATCGCCATGACCGCCAAGGAAATTTCCCCGGTCGCAGCCACGGCCGCCTCGACGGGCGTGTATCGCTTCTCTTCAATGTAGCGAAAGATGTTCTCCATCACGACGATCGCGTCGTCGATCACAATGCCGACCGACAGAGTCAATGCCAGCAGCGTCAAGCTGTTGAGCGTGTAGCCCATGTACTTGATCACGGCGAATGCCGCAATGATGGAGGCGGGAATGGACAGAGCGGCGATGATCGTGGCGCGCAGATTCGACAGGAAGAGCAGGACGACGATGGCCGCCAAACCGCCCCCGAGAAACAGGTGCTCCTTGACCGTATCGACTGCGGCTCTGATAAAGACCGACTGATCGCGGACCACTTCCACTTGATATTCCCGCGGCATCGTCGCGCGGAGTTCTTCAACCCGTTCCTTGATCGCATCGGCGATCGCCACGGTATTCGTGCCCGATTGCTTACGAATATTCAGCAGCACGCACGGCGTGTCATTGTAGAACGAGACGCTCTCCACTTTCTCGGTCGAGTCCTCGGCACGTCCCACGTCGCCGATCGTGATGGTGTGTCCGTTGCGGTCGGCAACGGTGATCGCCTCCAGTTCCGCCATGCTTTTGACCTTACCCAATGTCCGCAGCGTGTACTCTTTGGGGCCCACTTTCATCGACCCGCTGGGCATTTGTAGGTTCTGAGAAGACAACGCGCGATAGGCATCGGTGACGGTTAGCGAGTAAGCGCGGAGCCTGAGCGGATCGAGTTGCACATTGATCTGGCGGGCCTGGCCGCCGACGATCATGACCTGACCGACGCCCGACACTGTCTCCAAACGCCGGCGCAACACCTTGTCGCAGTACTCGGTGATATCACGGATCGTAGTGGGAGCGGGGGCGGAAACCGCCACGGCGATGATGGCCGAGGCGTCCGGATCCATTTTCTCGACGGTCGGTTGTTCGATATCGGTGGGTAGTGCCGGCAATACGCCATTGACTTTGTCGCGTACTTCTTGCGCGGCGACATCAACGTCTTTCTCCAAGGCAAACTGGATGAAGACCTGAGAAATACCTTCCGAAGACGTGGAGCGTAGTTCCTCGATGCCGCTAATCGTATTCACCGCCTCTTCGATCTTGTCGGTGATCTGCGTCTCCATATCCTCGGGCGCCGACCCCGGTTGACGCGTGGTTACTGTTACCATCGGAAAATCGACCTTGGGGAAGCGATCGACTCCCAGCTTCGTATAACTGAAGACGCCGAACACGACGAGGACGAGGATAAGCACAACGGCGAAGACGGGACGCCGGACGCAGATGGCCGCGAGCTGTTTCATCAGTTCACCTTGTCCCCGTCATGGAACAGTTCGGGGCGGGCGAGCAGCAACTCGCTGCCCGTCAAACCCAATCGAATCCGCACCTTTCCCTCACGTTCTTCCCCCAGCGACACGATCTGACCCCGCGCGATGCCGTCGCGGACAACGTACGTCATCGCGACCTCTCCCGATCGCTGTACGGCGGCCACAGGAACCCACATTTCGGTCTGCTGTTCCGGCAACTCCAAGGCGCCCGTCACGAACAAGCCCGGGCGCAGCGTTCCGTCGGAATTGTCCGCCACCGCTTCGACGAGCAACGACCGGGTGTCGCTGGTCACGGCAGGCGAAATGTAGCGGACTTCGCCCTGAAAAGTTCTGCCCGGATAACTGTCGACCTGAAACTGGAGTTTCTGGCCCTGGCTGACCTGGCCCACATTTTGTTGCGGCACGGTGACCCATACGCGTAGCGGATTGATGCGCGCGAGCGTGATGACCTTGGACGCCACGAATCCACCGGCAACCTGTTCGCCGACAGTCACATGTTTCTCGACCACAAGGCCGTCGAACGGAGCGACAATCGTCGTGTCAGTCACCGCTTTGCGCAAGGCGGTCAGTCGCGCCACGGCTGTCAAATACGTCTGATGGTCCTGGCGCGCCGCTTGCATCGCTTGCCGGTGCCGTTGCACCGCGCATTCAGACTCGGAACGGGCCTGTTCGCATTCGTCAACAGAGACGGCATTCTGTGCTGCCAGAGCTTCGGCTCGGTTCTTACGCGATGTGGCCAAGGCCAGGTTGGCCACGGCCAATTTGACGGCCGGCTGTTCGTCCACCACGAACTCTTCGGATGCGTCGCTAAACGTCAATTTGGCTTTCAATTCGTCAACGACCGCCAGACCCTCCATGAGCCGGTTCTGGGCATCCGTCGCGTCAAGCTGGACGAGGACATCTTGTTTCTGGACGACGCTTCCGCGATCTACACGGACCTCTGCGACGATACCGTTAACGTTGCTGGCCACGCTCGATTGGGCGTCGGCGGTCAACGTGCCGATGACGTGCAATCGATTGGGAAGTAATATGTTCTCGATCGCTACTGTTTCGCTCGAGCCACGTAGCGAGCCATTCACATGGGTTGCGACATCGGAGATGTACCGCAGCGTCGCCTTTCCCGAGTTCGTACCGCGTGAGGCGACTGTAGATGCGTCGCCGGCGGCCATTGACTGGCCGCGCAAGTACCAGAAGCCGGCCGTACTGGCTATGACAACCAGCGTCACAATCGCCAACAGGACTCTGCGACGACCGGGTCGGGCAATCCGTGTGCTGACCGAGTCTGCTTCCGCCGCGCGCGTCGCGTCGTTGTACGTTACTTCGTGCAAGGGGACACTTATCGCGGTCTGTGTGCTCAGGTCTGAACTCATCGTACTCCTCACTATGCTACCGCGTTTACACACCTGGCGAGTTGCGGCTACTCGTACCGGAGGGCCTCGATCGGGTCCAAGCGTGAGGCCTTCCAGGCGGGATAAAAACCGAACGTCACGCCCACGGCTACGGAGACGACAACTGCGGCGGTGATGGTGGACAATGATGCCTGAGTGGGCCAATTCACCTGCCATCGCACAAGGATCGACGTCCCACGTCCGAGCAGCACTCCCATTGCTCCCCCGACAAGGCACAACACGACGGACTCGACCAGGAACTGTCGCAGAATGTGATAGCTGCGCGCACCAACCGCCATTCGCAGGCCAATCTCTCTGGTACGTTCGGTGACCGACACCAACATAATGTTCATGATGCCCACACCACCCACCACCAGTGAAATCATGGCGACCACCAACAACAGAATGCTCATCGATTGAGTGGTCGACGACAACATTTTGGTCATTTCGGTCATGTCTCGAATGCTGAAGTCGTCATCATCGCCAGGTCCGATGCGATGGCGCTGGCGGAGCAGGTCCGACATTTGACTGATTGCCTGGCTGATTTTGGTTTCCGAGACCGCTTTCACCAGAATCTGATCGACGTTGGTGAAACGAACCGGCTGCGGGTAGTTGGCTTGCTGCGTGGAGGACCGAGTCAGATACAGCGGCGTCGCGTCCGGGTACAGATTGTTCAGACTGTTGACTCTGCCGCTGGTGTCAGCCCCACTGCTGCCCGCACTGGCACTTTGGTTCGTGTTACTCAGGGTTGTACCGCTGACGCGGTACTTGATGGTCGTCCAAGGGGCCAACACGATGTTGTCCTGGTCCATGCCCATCATGTTCGCCCCTTTCCGCCTCAACACGCCGACCACTTCAAAGGAGACGTTGTTGATCCGAATTTCCGCGCCGAGGGGTGAGGAATTGGGAAAAAGGTTATTGCGGATGGTGTCGCCGATCACACATACTTTGTTTCCGTTGCGGACATCACGATCGGTGAACATCTCGCCCGACGCCATATTTCGCCAGTCACGCACCACTAGGTACGAGGGTGTCGTGCCCGTGATCTGGTCGGGAACCCAGTTCCGATTTCTGTAGACGATCTGCGCTCGAGCGCGGACACTGGGAGCCACATCGAGGACAGCGGGGCACTGCCGCGCAATCTCGTTTGCGTCCTCCGGCGTCAGGGTCAACGCGGACCCCGTACCGAGGCTCACACCGCCCGTCGACGTGGATCCAGAAAAGACCATGAGCGTATTGGCCCCCATGCTGGCAATGCTCTTCTGCAATGTTGCCTTGGAGCCTTGTCCGATTTCGGTCATGGCAATGACTGCCGCGACCGCAATGATGACACCAAGCGCTGACAGCCCCGACCTCATCTTGTTGCGCCGCATGGCCGATAGGGCCGTGCGCCACGTGGCCGGAAACTGCAGCCGAGCGAGGCCGCGGCGCGGCGCGTGCGCGACCGTTGTGCTAGCCACGGCAACCTGGTCTGATGAGGGTGCGTCGCCCGAGCTGGTAAGGGTAACCTCTTCAGCCGAGTTCTTGGGCTCGTTCCTTTCATCGCCTTCAATGACTCCATCCGCGATCCGAATCACGCGGTCGGCATACGCAGCCACGTTTGGGTCGTGCGTCACGAGTACGACCGTGATCCCGTCGGCATGGAGTTGCTGAAACATCCTGAGGATGTCGATGCTCGTGTGCGAGTCGAGGTTGCCGGTCGGTTCGTCGGCCAACAACAGTGCCGGACGATTCACCAGTGCGCGGCCGATCGCCACCCGCTGTTGCTGCCCGCCTGACATTTGGGACGGCACATGCTGGATGCGTTCGCTCAACCCCACGCGGTGCAGGAGGTCGCGAGCTCGCTGCAACGCCTGATCAACTGGACATCGACGCGGCGAATAGTCCAACGGCATCACGACATTATGCAAGGCTGAGGTTCGTGCCAGAAGATTGAAGTTCTGAAAGACAAAACCGAGTTTCTCGGTGCGAACGACCGCACGTTGATTCGGTGTGAGCCTGCTCACATCCTGGCCATCGAGAAAGTAACTGCCTGCCGTCGCGTGATCGAGGCAGCCCAGGATGTTCATGAGCGTCGTCTTGCCCGACCCCGAAGCTCCCATCAAAGCCACCATCTCGCCGCGTTGAATGGTCAGCGAGACGCCGCGCAGCACCGGGACTTCAACTTCACCTAGGTGATAGGTCTTGCGGACGTCTTCCAAACGGATCAGTTCCATTGACGATTAGCTCCTCATTACATGGGGGGCGGCGGCCGAGGGCCTTTCGGTAACTGGGGCAGAAACGGGTTCTTGGTGCCGCTCTCTTCACCCACTGCCATGCTCGCATCATCGGGACGCTGATCTCCCACAACGACCGATAAGCCCTCCTTTACGTCAGCACCGCTGACCTCGGTCCAGGTGCCGTCGTCTTCATGCACGACCACGTCGATCGGCCGGACCAATCCGTCACCGACCGACACCCACACGCGACCGCGTTCTTCGTCGTTAGTGTTGGCGTGGTTAGGCGTTACGTTCGCCAGTTCGACCGACGGGTCGACTTGCGACTCCGCCGGCTCCCAACGCAGAGCCGCATTGGGCACCAGCAAGACATCACGGCGCGTCGCCACTTCGAATTTCACGTTGGCAGTCAGATAGGGCAGAAGACGTTCATCGGGATTAGGAGCCTCCACAATAACTGTGTAGGTGACGACGTTCTGCGTCATCTGCGCATTGAGCCGTACTTGCTTCACTTCGCCGGCGAAGACTTCCCTCGGATACGTGTCGACGGTGAAATTTGCCTTCATGCCCGGACGGATACGGCCAATGTCAGCTTCATTGACCGACGCCCATACTTGCATGCGCGTCAGGTCTTTAGCGATGAGAAACAGACTCGGCGCGTTCAGGCTGGCCACGACCGTTTGGCCGATGTTCACACGGCGTTCGAGGATCTTCCCGGCTACGGGCGATTTGATGACGGTGAAGTCGAGATCAGTCTTAGCCAGATCGCATGCTGCGCGGCGCTGTGCCACTTCAGCCTTGCCGATCGCCAAGTTGGCCTTGGCCACCTTGTCATTGGCTACAGCCACCTCGTAATCAGACTCAGAGATGGCGACGATGGGGACGGTCGTCACTGGTGCGCGGGTTCCTTGGATGTCTTTCAGTTGTTGCGCCCGCCGCAACTGAGCGGCCGCCTGTTCCATTTTCGCCTCCAGCTGACCGAGATCGGCCATCGCGCGTTGGAGGGTAGCCATCGCTTGATCGTGCTGGGCTTGATACCGAGTGGCGTCAATATAGGCCAATTCCGTACCAACTTGGACAATCGAGTTGTAGTCGATGCGGGGGCGGTGGTCCGCGACTCGTGGTCGGTCGCCCCGTGCCGTGCCTGGGGGCTGGTCACCCTCGTGCCCCGGGAGAGCGCATTGCCGCTCGCCATTCCGCAGACATGCGAGAGTGTTGTCTTGTTCGCGGGGCAACTGAGTCGTTTGCAGGGGAGTGTCGTCGTCCGCCGTCTCGGCGACGAGATCCACGCCCAAATCTTCGATCCTGCCCATCACCTGGGCACCGACGTCGACTACATCTTCTGGTTCGATCGTCCCCGTCGCTTTGATGATCGAAATCAAATCGCCACGTTTGACCGGTTCGGTTCGCAGAGTCTCCACCGTGGATTGCGACGGCCGAGTTCGCAGGTAGTAATAGGTTCCTCCCATGCCGCAGACGATCGCCAGGAGAAACGGAAGCAGTTTTCTCATCGGTGTTGACCCATTCCCCAACTCCAGTACTCGTCGGCACCACGCCACCCCACTTGAGGGGCGCGCAACTTGATTTGACGCCTGGCGGCCTCGAAGGTCGGCGGCACGGCACCGCACGGAGAGCCGCTAGACTGTTGGTTGCGAAAAGGGGGGCGAACCGCCGCGGAAAATGTGCATTCCGCCGCAAGTCAGCTAGAAAGGAATTGCGCGGCGGTACGGAGCTACTGGGCGTTACTGTTAGGATGGTGGTGTGGGATGCCCAAAGGCCAGCTATGTCGAGTATGCCGATACCGAAAGCGTGACGCCGTGAACTCAGTCGAAAGCCCGGAACAGCTCCTGGCCAGCGCCATATCCGATGGCCGGCACATTGGCCGATTGCTTGACCTGTACCGAAATTACCTCCGCATGTTGGCGCGGGTGGAAATCGGACGGCAGCTTCAGGCTAAGGTCGACGCCTCGGATCTGGTACAGGAAGTGATGCTTGAGGCACACAAGAACTTTCCGGGTTTTCGCGGTGGCAGCGAAGCCGAATTCGTAGCCTGGCTCAGGCAGATCCTCAGTGCCGTGTTGTGCGGGTGTGTTCGCCGCTACCTGGGCACACAGAAGCGAGATATTCGCCTCGAGCGGACGTTGCGGGAGAACCTCGAACGGTCGTCGCTGCTGTTGGGATGTGGCTTGATGGATCCCGGCAGTTCGCCGAGCCAGCAGGCCATGCGGCGTGAACAAGCGGTACTGCTGGCTGACGCCTTGGAACGGCTTCCCGACGATTATCGAGATGTGCTGGTTTACCGGCACCTGGAAGGATTGACATTCCCGCACATTGCGGAACGGATGGGGCGCAGCCTCGATAGCGTCGAGAAGCTGTGGGTTCGAGGACTCGCGCGCCTGCGACAGTCGATGGAGTCATAGCGATGGACGAACCCGTTTCTCGCGAACGCGATTATGAGAACCAGGCGTCGGAGGGCCCGAGCGAAGTGGAGCAGCCCAACGAGGGTCGCCTGTTTGAAGCTGTGCAATCCTATCTGCGGGAGTTGGAACAAGGACGCCGGCCGTCGCGTCAGGAATGGATGGCGCGTTACCCCGATCTCGGGCCCGCATTGCGAGATTGTCTGGAAGGTCTGGGGCTGATGCGGGATGCAGCGGCAGCGATGAGTAGCCCGCGGTCGGCCGTGCCCGATGCCAGGATCGGGGTGCAGGCCGGCGCGCCGATCGGCGATTTTCATATCATTCGGGAGATTGGCCGCGGCGGGATGGGGATCATCTACGAAGCAACGCAGCTCTCCTTGGGCCGCCGTGTGGCCCTGAAGGTGCTGCCCTTTGCCGCTGGCCTGGACGACAAGTTTCTGCAGCGGTTCCGCTTGGAATCGCAGGCGGCGGCGCAGTTGCACCACAACAACATCGTGCCGGTGTTTGGCATCGGCTGCGATCGTGGGGTTCACTTTTACGCCATGCAGCTCATCGATGGCGTCTCCTTGGACCGCGTGATTCGTTTGTTGCGGCATGAGGACGACGCCCGTTCCCCCGACTCGGCGTCCACAGAACTGGCGACCGAGCAAGCGTGGGGCGACCTCGCCTCGCACACGCACGCCGATGAGGCCTCCGATCGATCAGCCACATCCTCGACGGTCGCCGATCGAGGTGATGCCATGGTGCAGACGCTGACCAGTGTCACAGGAGAGCTTTCGACGCAGCAATCGAAAGGTCGATCCAACGGCTATCGCGCCGTAGCTCGTTTGATGGAGCAGGCGGCCAATGCCCTGGAATACGCGCATCAGCAAGGCATCATTCACCGGGACATCAAGCCCGCGAATCTGCTGGTCGACAAACAGCGTCATCTCTGGATCACGGACTTCGGGCTGGCTCACCTTCATGACGAACAAAACCTGACGCGTACCGGTGAGTTATTGGGGACAATCCTGTACGCCAGCCCTGAGCAAGTGTCGGGCCAACGGGTGCTATTCGACCAACGAACCGACCTGTATTCGCTGGGAGCGACCTTCTACGAGCTTTTGACATTGCGACCGGTCTTTTCGGGAAGCACTCGGCACGCGTTACTCCAGCAAGTGCTGTCCGACGAGCCGGTGCGTCCGCGTGCGGTGGACCACAATATTCCTCTGGAACTCGAGACGATCGTGCTGAAACTGCTCAGCAAGGCACCCGCTGATCGCTACAATTCCGCGCAAGAACTTGTGGATGACCTGCGACGGTTTCTGCGCGACGAACCGATCACCGCGCGGCCACCCACACTGCTGGAACGCATCCGCAAGTGGGGCCGTCGCCATCCGGCGTATGTCCGGGCCGCAGTGCTCGTGATGTTCGTGGTGCTGTTGCTTTCCGGAGTCAGCAACTGGTTCGTGGCAAGAGCCAATCGTCGCACTCATGCCGCACTGGAGGCGGAACAGCTGCGTGCCGAGGAAGCAGAATCGCGATTTGCCCAAGCGCGTCAGGCCGTCGATCTGCTCGTGGACCTATCCGAAAACGACCTGGCGAAGCCACCGCTGCAACCGCTGCAAAAACAGGTCCTAGAAGAAGCACTCAGATTCTACCAGGACTTCGTGAGTCAATATCGCGGCAACCCGAGTCGCGAGGCCGAATTGGTCGCCGTCGAGAAACGCCTGCAGAAAGTCCTCGACGATCTGCTGGTTGTAGAAGGGATCGGCCAGTTGCTCTTGCTCACGGAAAAAGATGTGCAAGCGGACCTGGGGCTCCGAGAGTCCGACAGCCGACATGTTCAGGAAATGGCGCGGGAGTTCTCTCGGCAAAGCATGGCCTTGTTGCATGGCGACCAACGCGAGACATCCCAGGAACGCCGCGCACGGTTCTTGGATCTGGCCCGCAACAGCGAACGTGAAATGCGCTCGATTCTCAGTGAGGATCAAGCGCAGCGGTTGGAGCAAATCCGCCTGCAACTGGCCGGCCTCATTGCATTCAGCGAGCCGAAAGTCGTCAAGGCTCTGGGGCTTACGGAATCACAGCGTGAGACCATTCGACAGATCGAGGCGGAGACATTCCTCATGATCGATGAAGGGAAGTTGCTTCTTCTGACGGATGACGAGCGGTCAATGTCTGAAGGAGCCCAGCGCCAGACTTCGCGCGCAAGCATCTATCGCTCCGCGATGGATAAGTGCCTGACCATTCTCTCGCCGACCCAGCTCAATCAATGGCACGAATTGGTCGATCGTCCGTTCCAGGGTCGACTGTCCCGTCGCCTGCCCGGCATGCTGCCGTGAGCGAGTTGCTGAAGTCTGTGAATTCACAGCACGCGCGGCGGTGTCCGGGCGTTATCCGCAACCAAGCTTCCAGCAACATCTATTCACGCGCTGGCGTCCACTCTCGTGTGGAGGCCACGTTTCACTCTTTGAATTGGTGGGAGGCAGCAATGATGCTCGAGCGGCTGCGCAGCCTGCGTACTGTGTTTGTGGTGGCTCTGATATCAGGCTCCTTGATCGTCCCGTACGTGTTGTGGGGACAGGACGGCGACGATGACGATGATGATGGAGGTGATACGAACAACAACTTCGATGGCAACTACCAAAACGCTGGCGTGGTGATCGATGCTGAAGGGGTGCTCCGCGTGAACCGAGTGAGGGACCCAGGTGGCTTACAGACGCGACGCATTGCGCAGGCGGCCGTGGCCGCTTTGGACCCGGCACTGGCCCAGCCCTGTAAGCTGCGAAAAATCTCGCTGACCCGAATGGAGAAGGCTGCGGCCCAACTCCTCGAACAGGGGCAGCCTTTGCCGGATGATATGCGGTATCTGGCGGGTCTGTTACGCATTCGCAACGTGTTCTTTTATCCGGAGACAGGCGATACCGTGGTGGCGGGACCGGCGGAGGGGTTTGCGGAGGACCTCGTGGGTCGCGTCCGGGGCATCAACACGGGGCGCCCCGTACTGCGATTGGACGACTTGGTGGTGGCGCTCCGCGCATATCCACCGGGTGGCAGTAAACGCAAGCTCATTGGCGTCTCAATCGATCCAACGCAAGAGGGGCTGGAGCGACTGCGCCAAACCATTGCCAACCTGGGAAGCGGCATCCGCCCTGGGAATGATGTCCGTGTGGCGTCCATGTTGCGTGAAGCACTCGGTAAACAAACCGTTTGTGTCGAAGGTGTCTCACCGCAGACGCACTTTGCCCAAGTGCTTGTCGAGGCGGACTACCGGATGAAACTCATTGGCATCGGCCTGGAGAAACCTCCCGTAAGAATTCCGAGCTTCGTATCGCGTGCCAATCCGCGCAGTATCGCGCGGCATGCCTTGCAGCGCTGGTACTTCGTCCCGCAGTACAAGTGCGTACGCGAGACGGCTGACGGATTCGCTGTGCAGTTGGAAGGAAGGGGAGTGCAACTGGTGGGCGAAAGCGAATTCGTGCAGGAAGGCGGCGTAAGACTGCAAGGGGGTACCGAAAGCAAAGCCAGCAAGGAGTTCTGCAATGCCTTCACAGCGCAGTACGCTAAACTGGCGGACGCCGAGCCCGTTTATGCGGAATTGCGGAACTTGATCGACCTGTCCGTGGCGGCCGCGTTCATCCAACGTCAGGAGTACTACCAGCAGGCAGATTGGCGATTGGGAATCTTCGCTGAAGAAGCCACTTATCCCGCTGAGACTTGCGTAACACCTCGGTATGTCGAATCAGCAGTCAACGTGGTGTGGAAAGGGAACGCTTTGATGACGCCGATCGGCGGGGGGGTGCATCTCGAACCCTTGCAGGCGTTGGAACCTGAAAACATGATGGTGGACGATCAGGGAAAGGTGAGTGCTGCCTACGGCGCCATCTCAATCCGTCAATTGTCTCCCACGCAGTGGTGGTGGGATTGAACCGGGCGCACCTACGGTATCGGCTCCTCTGCGGCTGCTGGCGGCGACGGTTTCAACACGGCGGGCGTCGGCGGAGGTGGTACGGGAGGCGCGGCTGCCACGGGAGTTGCCGCAGGCTCCAGGCGGATCTGCCAGCCGCCTCCCAACGCACGATACACGTCAATCAGCCCGATCGCGATTTCGCCGCGAGCCTGCGCCCAAAGGTCTTGTTGTTGGATCAGATTCTGTTGGATGACCGCATACTGGTTGAAGTCGATCGCTCCAACGCGCAGTTGTTCCCGAATGGCCCAGACAGCCGCTTGGGCCGCGACCGCGCTCTGATCCAGCAACTCCGCTCGCCGCTGGGCGCGCAAGAACGTAACGACTCCATCTTCGACCTCGCCGCTGGCGGCAAGCACCGTCTGCTGATATGCGGCAATTCGTTCCTGGAGTACCGCATCCTGGAGGCGAATGTTGTTGACTAGCCGACCGTAGTTCAAGAGGTTCCACTGAAAGGACGGCCCGACAGATCCCGTCAATGCACGACTGGAGAAGAGGTCGGGGAAATGCTGCGCCTCGTAGCCGAATGTGCCGGAGACGAATATCGCTGGATAAAGCTCTGCTTCGGCGATGCCGATCTGCTCGGCTTGCGCCGCCACCAACCGTTCCGCACGGCGCACGTCGGGGCGTCGGCGCACGAGGTCGGCCGGAATGCCGATAGCGACATCCGCCGGGGCGATTGGAATAGATCGCTCACCAAGTTGTTCCAGCAGTTCCTGCGGCGGCATGCCCATCAAAAGGCACAGACGATTCGTCGCCTGACGAAGGCCCACATGCAATTGCTCGACCTGCGCCTCATTCTGCAACACGTTGCTGCGCAATTGCTCGACGTTGACCGACGTGGTCTGCCCAAAGCGGAGTCGGTCCTCGCCGACGGCCAGAATCGCTTCCTGGATCGCGATGTTCTGTTGCATCAGTCGAATCCGTTCCTGATTCGTCCGCACGATCACGTAGTTGGTAGCAACGTCGCCTAAAAGTGTAACCAGCACACCGTCATATTCCTCAACGGATGCATTCAATCGCGCATCGGCTGCCTGTACTGCTCGGCGGAAACGACCCCAGAAGTCGAGTTCCCAAGCCAGACTGAAACCGGTACCCCACTGGTCGAAGAATTCTCCACTCCCGCCCAAGCAACGATAGGATCCTGACATATTCTGCTGTTGCGGAAACACCTCGCCGCGCACAATTCCCAATTGAGCGCGCGCTTGCAGCACGCGAAATCCAGCCTGTCGCAGTGTCAGGTTTTGCGTCGCCGAAGCCTGGATCAGGCGGTCGAGATCCGGGTCGTTGAATACGGTCCACCACTGATCGGTCGTCGGCAACTCTTCGCTCACGCGGCGGTCGGACGCGTCAATCCAGCTCTCCTCGATGGGTGCCGCCGGCCTACGATATTCCGGGCCGACCTTGAACCCATTACGGATGTAATCCCGCCAACTCGTGCACCCGGTACAGGTGAGCAACAACAGAGCTAGCACCGTGAATTGTACCCAGGCCGCAATCGCTGCGTTGCCGCCGCCGGGATGCCCATGAGGGCGAAACCCGGAATTCGCATTGGTGCTGTGTCGAGGGCCGTCCGCCGCTTCCATGACGATATCTCCGATACTGCCCGCATACCTTGCGTATCGGAGATATTCGGTTCGACCCGCAAACACGAATCCACCTTTTTCATGGCGACGGCACCAAGTTCCCAACTGCCTGTTTCACCCAAACGGTAACTCGTTGCGAACACTTGTCTCTTTGTCGTTCAGCTACCCAAGGACGGAAAACGCGTCAACACATGACGTTCGGCAGGACGCGAACTCTGCGCAGTTGATCGGTGCAACGGCGCATGGTGACAACTGTTAACAGTGGCAAACCTGAAAATCTCGGCAGCCAGGGTTGGATTTGCCGATCTGAGGGTCCGGCACCTTAGCCGGAAGTGGCGAGTCCTCGCAGTCATGCTTCGCGAGTTATGCAACCAAGCAGGCGCGTCGGGCGAAAATACCAACATAACCAGATTCAGAGGAGGAATCCAAGTCTCAAAAAGCAACAGAGACTCGCTGTCGACGATCGCTCGAGGGTCGCCGGACCAATCCTTTGAGCCACGCTCAGGCGTCGCACCGCCACGACGCGGGGACTTGCGTGATCCAATCCAGCAACGGCCTGCAATCCGATTTGTCGGTCGCTTTTCCGCGTGTTTCACTCGTGCCATACAGTTTCTTGCGAACACGCGACGGTCGATGTGATTGCGCCAAGCAAGCTTGGGAAAGGCGGATGAGATGTCCTGAACACCTTTGAAACTTTTCGTTAGAGTCTTGCGGGTGGGAGACCCGTCCGGTAGCGCCGGAACAGCGAGCGGAGGCGAGTTTTGCATGGCGGTGGGGTAACGCATCCTGCGAAGCGTAGACAGCGAGTTCGAAAGCCATGCTATTGAGCGTCGAAAGACCGATTATGGGAGTCTTTGCTGTTCACATGCCAAGGGCCACGCTGCTGCACTGTACGGGTCTGGTGCCAGCAGTCCTGCCGGCGTCGGCAAGAACATGTGCAAACGGACAATGGAGATTCCCCAGGAACTTGGGAGAGCCTGGTGCCATCGGGCCCGATAGAGGTCTGCCAGGTCGCTGCGTGTGAATTCCTGTGGATCGAGCAACGTCGTAACCACAATGATCGACTTGCTGCGAAATCCGGGCTGTTCTACGGAAACGCGCACTTCGCGAACCGTCAAGAAGTCTGGCAGCGTGTCAAAGGATTTCTGATCCATATTGCGTGGCTTGCGCGATTGTGGCCAGCGGACGATGTGATCATGGCCTGGGCCTGGGAACAGGATCTTCTGGATGCCCTTCCAGGATTCCCGAAACCTCGCCAACACCGCGCCGTCGCAGGCCGGCACTACCTGACCAAGGCGGCCGAAGAGCTGGGACGAGCCGTGTCCCGTCGGACGATTCTGGCGGTGCGCGCTGGTCGTGTTTTTCAACTATGGCATTGACACCGGTAGGAGTTCCAAAACATCGAAAAGGAATTCGCAGATGGGCATGCAAGGATACTTCGACGTCTTTCCAGAGAAGAGGACGACCGAACTGCGGACCGCGACCTTTGCGAACGGCTACGCGGATGATCCGCTGTCTGACGGGACGTTCTTATTCACCGAATACTTCTGTACGGATTTGAGGTGCAACTGTCAGCGAGTTCTCGTGAAGGTCTTTCACGCACGCTCGGAGGACGCTCCTCCGGAGGAAGTGGCTACGATCAGCTATGGCTGGAACCCGAGCACCGATGAAACGTGGGAACGTCTGAATTCGGACATGCCCAATCCGTTTCTGGATCCGCTCCATCGGCAAGCCCCCTATGCGTCCGAGTTGCTCGATTTCTGGTGCACAATGATCAAGCGCGACAAAGCTTATGCGTCGCGGCTGGAACGTCACTACGACGAGATCCGGGCAGAGATCGGGCCGACAGAGGAGCAGTGGGATAGGAGCCACTTGTCGAGCCATGACGCGCAGAAGAGTTCCTTCCGCCCGCTCACCAAACAAGAACGGACGGTCCGAAAACGGCTCTTGGCTCGCGCTCGCAAGCGGAAATGATGCACTTTCGTAGGGTCCGGGTAGGCCGGAACCGCTAACCGCCGTTTGCGCCAGAGGTGACCTTGATGCCTCAGGCCCGGCGTACTGTCGATGGCGACCAAATTGCTCATGCACGGGAAGGGAGTTACGATAGAACCGTCCTGCCGTTCCTATCGCAGTCATGGTAGATGGCCAACAAGAACGGCTGAACTCGCTAGGATGGTGGACCCGACAGGTGGAGCGCACGCTCATTCACCTTGGGAAGCTCCATTCATACCCCGCTTTGGCTTCCAGGCTGTCGACTCTGGCGACCTTGATAGCTTTGACGTTGCCCGGTACTCCGTAATATTTGCCGGAGTTTATGTGCAATAACCCGGAATGGTGTGATGAAGAAGACGTCCGGGTCCTCAAGACCAGCATCCAATAAGGCACGGAGTAGTACTACCTTTGCCACAATGTCTTGCAGCAGCGTAGTCTTGCCGGTTCTCCTCGCGCGAACATCGAGAAGGCTACTCGATTGATGCCCAGTTGTTCGCACGATGCCGCAAGCGTTAGGTCTTTCTGCTACAGAACTTGCGCTCATTCTCGCGTGACATGGGGAGAAATGGCCATCGACCGGGCAAGAAAATTGACCGGGGTCATCTCGCCGCCTTACCCCGCCTAACACTGCGGTTCTCGGCCCCAATTTCCCCTCATTCTGTCACAGTCTCTCCCGGGATGTGTCCAAGGGGGTGGTACGAACCGTTTTCGCCTAAAATGGTCGTGGTCAACATCTCGCGAGGTCCTCCATGCACAATCCTTTCAAAGAAGCAACGGACGATGATTCTGAGGACGTCGAGTTGGTCTCCCAGGCCAAGAGCGGCGATCGTGACTCTCTGGAGCGGCTAGTCCTGCGGCATCAAGCCTGGATTTACAACATCGCCGTTCGCATGGTCTTTGATCCCCAGGATGCCGAGGAGGTGACCCAGGAAGTGCTGATTAAGGCCGTCACCCGACTCGGCACGTTTCGCGGCGACAGCAAATTCCGTACGTGGCTCTACCGCATTATGGCGAATCACGTGCTCAACATGAAACGCCGCGGCGGTGAGACGACGCCCTACACCTTTTCCACCTACGCAGATGCCATCAACGGAACTCCCGACCTAGATTTGCCCGATCCGAGAAGCGTTCCGGTGGACGTGCCGCTTTTGATCGAAGAAACAAAGGTCGCCTGCACAATGGGCATTCTGCTTTGCCTGGATCGACGACAGCGATTGATCTTCACGCTTGGGGAAATCATTGGCGCGAGCGACACCGTCGGCGGCGAGGTCATGGACATGACGGCCGACAACTTCCGCCAGTGTCTAGCCCGCGCCCGACGTGATCTGTATCAGTTCATGAATCATCAATGCGGTCTCGTCAATGCGAGCAATCCTTGCCGCTGTCCCAAGAAGACGAAAGGATTCATCGACGCAGGACACGTTGACCCCCATCACCTGCTTTTCGCCGCACCTTACGTCCAGCGGATTCGGGACGCAGCAGTGGATACTGCTCGCGGAATCGACGAAGTTGCCGATCGGTCATTTGCCGCCATCTACCGCGATCACCCGTTCCTCGACTCTGCGGAGCGGGCGGGGTGGCTTCGGCGAATTCTCGATTTACCAGAAGTCCGCGCGACGCTGGATCTCAATTGAGAAATTCGCCCCGGTTGTTGTCACAGTGGCCGCTACGGCGCGTCTATGCCATTAAGAGACGAATTCTTATTGGTAACGGAGACGCAAACCATGTCACAACTCAATAGTCGTGTGGCCCTGGTCACGGGTGCATCGAAGGGCATCGGGGCAGCTATTGCAAAAGAACTAGCTGGGGCGGGGGCGGCGGTCGTCGTCAACTACTGCGCGGACCAAGCCGGCGCAGACTTGGTGGTGAAGGAAATCACCGACGCCGATCGCCGTGCCGTGGCAATTCAGGGAGATGTGTCGAAATCGGAGGACGTACGTCGGCTGTTGGCGGAGGTCGCAGAATCCTTCGGCTCGCTTGATATTGTCGTGAATAACGCAGGAGTCTACCAACCGATGAAGCTCGAGGAGTTCACCGTAGACGAATTCCACCGGGAATTCAATACAAATGTGCTCGGTCCGCTGACGGTGTGCCGCGAATCGCTCGACTTCTTCGGGCCTAACGGCGGCAGCATTGTTAACATCGGCTCCGGTGCATCGCAAATGTGTCCGCCCGGCTATTCGATTTACGCGGCCAGCAAGAGTGCGCTCGATGCGATCACGAGAGTGCTCGCCAAGGAATTGGCCCACCGCAGGATCCGAGTCAACTCGGTTAACCCTGGCGCAACGTTAAGTGAGGGAACGAAGTCAGCCGGGTTGTACGGTGCTGGCAGCGAGTTCGAACGGCAGTTGGTCTCGATGACACCGCTCGGGCGCATTGGAACGCCGTCAGATATCGCAAAGGTGGTCACCTTTCTTGCGTCTGATGATTCCGGCTGGCTTACGGGCGAAGTGATCCTGGCATCCGGCGGCCTGCGATAAACAGCGCCGATAAACGATTCTCAATCAACATCAAACGATCAAGGAGCATCCATGCCCGCTTACATCGTATTCATCCGTGAAAAGACGATCGACAAGTCAGAGTTGGAGACGTATTGGCAGAAAGCACCTGCCGCGATGGAGGGCCAGCCGATTCGGGCACTAGCCGCGTATGGTCCTCACGTGACGCTGGAGGGGCCAGACGTCGAAGGCGTTGTTATCGCAGAGTTTCCAACGGTAGAGGATGCACGCGAATGGTACGACAGTCCAGCCTACCAGGCAGCGGCTCAGCATCGTTTCCGTGGCGCAGTTTACCGCGGTCTAATCGTGGAGGGTGTTTAACTCGAAAACACCAAGCCCCTTCAGAGATCTGAGGAATACCCTCTCTGTCCACGCCGTATTTGTTAATACAGCGTGTAACTGACCTCGGTCAGTAACACTTGCGAGAACTGCGAGTCACAAGTGGCTCTCAAAATACAACTTACGATTTTTCACCGGCACCCATGATGACTCCGGTCAGTCGGGGCGACAGGACGGCAATAGAACGCTTTCATTCAGGTGCCCAAGGACTTCCCTTGCAGTTAACAACTGCTGTTAAAGGACTTGCGGCACTGAACTCCGAAAGCAACCACTGATGGGGAAGCACCCTTCAGAATCGGTGACCGGCGTCACCTTTGTACCTGCCGTCGTTCGAACGTCATACGACGATCGAAGGTGCGTACCGTTGGGCTGCAGGATCGAATTCAAATATCTGCGTCGGGGGCATCGCGTTCCAACGGTGCCCCATTGCGACTGCTAGTGCAGCTGGTCCCACAAAGAAAAGGTCGATCGCCTGCGCACCCATGCGGCTCGTCGCCGAGAGCACGTTAGATTTGACGCGTTGCACAGTTGTTTGTGCCATTATAAGGACAGCGAAGGCGAATGGAAGGACGCGGAGTCGTTCCGGCGAGATGACATTCCGATCGTAATTAAGGCCGTGGACATGGCCTATGACTGGATCTGGAGTCGCCAAACAGCGAATTCAGATTCATCCGAGGACCTGTCCCCGTATGTTCTTGTCCCCGTATGTTCTGTCGAGTCGAGGTCTGGACGTCGGCTTTCTTTGCGATGGTCGTTACCAGCACCCGTTGGGCCGAGGACCACCTCAATCCACTGATACTTCTTGAACTGTTGGTGCTGCTCCCGGTACCGATAGTCGACAGGGTAGAGACGAACCCATTCGCGGGACTCAGTCACGCCTGCAGTGCAGACTAGCTCCTGATACCCTCGCGAAGGATGCGGATATGTCATCACGGTGATGAGTACTTTGGTCGTGGTTCGATCCGATATCATCTCGCTCTCATGAGGTGCTTAACCGGGAGCTTCGTCTCCTTGGAGACCGTCGCTGCCAGCCTTGAGCGGCGGCAGCACTTCGGTTCCGACTCCATGCACACCAGGACGCTCGGCAATTCGGCCACGAGTCGCCCCACCTGCTGAATAGCTTGGCGCTCATTTCGAAGTACGGTGTTCTCGTATTTGTCGAACAGAGCATCATACGCATCTTGGTTAACGAGGCTCTGGCGGTCTTCACTTCGGATCCCGAGCTCGGGCAGGTGGACATAATCGATTTCGAGCCGCTCGGTCAATTGCTTTAGAGTCGATTTGTGGAACCCGTATCTCCTGGCGATGGGATTGTTGCGAACGTCGATGAGTCGTCTGATTCCCGAGACAATTAGCAGATTCAGAAACCCGTCAATGCTGAGCCGTTTGTAGCCAGCGGTGAAGACTGCAGGTTTCGATTCCGGGCGGGCTTCGAGCCTGCGTCGTTTGCTGTTGACGGTGAAAGCAGGGTATCGTTCATAGACATAGTCGACGAGGGAAGCTGCGCCTTTCTTTCCGAATCGTGAAAGCAATCGCTTTGCATCACGTTCGACTTCCTTTCCCGGTGTGCCGACGGACGCTGCAACCTGAGAGTTGAGGGACCAATGATTGTCGCCATCGTCGTGCAGGTAGTTCTGCGCTACCAGCTTTTCTGCTTCTTGGTACAGGGCAAAGGAAAAGGGGCCATACAAATACGAGACGAACTCGTAGAAGGCTGGTCCTCCAGACGTTTCGCCCTCGGTCCGCAACAGAAAGCACCACTTGGTCAATTCGGTACGGTAGACCTTCGCAGGGCTCGACGCACCCCGCAGGCCCCGCTCAGTCTTTGGGCAGGAAGTTGGCCGGATCGGGATCGCTCACCATGCCGGTGACGTGGAAGGGCTCAGTGGCCACATGGCCGAGGGTGCTTGCCCAGCCTGCATATACAGGATCGATATAGCCGAAGTTGTCCGCGCTCTGGTAGGTGCGTGTTGTCCCGTCCAGCGTACAGAGCAGGTAGCGGGCCTGCGCCGCACGGGCCGCACGCAGGAATCGCAAGTCGCCGGTCAGATCATACGCCTGGCAGAACAACACGGCCATTTGCGGGAAGTACCAAGAATTGCGGCCGTACCGTGGGTAGAAGATGAAGTCCCCCAGGCTCTCTTCCTGGGGTAGCATCGCCTCCGCATAAACCGAATCGGCGATCGCCACGACAACCTGGGCGTGGTCCAGATCGCCGGTCAGCCGGTACATGGTGTACACGGCGTCGGCGTACATCGCGTCCTGTCCCGCCGAAATGATCCGCAGATTCTCGTAAAGCGGACAAATGTAGGTGCCGCGGCGCCAGTCCATGACATGTTCGGCGATGAACGAGCGGTCACAATACTTGCGCGCGGCGTCCAGGTATTTCCGATCGCCGGTGGCCTGCCAGGCACGCATCAAGCAAAGCATCGGTCGTGTACCTTCTCGCACACCCAGCGAACCCACGCCCGGCATCGAGCGCAGCAGATAGTCTGCTCCGGCCAGCGCATCAGTGCGGCTGTCGCGATCGCCTGTGAGCCAATAATGGCACACGAGCTGATCGGCTGCCATAAACGCGGACCAACGCGCGTTGCCACTGTGACTGCTGTGGTCCTCGCCGAGCGCGCACGTCATCCCATCCCAGTCGTTCCAGTCGGCGTGTGCCGGTCGAATATGGACCGTATCCACGTCCGCAATGTGCCGGGCCATCTCGAAACCACGTTCCAGCCAACGCTGATCGCCGGAGGCCAGGCCCCAGTAGATCGCTCCCAAGAGGCGCGCGTAGTAGCCATTGCGCCACATCGGCGGCGTGTAGGGAAAATCGCCGAAGTCGCGCAGTCCCCAGTGGTTGTTTCCCACATTGACACTGTCGACACCGTTATAGGTCTGAGCGATCCACGCGGCTAACTCGGGAACGTTGCGCAACCACTGCGGGTCCAGCAGTTCGAGCCCGCCGGTTTCGCAGAACCACGGACCGTCGAACAACCGTGGTGGCTCGTCGGCAAGTTTTCCCAGCGCAACCATCGTGGCATGGTCCGGCATCTCCGGAAAGAAACTGAAGGCGATGTCATGGCGTTTGGCTTCCCCGTAGCGCGGCAGATATGCAGGCACGGCGTCGGTTGCAGCGAAGAGCCCAATGGTCAACGCTTCGCCCTCCACGGACAGGGACTTCGGGGCTTGCTGCCAGAACCGCCACACCGACGCTTGCAGACAACCACCTGGGCCATCGGCAGCGATCCATCCCTGTGCCCGCTGGCCTTGAACGACTTTCGTGGCGCCGGATGCTACTGCAAAGTGGTCGGCCATGTCCTGACGCAGCGCGACGATTGCACCCTCCGTCTCCACGATAGTACCAGTCGCGCTCCCGAAGGCCACCTCACCTGCCGACCGGCCTGGCAGACTTCCCACCAGAGTCAGGTCCGTGACTGCCAGCGGATGGTCTTCCACACTGCCCTTAAACGGTTCCGGCCTGGTGTCATTGACGATCCGGATGCTGGTGAGCAGCGTGGGAAGGTTCCGGTAGGCCTGGACGCGAAATGTGAATCGACCCACGTGCACTGCGGGCGCGCCGGGTATGGGTGTCGACAAGCACCCGCTGGATTCCACGCAGACGGACACCGGACCTTGTTCGACGACGCGGGTCTGTTGGGCAACAGCCTCCACCGGCACAACAGCGGGCCCGCGCTTGACCGCCATGCGTAATCGAAGGTCGGTGAGCAAGGGCCCGCCGCCGACGCGCACCTCATCGATCAGGCTCGAGGACGAACCGCCCAACGCCGCTCGCACCTTCCCAGTGTCAATGGTGATGCGGCCTTCGGTGGCACTCACGGCCAGTTGCGGGGCTGGTACGGCGTCGGGGCCATTGTGATCCGGGTCCAGGGCGAGGCTGAATCGCTCGCCGTTCGCACTGCGCGCCGGCGCGATTGCATCGAGTAGCATCCAGCGCACACTGCCGTCAGGCCACCACCCGGTCACTTGGCTCTGCACGCCAATGGGCGTGCCATCAGGTCCTACAAGCGTTACGGCTTGGTCCTTGTGAAGCGCCCCGGGCGGAGCCGGCACGCCGCATCGCAGGGGATAGCCCGGTTCCGGAATCGAGTCCGGACAGACCAACGAGAGCAAGGCCGGGAAGCGAGTTGGTTTCGAGGGGGGTGGAATCGGCCAACGCTGTGCATGTCGAAGGCTGGCCGCCCTTTCGCTCGGACGCACGCCGGCGGGCGTGGCACGCACGGCATCCGCCTCACCAATGACCGGATCAGCGAACCAAACGGCGGTATGGAATCGCGGCGGCTGTTCCGTCTTTCCGTCACCGCTGGCGTACCAGGTTCCACCAATGAACCACACGTCTCGCTCATTGCGCTCGCGCGTGCTCGTCTTGTCGAACGCCCGGAACGACAATTGAAAGGGCTTCCCCACCGCGACAAAGGGTGTGATGTCGACGGTAAAATCAGCTGGGGACGTCGCCATATTGTCGTCAATGACGTCGCGTTCCCATACTACTTGGCCGTCGATGAGCACTTGCTTGAACCGGTGGCCGAAGTAGCTCTCCGTGCCCGGCAGGCCGGCTTTGTGCTTTACGGGATCCGCGAAGTAATCATCCGTGCAGTGGAACCGCAGCACGAACGGGGGCTGAAAATCCGCGGGGATCGTGCACCGTCGACTGGCCCCGGCTGAGGCGTCCGTGTGCGATTCCTTTAACGGATGGAACAGACTCAGCACGTCGCGGTGGTCCACCCGGCTCCACCATGGCTCGTTGGCATGAAGCGCCCACGCGGCGCGATCGGAAAAGCTCAGATCAATACAGCGACTGCCGGAGGCGGCGCATGGACAATGAACCGAGGTGAGAAGCATCATTGCCATCAGAATGACAGTCTTCGTCATGGAATCACCTCGTTTTCCGGCGTGGCAAATCAGCAGACCTCGGTCCTCACCAGGATTCCATTCCTGGCGCACGAGACGAATTTCGCTCGGCGCACGAGGCGCCGAGGCAGCATGCGGTACATTCCTGTTTTCCCCGACAAGCAGACCAGTGCACTAGCTTATCATGCTTTCCGTGTCGTCGAAATCCGGTTCGGCGTGCACAAGAGAACGGGGAGTACCTGTCCGGCTCGGTGATCGTGTCCCGTGGGCGACTCCGGAGATGAGTTGCCGAAGCACATAACCGAATGTCTGGCTGTATCTTCTCGGCTGTCCGATAACGAACACTTCATATGCTTACGTGTTCACTGCGTCAGCGATGTTTCGTTTTGATCTTCATTCAGCATCGTGTCCCACACCGCATCAACTAACTCGATCCACCACAATCTGGCCTTATAGACGATTAGCTTCGCGTGCCTCTTGGCTCGCCTGTATTCCATGATCCCTATTACTCTGCCTGAAGCGTCTGGCCCATATGACTCGATGAGGAAGGGACCGTTATCTGACCAACACGATCGATGAGGCCACCTACAACGCGAAGTCGGCCGAACTGAAGAGCGATGCGCTCAAGACGGAGGAGGAGATCGAGAAGCTCAACGACGTGCAAACCCTGGACGCGGACTTGGGTTTGAAGCTCTTCGATTGGAGCCAAAACGTGGCGGGACTGTGGCTCGGTTCAAACAATCGCCAAAAACGCGAAATCCTGGATTTGCTTTGTTTGAACCGCGTGATGAGCGACGTAAGTCTTTTGCTAGCAAAGAGAAAGCCGTTCGATTTTTTGTCCGAACGGCTAAATTGCCAGTCAAGTCGGGGCGACTGGATTTGAACCAGCGACCTCTGCGTCCCGAAGGAGTACGTGACGATTCGCAACGTGAAGCAGAGCAGGGGATTGCAGCATGTGATTCGTGCGCTTGCACCACTGCTTGCACCAACTCTTCCGATGCGCCCTCGGTTGACCTCATGCAGCTCGCTGCCGTGCTGGCCGGACTCTCGGTTCAGGACCGTACGCGCCTGATCCAGATTCTTCTGCAGTCGACGGCAGTCACGTCGAGCGATCAGTCGAAGGATGTCTCCAAGAAAAACGAAGACATGTCATGTCCGTGACGTGCCTGTCCAGAACTGTGACAAACTGTTGTCTGTTGTCATTGTGATGAAAGGAGCGATCATGTCTCACCCGGAGCGTGAGGGTCAGAAACAGCTGGTGGCGATGATGCGAAAGCATTACGAGGAGCTCGCTGGATGTGTCAACCAGTGGCAAGTAGAGGCGTCGGCAGTCATCGATGCCGCTTGCCAGTGCGACAACTGTATGGAGCTGGCGGTTCTGCTGCAGGAAGGCGACGAGTTCCTGTGCGAGTTCCGCCGAGCCACCCAGCGGCTGTCCGAAGGCACGTTCATCCTGAGTGACGGGACCAGGGCACAGTTGAACGAATGAGATAGGTGGCCGACCGATAACCGGCGCCGGCAATCGAGCGATACCCGGCCGATCGCAGCGCGTCCTCGAGTTGAGTCGAGCGCGGGGTGTACGTTCATGGTGCGCTAAGCGTGCAACAGAGGAACTGTAGGGGGAGG
Source organism: Pirellulaceae bacterium (assembly GCA_041752115.1). GTDB lineage: Bacteria > Planctomycetota > Planctomycetia > Pirellulales > Pirellulaceae > JAJRVM01. Next base: position 3,640 of record JBGSHS010000195.1, on the reverse strand, counting down.
CAGCGATGGCAGCGGAAACACAACTGACTCCCGACGCCCTTTCGCGCCGCGCCGGTGGCCGCTCGCGCTACAACCGCCGCCGGCAACTGTTGGCACAACAACGCCTCACACAGGTCATTCGACTGCTCGGAGAGATCGGGTTTCGCCACGGTTACCAGACCCGGATTGCCGAACAGCTGGGAGTCCACCGCTCCACGATCTGCCGCGACATTGCCCGGCTGAACAGGATCCACTGGGGTGGCCGGAAGGCCGACGAGCGGTATCGAGCGGACCAGCCGATGGAGCGGCGGATTCGGGCCGAGGATAAGGCTGAGGTCGAACGCGCAAATCAGGACCCGTCTGAAGCAGAGGCATTCGAGGACTCTCCTACGCCAATCCTGCCAGTCCAGCCGCCACCCGTGCCCGTCCCTCCGCCCCAGCTACCAAGACGACTCGCATCGCTCGGCAGTGACTTGGGCAGCCGACTGCGGCCCAAGGCGTCGCGATCACGGCATCGACGAGGTGCGTGACGGGTGGTTCCCGCGACTGGATGATCGAGATGACCCGTGGCAGGCGTTGGTCATGCTGGACGCTGCAGCTCGTCACCAGGTTCTCGGTTACCCGCCTCACAGCATCGCGATGGTGCTGGGTGATGGCATCGGCATCCCGCTCGGTTGACACCGGCAGTGACCGCTGCCGACGATCGTCCGGCGTTGGTCGTCTCCTCGCAGCTGGATCGCCTAAACGGCCCCGTGGAACGCTTCCGACGCCCCTGGGTGACCCGGAGGTCGACCCAGTGCCTCCGGACGCGAAATCGGCCCCGTCGCGGCGTGTCTACACGAGGTTTGGCTCAAGCCAGGGCCTGGGGGCCGAGGCCGAGCGAGTACGGCAGGCCACCGGGAGTGAATTGCATCGCGCAGAGCCAATACGTCACGGCGAAAATCCAGGGCCAGAACGCACGATCTACACGCCCGATGACCCGGAGGTCGACTGCCTCCACTGTAGAGCGTTCTGGGGTCGAAAAAGTGACGTGAGCGATGGGGCGCGGCAGCAAGTGGTGAAGTCCTCGATGGACATGATCCTTTCGAGTCTTTGGTCCACGCCCCTTGAACCGCTCCGCCAACCGGCTACGGCATCTTCGGTCGCGGCTCCGCTACGGTCCCTACGTGCCTGCGTCCGCTGGCTTCGCTCGACTTGTCCCCTGCCGCCTCCGGCGTGACTCCAGACGGACTCAGGGCCAGCCGGAACCCGTAGTAGTCCGTGTAGGACGTCGGAGCGTACGCGGAACGGAACGCCGACCGGCAAAGCGCCGCGACGATGAACCAACCGCCGCCACGGAACACCCGGTACGAGCCCTTTGACGCTCCCGTGGGATCCACTGACGTGTCGCCACTGTAGTTGCCGTACCAGTCGTGCGTCCACTCAAACAAGTTTCCATGAACATCAAACAGGCCCCGCAGGTTCGGACGAAGCTGCCCTATTGCGTGCGACCAATTCTCCGAGTTCTCCGCAAACCACCCGTAATCGGCCAGCAGACCAGGATCGTTGCCAAAGCTGTAGGCCGTCGCCACGCCAGAGCGACAAACATATTCCCACTCCGCTTCTGTCGGCAGCCGAAAGCCACGCCGTTGGGGATAGTACGCCGTGTAACGTGGATTACCGTCCGCGTCCTTGGGTAGCGACTGCGGATCCTCGTAACACTGGTCATCTGGCAAGAGCTCCCCTTGTGCCGTCAGCCACCTGCAATAGTCCACCGACTCGAACCAGTTCACCCCGAAGACCGGTTCGGCAGGCGTCAGCTTGCGGTTGAACTGCCGTTCAAAGGCCTGATGTGTCTGCCCTCCATCCACCGGGTCGTACTGCGCCCAGGTTATTTCGTGCATGCTCACCGCCAGCGGTCGCGTGAGCCGGACGCGATGAAGCTGCTCATCACCTTGTCGGTCCGCCTCCCCCTCGGGCGAACCCATCATGAATTCTCCCGGTGGGAAAACGACAAACGTGAAGTAGATCTTCGAGTTGGCGCTGCCGCGACCGCCCAAAAGGCCTGACAGGACACCTGCCATACCTTCCGCCTGGGGATTGATCTCCGTGACAAACCACTCGCGCGTGCCAGTAGCATCGTACGGCAGCGGCGTGTGATCCACCTTCGTCACTACTTCGCTGAAGCCCCAGGTTCGGAGCAGCCAGCCTGAGGCCCCGTGGATTGCGGAGCTGGGATCACTGGCGTACCACTCTGTCAGCTGAGCGATGCAGGAGTCCTTGGTCGCCAAGGGCAGCTCCGCGACCGGAGTATCTCCCAGGGCCAGTAGCAGACCGAACAGCACGCGATCGTCCAGCACCCGCTCCGGACCCGTTTTCTGCTGACGCAGTTGATCGGCGCGAACGACGCACTGCCACAGTTGCTCGGCTGTGATCTCTCGAGCCCGGCAGCCATGCACGAACTGCGACAGAGATTCCGGGTCATCGGTCACGCGCAGAGCGGCGAACATGACTTCAGGCACCTCGTCACGCTTACTCTGCCGCAGCAGCATGATGGCCGCACCAGCGCGACGACGCCCGAGCTTCACACGCTCGGCTTGCGTCCGGTCCATAGGTGTCTGCTCCACCAGTTGCGTGAGTCGCGAAAAGGCCTGAGGATCGGCCTTGGCCTCGAACAACGGATACAGTTTGGCGTACTGGTTGTCTGAGGCCTTGGTCAACCAATCGGCCAGTGTTGCACCACCAGCTCCCGAGAAGTCCAGATCGGCCAGCGCGGTCGCGGCACTCACCTGCCAGCTCTCACGCACCGCCTCATTGCCAAGATACGTTTCCAGCTGCGGGACAAGTTGCTCTCGCAGTGGACGCAGGTACTGCCGGACCACTCCCTGGAACTCGAAGCTCGTATCGAGCAACTGCTCCGCCAGGAATCGGTAATCCTCTGGCTGCCACTGGCGAGAGGACGGATCGCACCCTGCCAGTAGCAGCCCGCTACGGAAACGGCGCTGGGCGGGCTGCGAGGCGTCGTGCAGCATGTCCCAGAGCAAGGCAACGAACAGATCGCGATGCGGCTGCAGCACATCGCGGATGACGCCCACGTAGGGAATACTGCAGTCGTACAGTGCGGTGAGTACTTCTGGATCATACGTGCCGGAGAGCGAGGCAGTTGCAAGGCGGGCATGCAGCTGCTCGCGACGTTCATCGTCGTCCTGGGCCGGACGTTGAATGATGTCCGATAAGTGCCGCTGGCCCCACATCTGCCACGACGACAATTGGGCGATGGCACCGGGCAACGTGGCCGGATCAGCCGTCAGGAGGTTGCGTGCTTGCACGCGCCCGTACACTTCGAAACCCGCCCACGCGAACACCAGCAACAGGATCACGGTAAGCAGGGAGCGACTTCCGTGCACCCATCCGGCCCGCCGCATCATCCGCCGCTGCGAGTCCGTCCACTTCGTCCGTTCGGTCAACCAGCGGATGCTCAGATCTTCCCACCACGATGGCAACTGCTGATTCTCGGGCTTGGCGTGCCACAGGGCGGCGCGCTCCGCCAGTTTCAGTTCGGCTCGCCCGCGCCGAGTTTCCTTCTGCTTCCGCGTTAGCCAGTCCCGCAGTGACGGCACCAGATAGTCGTGCGTAAGCTGATAGTATTTCTCGGGCGCGGAAACCGACTGGGCGCTCGCTG
>JBGSHS010000194.1:0-12104 GCA_041752115.1 Pirellulaceae bacterium | reverse complement strand
CTGGACCTGTGGTGCGCCGTCCATCAGCTGACACCCTACGACGGAGCCCTGCACCTGGCTCAGACCTTCGGCCTCGAACTCACACCAAACAGAGACGAGGAACCCGTAACCGAACCCGTAACGTCGACCACCTGACCACTGGGAACCGCGCCCATGCACTCGCCCAAAACTCGGGGTCATCACCCCCGACCCCCTGGAAAATCATCGTTACATCTCAATCGGTCGCAACCCTTTCGCAACTTGCCTCCATGCGGCTGGTATTTCATAATTGCCACAGCATGACGCGTTCGTCCAGCCGTCACCTGTCCAATCAACTACTTCGTCGACGGACAGTTGGCACGTTGATTCCGAGATGGCAAGATGAAGGCCAACGGTGACGCCGATCTTGGTCGGTGGCCACCGGTGTTGGAAATGGAAGGATTGGCGGGACGAGGATGCAGCATGTCGCGAAAACGGTGCTGGTGGCAGTTCTCTCTGCGTCAACTATTCGTTGTGATGGCAGTAACCGCCGCCGCATTGTGTGCATATTTGTCGATACCGAGTGAGCGTTGCATCCGGAGCGTATTGACTTGGCGGGCGGCATGTGCTGGACCAGGCGGGGCGCCAGATGGAACGGCGTGACTGTGGCGGTCCAGTTCGGTGTCGCGAGAGGACGCCGTTACCAGTACCAACTCTCCAGGCGACCGTCGCGCGACTGCTCGACGTACTCCAGACGCTCGGCCAGATCGATCGCCACCTGGTCGCGGCAGCCCTTCTTGACAATGGCGTGGTTGAGGTCGCTGACGAGCCAGTTGAGATCGGTCGGCGTGAGCGTGATCGTGGCGATCGCATCGCTCGCCGCGTGAGGTTCCAGTTGCGAGCGGATCTCGGGAGTGAAGTTCCACTTCAAGAGCGCCGCGCGCTCTTCCGGCAAGAGTTGTAAGCGGATGGTCGGTCTCGCCATGGCGTGTTCACCTCGCAGACATGGTTCTGTCACTTCATGCCGCGCCGCGACGCGCAGCGCGTTGTTCGTGCGCACGCTGCGCGCGCTCAATCGCTTCCTGCACACGCAGTGGAAGGAGGTATTCGGGATGCTCCTGCAGCCAGCGGTCGGGCAACAACGACGGCAACTCACCGGCCGACATCGTGGGGAGTCGCGCATACACATCCTGCAAGTAGGCGAACGGATCAATGTGTAAGCGGTTGCAGGTCTTGGTAAGCGTAATCAGCTTGGCCGCCGTTTCGCCTGCCAGGTGATGGCCCACGAATAGCCAGGCCTTTCTTCCCAGAATCGGGTACTTCAGCGCGCGCTCGGCCACGTTATTGCTCAGCGGCAGCCAGCCCGATTCCAGAAACCGCTCGAACGTGTCCCAGCGGTTGAGCAGGTAGTTGATGGCGCCCAGCAGTTTGGACTTGGGAAACTGACGCGCGCTCTCCTGGAGCAGCCAGTCGTGGAAGGCTGTCACGATCGGTCGCGATCGCACTTGGCGGGCCGCCAGACGTTCGTCCGGGCTGAGTGATCGAAACGCATCCTCCAGATCAAACAGCTGACGGAAGTACGCCAGTGCGGTGTGGGTCTGTGAGGTGGCTCCCAGATGATGGCACTGTTCGAACTTCCGGCGCGCGTGCGCCCAGCAACTCGCGTTGATCACGCCAGGCCAAAGTTCGCCGATCCGCTCGTAGGCGATGTAGGCGTCCGTCACGAGATAGCCCTGGAACCGCGACAGGTATTCCTGGGGCCGAACCGTGCGGCGATCCGAACTGTAGAAGAAGCAATCATACGGATGATCCGCGTCCCCTACGCCGGTCCACAGGTATCCCTTGAGTGTTGTGCCGACTCCCCCTAATTCGCGCACGGGCGTTTCATCCATCGCCAGGACGATGCTCTGGCGCGCCAGGTCCCACATCAAGTCCACCAGCGGCGTCACACCCAACGCCAGACGATGCATCCAGCGCCACTGGGTGCTGCGGTCGATGTGCAGGCCGCCGCGGGCCAGGATGTCCTCCAGGCGATAGTAGGGCAAGTGATCCGCGAAGCGACTCACCGTCAGATAGGCCCACAGACTGGCTCTCGCAAAGGACTGAATCAACGTCGGTGGCCGCTGGGCCGCGATCACCTGCGTCGTCGCGTCGGGCAGATCCACGGCCAGTATTTCCTGGTATTGGTCAATCACCTTGAACTGCAGCGGGATTACCTCGATCCGCTCGCCCACCTTTTTGAAGAAGCGGCGGGCGTGCGGGTGGTTTCGCAGTTCCTCCGGGATGTCGGCCTCGTCGAGCGTGTACCGCTCTTCTTCGCGTGGAAGGAAGTCCGGGAAGACGCGGCGCTGGCGCCCCTTGCTGGTGCGCGGCTTCGGCGGCGCCGGCGCGGGTGGTGCAACTTCCGGCACCGCTTCCTCTTGCTCGCTCTCTGGCAACGACTGCGCGTCAAACAACAGGATCTGGTTCGGGTCATCCGTATAACGTTCCCGGCGAGAACCGAACAGGCAGCGTTTGAGCAGTTGGTTGTCGGCTCCGAGTTGCTCAATCGTCGCTTCGTGGTTGGCGATCGTCTCTTGGTACTCGGCCAGCTGTGCCTCGAGATGAGCGACGCGCGAGTCGGCTTCCTGGGCCTTCGATTCCCAGTCGGTGCGTTGCTCTTCCGCGCGCGAGACGTCTGCCAGCAGCTGCCGGATCAGCAGATGGCAAGCGGGCAGGTCGTGCGGGAGTTCAGGCAGTGAAGCGGCCATCCGTGACGTCGTGGGGCAAGTAAGTGACAGGTGTTTCTACAACGTGTGACGCGTAGTTGTCATTATACATTCTCCACGCCAATGCGCAAGCCCACTGACCGCCATGGGCAGAAAAAAAGCGACCCTGGAAGGACCAGGGTCGCCGTGGAAGAACCTCGGTGTGCGACGCACTGCTGGGCGCGTCCGCACGACACGTCTACTCCGGCATGAGCGATTCACGCGCGAGTTGAAACCGCGGACGCTGACGCGCGCTGCGCAGGTCAATGCCATCCAGGATGAGCGACAACTGCGAGCGCGTCACTTCCAGCGTATCTTCTTCGTCTAGTGTGGCCGGCGAAGGAAGCTGATAGGTCCCTTTCTCCAGTTGCTGATACCAGATGCAGAAGCCGGTCTGACCCCAGTACAGGATCTTGACGCGATCGCGACGCCGGTTCATGAAGACGAACAAGCTGCCGGAGAGCGGATCCTGTTGGAGTTGCGACTGCGTCAATGCCACTAGGCCGTGAAAGCTCTTGCGCATATCGGTCGCACGGCGGTAGAGAAACACACGCACTTGAGAAGCCAACGCGATCATCGCTGCCTCCTCCCGTCCAGCACACCCACGATGCACTGCAGCGTCGTGGCGGTGACGTCGCCGCTGACCCGCACGCGATAGCCTTCCGGGTGCACCACTTCCCACGCCGCGGGCGCATCGAGCAATCTCAGCGGGATGAACTCCCGCCTCGTCGCGAGCTCTTTCCGCCCACGCCCTGTCACGGCGGGCCGCAGCGCCAGGGCCGCTCCCTGCCCCAGTCGCCGTCGCCAGTGATAGAACGACTGCTGGGAAATCCCCTCCTGTTCGCAAAACTGCCGCACCGACAAGCTACTTGCCGCCTGCCGGCCCACCAGTTCCTTCCATCGCCGCTCCGTCTCCGCGTTCTTGCTTCGGGTCATTCTCAACCTCCAAGGTAAAGGAAAGTGACAAACACCTCACCTTACCACGATGGCCAAGACGCCTCCGATGCAACGCTCACGATACCGACAATGCGAGCGCGGCGGTTTGCCTCCGCCATTCAAGGTGGGCAATACGACGCGGCCGTCACGATGTGTCCAACCCTTGCAGGCGTAGACGATGACACATGGCGCCGAAACGATATTCGAGTCGCTGCGGTGAGTCCGACCTTGAAAGATATCTTCTATGGAGAGCGACACGTCTGGCTGGCTAGGCAAACACGTTTCTTTCTGTTTCGAGTGACCCTCACGGACATTCAACTGGAACTGATTACCGAGGATTAGGTGTGGCCTCCGAGGATCTGCCACGAAGTTGTTCGAAACGGCCTCTACGGGGCAGGTGCAGATCCCAATGGAGCAGCTTTACTGGACGGATTTAGGTCGACGCGTTGGAAACAGCTCAGTAAACGAAGGAATGTTAAACAACTTGCGTTGCGGCCGAATGCACATTACGGGTCGTATCCCAACTCTTTTGCCTTCGCAAAGTCGGTACTGGCGCGCTCGAGATCACCTGCGTCGTTCCGGGCTTTACCACGCAAGAAGTATGCTTCCGCATTGTCCGGCTGGAGCCGGATGACTTCGGTGAAGTCGGCGATGGCACGTTCGTAGTCCTGGATGGCAGCGAAGACTGCGCCGCGATAGCGATATACTTCGGCATTATCCGGCTCGAGTCGGACGTTTTCCGTGAAGTCGGCGATGGCACGTTGGTACTCACGTTCGCTGCCGAAGACAATACCGCGCGAGCCGTATGCTTCCGCATTGTCCGGCTGGAGCCGGATGGCTTCTGTGAAGTCGGCGATAGCCCGGACGCGGTCACCGACAGCGGCGTATCCGAGACCGCGAGAGCAGTATGCTTCCGCGTTATCCGGCTGGAGCCGGATGGCTTCCGTGTAGTCGGCGATGGCAAGTTTCGAGTCGCTCTGAGCCACGCCGCGGTAGAAGTATGCTTCCGCGTTGTCCGGCTGGATCCGGATGACTTCGGTGAAGTCGGCGATGGCCCGGGCGCGGTCACCCGTCTTGCCGTAGTCGCCGCCACGATTGAAGTATGCTTCCGCATTGTCCGGCTGGAGCCGGATGACTTCGGTGAAGTCGGCGATGGCCCGGTCGCGGTCACCATTCATGCCGTAAACGATGCCACGGTTGTAGTAGGCTTCCAGAAAATCCGGCTGGAGCCGAATGGCTTCTGTGTAGTCATCGATGGCGCGAGCGAAATTGGCCTTTTTCTTATAGACCCAGCCACGGTTGTAGTACGTCCGGGCAACGTCTGGTTGGCGTCGAATGGACTCCGAGAGATCGGCGAGAGCGCGGTCATAATCTCCCGCCTCGGCAGCCGCAAGGCCACTTCGCCGGAACTCCTCAGCTTCAGGGACATTCGTTGAACACCCCGCAATGATTGTGGCCACTAGACCGGCAACCGAGCACGACGCCACTGAACGAAGGAACTTGCCGACAACAGTGATGTCTCTCATCGCGGACAACTCCAGGTGCAAACACCCACGACCACCGGAAGGTAACGATCTTGCCACGTGCTAAACGAACACCAAGGTACACTCATGTAACGTGTCTGACAATCAGACGGCGCCGTACCCGCAAAGGTACGGCTGGGGTCAGAGCGCTTGCGCGAGTCCGGTTAATCTTGTATGACACCGCAATTGCGACGCGACCAATTCGAGGCGATGCGTCTCGCAAAGTCGCCGTCTGCAAGGGTCCGCAGGGAGGTGTGTCATACCAGCCAGTGAGTCTGTTGGTTTCGAGGAGTATTTTGCCGACATGACCGATCCGATACGTCACGAAGGTGCGTAATGCCGCTGCACAGAATGCATCATCATAACCGACTGATGAACTGACCAACCTAACCGGCAGCGACATCCGGCGGTCGATGTTGGATGGCCGGGCGGAGGTAGGTAGAATCGGTGTGTTGGGAGCATCCGATCAAACGAAGGTGTGGTGGTATGACGCACAGTGCTGCGCACCACACTCACACGTGACCGGCATTGAGGATGCAAGACACCGCAATCGGCTTGTGTGGTAGTCTGCGAAAGCCGCGCTGCGACTAATCCGGAAAAGTCGCGCCAGGACTTGTGCCGAAACGCGCCAAGTAGTTGTGTAGTTCTACGGGTTGTCGCCCTAACTCCCTCGCAGGACATTATGATGTATCGTATTGGATACCGTGATCGTGTCCAGGAACTTACGGATGTGCCGCAATCCGATGTCGGCGCGCCACTGCCCGTCGTCCTCGCAAACGAACACTGCGTGCTCTTGGCGTATCTCGTATCGGAGCCTGATCTGAATTGGGACGGCACATACGTCAACGAGGTTTTGCCGGACACGGATGGCGCAGTCGCATTCGTCAAGTTCACGCGCCCATCCGTTCACATGTTTGGCCCACCAAACGATGAGGCGTTCTCTGGTCATCCACTGGCAAGACGTGGCCTCCAGCCGTACTCTGCCTTCGAGGTTCACAATTCGTCATGGCTGAAAATGCGCATCAAGATGAATCGAGTCCATCATCGCCATTCCGATTCCCTATTCACTGGTCTTCGCCATTTCATCTTTACTTTTCATGATTCCACATTTGAGTGTCTTGCCCGCGCCTTCACCGTTGCGATGTTTAACGGTTCCCTCAACAAGGCTATTACGCAAATGGCGTCAATGCTCGCTGATGACGGATAAATGGCTGGCCTCCGCAAGATAATCGAGGAAGTTAGCTGAGGCGAGGGACGCTATCCCAGCCTCAACAACTCGTTACAAGGGCTTATGATTCTCGGCGCGATCAAGAATACCACCCTTTCTTGCTCTATGGGACGCCTGCCACCCTGGAGTCTTGCAGCAGTAGGTGTTTGGCCGCAAGGCAGAACCGAGTAGAATTGTGGGCCAAGCGCGCACCGAACATGACGCAGTCCAGCGCACACAGCCTGCCGTGATGTCTAGGAGGAAGGCACATGCCAACACGTCGCACATTTCTGTCGGTCCTTACGATGCTCGGCACGACCAGCCTTCCTGCAATCAATGCTGAAGCGAAAACGCGACGACACAGGCGTTGGTCTGTCGCTCGTGGTCGGCGTGCACACTCGGATGAAGTTCTGCCCGCATGTGCAGAGAAGGCTGAGTTCATTCAGCCGGACTACGTGAAGTGGCAGAAAATCGTCGAAGGCATGCATCGGGACAAAGTACGGGAACTGATCGGCGAGCCGTTGTATCGCGAAGATAGGGATCCGCGATACGTGTCGTGGCGCGATCTCATTGGACGTGGAGGCAGCGACTCTGTGGCCTTCATATACAGTTGGAAGTATGGACATCTGGAATTCGCTGACCCATCGCTCCCGGCGAATAGTTTCGAGTTGTGTATTGACCTGGAATCTGACACGCACACGGTGTTTCAGGTGCGTGATCCGTTTGCAGGCCGTTTCTCGAAGGATGGCCTACCCACAGTTCCGCGAGTTCTGCTTCCACACGACTGTTCGACGTGGAGTCATGACCCGCCGTTTCTCGATCTCCGTTGGGAACCTTCGTCTGGGGCCTATCCGATTTGCTATGAAGTCGACCTATCGCAGTTCACGGCGGGACCGGAAGACACGCCGGACCACATTGTTCTGCCATTAGAGAAGTGCGATGTACCGCACCACACGATTGTTGGATCGCCGAAAGGACGGTGGCGTGTCCGAGCGTGCAATCGGCTGGGCAACAGCGCGTGGAGCGAATACCGTCACTATGAGTTCACACAATTGGGATAGTCGCGGAGCAGGAACTCAGACGTCTTCTGAATCCGTCAACTATCGACCGATTGTTGCACAGCGGTCGGCCACCCCTGCAGAGGCATCCGGCAGTCGCTGTTGGATTGCCGCGTAGAGGTTGGTAGAATCGGGGCGTTGGCAGGTCGCCACAAGGGAAAATCGTTTGGAAGTAGCATGGAACGGCGAGTAATGCACAGGGAGGCCCGCGATGATCAATAGACAGTGGATCGCGGCAGCCTGGATGCTCGTGTTGATGCTTTGTCCTGGGTGCTTCATTCGCGACGATTCACGAGTTGGTCCCTGGCATGGAATCCCAGTTTCGCTCGACGAAGTCCCTCCAAGCGTAATGGCGGATCGGGAGTTCCCGGTGGAAACCAAGGTGGAACGATACGAGAGTGGGGCATATCGATTTGAGTTTCCCGATGGGTCGAATACCGTCATCGGTCCCGATGGAAAGGTCCTAGGTTGCACCATCTGATACTCCCGATGCTCCGTCGTTTATTACTCACCGGAACGACCGCCTCTGCAGATGCATCGAGATGTCGATCGTGGATTACCGGACGGAGTGAGAGTCAGTTCCCATCAGTGCGTCGTTGGCCTTGTGTAACTCGTGGTCTGTGCCGTAGCCAATTGTGTTGCCGGTCGGAAAAACAGACTCAACTAGTGAACGCCTGGACTCGAGGCGAGTGCCGCCTTCCAATGCCGTGCTCTGTACGGGTTCGTGTGTGGCACTGTTGTTGGGAGTTCTAACGTACCATTTGCTGCTTCTGCTATTGGTGCCGAAAATGCTCGGGTCCTTCGCCATTTTCACGGCGTGGTACCAAGTGACCTCATGTTGGGTCCCGCTTGTAGTAGTTGTGGCGTTCATTGGAGCGTCCATCGTTCTGCGGAAATGTCAATTGACTCGTGGAATCATGGTACTGTCTACGGCTTGCCTCTTGTCGGGTGGCCACTACATTCTCGTGAAACTGCTCTATGCTTACTGTTTGACCTGATCGAAATACACGTCGTAAGGCTAGCGACCTCGGGACTCACGCGAACGCTCCCAGGAAACTGATGCCGGCCAGAAACTGCCTTCGATTCGCCACGATAAATCCCTTTCGGCGATGGATCCCTGTAGCTCGGTCGTGTCACCATGCAAAGACAACGTGTCACCATGCAAAGACAATATGTGCATGGCAGTTCTTGCGACTCGGCGTAGTGTGTCGTCGATTGAGGCACGAATGGTGCTGCGAATCCTATTTCAGGTGTGGGCGGGAGAGCAACGTCAAAACGGCGTTGCATCGGCTCTCCGACTAATCTGCCCCTGAGTAGCTCCCTTCCTATTTGGCGTGAATTGCCCAACATCTAGAGTGGGCATCTTCGGCGGTTGCCGAGTTCACTTCCTTGGAGTTCGCTCTTTGACCGATTTCCCGCCTGCACTACAATCCCCCCATTCCGGAGTGTGCACGACTGTGGTGAATGCCCGAAGACGCGTAATGCGGGCACGCCGGCTATTCACACAGGCCGGTCACCGGTCGCATTCCAATACAAACCGCGAAAGCCATCGAATGACATTTGGGCAAGGACGAAACGGGACTGCGCTATCCATCCACTGGTGCATGAGCCTTGCATTATCGACATTGGTGATGTGCAACTGTTCGTGCACAAGCACACGCGCAGTTAAAGACACTCGTCACGTGTCGCTTGCCGTGGTGGATGACAGTACGGGATCACCGATACTAGCTGCCAAGGTGGTCACGGGCAGGTACGACCAATTGCCCGATTCGGTCCTGGGACGCACCGATTCGGCGGGGCAATGGCAAGGCTCGGTTGACGACATCATTGTCGATCAGACCGACGCGGTGGTTTGGGAGATCTCCCCGGAGTGGCTGTGGGTCACATGTGACGGATATGTTCCCCAACGCATTGCGCTGGCGAGTGTCCCTAAGTCACCAGGTGGATCGTCTGCCGATGTGGTCTCCGTGCGCCTTGTGCCGGGGACTCCTCTGCGCGGACGAGTCGTCGACCAGGACGGAAAACCTGTCGGGAATGAGCCCGTTCTACTCGTGGCGCTCGGGGACGAATACCCGACGCAGTTTCAGACGACGACTGACGCCGACGGGTGGTTTGAGTGGAAGGGATGCCCAAACGGTCAGGTGTGGATCGCGATGGGGTTCGATGATAAGGGCGAGAACGCCGTCTTTGAACCGGTTGATAGAACTTCTGCTGAGCACGGCATACGACTTCCCTTGAACTGGCAACCCAGTCAGCAGCCAGCCATTGCGACGCTTGTCTATGTGGCACACGTCGATGGCCAAGTCGATCTGCCGAACGGCCTGAATGCTGGATTCCAATGGACGTTTAACACCGTGGACGAGGGAACATTCAATCTGCAGCAGCAGTTGGGGGTAACGGTGGCGAATCGACAATTACGTCATGTCGTGATTGGTATTTCTGACGGTGGCTCAACAATGCGCGCCATGCGTGTGTGGGAAAATGACAAAGGCAGACGAGAGACATCGTTTTTCCTCTCGACAATCGGACTGGACACAGACGCGGACGTCCAGGAGTTATTCGACAGATTCCGTAAAGAACACGAGGTCGCGGATGTTGGCGAAGATGATTCGAGCGCGGAAAGGTGATACGCATGAGCGGGCGGAATCGTCGGACGGTCGCCAGGTATCTTTTCTGGTGCGTTGCACTGATCTATGCCACCATTCCGCTGGTCACCGGGGCGGATGGACCTCCTGATAAGCCGGGTTGCAGGACGATTGATGAACTGTTTTCGGCATACAAGAAAGCAACTGAGGATCGCGACTGGAGGGCATTGTTCTTGCTCGGCACCCGCGAGAAGCAGGACTGCGATATCCTCATGCTTGTCGTTCACGCCGCTACCTCGCAGGACGCGACCTTGAGAAGCCTCGTCGAGAAACATGGGGCGAAATGGAGACAATTCGATCACGCCTGGACGGAGGCGGACAGCCAACGCTTTCAGCACGACTATCCAGTCGTGGCAGCATCGGTCGGCAAGGAAGTAAAGGACAAGCCAGGGCTGTTTGTGGCGGCGAAAAGCTACGGCGACAAGGTCGATCCCACATCGAGTCAAGTTCACGAACTCAGGAATCTGGTCAAGCACGGCGCGACGGCGGTGAGTGAGGCCGTCGGAAGTCGAACGTGCATCGAGCGACAAGAGGATGGACGCGGAAATCAGATCAGGAAAGTCTCGGGATCCATTTCCTGGACCGAGAAGTTGTATTTTCGGCAGGTCGACGGATTGTGGTATCTCGCGATGGATAACGAGATCGCTTCCTCCGAACATGGCAACACGTCGAGCAAATAGGCATGTGTCGCGGCGTCGAACAAACGACGGGGACAGGTACAATTTCGCCCCTCGAGTGCGCAAATTGGGTAAGTCGTTGTAGTGATGACACGGTAATGGCACGGGACGTTGCATTCTCGCGTCATGAGTTCTTCTCTGGCAGATGTCTACGAGACCGAAGGGTTGAGCCCATCACAGAGGAGGCCCAAGGTGCTGTCATGCCCATCGCTCGCCTCCCAGACAGCCTGGTTCACCACGTAAAATGTACCTGTCCCCGTTCGCTTCCTGTCCCCGTTCGCTTCCCCGCAGATTGTGTACGGCGCGAGCGCAGAATGACATGTGGTGCCGAGTTGCGACAGGCGGTGGGGGATCGAAAACCCATACCTTTTTCGGAATCACCATTATTCACCGTTATTCGGGACCGGTTGCCACGCCCACGAGCGAGCGTCACCCGCCGAAGCAATAAACGGCAATGTGCCAACTCACCCAGGTCACATCCACCAGTGCGCGCAAGCTGCGAACCCTGTGCCGTCACAATGACGCGGCCCATCGGTAGTGCCGTCCAACTCACCGCCAAATCAGATTGGCGACACGGCAAAAGTGTCGCGGGGATCACCTGTGCGCGCAACGACTATTCCGATAATTGTCTGGAGACGCGACGATGCACGCTCGTACGAGGGCGAGAATGAACCCTGTCCAACTCATCGACAGAGTGTGTTGCTCCTCGATCGTGTGCTCAGGACATGCCCTCAGAAGCTCGCCATTGAGAGGTCCCTGGATCGGCTTGACCTCGCCAGTCGGCCTATCCCAATCGCCTGGCACCGGCGCTAGGCCGTTCTGATCAGTCACAGGTCTGGTGCGATTAATCAAGCGTGACTGAACGGCACTTGTAGCTTATGTGTAGGTCGTGACCGTCGAGTAACACGGTCCCAAGCAAGGGGTGTGCTCCTTCGTTGGCGACGATTTGGGTCCGATACTCGCGCCCGATCCAGTTGAGGTAACACGTGTACGTGGGCAATTCCACCTGTTGTCCGTCGGCGAGGATGGCTGGCGTCGACGAATACTCCTTTAGACCCAACCGTCGAATTTCTTGACGCGGCAACACCCGTCCGCCGTTGAACGCTGTGTCGACCCAGACGAGAATAGTCGATTTGCCACCATTCGTGGCACTGCCGATTTGCACTTCGAGTAACGCGCGAAGATCGTCATCGACACTCCCATTCATCAGCCTGTCGAAGTACTTGAGCCCGGTGATATCCGACGCTTTGATCTTCTTCTGTTGCGTGCGATCGTCTGGCATGCCCTATACAATGACGCATCCGACGATAGCTAGCAAGCCCATTCTTAGAAAAACGGGCTAGCAAAACCCGT
>JBGSHS010000193.1:0-26020 GCA_041752115.1 Pirellulaceae bacterium | reverse complement strand
CCGCGGCGGCCAGAACCGCCAGTACAGCAGCCGCCAGTATCCGGCGGAAACGAACGGCGCGTTTTGCCATCGCCCAGAGAGCGGTCATGTTCTTCACCTCACTCCAGAATCTGTCGAAATGCAGAACTGTCTATCGTCATTACACCCTATCCGCGCCGCCGCCCGCCTGCAACTGACGGTCAGTTGATCGTTTCTATGCGGGTTGTCAAGAGTGTGCTGACAAATGGCCCCGAAATGCGCCGTGATTCCGCAGCTTCTGATATCAGACGGGCAAGCGACGATCGGAGCCGGAGAAGATCACCACAAAGGACACGAAGCAGAGAGAACGACGGCCGTGCCATGGCCGAGTCGTTCGTCAATGTTGCTTCTGAGCGACATTCCACTGCCGCTGGTCCCCCGGGCAAACACCGGTTTCAGGTTGCGGCCCACTTCATTCGGGGGTTGCTTTTCAGTCAGACGCGCGGCATGCTGGCCTCGACACAGGAATCGCTGAGTATCATAACACCTCTGCGCAATCGTTGTCGGGAAGTCACGCGGTGAAATGGTTCCAAGCACTGAAACCGACGCGTCAATGGGCCCAATTCCGTATTCGCAGCATGCTCTGCCTGATCGCTCTCGTGGCCATCCTATGTGGGCGGCCGCACTTCCTGCGATACCATGCCGTCTGGCGACTGGGACATTACGTCGGCGTCGATCTCAGGAGACTTCCTGACGACGAACAGTCGCAAGTTGCCGCCTGGATTAAGACACTCACGGGCCCCGATGACGACGATCCCTTAACCGACGCTATCCGGGAGAATTGGCTGGTACATCGATCGAGTGCGCAGAGCGCTGAGGGACTCTTGTACGTAGTCGTAATGCATCCAACCTTGAGCAGCCCAGGTGTGTCGTATTGTCGGCTCTATTTGATCAGTCATCGGGGAAACCTGATTCGAACGTTTCAATTTAATGTCGGCGATTGGCCGATCGCCGCCCGATTCGACCAGTCAAGGCGTGACCTGCTGTGCCTGATCGTAGAGGCCTCATGCGTTTGGTCGGGGGAGACCCGGCAGTTCTATCGAGTGACTGACGAGTATGTGGAGTTGCTACGCAGTGAGCTACTCGACGGCACAATGGAAATGGGACGAGGCAACCTCTTCGACATCGACCCAAAGCCGCCGGATTGGTCGTCCTGGGAAGAACTGTTGTTGAGCGACCGGTCGATCGATCAACTGCGTGGGTTGGCAGCATTTTGGTCCTATGAAGTCCAAGAAAGGTACAGGCCCTGGGACAAGCAAGGGAGAGCGTCCGTTGATGTGCAGACGAAGCAGCGTCTGGAAGCACTATCTCAATCAGACGATCCGTGGATTCGTGAGGAAGCAGCCGCCGCGGTCACACTACTCGATGAATAGTTGCCTCCCCCAGCCGCCGCACGAACCGGCATCGCTCGGATGGAACCTCGGTTGGGAGTCATAGTACGGGCATCTGACGATTCATTGAGGAACCAGTGGAAGACACCTCGGGTGGTTACCTGGTTTCCCAGGCTCTGCGCGAGCGTGACTACACAAGTAACGCCCAATTGGTTATTCCCTCGCGCAGATGCCGGGCTTCTGGCGTCGGAACGATCACCCTCATACGGCCCAACCCGCTCAAGCAAATGGCGAAAGGGATTTCGGATCCTGCGCGCGCTTCATCTGCCGCAGAACCTGGCCCAGACGATAGATGGCCGCGACCAGCAAAACGTCGGCCGCCAAACCGACAAGAGTGAGTACGACATAGACGAACTGCAGCAGCGTCAAATACGAACCCATCGACGATCCCAAAGCCACGACCTGCAACAGATGCGTCAGCCCATAGAGCAGTGCTGCCACGAACTTGAGCGCGACGGCGGACAGGAACAAGCCGCGACTGCGGAACTCCGGCCAGCTGAACACCAGGATCGTCGCGATCAGATACAGCCCCGCACTTGCCAAACTGAACAACAGATAGACAACCTGCAACACCGAGAAGTAATTCATACTCATCACACTCACCTCAAATCGCTCGACCCGACACCAGATCTCATCACCTCTAACACGAACGTGGGCCCTAAGCAACTCCCCAGGGCTGCAGGAAGAACCACTTCCATGTTCGCAACTGCCGTCACCTGACTCCGTAACGGCCGTCGCCAGACTCTGAAACTGTCGTCGCCCGGCTCTGTGGCTGCCGTCGCCAGACTCTGTGGCTGCCGTCACCAGACGGCGGATGGATGGGTAGGTGGACGGATTCCCACGCTCTGCGCGAGCGTGGCTACCCTCTGCGCGAGCGAGACCACAAGAGTAACGCCGAATTCATTCTTCCCTCGTACCTTCGTGCTTCCCTCTCAGGTGTCTGGGCGCGGCCTTCACGTCAGGCTATTCTGGCAGGCAGCATCACACGCAGCATCAATTCAACAAAGAGCGTCATGCAAGTCGCGACGTGCATTACCTTGATCTCCCCCCCATTCTGCTCGCCGCATCCCAACATCGCGAACCACTCACTTGACAAGCACTCGATCATGAGCCACTTTCGTCGCTACCCAGTCAGCGTCGCCCGTTTTCTGACATTAGGATTCACCATCTGCATCGGGCTTGCTTCCGACGGTCTGGCCGGTGAATCCGCCGATGCGCTTGCACTGAGTCTGGACAAGCCGACGCCGGAGGTGTTGGAACGGGGCGAGATACGAGTCGACGGCGTTCCGGCCGCCGACAACCCTCTGGACCCCGACTGCATCACGCTGGACTTGACGGCCGTCGATCCGTCGGGCCATCAGGTGACCGTACCCGGCTTCTACTTCCGCGACTACCAGCGACAGTTGGATGGCCAGCAGGAGACGCTGTCACCACAGGGAGATGGAGAGTGGCGGATCCGCTGGCTGCCGGTCACGGCCGGAGAGCACACATTGCGCGCCGCAGTCACCGTCAACGGAAAGACGCTGACGAGCGAAGAGCTGACCGTGAACGTGACAGACAGCAAGCGCAACGGCATCGTGCGTGTGGAGCCAACATCGAAGCGGTACTTCCAGCTCGACAACGGCACACCTCTGTTCCTCAACGGGCTCTGTTCGTGCTGGTATGGCAGTCGAGGCACCTACGACTACGACGATTGGCTGGCAGCTTACGAGCAGGCGGGAATCAATTACATCCGCATCTGGATGTGGCCCAACGCGTTTGGCTTGGAATGGGATAAGAACGACAAGCTCGCGTATCGGCTGGACAACGCCTGGCGATTGGACTACCTGCTGGCCGAAGCGCAGCGACGTGGCGTCTACGTCATGGTCTGCCTCGACTACCATGGGATCTTCGAGGTCAAACCAGACTACTGGGGTGGGAACAACTATTGGCCGCGGCATCCTTACAATGCGGCCAACGGTGGACCGTGCCAGACTCAGAACGACTTTTTCACCAATGAGCAGGCCAAGCAACTCTACCGCAAACGTCTCCGCTATCTCGTGGCCCGCTGGTCCGCCTATCCGAGTGTGCTGGCCTGGGAGTTCTTCAACGAGATCGACAACGAGTACGCCTACGTGAAGCATGACGATGTCGTTGCCTGGCACGGTGAGTTGGGTCGGCATCTTCGCCAGATCGACCCGCTCAAACATCTCATCTCGTCCAGCTTCACCGGGGGAAGTCAACGGCCCGATCTGTTTGCATTGCCTGAAATGGATTTCGCCCAGTACCACTCGTATAACGAACAGCACCCCGCCGAAATGACGGCCAACATGACGGCGACGTTCTTCCAGAAGTACCGCAAGCCGTTTTTTGTCAGCGAATACGGCACCGACTGGCGCGGCTGGAAGCCCGATACGGACCCCTATTTCCGCGCGCTTCATCAGGCGGTCTGGAGCGGCGCGATGAGCGGCGCAGCCGGAACCGACATGACCTGGTGGTGGGAGGAAATCCACAGAGGCAACCTCTATCGACACTGGTCGGCCCTGGCCGCGTTCCTGCAAGGAACCGGCATGGGACGGCCCGACTTCCAGCCGGCTCGTTTCGATCAGGACAAGGATGAAGTGCCACCGGTTCTGGCGTTTGGCGTGGCCGCGCGCGACGAGGCGCTCGTCTGGCTGCTCGATCGGGCCTGCAATTGGCCCGCAGGAGCGATGAACGATGATCCGCCAAAGGTCACCGACGCGGGCACTACGCTCACCGGCCTGGACGATGGCAAGTGGTCGGTCCAATGGTGGGATACCCTGGAGGGAAAGTGCATCGCCAGCCGTGAAGTGACCGCGCAGAACGGTCGACTCCAGCTGACCGCGCCCCCCTTCCAAGTCGACATTGCCGCTCGGCTCAAGAAACAATGAACCCGCGACGTCAGAACCAGGTTAAGAGTCGGCTGGCAGCGTAAGGCCGCGTGGCCAAGCCGATCATTCAACCGGCTCGACCTTGCCGCTCTTGACCGACCGCTGCTCAGCCTGCACGATCTTCATCGTCGTTTCGGTGGAGGAGATCATGTTCAGCCGCGGCTTCTCGCGCTGCGCAACACAGTCGACCATGTACTTGATTTCTTCGAACCAGCCGTCGTTGGCACCGACGGTGATTTCCTGGGCAGCTTCATCGGTATAGAGCATCACCGGCTGAGGGCGCTGGATATCGAAATCGAGCGTACCCTGCTCGAATACCGCCGTGTATCCCATGTAAAAGGGCCAGGTCTTGTGCTGATGCCACGCCCCGATCGCCGTGACCGCTTCGACTTTGCTCTTGGGATAGTAGTAGTTCGTTACCACATGATCGACACCGCGATCGGTCGTGCCCCCGATCGACCCGATCGAGCCGACAGCTTTCGGCTTGCCAAAGAGGAAGTTGACGTAGTCGGTATCGTGGACGTGCAGGTCATAAATCGCACCACCGGAAATCTCCGCGTCGAAGTACCAGGGACTCCACAGTCCCTTGGCACCCTGTCGTCGCAAGATCAGGCTCTTGCACTTGCCCAGCTTCTTGGTGTCCACATACTCTTTCAGCAGCACATAGGCCGGCCAGAACCGGATACACTGCGCCACCATCACCGCCCGTTTGGTCTTCTTCCCGGCTTCGACAATCGCCTCGACATCGGCCGACTTGACCGCCATGGGCTTTTCGAGCAGCACATTCTTGCCGGCCTTGACCGCTTTCACAAAGAGCTTCTTGTGGTCGCAGGTCGGCACGCAGATGTCGACCAGATCGATATCGGGATCGTCGATCAGCTCCCCACCACGCTCGTAGATCTTCTGGAATGCGCTGGCGTCGGACTCAAACCCGGTATCGCCCAGATTACCGGCACCACCACCCTTGCCTGCCCGTTTGTCGGGGTCGATATCGGCCATGGCGATCACTTCTGCTTGCGCCAGTTTCTGGTAGGCCGACAGATGCATACGTCCCATGAAACCCATTCCGATGATCCCGACTTTCACGGTCATAGCCTCTGGCTCCTTAGCGTGGATGGAAGGTGCGATGGGCGAACGAGCGATTTCGCATCGCGCCATTGTCCGCCTCACACCCGGGGCATGTCAATCGGCGTATCCGATCATTGGCTGCCTAATGCGAAAAACGCTGGTGCCTGATTCAACTCGGTCTGGTTTCTTGTTACCCTGCGCACTGGTATGATCGACAGCCTCACCTGTCTTGGACCGCGTATTGTGGCGACCGGAATGGGGCCGCTTTGCCACGGCCCTACGGCCAGCCAATGAAGGAGTTCCTTGAAGATGTCGAACCTGCTGCAAATCAATTATTGGACGATTGGCGGTTTTGAAGGCCAGAAGCCGATCCGCCAGGCATTGGAGGAGACCACAGCATGTGGATACGACGGATTGGAGCTGACGTTTGGAGCAGGTGAGCTGACGGCGTCGACGTCAGCGGCGACGTGCCGGCAGATTCGCGAGGATGCTCAGCAGCTGGGCGTGGCTCTGACCACGATGGCCACCGGCAACTACTGGGGGTGCTCTCTGTCGTCAGCCGATCCGCAGCAGCGGCGGGCAGCGATCGAGTTCACGCGGAGCTACATCGACGTGGCAAGTCAGCTGGGGATCAAGACGATCCTGGTCGTGCCTGGTGCCGTCGACGTGCCGTGGGATCCGTCGGTTCCGGTGACGCCTTATCAGCAGGTCTGGGACAACGCCACCGCCTCATTGCGGGAGCTGCTGCCGCAAGCCGCAGAACAAAGCGTCACCATCGCGCTGGAAAACGTCTGGAACAAGTTCCTGCTTGGCCCGGTCGAATTCCGGATGTTCATCGACCAGTTCGACAGTCCGCATATCGGCTCGTACCTGGACGTCGGCAACATGGTCATTTCTGGCTATCCCCAACACTGGATCGAGATTCTGGGCCCACGCATTGCTGCAGTTCACGTGAAGAACTTCGAGCGAAGTGACTGTGGCGGGGTGTTGCATGGATTCGGGGACGACCTGCTGCGAGGCGACGTCGATTTTGCCGCCGTGAAAGAGGCTTTACGGAAGATCGCCTACCATGGTCCGCTGACGGCTGAGATGATCCCGTTCTGTCGGCTGCCCGACATGGTGCTGCCTGACATGGATCTGGCTCGGGACACTGCAATCAAGATGCGGCAGCTGTTTGCTTGATTTCTGGGGAGAGAACCACGATGCGCAACGTTCGCTGGGGTATCATCGGTTTAGGATGGTTTGGTGAGGTTCACGCCGAGGTATTGGCAACCAGCCCTGGGATCGAGTTGGCAGCGGTCTGCACGCGCCGGCCCGCGCGGCTGGAGGAGGTCGCCAACCGTTTTCAAGTCGCTCGGCGCTACACCGACTACCACCAACTGCTGGCCGACCCGGAAATCGACGTGATCGGTATTACGACGCACATCAACGATCATCGCGACATCGCGGTCGATGCGTTGCGAAGCGGGAAGCACGTGTTTCTGGAGAAGCCGATGGCCCCCACGCCAGCCGACTGCGACCAGATTCTGGCCGCGGCGAGCGAAGCGAAGGGGCTCTTCATGGTGGGCCACATCTGCCGGTTCGATCCGCGCGTCGTGCTGGCCAAACAGGCCATTGAGGAAGGGCAGATCGGCCAGATCGTTTCCATGCATGCGCGGCGCAACCTGTCGGTAACGATCGGCCGCATGGTCCTGGACAGTATCTCGGCGTTGATGGGGGACGGAATCCACGACGGCGACCTGATGCTCTGGTTCGCGCAGGCGAACCCGGTGAGCATCTATGCGCAGGAGATTCATCCCGGCACGAACAAGTATCCCGATGGAGGCTGGGCCATGGCTCGACTCGACAACGGCGCGATCGCCGTGATCGAATCGATCTGGCACCTGCCGGAAAGCACACCCTACCAGATCGACGCTCGGATGGAGGTGATCGGCACCCAGGGAGCCATTTATATCAACTGCGGTGAGGCCGGGCTGGAGATCCACGATGCCAAGGGAAACCGTCGTCCCGATACGCTCTACTGGCCCAACCTGTATGGCGAGCGTTTTGGAATCCTCCGCGCAGAGCTGCAGTACTTCGCCCACTGCGTCGCCACCGGCCAGCGTCCCGAACGCATTACTCCCCAACAGTCGCGGGATGCCGTGGCGCTGCTCCACGGAGCGGCCGAATCGTCCCGCACCGGTCAGATCTATTACTTCTGACGCGTGACGGAGATTCTGGGGTATGACAAATGGAATGACGAATGACGCCGCCAATGACGAATGACGAAATACCTAATGACGAATGGAATGACGAATGACGAATTCTGAATATCGGACCCAGTTGCCGCGGAAACCGGACATCTGCTCTCGCCTTGGACCATACGTGTTTCGTTCGTCATTGGGTATTTCGTCATTCGTCATTCGCCCCGCCGGGGTATTCGTCATTGGGTATTTCGTCATTCGCCATTTCCCCCAGGTGCCATAGGAGTGCATTGCGTGTCCATGCAATTTGATCATGTCGGCATCATCACCGACGAAAAACACGACAATGAGATTTATGTCGCCGCCACCAAAGTTTGGGTGACCGATTTCCGGGTGAACCCGTTCCATATCGAATGGCTGCGATTCGAACCGGACAGTCCGGTCACTGGCCCGGTGCGTCACCTGCCGCACGTTGCCTTCCGCGTCGACAGTATCCAAGAAGCAGCTCGCGGATTGAAGGTGTTATTGGAACCGTTCGATGCCGGCCTCGCCGTCGTCGGTTTCTATCAGACACCGGACGGCGGCGTGGTGGAGTTCATGGAGTATCCGGAGACCGAGCCGGCATCGTAGGTACTTTCGTCGAAATGCAAAACGTTGACAGTCGAGGTAACGATCATGTCTGGCTCGATCCAGCGCGTGTTGGTAACGGGAGCGAGCGGCAAGCTGGGCGCACCGCTGTGTGAAGCACTGCTCCAGGCGGGCTATCAGGTACGTGCCATCCGTCATCGCAATGCGGTGGACATCCCGGGCGTCGAGGAGGTCGCGGGGGACGTGGCGGACGGCGCGCTGGTCGATCAACTGGTGGCTCAGTGCGATGCGATCATTCATCTGGCGACCTGCAAGGAGGACCGTGAAGCGCTGATGCGAGTGAGCCTGCAAGGCACGTTCAACCTGCTCGACGCGGCCATGCGCACGGGAAAGCCGCGACGCGTGATTCTGGCCAGCGGCGACGCCGTCAATGGAATCTACTTCAATCCGCAGCCAGAGCCGATCCGCGAAGACATGCCGCCGGTTGCCTATCCCGGCTACTATGCCCTGTCGAAGGTGCTGGAAGAAGCGATGTTCCAGCAGTACTACCACCAGGCTGGCGTGCCGACCGTCTGCCTGCGGATCTCGTGGATCCACGCGGAAGACGACATCTTGACCCATCTCACTGTCGCCGGCAACCAGTTCGGCATTCCGATCTGGAACGAGCTGATGAACGAGCGGCAGCGCGTGAAATATCCGGCAACGTCGGATGCCGCCGTCGCTCTGCGTCACCCGGACGGCCGTCCGATGCGGCGGCACATTGTGGCCGTGGAAGACTGCGTGCAGTCGTTTCTGCTGGCCCTGGAGCGCGAGGCAATTGAAGGCCAGACTTTCATGATCGCCATGAATGATCCGTTCAACTATGTGGATGCGGCCACCTATGCCGCTAAGCAACTCGGCATCGACGTGCTGGAGCTGGTCGATCCGGTCGGCCAGGACTTCTGTATCGACACGACGCGAGCTCGGTATGTACTAGGGTATCAGCCGCGCTACGACATCTTTCGCCTGATTGACCAGGCGGTGCAGTTCCGTCGCAGCGGAACCACGCGGCGCCAGCGATCGGGCTACAAGGGTTGAGACCACGGCCCTTGCCTCCTGAGAGTCAACTGTCGGTGTCCAAACTGAACATGAGTGCTCGACATTTTCGCGATTCTGGCATTAAGGAATCCAACACATGCACCTGCAAGACAAAGTGATCCTCATCACCGGCGGCACGTCGGGGATTGGCGAGGCCTGCACACAGCACTTCGCTCGTCACGGCGCGAAGGTCGTAACCATGTCCGTTCAGCAGGAAGCGGGAACCGCGTTGGCGCGCGACCTGACCGCCGCAGGCAAGACCTGCCTGTTCCACTTTGGCGACACGAGTCGCGAAGAGGATGTGCAAAGCGCGATTCAACTGGCAGTCGACTCGTTTGGCCGATTGGACTGCGTTCACGTGAATGCCGGTGTGCTGAGCAATCAAAAGATCACCGACATCACCGTGGAGGACTTCCACCGCGTCATCAATGTCAACTTGTTGGGTCCTGTACTGGTGGCCAAACATTCGATTCCGGTGATGCAACGACAAGGCAAGGGCGTGATCTGTTTCACGACGTCCGTGGCGGCCGATATCGGATTCCCGGCGCACGGAATCTACTGCGCGTCGAAAGCGGCCGTGGTCGCCCTGATGCGGTCGCTGACCACCGATCACAGTCCGCAGGGGGTGCGATTCGTGGCGGTGAGTCCCGGAACAATCGATACGCCGATGCTGGCTGCTTCGTGCGCCGGCTGGGACACTCCAAAGGAAGAGTTGTACGCCCAGGTTGCCAAGAAGATCCCGGTGCAGCGCATGGGCGAGCCGATGGACGTCGCGCACGCCGTGGGGTTCTTGTTTTCCGATGAGGCCGGGTTTATCAACGGAAGTGTCGTTCACTTGGACGGAGGCACGCTCTGCTTGCCCCCCTGGTAATCCGCCGCTCTTCGCGGAACAAAGCAATGGAGAGCAGAGCAGCTGACAGGAACAGCAATTGACCGGGAGCTTCAGCAAGCACTGAATGTGCTCCGCTCGTTACATAACACCCTACCCGCCACACCCGAGAATCATCATCATGAAGCGAACATTTTTCTGCTCCGTGGCAGCACTGCTGCTTGGTTGCCTCGCCATCAACGCCTGGGCTCAGCAGAGCGAGCCAGCGGCGCCAGCCGCAACTGAGAACCTTGCGTCAGCCCCTCTGCGAGTCGGCATCATTGGCCTGGACGCGCATGCCGTCCCCTGGACTCGCATCATTTCGGACCCGAACTCGCCGGCACCGATTCGCGACATGAAGGTGGTCGCGGCGGTCCCGGCCTACAGTCCGGACATCCCGTTCAGCGCGGACAATATTCAGCAGAACATTCAGGCGATGCGCGAGATGGGAGTCGAAATCGTCGACGCGGTCGAGCAGCTGCTTCCCAAGGTAGACGCGGTGATGCTGTTAAGCATTGATGGACGCCCGCACCTGGCTCAGGCAAAACCGGTCCTCGCAGCGCACAAACCGATCTTCGTCGACAAGCCGGTCGCCGTCTCGTTGGTCGACACGATTCGGATCTTCGACCTGGCGAAGGCCACAGCAACGCCCTGTTTCTCCAGCTCGTCGTTACGATACAGCCCGGGAATTGCCGGCATGACGAATGACCCGCGCGTGGGCAAGGTGCTGGGCTGCGATGCGTACAGCTCCAATGCGCCGCTGGAACCGAGTCACCCCGACTTGTTCTACTACGGGATCCACGGCTCCGAACTGCTGTTTACCATCATGGGGCCGGGCTGTCAGACCGTGACGCGCGTCAAATCGCCTAGCGCAGATCTGGCTGCCGGCGTCTGGGCCGACGGGCGTCTCGGCACGTTTCGTGGCATCCTGAAAGGCCAGGTCGGATTCGGGGCGATGGTGTTTGGCGAGCAAGGGATCGCTCCATCCGGCAACTTTGAAGGCTACGAGCACCTGCTGGTCGAAATCGCTCGTTTCTTCCGCACTGGCCAGCCGCCGGTCTCGGCCGAGCAGACGCTGGAGATCTACGCGTTCATGGAAGCGGCCGACGAGAGCAAACGGCAGGGCGGATCGCCGGTGACTCTGGAGAGCGTTCTGCAAAAAGCTCGTCAGGCAGCGGCCGAACGATAAGCAATGCCCGACGAACAGCTTCGGATGCGCACAAGCGTACGAGATTGCTGACCCGTCGAACCACCGCATCGTCCTGGTCGCAGTTGCGAGATTTGTCCGTCAACAAGGACCATTTCCAGTGGCCGTCCATTTCCTTAATGCGGTTCCCTGCATTCGCCCAGGGGCACCGCGCGGCGCAACCTGTAGGATCGGTCCCGGCGTTGGCCGTTGCCTGCAGGCGTTTCACCGATGACCACGAAAGAAATGGTGACCAATCACGCTTGTGAAACGCCTTCGGCTTATCGGATGGAGGGGAAAGGCTAACCCAGGGTGCGCCGCGAAGCGCGGCGCACCCTGGGCTGTTGGATCAAACCGCTTTGCGGTAACGATGTGAACCGTGCCTACAAAGGGGCTCACCTGCGGAACAGATCTCACAACGGCCATCAGGGCTTTCCCTTCCGGCCTTTCACCTTCCCACGCCGCGCAGAGGAGACACCGGCCATGCTTCAGGACCGCAGGAAGAATAACTTCCGTGTTTGTCGATGCCGTGACCAGACGGCGAGCGGTTTCCCATGCTCTGCGCGAGCATGGCTTCAAGAAATGCGCCGACTCTTATCTTCCGCCATGCGAAGTAGGTTTCCGCTCCTTGTGATGCTGCTCGTCGCCACTGCCAATATTCTCGGACTACGCAGTGTGCAGGCCGCTGACCGACCTGGCGTGTTCGTCACTCACGACGATATTGCGCGTGTGCGCCAAGGTGCGGCCACCGCAGCGGGCGGGCGATGGGCCGACGAGTTGATCAAGCAGGCGGAGTCGATCCAACTCGCAGAACTGCCTCGGCTCGAGCGCGTCTGGTGGGAGACCGCTCGTACGAAACCGTGGCAGGAAATCTATCCCGAGGTTTTTCACCATACCTGGATCGTACCTGGACGCTGGGCCGCGGCCGCGCGGAAGTGTGCCTGGGCGGGAGTATTGCGTCCCGACTCTCAACTGGCCGACAAGGCCCAACAGGCCTTGTTGTCGCTGGCCGAGTTCACGTTCGAGTTCGAACATTTCGATGTCGGACTCAACTACACCGCCTGGGTCCTGCATGCGTTGGAGACCTATGACCTGTTGTACGACCGCTTCACGCCGGAGCAGCGTGAGCGGATCGATGCGTGCTTTGCGCGTTACTTGACCGCAGTGAAGAAGAACGACGACTACTGGCTGGCGCACGAGCCGGGCGGAGCAATCAACAATCACTACGCCTGGCACAAGCTGGGCTTTGTGGCCATCGGCTTGTTCTACAATCGCCAGGAACTCGTCACACAGGCCTTGGAAGGTCCGCACGGAATCGACTTCCTGATGCAGTACGGGTTCACCGACGACGGACTGTGGGCCGAAGGGTCCATTCCTTATCAGCTCACGGCGACCGCTCCGTTGGTCAAGGCGGCCGAACTGCTGGAGAACTGTCACCACCCGCGAGACCTCTACCGATCGGAAACGGGCGATGGCCGATCCTTGATCGAGACCTACGATGCGCTCCTGCAGTTGCTCCTCCCCGACCGCACGCTACCGACGATCGGAGACTGCTACGGGCGCCGCCCCTTGCTGGGGACCAGCGCTGACTGGGAGATTCTGGCCCGTCGCTTTAAGGATCCACATCGCTCCTGGCTGCTGCGCGGTCTGCCGCAGCGATCCTCCGAGGCGCTGCTGCAAGGGCAGGTCGAACTTCCCGACGGCGTCCCGCCCCACGTGTCGACTCGACTCTGGCCCGAGCACGGCTATGCTATGCTGCGCGAGACAGAGGGAGCCGACTACTGGAGCGGCCGCGGTTGGACGCTGCTGGCCACGTATTCGCACAATCGCGTGCATGAAAACCTGGACAAACTCTCCATCATCCTGTTCGGCGAAGGACATCTCTGGCTACCTGATTGCGAGGCAGTCCCAAGTGCCGAACATTCCTTCTCAGCCAACATCCAGCGGGAGCTCAACCGTCAGACGCTCTGCCACAATACGCTGCTGGTCGACCGGAAGAGTCAACACTTCCCTGATCAGCCGCTGCAGTTGATTGAATTCCAGGACCTCCCGGCGCTCAAACGGGTGACGATCGGCGATCTCGCAGGCCGATTGTATCCCGGCGTGCGTCAGATGCGCACGTGCCTGGTCCGGAATCAATACGTGCTCGACTTTTTCCAGGTCCAATGCGATGGTCCGCGTGATTTCGATTGGCTCGTGCACATCGATGCCCAGTCGCTGGCGTCTCCGCCACCTGACGGAGAACTGGAGTGGCCGCAGGAAATGCCCTGGAACTACTTGCGTGCTCCCAAGCGACTTGGCCAGTCCATTTCGTATGCCGAGACCTTTCGGCATGATGATCAGTCGTTCCGCCTGGATGTACTGGCCAGTTGCTCCCAGGAGATCATTGGCTGTGGTTTTCCACGCGACGACAGCCCTGATCCATCCGTGATTCCCCTGCGGATCTTTCGCTGCTGCCAGCAACAGAGCGCATGGTACGCCGCACTGTATCGTGTCGGTTCGGCCACCACCGAATCCGCGGATTTGACCGTCGAGCCCGGCGAGTTGGCTAACTGGCGGGTCGTCGTTCGTTTTCCCGATCGGCAGTTCGTGCATCGGATTCCGCTACTGCCCGATGATACGCCGGTCGAATAAGGAAGAACAGACACACGGAAGGAAGGAAGGAAGGAAGGAAGGAAGGAAGACAAAAAATGGGACGACAACAAAATCAGATGGGCGCCGCTAATCGCTGGCATCTTTTTGTCATTACATCTTTTTGTCTCGCTCGTTCGGTCGCCCGTGCAGCTCGAGCCGTCAAGGTTCGCCACGGCTGAGCGATCTCGGAAGGAAGATCATGCGGAGAACATGCCCTGAATGCCATGGCACCGGTCAGCTCTGCTATTTCAAGGGTGAGAGCCGATTCGTGCTATCGCGCGACGAATGTCCGGCCTGCTGCGGGCTGGGATTCCTGGAGACGGACGATCCTGATGATATTCCGTCGACGCGTGATGATTCACCCCGTCAACCGGAGCCGCCCAGTCCTCCCGAAGAGAAGCGTTGAAAAGAAAATGGGGCCAGAACAGATGGTTGCCCGCACCGAGCCTTAATATCGAGCCACGAAGCCGAGCAACTGGGACACTCGGCGGCCACATCGATTCCATCTGCTCTGGCCCTACTCGCAGCCGGCGTTAGAGCCCGAGCATTGACTGCAGTTTGGCTTTGTTTGCCAGTCCGACATGCCGGCCAACCACACGTCCATTCTGGAACACCATGAGCGCCGGAATCGACTCGATGCCATACTGCTGGGCCAGCTGGGGACTGTGATCCACATTCACCTTGACGATCCGAACGGTCGGCTGTTCAGAAGCCAGCTCTTCCAGGACCGGGCCGAGCATGCGGCAGGGACCACACCAATCGGCATAAAAGTCGACCAGTACCGGCTCGGCGGAGCCCAGCACCTTCTGCTGGAAGTCGGCGTCGCTGGCGTGCTGCACTGAGTTACTGTTCTTCGATGCAAACATATTTGTCTCTCCCTTTCTCTCGGCGAGTAGATGGTTATTAAATGGTTCAGCCGTTTCAGCCCCCCCTCCGACCGGCACAAACGCTTCCGGCGGTACATCGTTCTGGGGTGTTGAACCCGGGTTGGTTTTCCACGAGGCAGCGGCGACAGCCACCACTGCGGCGATGACGATCAATCCTCCGATTTTCTGCATCTTTCTACCTCCTCTGATCTCGGCCGAGGTCCGGCGACGCCTGCCTCTTCGTCCATCGGCCACACCATTACAGACGCCGAACCGTCCGGTTAGTTACATGCGAATCGTCGCATTCTCAGTATCGGCTGACGCCGCCGCCAACGTCGCCCTGCTCGCGGAAAGCGTAGCCCTGCTCGCGCAGAGCGTAGCCATGCTCGCGCAGAGCATGGGAGAATCGCCCGGCGTTCTTAACTCCCCCGCGGTCTACGCGACCGCGGCCACCGGTCTACGCGACCGCAGCTACTCCCCCGCGGTCTACGCGACCGCGGCTACTCCCCCGCGGTCTACGCGACCGCAGCTACAAGGTCTACGCGACCGCAGGCCCCCCCCACCTGTGACCATGCCGTGACGAAACTCGCCTCTCACCACCAGCCGGCTCCTGCCGGTGCGCTTGGCCGCGAGAGGGTCGGCGCTAGAATACACCGAACAGTAGACCACGAACCGTAGCGGCGTCCGACGCGTTGCTGCTTTGCGGAGGCCCGATCGACTGGTGAACAGACAGGGAGGCGACTCGACATTTATGTCCACGACGAGTGTCCGCCCAACCACTTTACGTGAATTGCGTGAAAGCGGGTGGGTGTCCAAGAGTGTGAAACAGGAGATGCACGACAACTTCCTCAGAATGTTATCGGCTGGGGAAGACCTGTTTCCGGGAATCGTTGGATACGACGAAACGGTAATTCCGGAGATCAATATCAGTCTGATCGCCCAGCACGACATGCTCTTTCTCGGCGAAAAAGGTCAGGCCAAGAGTCGGCTGATGCGACTGCTCACGCGGATGCTGGACGAGGAGATCCCCTATCTGGCGGCGCCTGACATCGCGGTCCACGAAGACCCGTATCGTCCCATCACTTCCGCTGGCAAACGTCTGGTGGAAGACTTGCCCGACGATGAAGTGCCGATTGGCTGGTGGCGGCGCGAAGAGCGTTATGCGGAGCGACTTTCGCCGGGGACCAAGTTCGCCGACCTGATCGGGGAGATTGACCTGGCCAAACTGGCCCGCGGCACCAGCATGTCGGCCGAGGACGCCCTTCACTTCGGGTTGATCCCCCGCATGCACCGGGGGATCTTCGCCATGAACGAATTGCCCGAGCTGGACGAGCTGGTGCAGGTGGGGCTGTTCAACATCCTGGAAGAACGGGATGTGCAAATTCGCGGTTATCCCATCCGATTCGAACTGGACGTGCTCATCCTGTTCTCGGCCAACCCGGCCACGTACAACCGCAGTGGCAAGGTGATTCCGCAGCTGAAGGACCGTATCGGATCCGTAATTCACACCCATTATCCGCGCGACCGGCAACTGGGAATCGAGATCATGGAGCAGGAAGCGGCGATCGATCTGGAAGGGGAACTGCCGGTCGTGGTCCCCTACTTCATGCGCGAGATCATTGAACAAATCAGCATCGCCGCCCGCCGTTCGAAGTACATCGATCAGCAGTCGGGGGTCAGTGCTCGCTTCAGCATCGCCAATTACCGGACCATGGTGGCCAGCGCGCGCCAGCGCTCGGCCGTTCTGGGAGAACGCCCGGCGGTGCCGCGCATCAGCGACTTGGGACACCTGCATTCGTCGGCGCTGGGTAAACTGGAGCTGGACATGATGTCCAGCCATCAGATGTCCGAACAGCAGGTGCTCGATGCCATCATCGCCGAAGCAGTCCAAGATGTCTTCAGCGAGTACGTCGATCGTCACGGGCTGGACGAGATCGCCGAGATCTTCGCGCGCGGGGTGAAGATCGAAGTGGGAGACATGTTGCCGTCAGCGACCTATGCGGAACGCCTGAAACGGGTCCCTCCTGCTTGGGATAAGGCCTTTGAGGTAAACGCGTCGGAAGACGCGGCCGTGCGCGCCGCCTGCGTGGAGTTCGTCCTGGCCGGCCTGTACAGCTGCGATCAGATCTCACGCTCGCAGCGCAACGGACGCATCACTTACGAACTGTAATGCCCCGTAGAAGGTAGGATGTCGACCGTAGAGATAGGAGAAACCGTAGACGAGGCAGCCAGGGGGGCCACGCGGTGCGAGTCAGGCGGTTCTTCCTGTTGGCTCGGGCTCCGCTCCGATTTCTGGCTCCGCCTGCCGTACCATGCCGGCGGTGCAGTTCCCCGAGGTCGTATTCCACGTTAGATACCAGCAGGCGTATTCCAGGGATGAATCCCGACCAGAGTCGGACGGACGGATCAAGAGGCTTCTTATGATGCAGCGCACTTCTCGATCGCTGGGTGGGATCATTCACACGTACCAGAAGTACGATCCTCAGAGTTTTCCCAGCCCCACACAGCCTCCGCCCGACCTCGTGTCGAACGCCATGCAACATATGCTCTATTACGGCGGACGGCGGGAATTGACCGAGGAAGAACTGGCTCGCGCCGTCCGGATTGATCCTCGACAGATCGCCGGCCTGGGTCCGAGCATCGAAGCGCTGATGGAGATGCTGCGCCAGCGGAAAGAGAAGATTCTCAGCACCTACGAGACGGATTCCGTCCAGGACAAGGCGGCTCAACGCTATCGTTCGCTCGGCACAGCCATGCGTCCGCCGGCGGCGCTCAGGCAGAGTTTCGAAAAGTCGTTCGCTGACGAACAGATCTACGAACTGGAACGGCTCTGGTACCACCTGCCTGACGAACGTGGCAAGTTCGCTCGACAGCTTGTCCAGCTCGCGGCCAGTTTGGGGGACAAGTACCAGATCGACGAATTGGCGGCGAAGTACACCTTCACCGGCCGCTCGCCGTTGACTATCGAACAGGCCTTGCAGATCAAGGAAGAGCTGGCCGCCATCGACCGGCTGCTGGAACAACTCAAGCAAGCGGCCGAAACGGCACAGATCTGCGTGATCGATCTGGATGA
This sequence comes from Pirellulaceae bacterium, assembly GCA_041752115.1. GTDB lineage: Bacteria > Planctomycetota > Planctomycetia > Pirellulales > Pirellulaceae > JAJRVM01. The sequence continues at coordinate 8,177 of JBGSHS010000193.1, read as the reverse complement.
GCTGTCACAGTTCGCCGATCCGGGCGAGCTGGAGCAGTTACGTGAACTGGGCCGGCAAATTGAGCAGTACATCCGCGAGATGGCCGAGCGTCAGGGACTGGAAAAGACAGCCCACGGCTACGAACTGACTCCCAAAGCCTTTCGCCTGTTCCAGGGACGGCTGCTGGAGCGGATCTTCAGCGATCTGCAAGCCGCACGCACAGGACGACACCAAGGACCGGTCGTGGGAGAAGGAGCGGTAGAGCGGCAGCAGACGCGCGGTTATCAGTTCGGAGATTCGCTGGCCAATCTGGATATTGTCGGATCGATGATCAATGCCATGGTCCGGGGCGGCGCGCAGGTGCCTGTGGAAATGCAGCAACGAGACCTTGAGATCCATACCACGCGCAACACCCCCAAGTGCGCAAGCGTCGTGATTCTCGATATGAGCGGCTCGATGCGCTATGACGGGCTCTATGTCGATGTCAAGCGCATGGGGCTCGCCCTGGACGGACTCATTCGCAAGGAGTATCCGGGCGATTATCTGCAGTTCATCGAAATGGCAACGTTTGCCAAACCTCGACACCTCAGCGAACTGGCTGCCCTGCTCCCCAAACCGGTTACCATCACCAACCCGGTGGTTCGGCTGCGAGCCGACATGAGCGATCCGAAAATCACCGAATTCGACGTGCCACCCCATTTCACCAACATCCAGCACGCCCTTCTGTTGGCGCGGCGTTTCCTGGCGGTTCAAGACACACCCAATCGCCAGATCATTCTGATCACTGACGGGCTCCCGACCGCCCATTTCGAAGATCATCACTTGTTGTTGCTCTACCCGCCCGATGACCGCACCGAAGAAGCGACTCTGCGAGAAGGACGTCTGGCCCATCGTGAGGGCATCACGATCAACATCTTCCTTCTGTCGACCTGGTTTCAATCGCGCGAGGACGTGCAGTTTGCCCATCGCCTGGCACAGCTCACGTCGGGACGTGTCTTCTTCACGGCCGGCAAGGACCTCGATCGCTACGTTGTGTGGGATTACCTGAAACACCGACGCGAAATCGTTGCCTGATATTGGCAGGATGTGCAGCCGAAGGCGAGTCGCAACCAAGCTCCGCGAGCGCCGTGCGATGCGAAGCCCGAACTGATCCTCCCTTTTAGGAAATTGGACATTCCTTGTTCAGTATTCTACGGTTCCAGCCGTGCCGAGTCGCGCACTATCCTCCGCGAGTAGCCGGCGCCGGGGGAGGTTTCGCAGGTGGATGCCGCTGACCTGAGGCCTCAACCGCAGAATGTCCAAGGAAGAAGAGCCGGCCTGACACCTCCCGAGCAGAGTCGCTCTCTTCCCATTGGTGGTTGGACATTCCTTGTTCGATTTTCCGCGGTTCACCTACTCTGTTCATCGCACCATCCGCACCACGCCCCGCGTCACGGCCGGCGAGACGAGGTAATTCGATTTCGGCGAACCGACAGGAATCACGGTGGACGTGACGTTATTGCGTTCTTTCGTCGGAACCCGACAGTGGTCCAGGGGTTGACTAAAGCGATACAATGTCAGCGCATCTGCGAACGCCGGAACGGGGAAAGGTGGGGAATGGCAATTCAACTGACACAACTCGCCTTCAGGTCCGGCAGCCTGTGAATTGATGCACAAAGCCCTGCCAGTCCCCGCGTGTCCTGTTCGGCCACTCCACCACGAGAAATGATGCTCATGTTGTGCCTGCGTCGCCAAAAATCGCTTCTCACATTGCAGGCGCAATGCCTTGGGCGTGGCATGTGGCACTGCCGTCAGTATCGACGCTGGCTGGTTCTTTGGCTGGGGGTAGTCCCCAGGGCGTGCGGAGTGCTGGTGATGCTGGCCGCGGTCGTCCCCGCCCTGGCGCTCGATTTACCTGAGACGCGTCAACTGTACTTCTCAGGAAAATATGACGAGTGTGCCGCAGCAACTGCAGCCGCCATGGCGGACGGTTACCATGGCGAGGAATGGGCGCTGCTGAAGATGCAATCGAATCTCCAGACGGGCAAGTATGCCGAGGCGCTGCAGACGCTCGACGCGGCGTTGGAGGAGTTTCCAGATAGCGTGCGGCTTCGCTGGCTTGGCCATCGCGTTCTGCTGCTCAACCATTCTACTGAGCGTGCGGAAGAGGTCCTGAGGGAGATTGGCGAGCTTTCGGCACGTTCCACCTATCGCTACGGAGACTCTGCGAACCGGGTTTCACTGGGGGAGTATTACGCCGCTCGCGGTGCCGATCCGCGTCAGGTACTGGAGACGTTTTTTGATCCGGTCAAGAAAGATCAGCCGCAGCTGGCCGACGCGTACATCGCGGCCGGTGAACTTGCGCTGAGCAAGAGTGATTTTGCACTGGCCGCCGAGGAGTTTACCGCGGCCCAGAAACGCCAGCCGGAGAACCCGGACATCCCGTGCGGCTTAGCGCGTGCTTTTGCCGAAAGCGACACGAAGCAGGCCAATCTCCATCTGCAGAACGCTCTGAAGATCAACCCGCGGCACACCGCTTCGTTGCTGATGGTGGTCGACAATCATATCGATGCAGAGCTGTACGAGGAGGCGGAGAAGGTACTGCAGCAGGTCCTGGAGATCAATCCGCTCAAGGCCGAGGCGTGGGCCTACCGTGCCGTGCTGGCCCACTTGCGATCGGATCCGGAAGAAGAGAAAGAGTCGCGTGCCAAGGCGTTGTCCACCTGGAGCCTGAATCCGCAGGTCGATCACCTCATCGGACGGAAGCTGTCGCAGAAGTACCGCTTTGCGGAAGGATCGCAGTACCAGCGTCAGGCGATCGCGTGCGACAAGTTCTTCCTGCCAGCTCAACTGCAGCTGGCTCAGGACCTGTTGCGACTGGGCGTTGAGGACGAAGGTTGGCAGCGTGCTGAATTGGTCTTCGATGCCGACCAGTATAACGTCGTCGCCCATAACCTGGTACGTCTGCAAGCCAACCTGGCTCAGTTCCGCACATTGGAGAACGACCATTTCGTCTTGCGCATGGACACTCATGAAGCCGGCATTTACGGACATCGACTCCTGGCGCTGCTTGATCGGGCCAAAGCAACGCTGAGCGAGAAGTATGAGATGCCGATTGACGAACCGGTCAAGGTGGAGGTTTTTCCTCAGCAGCAGGATTTCGCTATCCGCACCTTTGGCTTGCCGGGCGGCGACGGTTTTCTGGGTGTCTGCTTTGGTCGGGTCATCACCGCCAATAGTCCGGCGTCGCAGGGCGACAGCCCGGCCAACCTGGACAGCGTGCTGTGGCATGAGTTCTGTCACGTCGTGACGCTGCAAAAGACCCGCAATCGGATGCCGCGGTGGCTGAGCGAAGGGATTTCGGTCCACGAGGAGCGTGTGGCCAGTCCTGCGTGGGGCCAGAAGATGAACCTCCTCTACCGCCAGATGATCCTCGACGGCGAGCTGACGCCGGTCAGCAAGCTCAGCGGAGCCTTTCTCTCCCCGCCGTCCCCGCTGCACCTCCAGTTTGCCTACTATGAGGCGTCGCTGGTCGTCCAATACCTGGTGGAGAAGTACGGTCAGGACACGCTCAATCGCATCCTGACGGATCTGGGCGTCGGGATGCCGATGAACGAGTCGCTGCAGCGTTACACCGGATCGATCGATGCTCTCGATCAGGAGTTTGAACAGTATGCGCGAACGCTCGCGCAGCAGTTTGCTCCCCAAGCGACCTGGGAAGAAGTCACCTTGCCCCCCGATGCATCGCTCGACCAATGGGCCGCTTGGATCGCTCAACACCCGGCCAATCTGACCGGCTTGCGACGCTATGCCCAAGCGCTGATCGAGGCCAAGCAGTGGGAGCAGGCCAGCGCAGCGGTGGCGAAGTTGATCGAACTGTGCCCTGATGATGTGGGGACGGGGAATCCCTACGAGCTGCTGACCAGCATCAGCCGAGCGCAGGGGAATGGAGTTCGGGAGCGTGAAGCGCTGGAACATCTGGCCGCCGTGCAAGATGATGCGTGCGATGTGTATCTGAGATTGATGGACGTGGGAGCCGCAGCGGGTGACTGGGAGTGCGTGGCCCGGAACGCCGACCGGATGTTAGCGGTCAATCCGCTCGTAGCCGCTCCCCATCGCTTTCGCGCCCAGGCGGCTCAGCAGCTACGGGACGCGCCGAGCGCCCTTGAGTCGTACCAGGCTCTGTTGGAACTCGATCCGGCCGATCCGGCCGAACTCCACTATCGTTGGGCACTGCAGTTGCGCGAAGTCGGGCGAGACAACGAGGCGCGCCGTCAGACGTTGATGGCCCTGGAGGAAGCGCCCCGCTTTCGCGCCGCGCACGAGTTGCTGCTGGAGCTGGTGGAGGAATCCGATTCACCAGCCAGCCCCCCGCACGGCAACGCGTCAACTCCGGCAGCCGCAGGCGACCCAGGCGCCCCGGATGTTCCCACTGCCCCGGGCACGCCGGCCGCACAGGAAAGAAGTGGATTATGAAACGGATCCTGATCGCCTGCTGCCTGATCTCGCTCATCCTGTTGTCCGTCAGTGTGAGCGTGGCCCAGCGCTGGCGGCGACGCCCCGCTGCGCGCGACGCGGACGGTACGATCATCGATCGGCGAGGCGTCGATTCGTGGGAGCTGGTGCCCGGTTTCAAAGACGACACGTTTACGTTTGTCCGCATTGCCTACCAGTCCTGGGGAGGCGGCTGGTATGATCGCCGCTGGGACACTGACGGCCCTGACAGCGATCTGAACTTCTCGTACCGTCTGCAGCAACTTACGGCGATCAAGGTCAATCCTGAACCGATCGTGCTGACGCTGACCGACCCGCGGCTCTTCGACTACCCGTTCATCTACATTGTGGAACCCGGTTATCTGGAATTTGCGCCGAACGAAGTGACATCATTGCGTCACTATCTGCTCAACGGCGGGTTTCTGATGGTGGATGATTTCTGGGGGGAAGGGGAATGGTCCAATTTTGCAGACCAGATGCAGCGGGTCTTCCCCGACCGGCGCTGGCGGGATGTGCCGCTGAGCCACGACATCTTCCACTGCGTCTACGACCTGAAGGAACGTCCACAGGTCTCGTCGATCGGCTTCGCGGAGAGCGGGTACAGTTACGAGCGTCCCGACGCCAGGGAAGTGCATTACCGCGCTTACTATGACGACGAAGAGCGGATGTGCGTCTTCATCTGTCACAACACGGACCTGGGGGACGGATGGGAACGGGAAGGCATGTCGGAATGGTATTTTCGCGAATATTCGGAAAAGAAAGCGTACCCGCTGGGTATCAACATCATCACGTACGCCATGACTCACTAGGGGAGCAGCAGCCGTGTCTATCGGAGTCGAAACGTTTGAAACACAACAGCAGGTTGTCGAGCATCTGCGCGACAGCCGCAACCGCATCGATGCGGAACTGTCCAAGGTCATCATCGGCCAGAAGGAAGTCACCGCGCAGCTGCTGATCAGCCTGTTCGCCGGCGGACACTGCCTGATCACCGGCGCGCCCGGCCTGGCCAAGACGCTGCTGGTCCGCTCGCTGGCTCAGATCTTCCACCTCAAGTTCCACCGGATCCAGTTCACACCGGATCTGATGCCGGCTGATATCACGGGCACGGAAATTCTCGAACAAACCTCCTCCGGCCGACGCGAGCTGCAGTTCGTTAAAGGGCCCATCTTCGCGAATGTGATCCTGGCTGACGAAATCAATCGCACTCCCCCTAAGACCCAGGCGGCGCTGCTGGAGGCGATGCACGAACATCAGGTGACGGCCGGCGGCGTGCGCTATCCGCTGGAAGAGCCGTTCTTCGTGCTGGCCACCCAGAACCCTATCGAAATGGAAGGCACCTATCCGCTCCCCGAAGCGCAACTCGACCGCTTCATGTTCAATGTGATGATCGACTACCTGCCCGAGGACGACGAAGTGGCCGTGGTGATCCAGACTACCGCCGGCAAGCCGGCCCCCATCGAGCCCCTCTTCACCGGTGAGGATGTCCGGCAGTTCCACGAGATCGTGCGACGTGTACCGGTCGCCGAAGATCTCGTCCGGTACGCCGTGCGTCTGGCCTCAGCCAGTCGCCCGCGCCAGCCCGCTTCGCCGGAGTTCATCAACAAGTGGATCAGCTGGGGAGCCGGTCTGCGAGCCGCTCAGTACCTCGTGCTCGGCGGCAAGGCCCGCGCGCTGCTGGCCGGCCGTGCCCATGTCACGCTGGAAGACCTCCAGTCGCTCGTACACCCGACGTTCCGGCATCGACTGTTGCTCGGATACCGCGCCGAAGCCGATGGCGTGACGGTCGACGATGTGATCCATCGTCTGCTCGAAACCGTGTCCGAGCCGTAAGGGCCCCCCATCGCAGTCTCGGCCAGTGTCCCGCCTGGTTCGACCGAACTGCAGGAGCCCAAGTTGAAAGTCCCGCGGAGCAACCGTACGAGCGAGATTCGCCGACAACCATTACCGACAGAGTATCACCGACCATGGAAGAACTGCGCGACCCTGCCACCGGCGAACGAGCGTCCTGGATCGATCCGGCGACGTTGATGCGGATCAAGGGTCTGCAACTCCGCGCCAAAGTGGTTGTGGAAGGCTTCTTTAATGGTTTGCATCGCAGCCCCTATCACGGGTTTTCGGTCGAGTTCAGCGAGTATCGTCCGTACACTTCGGGAGACGATCCCCGTTACCTCGACTGGCGGCTCTTCGCCCGTACCGACCGGTACTATGTCAAACGCTTCGAGGACGAAACGAACCTGCGCTGCTACCTGCTGGTCGACCTCAGTCGCTCCATGGGTTTCGGTTCCCTCACCTACACCAAGATGGACTATAGCCGAACGCTCGCCGCCACGCTGGCCTATTTTCTCTCGCTCCAGCGCGACGCGGTCGGGCTGCTGACTTTCCACCAGGACATCGCTGAGTACATTCCGGCTCGGTCACGGGCCGGGCATTTCCACCGATTACTGGTCGGCCTGGAGAACGCGCTCTCGGGAACGACGACCAGCCTGGACCGGCCGATGGAGCATATGGCGGAGCTGGTGAGCAAGCGGGGGCTGATCGTTCTGCTGTCGGATCTGCTCGCGCCGGTGGAGCAACTTTCACGCCATATGTCGTACCTGCGGTCGCGTGGTCACGAGGTTGTGCTGATGAGGATTCTCGATCCGGCCGAGCGTGATTTCACGTTCCACGACGCCTCGATGTTCGTCGACCTGGAGAGTGGTCGCCGCCTGTATGTCGATCCGCAGGCAATTCGCCAGCAGTACCTGCAGCGATTCGGCGAGCACGCGCAGCACATTCGCGAGATCTGCGGCGGGTTGGGAATTGAGTTCACCGAGCTGACCACGCAGACACCGCTGGAACTGGCCCTCTACGATTTCCTGCAATCGCGACTGCGGCGTGGTCGGAGTGTCGCACGGCGACAAGCGATGTCGGCGCCTGCCGGGCGTGGGGAGGGGCGGCAATGAGTTTCCTGACTCCTCTCTATGTGCTCGGCCTGGCGGCGATTTCGCTCCCCATCCTGCTGCATCTTATCCGCCGCACCCCCAAAGGCGTGCAGTCGTTCAGTTCGCTCATGTTCATCGTGGCAACGCCACCGCGTCTGACACGCCGCAGCCGCATCGACCACCTGCTGCTGCTCCTCTTGCGTGCGGCGATCGTGGCGTTGCTGGCCTTCGCCTTCGCCCGCCCATTCTTCCGTTGGCAGGCGACGGCCGACCTGGTCGATGTGGCGGGCCGGCACGTGGCGGTGCTCGTCGATACCAGCGGAAGCATGCGACGCACCGGTGTCTGGGACGCGGTGGCCAGAGAACTCGACAGCGTGCTGGACGACCTCGGCCCCCACGATGACATTGCCCTGTATCAGTTTGCCCATCGGGTAGAACGACTCGTCAGCTGGGAGGAAACGCAGATGCTGCCGCCGAGCACGCGTGGCGATCTGGTGCGGCAGCGGTTTTCTCAGCTGCGACCGACCTGGAGCGCGACCGCGCTGGGCGACGCCATGATGCGTGTCGCCGACGACCTCGACGCGCTCGAGGATCCGCAGTCGGTCGGTCCGGTGCGGCAGCTGATCGTCATCTCGGATCTGCAGGAAGGTTCTCAACTGGAAGCGCTGCAGGCTTACCAGTGGCCTGCTTCCGTGCAGGCAATTGTCCGCCCTGTTGCCGCCGCGACAGGCAACAATGCGGCAGCACAACTGCTCGACGCCCCGCAGGAACTGAGCGACGAGCAGGGCGTTCGGGTGCGAGTC
>JBGSHS010000192.1:0-31483 GCA_041752115.1 Pirellulaceae bacterium | reverse complement strand
CGGCGAAGTCGATGTTGTGTCGGCGCTCGGCTGCCGAACTGGTGCCGGTCGTGAGCCGGCGTCGCTCGGAGATCCCGTCGCCACGGGCGATCGAGCGGCGTGCGTGGGCGTGGCTGTGCAGGTGGAACTGGCCGCGAGCGCGAAGGACTTCTCCCCGGCGAGGGACGCGGTGCGGTTGAGTGACGGATCAACGGGCTGTGCCGCAGCCGCTGCGGAGACTGTCGGCGACGACACTGCTGCTGCCCGATCGCTCGACTCTGCCGCGGTGATCTGCAGCTGACGCACTCCGTCGATCCGCAGTTTCTGAGCGATCGTGTCGGCAGGCCGACTGCTCGCCAGCTGGAAGTGGAACTCCTCCAGCCGATCCAACTGTTCCAGTTCTTCCGTGGTGGGCGTGATGCTCAGGAGGCGACCGAGTTTCGTCAGCTTCTCGCAGATCAGTTCGGCCTTGAGACTGGCCGTCGCAAGACCCGGCTCGAAGACCACATGCCCGCGATAGATTTGTTCTTCGACGGACTTGTCCGCGTCGTCGAAGAAGTTTGCGAGCGTTCGCAAGCTGTCGACCTTCACATTGCCCCCGTCACGCACTCGTACCACAGTGCTGGCAGAAATTCCTGCAGCGGCGGCGATTTCCAGTGGATCGGCGGCAGTTAAACGCTGGTGCAGCTCCGAAATGACTCCTTCCAGTCGCTCCTTCAGGGTCTGCCGGAGCGGAGCGGCCGGGGCTGGCGGAAGGGGTGACGCCGCCGACGGGCACGGGGGAGGTGCCGGGGCCACGGGGGCAATGGGGGCAATGTTCCCGGCGTGGTGTCGGATGAGTTCGCCGGCCAGCGGCTGGAGCGATTGCGGATTCGCAGAGCCGCGGCGCAGATCGGCAACGTATTGCTGGAACGCGTCCGTGCAACGCAACAGCAGGTCGACTTTCTCCGCCGGGAGTGCTGCGTGCTGGCCCAGGGCATCCTCGAGCGTGTCTTCCATCAGGTGGGCGAACTTGGCCAGTCGATTCAGCCCGATGGCGGCGGACGAACCCTTCAATTTGTGCATGACGGCCAGCAGCGGACGCAGTCGTTCGGTCTGAGAACTGGTCTCGGAAATGAGCAGGTGCGCCGAGATCTCCTCGAGTGACAGGTCGGCTTCGTCGATGTAGATGGACAGGTAGCGGTCCGAGATTTCCTCTTCGTCGTGGATGTCGGCCAACGGGTCGGCAACAACGGCCGGCGGGGCGATTGGTGCTGGCACGGCAGCGCCGGCCGTGATTTCCGCCAGCGCGCGCTCCGCTTCCGCCTGCGAGCTCTTCTTACGCTCTACGCCTTTGGCCTGCAGCAGGTTCCGAATGCTGTTGACGACCCCTTCGCAATCGACCGGATCCTGGTCGGGGTGCTTGAGCAGGTCGACCAGGGCGGTCAGGCGATCGAGTCCCATGAAGACCAGGTCGACGACATCGCGACTGATCGCCAGTTCGTCCTTGCGCGCTGCATCGAAGACGTTTTCGATCTTGTGGGTCAGGTTATTGATATCGTTCAGGCCGAGCATGGCCGAAAGGCCTTTGAGACTGTGGGCCGCTCGGAACATCTCGTTGAGGAGTTCTCCATCGCAGCGACCGCTCGCGGCGTCGGTGAGTGTCTGGACCCACTCGTCGAGCTGCAGCAGGTTGTCGTTGAGCTGCGACAGGAGCTGGTCCGCTTCATCGAGGAAATCGCTGAGCAGATTCTCGAGCAGGTCGTCTTGAGTGTTCAGCTCGAAACCGGACATAGTTGCCACTCCGATTAGCCAACGGGCTTCTGATAGAGCCAGGGATGTAGTCGTACGTAGCCGCTCATGAATTCCGCAATTCCATCGGCTGGACCGGCTACCAGCATTCCACCAGGAGCCAGCGAGCTGCAGACGTGGTTGACTACGCGGCGCTTGGAGTCCCGATCGAAGTAGATCAACACGTTCTTGAGAAATACCAGGTCGAACGGTCTTTCCTTGAGCGGCTCCATCAGGTTGTGTTGTTGAAACGCCATCATGTCCGTGATTACCGGGCGAGCTTTCCAGCGGTCGCCGTCGGACAGCCTGGTGAAGAACCGCTTCCGATAATCGGGTGGAACCAATTTCATGGCCCGATCGCCGAATTCGGCCTGTTGCGCCGCCTGGACTGCTCCAATGCCGATATCGGTTCCGACAATCTGAATCGTCCAGTGTGCGTAGTTCGGCAAAGAGGCAGCCACGCAACAGGCGATGGTTGTCGCTTCGTCGCCGGTGCTGCACGCCGCAGACCAGATCCTCAGGCGTGCCGGCCGCTTCCCTGACCGTTCGGCGGCACCCAGGTCCTTCAGGAAGTCCTCACGCAACCACGTCCATTGCCGCTCATCACGAAACAGGTAGGTTTCGTGCGTCGTGATCTCCTGCAGAAAGGCATCCCATTCTGGAGCGTCGGATGGCAGTCGCTGCAAGTGCTCGTAGTACTTCGCGAAGTCAGCGATGCCGGTCTGTTTGAGTCGGTGGCGGAGTCGATTTGAAAGGAGGGCCTTCTTCTGGGGAGCGACGCGGATGCCAGTCTTGGCATAAATCAACTTGGCATACGCCGCCAGTTGTGCGTCAGTAACCTGCGGAAGATTGACCGTTACGGGTACCGCAACAATCGGTTCATACGTCGATGCTGCTTGCGTGTTCATGAGAGACCAATCTGTGTTGTTGTCGGATGACTTCGGCCAGGGCCAGCAGATGGGGACGCTGCTGCTGTGGCAGCGTTTCTATCTTGCGGCATAACCGGCAGAGTTCCTGTTCGAACTTGTCTTCGTTCACTAACTCGTCGCTGGTCAGCATACTGTTCGCTCCTCGGGAATTTATCAATCAACTCTCCAATTATTGAGGCGCTGCCGTGTTCACACATTCAGACGGCGGCCGGTCTGCCACGTCGTGGCCAACAGAAGCGGCTCCCGTTATATGACCGCTTCCATGGCAACCGACTCCTCTTGACCGAATAGCCTGTCAACATCCAGCAGAATGAGCAGCTCATCATCGAGTCGTACGAGTCCTGTCATGTACTCATTGCCCAGACTGGTGACCGTTGGCGGGGCTGGTGAGATCTGTTCAGGAGAAACCCGCAGTACTTCGCTCACAGAGTCGACGACGATTCCGATGGTGCGACGTCCGACGTGCAACACCATGATGCGACTCTCCTCAGTCAATGAGCTGTCGGGCAATGCGAAACGCGCGCGCAGGTCGATGACCGGAATGACGGAACTTCGGAGATTAATCAGACCTTTGATGTAGTGCGGCGTTTCAGGGACTCGTGTGATGTCACCTACCAGGATGATCTCGCGCACCTTGGTGATCTCAATACCGTAGGTTTCCTGACCCAGCCGGAAACTCACCAGCTGCAGGGAATTGCCGGCGTTGGTGGTCGCGGTCGTCGGTGGCCCCGACTCCTCGATGCGTTCGCGGAATTCCTGGGGATCGGCAGTCATCGAACTTGCTCCTCTTCTCTTGGGGCGGTAATCGGTTCTGCTGTGGGTTCGTTCTGGAGAACGCAGCGCCGTGGGCGAACTCCTGCCGAACCGCAGCCGTCTTGACTGGCCGGTTCCTGGCAGGGCTCGTGGCGATCCTTCGGTCGATCGCCGAGCCAGTACGTCGGTGGGTGGGATCGTCGGTGGTGGGGCGGTTGTCAGGCAGGCAAAAAAAAAGCACAACCCGCGTGACGTTCGCTGATGTCAGCGACCGCTTTCTGGTTGCGCCTTCAGTTGGCAGATCCTTGTTCTGCCCAGTAAGGCAACTCGCGGCCTCTCCGCGAGTCGGGCACTCCCTTTGCGAACGAGTCGCAAGGGGGTGGCCGTTCAGTGAAACCTTAGCATGCGATTCCGGGGCGGCCAGCAAACTCTTCGGATTACTCTTGGGCGGGGATTCGCGTAATGGATCATCGAGTCTGGGGCATCTCGATCGTACGGGGGAGAGCTGGATCGGGCGGGACCGCATCGAACCGCCCTGGATTCATCTCGCACACGCCTAAACCAGAGAGGGCATATGGGGCTCCACCTTGTCTCGCAGCGCCTCGGGTGAAAACGGCTTGACGAGGTAGTCGGTTACGCCCGCGGCGATCGCCGCCAGCACCTGGCGTTTTTCCGACTCGGTAGTGATCATAATGATCGGAACGGTGCTGTCTTTCGCGCGGATTTCCCGAGCCGCGTCGAGACCCGACTTGTGCGGCATGTTCCAGTCGGTCAGCACCAGCGAGAACGCCCCGGCCTCAAACCGTTCGACGGCCTGATTGCCATCTTCCGCCTCGACAACTTCCGTGATTCCCAAAGCCTGGAGCGATCGAATGATGATGTTCCGCATCATTCTGGAGTCGTCTGCGATCAGGATTCGTTTACTCATGCTTCTTCTCTCCTATTCGGCAGGAGGAACAGATCCGTCCATGGTCCCCATGCCCGTTTCGATTGCCGCGCTCGCTGCCCGGCAAGTTCCCATGGTGGTTCGTCAGCCACTGCCCGTGGAAGCCGGTCTTTTCGTCATTTGGTCGAGCGAAAGAACCCTCGCCCATCGCATTTCGATTGGCTTGGATCCAATCGCGGTCCGCGCGGGAATGACGGTATCAGGCATTGCCACAGTCCAAAAAAAAGACACAACGAAACGGCAGGTCGCGTCGGTGCGGCATGCGCGTCGTGTTGTGCCTTGCAGGAGCAGGCCCCAAGCCTGCTCACTCAGGCGCCTCGACCTGCGCAGTCGAGGCTCGGTCGATCCCTTCTGTAGAAGGGGTACGGTCCCGGCCGTTGTGGTGCGCGGGAAGAACCGCTCTTTCGTGCCCGTTTGCTCCGTCGGATTGACGGGGCGTATCAGACGGCCACGGTAGAGCGTGTTCTTCCTCCGCCTCGAAAAATGTAGCACTGAAATACCCGCCAAGCTTCGTCAACCCACTTGGCGTACCGATACGGGCTGTTCACGCCCGCACGCCATGGAGCCAGCGTTTGCGGCACTCGCGAGTCAGGATCTCCGCCGCCTGGGTGAGCGGAAACTGTCGGTCGACATGTCCCTCGACGAAGGCGACCTTGTTCATGCCGTATACATCGGACGTAGCCTCGTCCTGACCGAAGACGTATCCTCCTTGGGCCCGAATACTGGCACAACCGGAGGCGCCATCACGTCCCATTCCGGTCATGATGACGCCGATGCAGTGGGGGCCGTAAATCTGCGCCGCACTGCGCATCAGCACATCCACGGACGGTTTGTGGCCACTCACGTTGTCGCCGTCCTGGAGCACGGTCGTCACGCAACTGCCCGCACGTCGCAGGAGCATATGTCGCCCGCCCGGGGCGAGATAAGCCTGATTCGGTTTGAGCTGCTCTCCTCCTTCCGCTTCGCACACAAACAGCTCGCTGAGCGAGTCTAGTCGCCAGGCCAGCGACTTGGTGAATCCGGAGGGCATGTGCTGCACGATGACGATCGGGGGAAGCGGTGGGCGCAACGATTCGAACAGACGTGACAGGGCCGGCGGGCCTCCCGTCGACACCCCGATCACGATGCATTTGTCGCCAAACCGCAACTCATCCTGGCTCGTGGAGCGGGGAATTTCGGGCGCCGGCGCGGAGACGCGTGGCCGCCGCGCTTTGCGCTCGCTGCGGATGCTGAGGACCCGTTGCACGTCACACCCCGCCGCTGACCGGATCTTGCGTGGGAGTTCCTCTCGTAAGATGGCCTTGGTTTTCTCTCCATAGTCGGGCTTCGCGAGGTAGTCGATCGCACCTCGTTCCAGCGCGTCCAGCGTGATCTGAGCACCAAGTTTCGTCAGTGAGCTGACCATGATCACCGGCGTCGGTCGACGCGTGAGAATCGCGTCCAAGGTGGCCAAACCGTCCATCTTCGGCATCTGAATATCGAGCGTGATGACATCGGGAGTCAGCTTCTCGACCATCTGCAGCGCTGTCTCACCGTCCCCGGCAGTGCCGACCACCGTCATTCCTGCCGTATGGCCAATGCTGTCCGAAATGATCGATCGGATGACGGCCGAATCGTCGACCACCAGAACCCGGATCTCTGTTGCCGTCATCTTCTTCCCCTTCAACGGCACCTGGGCGATGGCCAACGCTCTTTGGCACGCAGCCACCCCTGTCTCGTTTGCATCTGAAAAAAACGATCGATAGCGTTGCTCCCACAACCGGAAGATCCATTCGCAATCCGAGCCCAAGCCCACGTCGGTTCACAATGTGGTGCCGATCTCCCCAGGAAGTCTAGGTCCTGCATTTGACCCGGGCGTCGGAACCGTCGGGACTTGCGGGCTGCCGCCACGAGGACCGATCTCCGTTGGCCGGCAGGCCGGACGAGCACTGCCAGTCGTGGGATGGTCGCGATGACCGCGAAAGGGTCGGGCCAAGGTGCTTTGCCTCTCTGCGTTGGTCGCGAAGCGGCACACTGCCGGATAATCCGCCGAACGGCCCCAGCCCGTACAGGCTGGGGCCGGCTTGGGCTAACGATCGGAGATCTGCCGCTTGTGCCCGAAGTGCCGGTACTATGAGTTCGGCCGGCCCCAACGACAGGGTGGCCTTTTCGCGGAGGGTGTGAGGATCGCTCGGGACGTCAATGATATGGACATGTGGCAGCGAATAGGGGATAACCATGCGTAGTGGTCCACCCGATATGTCGAGTGGTCCGAGCGAGTTGTGCCAGTGCTGTGTTCATTGTCGACCGCCTGGGCAGGGTGTGTTTGGGTAATGGTGGGCCTCCGCATTGAGGGGCGGGCATGTGACGTGCGGTGACCCCCGGAGCAACGTCACTGCTTCGCTGAATCGGATCAGGGACACACTACAGGGGACGCCGCGGTTGACGGCGTTCGAACCGGGAGACGCCGATGAAGATTCAGGGAACCATCTTGTTGGCTGATGACGAGGAGACGTTTCGGGAGTCCACCAGCAGACTGCTGCAACGTGAGGGTTTTGAGTGTTATGGGGCCAGTGATACGGATCAGGCGATTGCCTGTCTGAGACAGCGGCAGTTCGACCTGTTGCTGGCGGACATCCGCATGCCTCGCAATCCGGAACTGCGTGTCGTGCGGGAGGCGCACGACATTGACCGTCAGATGGCGATCATCCTGATCACAGGATATCCGTCGATGGAAACGGCCATCCGCTCGGTCGAGATGTCGGTTTCGGCCTATCTCACCAAGCCGCTCGATTACGAAGATCTGCTGCGCCACGTGGTGAGTGCCGTCGAACGATCGCGGCGCCGCCGCCTGGTGACGGGGGTGTCGGAGCGTTTGGAAACCGTTTTGGGGGACGTGCGCACGGTGGCCGCTCAGCCCCTGGCAGATCAGGATGCGGCGAACGACGTGCGAATGTCAACGATCCGCACGCTGGCGTCCTGCTTGTCGGACCTGTTGTCCATTGCGACACCCGCTGGCGGTGACCAGCGTCTACCCTTTCTCTGTGAGATGCTCGACTGCCCTCGCCAGCCGGCGCACCGCGAGGCGATTGCGCACGCCATCGACGTGTTGAAGAAGACGAAGGACACGTTTAAGTCCAAAGTACTGGCCGGTTTGCGCGCCGAATTGGAACGATCGATTGGAGAATCGTGCACCGATCGAATTGAGTGCTAGAATTGCCTACGGGACGAGCCGAGGCTCAATGCCTACAACCGGCTCGTCTGCCTCTCCAGGGAGAGTCGCCTAGGTGAGCGGGTTCCAGGCCCGTTCGCAGAAGGCACATCGGAATTCGCTTCCACCGGTGTGGAAGGGGAGAAATCCGCTGTGCCTTTTTTTTTGTCGACTTCAACTTGGGTCGAGCACAGCTGGTGTCGATCGCTGTGGCGAGGAAGAACTGCCTCCACCTGCCGGCGGGATGGAAAACCGGTGACAATGGAGAGCTGGAGCACTCTTGATTGATGACTACGGATTCCAAGCGAGTTCTATTAGTTGACGATGACCCAGCGATCCTGAATCTGCTGCGGGCCCTCTTCCAGAATGAGTATCTGGTGGCGGAGGCGCGTAGCGGCGAGGAAGCGCTCGCGATGTTGATGGAATATCGCCCTCACTTGGTGATCCTGGACATCATGATGCCGGGGATCGACGGCTATGAAACGTGCCGATGCATCCGGATGAGTCCCAACGGCGGTGCCATTCAGGTCGTCATGGTTTCGGCGAAATCATCGCGACCCGAGATGGATCTGGCCTTCGCGGTGGGAGCCGATGACTACGTGATCAAGCCCTTTGACCCGTTGGAGTTGTGCTCACGGGTGCATCTGCATCTTCGTCTGCGCCGAGCGCTGGACGTGGCCTCCGAGCAGACTTCCGACTATGGCTCCATGCTGCCGTTGCGTTCGTACAGTGGCAATCTGTCGGCGGACGAACTGTCGCACGCCTATGACATCACCGTGGGAGCGTTGACCAAAGTCGCGGAGTTCCGTGACGCGGAGACGGGCGACCATTTGGTCCGAATGCGGGCGTACACTCAAATTCTGGCGGAGGAATTGAGTTGTCGGGGGCCCTATTGCGAACAGATTGACGATCAGTTCCTGGACGATCTGTTCCGCGCCAGTCCGCTGCATGACATCGGCAAGATCGGCATTCCCGATGCGATCTTGCTCAAGCCGGGACGCCTCACCCAAGTAGAATACGAGGTGATCAAGCGGCACACGATTATTGGGGCACATTTGCTTGAGCACGTGGCCAGTGGCGCCCCGGCGGCCGGCTTCCTGCGGATGGCGGCTACGATCGCCCGGTTCCACCACGAGCGATTTGACGGATTCGGGTATCCTGCCGGCCTGATCGGCAGCGAGATTCCCCTGCCAGCCCGCATCGTCGCGTTGGCCGATGCCTATGATGCCATCACGTCAATCCGCACGTACAAGGATGCGGTTCCTCCGCAGCTGGCAAAAGTCATGGTGGAAGGAGACTCCGGTCGCCACTTCGACCCTGCCGTTGTGGAAGCGTTCCAGAGCCGGTTTGGGGCTATCGTCCGATTGCAGGAGCAAGTGGAAGATCGCTGGTCGGTAGTGCAGGGAGCGCAGGCTTTTATGCAGAGTGAACTCTTGAACATAGGAACGGAATAATGACTGTCATGAACCCCATCTACTCCACAATGGCAGATGATCCGATTCTTCACGAGATCGTGGAAATGTTCATCAGCGAGCTGCCAGACCGGATCGACACCCTGTTGGGACAGACACGGGCGTCGGACTGGGAGGGGGCTTGCCGAACGGCTCACCAGCTGAAAGGTGCCTTGGGAAGTCACGGCTTCGATCAGTTGACGCCAGCCGCAATGAACTTGGAGCGAGCCCTCAAACACAAGGAACCGTTGGCACAAATGCAGGTTGCATTGGAGGAACTGGTCGGGTTGTGCCGACGCGTCCAGCCGGGTTGCTCTCCGGCCGAATGCTCCTGAAACGACTTCGCGAAGATCAGCCAGGCCATCTGGGAGCAGTCCGGCCAGCCGACGGCTGAGCTGCGACCTATCCTTGTAGCGGAGGGGCTCCCCGCTGTCGTGACGTTGCCTTTCACGCTGCGTAAGTTGCGTTACGTTCGCGGAGCGAGCGGCGACGGTACGCTACTTCCACTGTCGTGGAGCGAACGGTGACCAAGAGAGATGGCAGCTTCCAGGTGTCTCTCAGGTCTGGCAGTTGTCATGAGGTGAACCGATGGATGCCGACGCAACGATTCTGCTCGTCGACGATGATCGGCAGTTTGCGCGTCTCGTGGCCGAACGACTGACGGCGGATGGCTACGAGGTTCACTGCCTGGCGGACCCCACGGAGACGTTGCAGGTGATCAGTTCCTTGCAGTGTCCGCTCGTGCTGCTGGACCTGGACATGCCCGAGGCGAGTGGTCTTGACCTGCTCCGGGCTGTCAAGTCTCTCAACGGAGCCGTCCAGGTGATCATCGTGACCGGCGTGGTTTCGATGCAGGCCCTGCTCCTTTCCTATCGGTGGGGTGCGGAGTTCTGCATCTTCAAACCTCTGACCAGCTTCGATCCGCTGCTGGATGCCGTGCGAGCGACGTTTCATCGCATGGGCCACTGGCAGGCTGCAATCGATCACCTGTCGCAGCAACAGGAGACGCATTCGACGCCTCTGGTTCCGGAACCGTTTCCCCGAGCGTGACGATTGCCTGGTCGGGGCTCAGTGCCCATCAGCGCAACTCGGTTTCCCGCTCGGTTGTTCCTCCGACCGGAAAAATGACTCGGAATTCGGTTCCGACTCCCGGAGTGCTGTCGAGTTCCAGGCGACCGGCGAACGAATGGACGATGTCGCGGACAATGGAGAGTCCCAGCCCCATGCCGGCCCGCGAAACGTTGCGTCCCTTGGTCGTGAAGAACGGCTCAAAGATGCGGTGTCGCAGGTTCTCGGGAATCCCCCCGCCATGGTCCTTGATGGAAACCAGGACGAAGCGCCCGATCAGCGACGCCGATATTTCGACCACCCCGAGCGGCTGCGACGCTTCGACCGCATTGGTCACCAGATTGAAGAGAATCTGGTGCAGACCACTTTCGGGAAGGTTCACGATCAGATTCTCAGGAACTGGGGTGAGTTGAAAATCGACGGCCTGTTCTCGTCGCAGCGGTTCGAGCAGCAGCAAGACGTCGTCGATGACGTGACCGATACTCTGAGGTCGCACCTTTTCTGCGCCGGGCGAATGCAGTGTATATGTCTGTCGCACGATGTGGGCGATGCGGCTGATCTCGGCATCGATTCGGTCAACCATGTCGCGATCGGGATGGCCGGCGGGGACCGCATCCTTGATCAAGTGAAACGCGTTCTTGATGCCGGCCAGCGGATTGTTGATCTCATGCGCCACGCGAGCTGCCATCCGCCCGGTGCTGGCCAGCTTTCCGGCCTCCGCTCTCAGCCGATCAACGCGTCGCCGCTCCGTGATGTCCTGCAAGATGACCAACGTGGTCGAGCGACCGTTCAAAGTGATGGGGACAGAAGTTGACTCGGTCAGGACGATCGAACCGTCCCGTCGGATGACCCGCAATTCCAGGGGCTTACCCGGGATCCTCAGCTCGTCTTGCCGGAGTCGTTCGAGCAGCTTCGGGCGATCCTCGGTGACGACGTCGGCCAGGATATCAGCGCCGATCACGTCGTCGGGGCTGTTGTGGCCCATCATCTCGGCCAACCGGGAATTGGCAAAGACCAACTTGCGATTCCGCACCGCCAGAATGGCCACCGGCGCCACGTCGACCAGTTGACGATACCGCTCTTCACTTTCCCGCAACTCGTCCACCGTCTTTCGGCGTGCCAGGCCCATCGCCAGGCTGCCGGCGAGTCGTTCGAGCTGAGTGATCATGTCGATCGAAAACCGGTCGGGACGCTGGTCATTCAGTTGAAGCAGTCCCAGCGTCTCGCCTCCGGCCCGCAAGGGGACCAACGCCACCGATTCGTAACCCTCGCCGTGACAGCGGTTGCGAGTGCGTCCTTGCCGGTCCGCTTCGCTCGTGGCCGCCAGCAGTTTGCTGGTGCTGTTGGTCCAGAAACTCCCTTTGCGTGTGAAGAACGGCAGCTCAGGGTTCGTACGTCCCTGCAGTACATGGCCGCACATGCATTCCAGGACCGGATTTCCCGTGCAATCTGTGATGATCGCTCCGTCTGCGTCATGCGCGCAGAGGTAGTTCTCCTTCTCCACAAACACGGCCGGGAACCCGGCCGTCTCGAAATAGGGATAGTCCTGGCCGTCTTTCAATCGAATACCGACCGCTTCGCAGCCTGTATAGTCGTGGAGGATGGCCGTGGTTTCGCGAGCCAGAACGCGCAGCTCGATGTCGCCATCGACCAGTTGCAGCAGGCGGACCGTCATGTCCCGTTCCCGCTCGATCAGCAGCTGTTGCGTGATATCCGAGATATACATCGCGACGGCGCTGACACAACCTTCTTCGTCCAGGACCGGATTGAGCAGGACCCGCACCTGACGCCCATCCCGCTCACTGCAGTATTCCACCAACTGCCGCGATTCCACCGCTTGTCGCAAATAATGACGACGGGTCTCGACCAGTGGAGTTGGCAGCCAATCGTACAGATACGAGCCTCGAAATCGGCTCGGGTCAGCCTGCAAGTCACTCAAGACTTGCTGATTGAATTCAAGTACCGTGCCGTCGGGCGTGGTCAACAACATCGCGTCGAGCGATGCATCCAACAGCGCACGCAACGCGCGCTGCGTCTGGCGACTCTCTTTCTGGGCCAGGCGACGCTCGCTCACATCCGCAACGGTACCTTGAATCAACACCGGCCTCCCCTCCGCGTCAGCCACATTGTGCATCTGCACACTGACCCAGGCCGTCCCTCCATTTTTGCGCAGGATGCGGTATTCCCGCTGGCACGCAAAACCGGCTTGGCGGCAGAGTTGGTCTCGATCCTCAGGAAGCAGTAGATGCCGATCATCTTCGTGCACAATCTGCTCCCACCGTATTGATCCGGACAGAAACTCTTGCTCCGTATAGCCCGTGATGACTTCGACTTGCCCGCAGAAAACCTGCGGCCGAAACTGGAGATCTAACTGAAACGCAATCCCCCCCAATTCACCCGTGATGGCCTGGTACGACAGACCACAAGGGCGCGCGAGCACAAGATAGAGACAGTGACTGGCATCCCCCTCCGATTCGTCATCTCTCAGGGCGTGGATCCGGTACTCGACGGCGCGACGCGAACCATCGCACCCCGAGACCGTAGCGACCGCGTAGCCGTCAGGAAGGCCATGCTCGCTGTCACCGTCCGGCAGTTGCCACGGATGATGTGGCAGCATCATCTGCCGCAATGGCCTCGTCCGAACCTGATTGTCGCGACAGCCGAGGAGAGATTCAGCAGCCGGGTTGGCGTTGACAATCATTCCCGCCGAGTCGACCAGCAGGGCCGCCTCCGACGCGTGACTCCAGAACGCCTGGAACAACGCACCTTCCGGAAACAGACTGGCCGGAGTCAGGCTATCAGGAGTCGACGAAGCCGTGGGAGCGGGGTCGGCTACGGGATCTGCAGCAGGTGGTAACGAAATGCGGTCTTGGCGATGCCCCATCACATCCTCCCCCAACGTGCCCAGTTGCCTCCACAGCCGGCCGTGTACGGAAGTGTATCAAATCCCACTTACGGAAGCGAGCGAAGTCGAGACTCTGTGGCATGCCGGTTCGGCCCAGGACCTCCGCCATTGCTCGCAGGCATTTCGTACTTCGTCGTACGGCACGGTACGGAGGCGTTGCCGAATCGCACTCGGTCATTCGGTTCGTCCAACGGACTGTCCGGATCTCTCCTGCGTGGGGGCGTTCGGAGGATTGTGGCAGCGGTTGAGCAGCAGCGGGAGTGCGATTGTTTCGCCTCTCCCCTGGAAAGGACTACACCTCATAGCGGTCATACCACATTTGCCGACCTGACGATGCCCGATTCTCGCCGCGCGCACCAGGCATGCTATGCTTTCCCGAACGAACTCGTGGAAAATCGCCCGGCGCGAGCCACGAATTCTGGCTCGGATTCGTTGGGCCGAGCCGCCTGATGTGGCAGGATCGAGTCCTGCCGTGTAGAAGGCACAGCCGAGTCGAGCACCGAGCACTCCATCGCGCTGACTTGGATGTGCTTAATTTTTTGCGCCGTCGGTCACTCTGGAGACTGGACGGTTCCTGGACGTAACGCGTCTCAGACCGAGAGCAGCGTTCTGGGCAGAGGAACGGGGCAGGCAAGGCACGCACATGAACAAGCAAGGCAGTGAGCACGACAGCCGGCGAAACGGGGGACTCGTGGAGTTTCTCCGCAGACGCGTGATCGTGCTGGTTCTGAGCAGTGTGCTCTGCACCGTGCTGGGCTGGATGGCCGTGGAGTACTACGAGTATCGGCGCGAGACGCTTCTCCTGCGTGAGACTCTGCTGGAAGAAAGACGTGCCGAAATCCAGGCTCACGTCAACAGTGCCGAGGAATTCGTCCTGGACGACATCGACCGAGTGCTGAACGCCCGACGTGCCGAACTCGCACGGCGCGTGTGGTGGCACGTCATCCTCGCCGCGGCGATTGGGATGCCGGTATGTCTGATAATCTGGGTAGTCTGGCGGTCGGTCGCCCGCAGTCTGCGACTCGACATGGTACCGCTCATCGAGTTCTTCCACGAGGCTACGCGTGTGGGGCACCGCCTCGATCCTGGTACCTTTCGCTTCCACGAGTTGGCTCTCTTGGCCCGTGGGGCCAGTTGCATGATTGAAGCGCGCGATCAGAGTGAGTCACAGCTGAGGGCCACACTCGATTCCATGGGGGACGGAGTGATCAGCACGGACATCCACGGAACGATCGTGAGCATGAATCCGATGGCGGAAAAGCTGACGCAACAGTCGATGGCCGGGTCGCGGGGCAAGCCGATCGAGTCGATCATGAACCTGATTCTCGCCGGGTCGCGCTCCGTGCTCGACAATCCCGTTCGGCGGGCGATTCGTGAAGGCGTGGCTGTGGGAATGTCCAATGGGGCGGTGCTGGTCTTGCCGGACCAATCCGAACGGCAGATTGCCCACAGCACGTCGCCAATTCGGGACGCGTCCGGCGACATCGTCGGGGCCGTACTCATCCTCCGTGACGTAACGGAATACTATCGAGCACGCATTGCGTTGGAAGACAAGGAGGCTTTCCAGCGGGCACTTCTGCAGAGCCTGCAAGCGGGGGTGGCGGTGATCGATCCGAGTACCCGCACGATCGAGAGCGCCAATCGGGCAGCCGCGGCCATCTGCGGCGTCAGCATCACCGATATGCTCGGCGCCAAATGCAGCCAGTTCATGTGCCAGTCGCAGGGGGGGGAGTGTCCCCTGGCGGAACTCGATCATTCGATCTGCAACTGCGAGGAGGTGATGACGCGCGCTGATGGCAGTCAGGTCGTCGTACTCAAGACGGTTTTACCCATTGAGCTCCGCGGCAGGAGGAAGGTGATTCACACGTTCGTCGACATCAGCGAGCTGAAGGCATCGCAGGAAGCGGTGCGTAAGAGCAACGAGCGGTTCCATCAGATTGCCGAGGTGAGCCGGGAAGTTGTCTGGGAGACTGATGCGTCGGGCCGCTTCACCTACGTGAACAACGTGGCCGAGGAGGTACTGGGGTACCGCAGCGAGGACCTGGTAGGAAAACGCTGTTTCTACGATCTTCATCCCGAATCGTATCGTGCCGAGATCCGTCAGACAGTGTTCGCCACGGCAGGCAGTGGAGAGCCGGTGCGTCAGTGGATGGGGCCGATCGAACGAGAGGACGGACAGGTCATCTGGGTGTCGAGAAACGCGCTGTCCATCCTGGGGCCCGATGGTGCTCTGCTCGGCTATCGAGGATCCGATCTCGATGTTACTCAGCAGAGAAACGTGGAATCGCTGTTACGTGAGAGCCAGGAAAGGCTCGAGACGGTACTGCATGCCGCTCAGGACGCGATTATCATGCTCGATAGTGTCGGCAATATCTCCATGTGGAATGATGCGGCGACTCGCATCTTCGGCTATTCAGCCGGGGAGGTCGTGGGCGAAAACCTCCACACTCTGCTGACACCCTCTCGGTATCTGTCCGCACACCAGCAGGCGTTCCCCTTGTTTCAGCGCGCGGGTACTGGCAAGGCGATCGGGCAACTGGTGGAGGTGTCGGCCTTGCGGCGCGGAGGGGAGGAGTTCCCCGTCGAACTGTCGCTGTCGGCTGTGAAATTGCGGGGCGAGTGGCATGCTGTGGGGATCTTGCGTGATATCACCAGTCGCAAGCGAAACGAGGAACGACTGGCGACGCACGTCGTGGCCCTCGAGGCTGCCAACCGGGCGCTGGCGGAATCGAATCGCAAAGCGGAAGCGGCCACGCGCGCCAAGAGCGAATTCCTGGCGAATATGAGCCACGAAATTCGCACACCGATGACGGCGATCCTGGGCTTTGCCGATTTCCTGCGAGGCGAATCGGATCTCGATCGGGCCCCTGCCGCCCGCCGAGACGCGATCGAGACAATCCACCGCAACGGCCAATATCTCCTGACGCTCATCAACGACGTTCTCGATCTGTCCAAGATTGAAGCGGATCGATTTGAGATTGAGCGGACGGCCTGCTCGCCCAACGAGGTGCTGGCCGAGGTCGTGTCGCTCATGCGCGTGCGGGCGGAGTCGAAGTCGCTCCCCTTGACCGTGCGTTTCGCCAGTCCACTGCCCTCGAGCATCCAAAGCGATCCCAGGCGACTCCGACAGATCCTGATCAATCTGGTGGGCAATGCCATTAAGTTCACCCAACAGGGGACGGTGCATATCGAGGCGCAGTTCCTGGCTGGCGACGATGCCGCCGATCGACTGCAATTTGATGTCGTCGATACCGGGATCGGCATCGCTCCTGACCAGATCGAACGACTCTTCCAACCGTTTACGCAGGCCGATTCGTCCACGACTCGACGCTTCGGCGGGACCGGCCTGGGGCTGACGATCAGCAAGCGGCTGGCGGTGATGCTTGGGGGCGATATTGTCGTCCAGAGTTCACCTGGAGAAGGAAGCCGGTTCTCCGTAACAATCGCTGCTCAACGGCTGGAAGGGGCGACGTGGGTTGAGTCCTTTGCCGAGAGTTCCCTGGCGGACGCAGAATCGAACACGGTTCCTCCGCAGGCGGTCCGGCTCGGCGGCCGCATTCTGCTGGCGGAAGACGGTCCCGACAATCAACGTCTGATCGCCTTCATCCTGCGGAAGGCGGGTGCAGAACTGACACTGGTTGAGAATGGACGGCTTGCCTGCGAGCAGGTACGTGCCGCGGTGCGTGAGGGGAAACCGTACGACCTGATCCTGATGGATATGCAGATGCCGGTGATGGATGGCTACAGCGCCGTGCGCACCTTGCGTGAAGAAGGTTATCGAGAGACCATTGTTGCTTTGACGGCGCATGCCATGGAAGGCGATGAAAGGGAATGTCTCGCCGCGGGGTGCGATGCCTATTTGAGCAAGCCGATCAATCATGCGAAGTTTCTGCCGACGATCGCCCGTTTTCTCGCTCCGCAGCCTGGCACGATGGCCGCGTCCTGGCCGGTCGATGTGCCTGCTTCGTTTGTGCCGTCGTAGGAGCAGGGGATGAAGATGAGTTGTGTCGGGACGAAAGTGGTAATTCATGGGGGGCGACCGGCCAAAGCGTCAGACTCAGCTCTGATCAGCCGCGAAACCGGTCTGACAAACTGAATCAACGAGCGAGATTCTGCGGTGCGCCGCTGACAAAAAGGGGTGACGAACTAACCCATGACGAAAGGAAACCGAGTCCTACATAGTCGATCCGGAAGCGAACCGCGTCGACCTTTGATCGCACGCGAGTTCGGCACTGGAGCTTCGTCATTACATTCGTCATTGGGTATTTCGTCATTGGGTATTTCGTCATTGGGTATTTCGTCATTGGGTATTTCGTCATTCGTCATTCCCATCAAGTGTTGCCGAAGCGTGCACGGTCGTTTCATGGCAGAGTGGTCCTATGTCTGTTGTTGACGGTCAGCCGAAGAGTGTCCTGGTGGTGGATGACGATCGCTCGACGTTGCGACTCGTATCCGCCCTTGTCTCGTCGGCGGGATATCACGTGCGGGAAGCCAGTGATGGGCAGCAGGCTTGGGAGCAGATCGAACGTTTTCTGCCCGATCTGGTGATCTGCGATTGGGATATGCCCGGCCTCGACGGCATCGAACTCTGCCGGAAGCTGCGAGCACGTGAACTGGCCCACTACGTCTATTTTCTGCTGTTGACCGCTTACTCCGACTCGGACGACATGATCGCCGGGTTGGCCGCTGGTGCCGACGATTTCGTGTCCAAGCCGATTCGTCGGGCAGTGCTACTGGCCCGACTGGAAGCTGGAGCACGCATTCTGGACATGGAGCAGAAACTGCGTGACGCCTCGCAGAGTGATCCGTTGACCGGGCTCCTGAACCGCCGGGCCTTTCATCAGCGTTTCGTGCAGGAATGGTCACGAACCGACCGCTATCCAGGATCTGCCCTCTCCTGCGTGATGGTTGATATCGACTTCTTCAAGCAGGTGAACGACACGCACGGGCATGCGGCCGGCGACCTGGTCCTGCGTCACGTCGCCGAGATACTGCGCGGCCAATGCCGTCGCAGTGACGTGGCATGCCGCTATGGGGGAGAGGAATTCTGTATTCTTCTTCCCGAGACGACTGAATCGGAGGCCGCGTGCTGGGCTGAGCGAGTCCGCACGGCGATTGCGCAAACCGAGGTTCAGGTCGAGCAGGCAGTGATCCGCGTGACGGCCAGTTTCGGCGTGGCAGAGAAACTGCAGGATGTGTTCGCTCCCGAAGGGCTCGCGGCGCTGGCTGACCAGGCGCTCATGACCGCCAAGCAAGCCGGTCGCGACTCGGTCGTGCGGTTCAGCTTCCTGCATGCCCGTCTGATTGAGTTATCGGGGGCCCAGCGGGGCGAAGGGCCACTTAACGGGATCGTCGCGCGCGACGTGATGTCGGCGGCAGTCTTCTGCCCCAGAGCAGAAGACACCGTCTTTCAGACAGCCGATCTGTTCCTGCAACTCCGCGTCACCTCGGCGCCAGTCGTGGATCGTGAAGGGCTGATCGTCGGAGTTGTCAGTGATTCGGATCTTTTGGAACGTACCGCTCTGGGAGATGGCTGGGATGACCCGATCGGTGAGGTGATGCGCAGCGATGTCGTCTGTTACGACGAGGATACGCCGATTGAAGTGATCTATCAGTTCCTGTCCCGCGTGTCACTGCCTCGCATCGTCGTGGTGCAACAGCGTCGGCCGACCGGCGTGATCAGTCGGGCCACATTGCTGCGGTGGTTCCGCAATTGGGCCCTGAGGCAGGGTGACTGGGCCGAGGATCACGGCGCAGCAGATGTCCGTCGCCGTCGGGCCGGAATCATCAAGACCGCTCAGACCGCCGCAGCGCACGCCGTCTCACTCTCACAGTCCGTCGCTGGTGGACCTGATGAGTTCGTGCCACGGGTGCTCGGTGAAGCGACGCGATTGCAGAGCCTCGTGAACGACCTCCTGGCACAGTGCGGTTCGCCGCGCATCTCGTGTTGATCTCTCATGAACGAGATAAGGACTCCCGTCGATGACCAATACGTTTGCTGTGCCGGTTGATCCCCATCAGGTCTTGCACCACGCCGCGCTGCCGGCGCTGCCGCAGAGCGCCGTGAAACTGCTGGAGCTGGCCCGTGATCCCGACAACGGACCTCCCGAGTTCGCCATTCCTATCGAGTCGGACCCGGGGATGGCCAGCCAGGTCTTGCGATTTGTCAACTCGTCCTATTTCGGTGTGTCGCGCGAGATCGCATCGGTGCGGCAGGCGCTCACACTCGTCGGTACGCGTACGATCAACAACTTCGTGCTGTGGAGCGCCGTCTTCAGCACGATTCCTGATCCCAAATGCGGTTCCTTCGCCCTCCAGAGACTGTGGCGGGATTCGCTGCGGCGGGCCGTCTTTGCTCGGACAGCAGCGCATGAGCTGCAACTAGACGACAGTGATGGCCCCTTCACGGCAGCTCTCTTACAGGACGTGGCACTCCCCTTGCTGGTTCGCGCCGTGCGTGAGCCGTACACGCGGCTGCTCTTGCGATCCGAGCAGACGACTGCACGCCTGTCCGAACTGGAATTGGAGGCATTCGGTTGGACGCACGCTACCATTGGTGCGATCCTGTGTCGCCATTGGAACCTCCCAGATGCGTTGATCGACCTGATCGAACGTCATTGCGATACCGAGTACGGACTGGCTCGGCTCACGCGAGATCCTCTGCCTGCGCTGGTAGCGCTATCCGCGCTCCTGCCAGGTTCGCAGGACGAAACGTGGGTCGAACGCGAACTATTCCAGGAGGTCTTCTCCCGCGCCTTTGGCGGATTGAGCCTCAAGCTGGAAGAACTGTTTCGCCGCACCGACCAGCAGTTTGCTGAACTTGCGCCGATGCTGAAGCTGCCCACTTCGCACCAATCGCTCCGAAAACAGCTGTTCGACAGCGCTGCACCCCAGCTACCGGGCCCCACGCCTGCGGAAAGTCACTGAATCAGCGAGCACGTTCCTGCGGCGCGCCGAATTCCTATGGCACGTTGGTTCGTCATGGGGTAGTTCGTCATTGGGCATTCGTCATTGGGCATCAGGTGTTGCCGAATCGCGCTCGGTCATTTGGGAGCCAGGAGCATTGCTGCCGCTGGTAACTGGCGAGCCGTTGCCGGCGGGGAATGAAGGGCTAGTGCAGCGGGTCGTGGAGTTGCTGCTGCAATCGGGTCAGCTCTGCTGCCAGAGCGTCACGTTCCTTGGCGTACCGCGGATTGTCCGCCAAGTTGTTCATTTCCAGCGGATCCTCGCGCAAGTTAAACAACAACGATTTGTGCATACGCGGATACACCACCAGCTTGTAATCGCCCTGCCGAATCATTCGCTGCATGTCATCCCGGTAAGCGCCGTAAATCGACTCATACTGGGCGCGTTGCTCGCCCCGAAGTAAAGGGAGCAAGCTGCGGAATTCCACGTGCTCCGGAACCTTACAGCTGGCTAGCTCCAGCGAAGTGGGCATCAGATCCTGCACATAGACCGGCGTATCGATCCGCTGGCCTGGAGGAATGCCTGGTCCGGCGATGATCAACGGGGCTCGCACACTGTGCTCGAACATGTTCTGCTTGCCCATCAGACCGTGGTGCCCAACCGCGAGTCCCTGGTCGGCCGTAAACAGGATCACCGTCTCCCGGGCCCTGCCGGTCTGCTCTAATGCTGCCAGGATACGGCCGATCTGGTCATCCATGTGCGTGATCAGCGCATAGTATTCTCGCCGGTGGACCTGGATCGCGTGCGGAGTCCGCGGCCAGGGAGCGAGTTGTTCATCACGCAGATCGGTGCCGGCGCCGATTTCCTCTTTGTACGGATACTCGGGAAGAAAATTGCGCGGCACGGCGATCTTCTCCAACGAATACCGGTTCACATACTCCTGCGGTGACTGCCGCGGATCGTGCGGCGCGTTGAACGCCAGATAGAGGAAAAAGGGACGACTCTCCTGAGCCGCTTGCTGCAGAAAGGCCACGGCATCGTCTGCCAACACCTCGCTCCAGTGCGTACCACCTTCCCAGTATCCGCCCCACTGCGGATCCCAGGGACGCCAGGTGTCAACCTCGTCCGCGGGTGGCCGCTGGTAACCTGCCTTCACGTCGCTGGGCATTCCAGGCCGCACGTGCACCACATGATCGAACAGCTGCGCCGGGTCGATCTGCACGTGCCACTTGCCTGTCATGTACGTGCGGTACCCCGCGTCTCGAAAGTACTGAGGCCACAATCGGCCGGCAGCCGCCTCCTCACTCAAACGCGGCTCCAATTGTCGTGCGTGCCAGAGAAAACGGCCGGTGTGGAACATGGTGCGGCTTGCCACGCAGATCGCCCCGTGCCAGCCGCCCATGTTGTAGGCTTGTGTGAATGTCACCCCAGAGCGTGCCAGCCGATCCAGGTTGGGAGTCTCAATCTCTTCGTTCCCCATCGCGCGAATCGTCTCGAAGGACATATCATCAGCGAGGATGAACACGATGTTCGGCTGGGCGGCGGCCGCTGCAACACTCTGTCCCAGTGCTGCAGCGGCCCCGATGATAGCGACAATCGATGCGGCAATGATGCGAAAAGAAATCGTTCCCATCCTATCTGACTCACTCAAGTGGTTGCCATCTCTTGACCTTCCTGCAATACTTTCAGCCCCATCAAATGAGCAAGGTCCTTCACGTTGTTCGTGTGATCGCCGTAATACACCACGCGGTGCAGCAACGTCATCATATCATTGGATAACACACCTCCACCCCACTGTTCGAACAGCTGCCGAGCATTGTCGACTTGAGCCACGACCTGCGTGCGGCACCCGCGGTCGTCGAAATCGCAGACTTCGAGGATCGTGCCAGTCGTCATCAAGATCGTGTCGAGATTGGCCAGCTTCGCCCACGTCAGCCGCTCGCCCACGTCCCCGTTCATGAACACTTCGAGCGATGCTCCCAGATTGTCGTCGCGATGACTGCGAATCGAGAACGGCAGTCGCTCCGATGCGGGACCTCGCATGCGGGTGGGAGCCACACAGTGTGCATGAATCACCGAATTCTTTGCGGTGTCGATCAGCGGATCGGAGATGAAGCCGGGAAGTCCGAAGGCATACAGGAACATCAACATGGTCAGCGTCGAATCCATGTCGGCTTCGCACGCTCCAATGGCACCCTCATCCAGCAGCTTGCTGAAACCGAGGCACGGGTAGCCGAGCGTCTGAATGGGAATGCCTCCCAGGCATTTGACCGTAATGGCCTGCGCCCCATGGTCCAACATCAACTTCTTCATCGCCAGGTAAGTCTGGCAACTCTTGACGACCTCGGCACGTGTCGGCTCGACAAGCTCTTTTGCCTGAGTCAACCATACCTCCATGGCTTCCTGCTCTGCAGCCGCCACATCAATCGACTGGTGGACCTTGACGAACTCGCTGGGAGTGATCTGGATGACTTCCGGCCCCAGCTTCTCCTTCACCTGCTGGAAATCGCACGCCGCGGCGGTGCCGGCGGCACAGCCCGGGTTTCCCACAAGGATGATCTTGGACTGTTTCATCCGCGCCGGAACACGCAACAGGGCTGCCAGACGGTCAATTTCGCCCAGGTCGCGCGAAGGGGCCAGGATCAGCGGCAGTCCTTCCTGCTGCAACCGCGGTACATACATCCAGTCGTGTCCGCTGAACGGCTGAGAATAGATCGCCACCGGGCGGCCACTGCCGGCCAGGATCCGAAATGGCTCTGCGTTACCAAACGCCAGGTGAATGACCAGAATCGCATCGGCCTGCTCCGCCTCAATCTTCGGTAACAGCTCAGCGGTTTGCTTCGCGTTGTTGAGAATCAGCTCACCTCCCACCCATTGCACATCGCCCAGCGTCGTCGCCACCTGGTCCAGATGCGGAGCGAACTTCTCGCGAATCTCACGCGGCGCATCAAACTCGGGCTTGGGCCACGCTCCGCCCGTGCCCAAGTACACGACGTAGATCTTCAGCGGCCGCAGTTTGGGCCAGCCAGCTGCCTCAGCGGCCGCCAGCGGACGTGCCGCCACGCCGCTGGCAAGTAATACGCTGCCTGTTGTTCCAAGAAACGAGCGACGGGACATCGAGAACGGCATGGTCTTTCTCCTGCCAACAGCATCCACGGTGGTGCGAAAACGTGGCAATCAGCTCCGGCTTCTACCCCTCCCTGCACGTGGGGATCAAGGAGCTCAGAGGCGATTGCCGCTGACAGCGGCCATTGTAACTCGATCGCAGCGCTTGGGTCTACATCCTGGCACGATCTGACGCGGATGTTCACCTTGGCAGCGGCACAAGGCCCCTCCCCCACGGCGCGACCAGTCGGACCGAACCGGGTTTGACCACCCGTTCACTTTGCTGGCATGACGTTTGCAGGTTTCCACGGTACTTACAGCCAGAGAAACAACCTGGATCTTGCAGCGTCTGGCTGCAGTTGAACAGCTGGCGGCGTTGGCCACCTACGGGTCTGAATCACAGAATATCGAACAACGAATGTCCAAATGCTCATCGAGAAGAATCGCGTTCTGCAGTGCCCTGCGATCGCGCGGCTATCGCTCAGGCAAGGCCTTTTCTTCCTTTACCGTTCTGCGATTCTCGGTTCGATGTTCTGCGGTTTTCCATCGGACTCTTAGCTTGTCTCGACCCCCGGCCTTCCGTACTCGATGGGACATGGTGCCGCGGAAGCTGAGTTGCTCCCGAGGCCAGCCTGCGCCACCCAACTCGAACCTCGCTTCTGTGACAGGTGTGATATGGCCTATACCTACGTTCCACTCCAGGACATCTTTCAGCAGATTCGTCAGACCCACGCTGCGGCGGCCGAACATTGCAGCAAGGTTGCCGCCGCCGTGCCTGGACGCAGCGAACTGCTGGCCAGATATTTTCAGCAGCGTCAACAAGCATTGATCACCGCCTTGGAATCGCTGGGAGATCAGCAGGAAACGAAGACCGCTGAGACGTGGGTCCAGTACGCGCCGACCGAGGAAATGGAAGAGGCATTGGCCAGTCTCTGCGCCACTGAAAAGACCGATGTGCAGGAAGTAGCTGCTCGAGCGCTCATCCTGCAGTCAGCCATCGTCGATTTGTTTGACAAGCTGGCGAACAATCAGGTGCTGCCCGAAATTCGCGAGCTGCTGCTGCAGATGGGACGTTTTGAACAGGCTGCCGCTCAGGAGCTGGGTATGGCACAGACGATGGAAGGGGACGCCTGAAGCGGCGACCGCGGTTGTGCGACGTACCGCTGCCAATGCAAAAGACGATGTACTCGCTTAGATGCTTCCAGTGTTCGGCAGGAAAATCATAGTAGGTCAGCAGCACGTCCCGATCTTTTCGTAGGATGTCACAGGCCGCGTCGTACTTCGGGTGGTACTTCTCCAGGAAGGCTTCCAAC
Source organism: Pirellulaceae bacterium (assembly GCA_041752115.1). Lineage (GTDB taxonomy): Bacteria > Planctomycetota > Planctomycetia > Pirellulales > Pirellulaceae > JAJRVM01. The sequence goes on along the minus strand of JBGSHS010000192.1, from coordinate 7,168 downwards.
GCCTTCTCGGCATCCTGCTTGGTGCTCGCCATCCAGATCTCGTGCAGAGCGGCCTTGGCTTTCGGTTGCACACTCTTGGGCATTCAATTCAAGACGTTCGCCGTCTTGTGCACCCAGCAACGTTGCTCACGCGTCTCAGGAAAGACGTCGGCGAGAGCAGTCCAGAAGCCGAGTGCCCCATCGCCAATAGCCAGCTTGGGTGCCACCGTGAGTCCACGCTGCTTCAAGTCCACCATCAACTCGTGCCAACTCTGTTTGCTCTCCCGGTAGCCGTCTTGCACGGCAATCAGCTCCTTGCGCCCGTCGACGGTGGTCCCCATCAGCACCAACAGGCATTGTCCTTTGTTGTCCGCGTCTTCCAGGCGAATGTTGACATGAATGCCGTCGGCCCAGATGTACACGTACTGCTGGCCGCGCAGGTCGCGACGACTCCATTGTTCGTACTCTTGGCTCCACTGCTCCTTGAGTCGTACGACGACGTTGGCGCTGAGGCCCTTGGCATGCTTTCCCAGCAGAGACTGCAGGGCCTCCTGGAAGTCACCGGTCGAAACTCCGTTGAGGTAAAGCCAGGCGATCAGCTCGTCGACCGACTTGCTCCGCCGCAGGTAAGGCGGCAGGATGGCCGAACTGAACTGGACACGCTCGATCGTCTCCGGCGACTTATCCCGCCCGCGCGGCTATTGCACCTCCAGAGGACCGGCACCGGTCAGGATCTCTCGTGATGGCAATCGGCCGTTACGGACCACCAGGCAGTTGCCCTTCTCGACTGGGCGATCCTCATAGCGTGCCAGAAACGCATCGACTTCGCTTTCCAAGGCTGCTTGGAGCATCTTCTGAGCGCCTTGCCGTACCAGGTCATCCAGGGGACTGTGACCACCCAACGATTCCCGAAAGGCGACCACCTCCACATCAGTTTCTTCCACCTCTAGCATCACAGGCTGGTCTTTCGTACGCTGACGCATGGCGCATCCTCCGTGTCCTCGTCGGGCCGCTGACGAACTTCGGTTCTGGAAAATCACCAGCAGGATACGCCGCCTTTTTCTCCCTTGCTAGAACACATCTTCTGAGAATAACTCGTTGCGAAAGCGATTGAGGAAGAAGGGAACAAACGCAAGCAAGAGCTACAACAACTAAGAGCTGAGCAGGCAGCGGCTGGAGAGCAGCAGGATGCAGCAGGTCCACGTAGCAGTGTAAAGCGGTTCGACGAATTGCAGAAGGAGTTGAAGCAAAAGGAAGAGGTGAGGAAGCAACAGGAGCAGGAAGTACAATACGAGTCACAAGGGCAACAATCAGGCGATCAGCATGTTGCCTTGGAACAGTATGCAGGATGCTGCGTTGCGATTGCCGCCACGGGTTTCCTTTTGGCGGCAGGGGTTGTAATTGGTTTTTTTGGAGCAACGGCTGAAAACGCCGAAGTTAGTGCAAGCACTTTTGGAGCGATTGCGGGCGCGCTTCTTGAAGCGTCTCTGTGGCTTGTGCTCGCAGCCATACTCAGAGGCTTCCAGTATCTTCTGCGGAAGAAAGATAAGACTGCGGAGACTATGAAAGGAATCTTGGAGGAACTCAAGAAACAGAACAGTGAGTAACGCTACGGGTGTACTGTGGTATTGCATCGGACATGTCATGTCACAACTGTGCCACTGCTACGGTGTGAACCATGAGCAGTGTGATGTGAATCATGAAAGTTGCATGGATGAGATCTACAGTTGACAGCGACGCCTTCTGCGTTTGCCAGTCACGTATCCAACGATTCCAAGAAGCGACCAGAGGGCCAGAGAGGAGGGTTCGGGAACGCAGCAATCACAGCATGAAGTGGAGATTTTCAACGCAAAATCTCCGTTAGGATCAGTTGCGGGCCCGTAAAAGCTGTCCAGTGAATTTACAAACAGATACCGAGCGCTTGGCGGAACAGTAATTGAGAAACCGTGGATGTATTCCGTGGCTATCCAGAAGTCCTCTGGGATGTCAGTGGGGAGACTGCCTATGTAGGTCGGAACGGTCTCGTACGGAAAACCAGCCGACATCACTGCACCAGGCACGCGATACTGTTGGTCGCTGGAGAGGAGCGTGCTGGTGGTGCTGAAAACACCAATCATGTATCTGTAGTAATCGCGGTCAGGATCGAAAGCACCCCACGGATTGTATGCTCCCAGCCTTTCTAGCCAAATCTGGTCGCCAGGTGAGATGGAAAGTGCAGCGAGATCAATGGGAGTCGCATCAAGTGCCAGGGGATCCTCATTAGTTCGTAAATAAGTCGCCGCTGGGTTTATTGGTACGATTATACCTGCGGTTGCGTCTCCGCTGCCAAACGCCATTATCATTGCTAAAGCAACAACTAACCGTCTCATGTTGTCATCCCCAAGGTAATGGGCCTTTTGCACCAGTCGCATCAGCCTAGCCAAACTTCCATAGTAATTGGGGGGAGGTGGCAGTCAATCAGGATTTCAAATTTCTTCCCAGAGACGTATGCGATATCTGGCGTCACTCTTTTGGCGATTTCGAAACTGTGGCGAAGAACTCGTGGTAGAAATCGTCATCGTCAGGGTGCCGAGTATCGACGAGCAAGATGCTGTCAAAGTCGATGAACCGATCAACCGTGTACTTGAGCCGATCCTTTAGGCCACTGCTTAACGCCGCCATCACCATATTGACGCAAATATAGAAATGGGGGGTGGTGGCAAACGACTGTGAGGCACTGTTGATGCAAGGTGTTGTGATACGCACACTGAGGTGACAAGACCGTGACACTCTGTCACCACGCAGTGTGAAGCAACCGTCGCTTCGCGACGGAAGATCTCGAGCAATAACGTGTTCGGCGATTCTGGTTGCGGGCTGAGTCCTTGGTGGCTGATTCAGGACGGCCAGCCGCTGACCATGCTTTGCAGGAAAGCAATCAATGGCCCAGGATAGATTCCCAGCCAAATCAAGGAGCCGCACAGTACCAGCAGCACGACGCCGGTGGCGAAGTGAGCGGACAGTCTGTGCGATGGCGTGGGCGAGTGATGCGATTGCTGGTCGGGTACGCTCAACGTGTGATCCGAGCGGAACAAAGACACTACCACTCGCAAGTAATAATACAGACCCAGTGCGCTGTTGAGAACGAACGAAATCACTAACAGCCAGTTACTTGCATCGACCCCTGCCGAAAGAACATAGAGCTTCCCGAGGAAGCCGGCGGTCAAGGGAATGCCAGCCAGTGACAGGAAAGCTGTAACAAGCGTTCCGGCCAGTAGCGGACGGCGCCAGGCAAGTCCTCGCAGCAGCTCTTGCAGACCGCTTGCTGTTGGTTCTGGTGCGAGAACGGCCAACACCGCAAACGCTCCGATCATGGCGGCGAAATACGCGATCAGGTAGAAGGCGACGGCGGCCAGGCCGATCTTGCCGCCTGCAATCACTGCCACCAGTAAGTAGCCCATGTGAGCGATTGACGAGTAAGCCAGGATGCGTCGCGGATCCGGCTGTCGCAGAGCGAGCAGGTTGCCCGTGAACATGGAGAGAACCGCGACGCCAGCGAGGATCACAGTCAGATGTGGCCACAGACTCTGTGGCACAACGTTGGTCATTCGCAGAAGCAGTATCAGCACCGCTCCTTTCGAGATAGTCGCGACGAATGCGGCGGTTGGCGGAGGTGCCCCTTGATAAATGTCTGGCGTCCACATGTGGAAAGGGACAACAGCCAGCTTGAACCCGAATCCGACCAGGATCATCGCCAGTCCCACTCCGAACGCCGCTGTAATCGTACTCCCCTCACGCGGCTCGGCGACGCTCAGCAGCGACAGCGAAATGACGCCTGACTGAGCGTAGACTAACGCCATACCAAACAGCAGAAAAGCCGACGCGACGGCGGCGAGAATCAGGTACTTGATACCTCCTTCCAGCCCCAACGGATCGTCACGGCAGTAGGCGATCATGGCATAGAGGGAAACACTGAGGGTCTCGAGCCCGAGGAAAATCGCCATGAAGTGGGTTGTGCTGGCCAGCACGCATGCTCCAAGTGTGGCACAGAGAAGCAGCACATAGAACTCCTCGGCATCCCCCGCTCGCTCGCGCCACAGGTCGTAGGCGACCAGCGCGATGGCAGCACTTGCCGCACATGCTAATCCTGTGAAGAAGATGGAATAGCTGTCGACGACGATCAATGTCGTGACGCTGCGTGGAGCAGCGGCTGCGGCCCTGGGTGAAGTTGCCAGGGCCAGCAGCAAGCCGGCCACGGTGGTAACCGCCACGGCTCCATGATGTCGCCGCACCGTCAGGACAACGAGCACGGTGATCGCTGTGCCGGCGATAATCAGCTGTGGAAGTAATGCAGTGAAGTCGGCGTGGCTCACGGAATGCCTCCCTGTGAATCGACGTCAATCTCTTCACCGTTCTCGTTACCGTCCGACACGATTCGCCGGCCGTCGTTGTGAGGAGCCATAGCGGATATGGAGTCTGCATGTCCGGTGCGGGTGGAGCCGTTGAATGCCGAATGCCGGTCGGGTGCCATTTGATCGACACGCTGGCGCACTTCTGTCATGGTCGGTTCGCTCGTGTCGAGTACGGCTTGGGGAAAGAGTCCCAGAGTGAGGATGGTGACGGTCATGGTCACCATGATGAGGTTTTCACGCCGTGTGCTATCCGCAACGTGCTCTGCCTGGCGGCAGGGCCCGAAAAACACTCCCTGCATCATTGCGAGCGAGTAGGCCGTGGCGACGACAAAGCCAAGTGTAGCCACCGCCGCAAACGCAGGCCTGGTCTGATAGGTGCCTAACAGGACGAGAAACTCCCCCACGAAATTACCAACGGCCGGCAAGCCCAGCGAGGCCATGGCAAACACCATCGACCAGCCTCCCATCCGTGGCATGATCGACCACAGCCCACCCATGCGGCTCAGCTCTCGACTGCCAAGCCGATGCTGCAGACCTCCGACCAGGACGAACAGGGCCCCTGTGCTGATGCCGTGCGAGATCATGACCAGCACGGCTCCCTGCCAGGCCAGCTGGTTCCAGGCGAAGATGCCCAGCAGTACGAATCCCATATGGCTGACGCTGGTATAGGCTACCAGACGCTTCAGATCCGTCTGCCCGAATGCCACTAGGCCGCCGTACAGGATGCCGACAAGGGCGAGTGTCAGAGCATAGGGAGTCAGCAACTGGGACTCGGCCGGGAACAGCGGCAGCATAAACCGAAAGAAGCCGAAGGCACCGGCTTTCAACACGAGTCCGGCGAGTATCACGCTGCCGGCCGTCGGCGCCTCCGTATGAGCATCGGGCAACCAGGTGTGCCAGGGAACGGTGGGAAGCTTCACGGCAAAAGCAGCGCAGAAGCCAAGCATCAGGCAGAAGGTGAAGCGGGTCCAGCCAGGATCGGTCGTTGCCAACTCGAGTTGCTCGAGGTAATCGAACGAGTACGTGCCACTGGCCTGGCCCCGCAGGAAATACAGTCCGACGATCGCCAGCAGCATCAACAGTCCGCTCGCTTGCGTAAAAATGAAGAACTTCATCGCGGCATAGAGTCGGCGTTCGTGACCCCAGATGGCGATCAGCAGATAGAGCGGTACGAGCATCACTTCCCAGCAGACGTAGAACAGCAGTAGATCCAGTGCCAGAAAGACGCCTGTCAACGCCGCCAGAATCGCCAGCACGTTGAAGTGGAAGAAACCACTGCGCAACGTGATCTCCTCCCACGAAGCCAATATCGCCATGATCCCCAGCAGGTCGGTCAGAACGATCAGAAGCAGTCCCAGCCCGTCCAGTCCGAGGTGGATACTGGCGCCGAACTCGGGAATCCACGGGCGCTCATACACCGCGTACCATCGAGTCCCCTCCCCTGCCCCAGGCAGCTGCACTGACCCCGTCCAGATGGCCACGATGCACGCCAGGTGAATGCACACGGTGATCAGCGATACCCACCGGGGCAGGTCGGAGTGCCAGCGGCCGGTGAGCCAGGCCAGGGAGCCACAAAGCAACAGCGACAGGATGAGCCACGACAAGATCATAAAATCACCATCGCTGCAATGACGATCACCGCACCTGCCACTACAGCGGCCGCGTACCATCGCACCAGTCCGGTCTGTGTCTCGCTCAGCCCGTACCAGCTCATTCGGCAGATCGCTGCCAGCCACTGGAACGGCACATCGCATACATCGTGCCGATCACGGTGTGCCAGCCAGACGTAAGGTCGGATCAGCAGCGTCTGGTAGATGCGATCAAAACCCCAGCCTCCTTCCCACCAGCGACGCAGCAACCTGGCCGGTGCCGTTCGGGTCCAGTAGGTCGTTGTGCGAGGCTGACGAAGAAACAAGAAGAATGCCAGCAGGATTCCGAGCAGCGAAACGGCTCCGGCGGTCACCTGCAGTGCGATCTCAGTTGTCAACGTCGGGTGCGCGGAAACCGGTGGCAAGACCGATTCAAGAAAGGTGGACAGCCGCGGTTGGTTCCCCAGTGATGCAGGCAGTTCCACGAAGCCGCTTACCAGCGACAGGATGGCCAGCACCAGCAACGGCCATTGCATGGCCCACCCGGGTCGATGAGCGATCGGCTGCTGTGATGGCCCGAAGAAAGTCAGGAACACCGTGCGAAACGTGTAGAGCGAGGTGAGAAGAGCCCCCACCAATCCCGCACTCCACAGCCATAGCCCGCCTTCGGTCGCTTCCCACGCACTGGCCAGTATCAGGTCCTTGCTGTAGAACCCCGCCGTAACCAAAGGCACTGCTGAGAGCGACCCCGCACCGATCAGAAATGTCCAGAACGTCAGCGGCAGTTGCCGACGCAGGCCGCCCATGCGGTACATGTCGTGTTCCTCGTGCATGGCGTGAATCACCACTCCGGCGCCCAGGAACAACAGCGCTTTGAAGAAGGCGTGCGTCACCAAGTGAAACATGGCCGCCGACCAGGCTCCTACGCCCAGAGCGAGGAACATGTAGCCGATCTGGCTGATGGTGGAATAGGCCAAGACGCGTTTGATGTCACGCTGCACCAATGCGCTGCATCCGGCCAGCAGCAACGTGATCGCTCCGATCACCGCCACGACCATTTGCACCGACGGGGCGGGGATGAACAGCGCGTGCATTCGCACAATCAGATAGACGCCGGCGGTGACCATGGTGGCTGCGTGAATGAGGGCGCTCACTGGCGTCGGGCCGGCCATCGCATCGGGCAACCACACCTGCAGCGGCAGCTGTGCCGAC
>JBGSHS010000191.1:0-15213 GCA_041752115.1 Pirellulaceae bacterium | reverse complement strand
CCAGCAAGAAACCCAACGGAACGTGGCAGCCATCTGCCAGGTGTTGACCGGCAGCCGCGATAGGCTCGTCACAGAACAGAACATCGATTCCCTGGTCAAGGCGATCCAATCGATCCAGAGTGCCGCGCGCGTGGTCAGTGTCCGCACGGCGATCGAACTGACAAACCTGCTGCAAACGACCGTGGCCGGCGCGCAGCAGACAGCGTCCTCCTCGCGGGAGGCTCACCTGCAACTCATTCTCGAGACCACCGGACTGCTGGAGCAGCTTGCCGCAGCGGTTGGAGCGAGCTATCACGAGTGGTTGATCGAGAACACACCTGCCATACTCCGCGCTGTCTCTACGGAAGTAGTCTCCCAGGAAGAGGTAACCACGCAGCCATCGCCAACGGCCCCTGGCGAGCAAGCGACGACGGGCCCGGTGACACCGACGCGGACCGTCGCTGAATCGAAGCAGAAACCGGCGTCCGACGAGCTGGTCAAGGCGCCGGACAAACCGGCTGCTCCACCCACTCGAACTCCCGAACAGGTCGTGCGTGTCACGGCGCAGAGCCTGACTCGACTCATGGCACTGGCGGGTGAGTCGCTGGTCGAGGCGAGATGGCTGCAGCCCTTTTCCAAGTCGCTGCTGGAACTCAAACGGCAGCTGACGCTAGTGGCCGATCGCTTGGAGGAACTCCACCAGACCGTCCCTGAGGAGCTGGTCGATCCCAAGTGCGGGTCGCTTCTGGCCGACATGGGTCAGCAACTGGTTGGATGCCGACAACTGCTGGGGGCCCAGATCCAGGAGTTCGAGATTCGCGCGCGGCAGGCTGATGATCTCAACAGTCGGCTTTATAACGAAGTGGTGTCGAGCCGCATGCGTCCTTTTGGCGATGGCGTGCAAGGTTTTCCTCGCATGGTACGCGACCTGGCACGACAGCTGAACAAGAAAGTCACGTTCACCGTTCACGGAGACTCGACGGCCGTCGACCGCGATATTCTGGAGCGACTGGAGGCGCCGCTCAACCATATTCTGCGAAACGCACTGGACCACGGACTGGAGTCACCGTCGCAGCGGACTGCGGCGGGCAAGCCGGAAGCCGGGCGACTGGAAATCGAAGCCCGGCACAAAGCCGGCATGCTGGTGATCACCGTGAGTGACGATGGGCGCGGCATCGATCTGGAGCGGATTCGTCAGAAGGTCATCCAGCGGAGGCTGGCCGATGAACGTGTGGCGAAGCAACTGAGCGATGCGGAGCTGTACGAGTTCCTGTTTCTGCCGGCCTTCAGCACGACCGACGGAGTCACCGAGGTCTCGGGGCGGGGCGTGGGACTCGATGTCGTGCACAGCATGGTGCATTCGGTGGGTGGGACCGTGCGTGTGCAGTCGGAACTGGGATCAGGGACGACATTCCAACTTGAGCTGCCCATCACCCTGTCGGTGATTCGCGCCGTGCTGGCCAAGGTGGCTGGCGAAACATATGCCTTCCCTCACAGCCGAATCGATCGACTGGTACGAATCGGTCGGGAGGAACTGCAATCGCTGGAGAACCGGCAGTATTTCCTGGTGGACGGCCGCAACATCGGCATCGTGCTGGCGAGCGAGATCCTGGAGATGGAGGCTGCGCCAAGCGATCAGGATGAAGTCTGTGCCATCGTGTTCAGCCACCATGGCGATCAGTATGGCCTGATTGTCGATGCTTTCCTGGGCGAAAGCGATCTGGTCGTGAGGCCACTCGACTCCCGACTGGGCAAGGTCCCCGATATCAGTGCGTCCGCGATCCTCGACAACGGATCGCCGGTGTTGATCGTCGACCTGGACGACATGCGTCGTTCGATCGAACGGCGGCTGCACTCGCCGGCGATCGGCCGGGTCGACCAACGAGCAGCCGACTCCCGTGAGCTGTCGGCTCGCCGGATCCTGGTGGTGGACGATTCGATCACCGTGCGGGAAGTTCAGCGGCAGCTGTTGGCCAATCAAGGCTATGACGTGGAGGTAGCTGTCGATGGCATGGAAGGGTGGAACGCCCTGTCCCGCGTCAAGTTCGACCTGGTGATCACCGATATCGACATGCCCCGATTGAACGGTTTCGAGCTAGTTCGTATGATCCGCAGTGACCCTCGGCTGCGTTCGACTCCGGTCGTCATCGTATCGTACAAGGATCGCGAGGAAGATCGGCTGCGAGGCATGGAAGTGGGAGCGGATTATTACTTGACGAAGAGCAGTTTTCATGACGAAACGCTGCTCGTCGCCGTGCAGGACCTGATCGGAGAGGCGGAGCGATGAGGGTGGGAATCGTGAACGATCAGCGGTTGGCCACGGAAGCACTTCGCCGCATCGTCGCGAGCGACCCCGAGCACGAGGTGGCCTGGACGGCCGAAGACGGCCGGCAAGCGGTGGAACGGTGTCAACGTGATCTCCCTGACGTCGTGTTAATGGACCTGGTGATGCCGGTCATGAACGGTGCCGAAGCGACGCGCGAGATCATGCTGCGAGCTCCCTGTCCGGTGCTGGTCGTGACCGCCACAGTGTCAGGTAACTATGCGCTAGTGTGCCAGGCACTTGAACACGGCGCCTACGATGCGGTCTGTACGCCCACCTTGGGTGATCGGGCTCCACAGGAAGCTGGAGCACAGTTGCTGCTTCGGCTGAAAGCGGTCGACCGGATTCGCCGTGACATGACGAAAGGGAAACTCGACGCTCTTCCCACCCAGCCGCGCACGCCCGCTGTGTCAGGCTCCGCACCTGCTCACGTCCCGCTGGTGGCGATCGGTACTTCGACGGGGGGTCCTCAGGCGCTGGAGAAGATCCTCTCCTCCTGGCCGGCCGATTTTCCCGCGGCGGTCGTGATTGTGCAGCACATTGCGGCCGAATTCGCTTCGTCCCTGGCACAGTGGCTGCAGAGAGTGTCGAAATGCACGGTCCGCCCGGCTGAGCGAGGCGACTCGCTCGCCCCTGGAACCGCGCTGGTCGCCGCCACCAACGATCACCTTGTGCTGGGGAGCGACCGGCGGCTGATGTATCGCGCCGATCCGCTGCAGAATCCCTATCGCCCGTCGGTCGACGTGTTCTTTTCCAGTCTCGCTGATCACTGGCCCACTCCTTCCGTTGCCGTCCTGCTGACCGGCATTGGTCGCGACGGAGCGGCGGGGCTGTTGCGACTGCGCCAAGGCGGATGGCATACTGTCGCGCAGGATGAAGGCAGTAGTCTGGTGTACGGAATGCCGCGTGCGGCTGCCGAGCTGGGAGCCGCCAAGCGTGTTCTGTCGCTGGAACAGATGGCCGGTCACATTGCTCAACATGTAATGCGGCCCAAGTGAGTCCCAGCGACCACGTGAGCCTTAGTTGTCGATCCAGGATCTGCAGGCAGGTATCATTATGAGCACTTCAGGAAACCCACTCAGCACAGCCCCACCCGACGGCATCACTGACTTTTCCATCGTCGTGTTGCTCGTGGACGATCAGCAGATCATCGGGGAAGCCGTGCGCAAAATGCTCGAAGGCGAGGCGGACATCAGCTTCCACTTCTGCCAGGACCCGACTCAGGCAATTGAACTCGCCAACCAGATCCGCCCGACCGTGATTCTGCAGGATCTGGTGATGCCTCAAATCGACGGCCTCACGCTCGTCAAGTTCTTCCGAGTCAATCCGACCACTCAGTTCACTCCCATGATCGTGCTCTCGAGCAAGGAAGAACCGCTCACCAAGGCGGAGGCGTTTGGCGTGGGAGCGAATGACTATCTGGTGAAGCTCCCCGATCGAATCGAACTCGTCGCTCGCATCCGCTACCATTCTCGAGGCTATATTACCCTGTTGCAGAGAAACGAAGCGTACGAAACGATCGAGAAGAGTCGCAAGCAGCTGGCCGACCAGATGGAAGCCGCGCGGCGATATGTCCGCAAGCTGCTTCCCGAACCGGTGGAAACGCCGATCTCGGCCACCTGGGAATACGTTCCGTGCGGCGACCTGGGGGGCGACACGTTCGGCTATCACTGGCTCGACGATGATCACTTCGGCATCTACCTGATCGATGTCAGCGGTCACGGTCTCGATTCCGCACTCTTTTCCGTAACGGTGATGAACGTGCTTCGCTCGCGCGCGCTGCCCAACACCGATTTCTGCGAGCCGGGCCAGGTTCTGCTGGCGCTCAACGAAGCGTTTCCCATGGAGAACTACGGAGACAAGTTCTTCACGATCTGGTATGGCGTCTTTGACCGCAAGAACTCGGTGCTGGCCTATTCCGCGGCCGGCCATCCCCCTCCCCTGCTCTTCGAGCCCAACAACTTGTCGCCAATTCCGTTGGAGTGCGATGCGCCTATGATCGGCGCCCTGCCCTGGGACGAATTCGAGACGCTGCGCCACGAGATCCGCCCCGGCTCGCGCCTGTACCTGTTCAGCGATGGGGCCCACGAAATCCACAAGACTGACGGCGAAGAGTGGACGTTCAAGGAGTTCGTGCAGTTTCTGTCGCAGCCGGAAGAAGCATCCAAAGATCTGCTCAGCAAACTGCTCCACCACGTCCGCACGCTCAGTGGCGCAGAGGTGCTCGACGATGACTTCTCGATCCTCCGCATTGGCTTCTGACGGAAAGAACCTAGCTCACAGAGGCACGGAGACACAGAGAATTCCATTGGTCGGATCCTTTTCCCTGTCCAACTCGAACGTCGCTCACTGCCGAGATAGTCCTGCTCCCTCGATTGTCTCGATCAGCTTCCGAGCATCTGCGATCGCCTGATCCAGATTCCCGGCACGATAGGCACGCAGCGCTTGCCTGAAACCCTGCACATGCGGCTCGAACGGGGCTGCTGCCGGAGACTCGGTTGCCGCGTCCTGCAGGACCTGGTAGGCATGCGCGAGAGCATTCTGAGCAGCCTGCGTCTGCTCCCCTCGCGCCCGACGCTCGTGGTGATCGCGGGCAACCAACGAAACACGCTCATGTTCCCTCGACTGCAACGACAGCAGCAAACCCTCCCTGAGTTCGGTTCCCGAACGGACTTCCTCGCGAGTGCCGATCGTCGTCAGATACTGTCCGTCGGGCAGGTGCTTCACGTGCAGGCGAAAGATTCGCTCGACCGGGCTGTTGTTGTACACCACGAAGTGCCGCTCACTGCCCGAAAGGGCCTCATCATAGTCCTCTAACGCGTCCAGATTCAAAACCATCACACTTCGGTCGCTGGCTTCCGCCAGCGCCTCGTAGAGCCAGGCGTTCCAGAGTGCCAGACCAGCCATATAGGCAGCGGTTGGCCCACGATGTCCACCCGTTCCTTCCAGGCAATAGAAGGGCTCGATCGGAAAGTACTGTCCCAGCTCAGGGCGGTCGGCGCCGTCGAGCGCCCGCACAGGTTCGGTCCACGTAGCCGGGAAGAAACAGAACGAGTTGAGGCGGTTCAGGTTCGACAGCGTCAGCAGCAGGTCGGTCAGCGGATGAGTGCGGTCGTGCTTCAGCGTCCAGGCGATGATCAAATGCGTTTCACTGGTTTCCCAGGGAGTTGCCACGTGCGCGCCGCAATGCGGGTAGAACAGGCCGGCGTTGCGCAATTCCCGGCTGACCGGATCCGTCTCGTCTTCGTACCAGAACGTGAGACGCAAGAGCGTGTTCATGAAATCCCGCGAATACCGGAGGAACTTGTCATCACCCGTCTCTTCGTACAGCCGATACGCGGCCGCCACTCCCCACGCATTGCCGAAAAGCTCTGTGACGGGGAACTCGGCCACCTCCGAGTAACGGCGGTCGTATACTTCGTTCTGGACCTGGAAGTCCATACGCTCCATCAACGTCTCCACGGCACACCGTGCCTCGACCAGGAATTCGCTGCGACCCGTCATCTCGAAAGCTCGCATCATGAGATGTGCATAAGCGCCGACCTGCCACGGCTCGCGGACGATCCCCAATGACTGCATGTCATTCTGGACCACGGGCTGCTTCTGGTACGGATCAAACCACTGTGGAAATACGAAGTCGACACGGTGCGCCAGCTCGCGCAGCCCTCCGGTAGCCAGCAGGAAGCGTCCGACCACGGCCGGATTGAAGTTGTCAGCTCCGGCCGCCGTCGCCGCTCGCAAGGTCTCCTCATGAAAGAAGAAGTTCTGCCAGCACATCTCCAGGTCGCCCACGTGCGGCGGCTGGCGAGTACCGTGACGCATCAGCCGAGCGCGAGGATCATAGAACCGCGGCAGCGCGTTCATCTTTTCCAGCGCAAGCCGAAACGCAGCTTCATCGTCATGCAGGCGGGCGAGTAACAGCCAGGGAGTGAGATGATTATTGACGGTCGAGAAGTCCCAGTTCTGTTGCGTTTGAGCGGCATCGTCCATCACGCGACCGGGATGCACGATCATGTTCTCCTGTCCAGGCACAAGTTCCAACGGCGAGTCACGCCAAGGGGCCACAATTTCGGCGACAGTCTGCGTGTTGACCATCAAGTCGGTGGTTGCCTGACGCGCAAACATCTCCCAGCTCGCCGGCTGGCCAGTCAATTGATTGCTGGGAAACGCCGAATCTGCCGGATGGAGCGGCGAGAACAGGCCGATCATGGTATCGAGTGCCTGTAAACCAGTCGGTTTGTCAGAACGAACGCCCTGATGCAGATAAAACTCGATGGTCATGTCACCTGCAGGCAGATGACTCCCGGAGAGCCGCTTGAAATGCAGCCCCAGGCCTGTGTAGTCTGCTTCGCTGCGCGTCATGACGCGTACGTCGTGAAAGCGAGCCACGCCGTCAGGTTGCATCCAGTGCATCGGCGTCATGTTGAAGAAGACCGCTGCTTCACGCCGGTCGTCCCAGAGATAAGCCGCCGGAAAACCATAGCCGTGCGGAATCCCCGCGCTGCCATAGATGCTGTCCGGCCCCTGGTCCAGGTGAAACGCGACACGGCCCCCTCGCAGCCACAAGGCCACCACCGGTTGGGCTTCGTCGAGCGTCAACGGATGGCTCAGATGACACATGATGAGGAAATGCACAAGCGGACTGTCAGCCTCCGCGTCGACTCGCATCTTCCATTCGAAATCGGGTTCACGATGGGAGCCGAAAAACGTGACGGCCTTTCGCCGGGCCGTGTCGACGTCGATGGAGTAACGGCTGGGCTGCAAATCGAACTGCGAACCTTCCACCAGCGGGCGCCTCGCGTTAAACAGTTCCCGCCACTGCGCCCCATCCTGCACAAAGGTGGAGAGCACGAATCGCCCGTCGCTCTGCGAAAATACCAGCTTCTGTCGGTGCGTCGTCAGCTCCACTCGTGCAGGCTGAGCCACCAGGGTCAGCAGCGGCGCATCAGCGCCGCGCAGCTGCGTCGGAAAACTCAGCAGCAACACAAAGACACAGCCGACCAGCCACTGCCACATGGTATGGGTCACTCGAGAGAGCCTCTTTCGTGAGCAAATCTGCTGACAGTCCCCACCGAGTGTTGTTCGCTGCTACTGCTCAGCTGCCGAGCCGCTCAAGCCTTCATACTACGCACAACCCGGTGCGGCGGACAGCACCCTCCTTTCACAGAGCGAAGGGTGACGATAACGCCGTGGGGGAACGGAGTCTGCCTCAGTTGTGGCTGGATGGGCAACCGTCGACTTTATTCAAGCTGTCATAACGGAAGCAGACTCATACCGCTCGCTGCCTTCTCACCACTCCCAGACCCCCACGAGCTCCGCTCGGGCGGTGAAGCAGATGGTCAGCTACTCCACGCTGCGTTGCGTGCCGAGTCGAGATCGCGTTTTGCGATCAGAACAGCCTCGCGCATCTGCTGCGACTCTGACGCGTCTGGAGCACGGGGCTCTACGTCGGTACGTTCGGCGAGTGCTCGATCCAGGCGGTCAGGGATCGTTGGGCGGAGCCGTAGCTCACCATCTGCTTCACCGCACGAGCGGAGCTCGTGGGGGTCGGGGAGGAAGGGACGAGCGCGGCAAGCATGGCCGTTGGGAACAGGAGGGTTTGTGCGAAAGCAAATCGGCGATATCACGCCGACTCAGCCATCACTCAGCAGCGTGCGCACCGCTGAGCACAACAGCAGGCACAAATAGGCTCCCATGCCCAGGAGCATAAGCAGAATGATCGGCTTCTGCAGACTCCGCAAAACAGAAAGACGAATGACGGTGTCGTCGTCATCGCGTCGCTCGTCATCAGCATCTTCCTCGAAGACGCGGAGGGTGGCTCCGATTGCGGACAGGGTTGCGTGGAGTCCCGCTGCTCGGCCGAAAATTCGGTCGTGGCCCCACACGCCTCGCAAAATACGAGCACGCAACGAGCGGCCTCATCTTGGTCTGACCGGATACGGTGAATATCCTCGTGCTTCTCAATCAGCTTCAGAGCACGATCGATATCTTCGGGCTTCAGGACCCATACCTCGATACCGCGCGCCGGCATACTGGCCCAGGCGTTCAAGCCTTCCAGCCCTCCCAGCGTCATCAGGTCCATGACCCTAGACGGGACACCTTCCGTTTCCAGCCAGTTGGCAACAACGGTCGCCTGAGCGACGCTGTCCGCAACAAACACACACTTGGGGTCGCGAAATATCGCATCTTAACGGGCCTTCAACGCACCACCTTGCCTTATGCGATGCTGCGTCCCACCACGGACAATGACGAATCACAAAGGGTCAGTTAGTACTTGATCAGCACGACTTCGTGGATGCCTTCGATCATCAGGTCGATCTGCGAGCCGTCCCGCTGGAACGCGAGCGGAGTGCCAAGCGTGGTGACTTCCTGCACTCCGCGGTGCACGAGGATCGAAGCGCGATAGATCGGCTCATCTTCGATCAGGCCCGGTAGGATGTAAGGACGATTGGTGGCTGGTGTTGTTTGCGGAGTCGAATTGTAGGCCAGCAAATGCACGCGCAGCGTCCGCTGCTGGGGATCGTCGGTGACCACTGCCTCCACGTTGGCAGGGGCGGTGACCTGCACGACCGGCTCGGGGTGCAGCATACGCACCGCATTGCGAAACAGGTGCCGAGCAGCGACGACAGCGTGTTCGCTCGCTGTGGCCACATCGGCCGCTGCGGCGAGCGTCACGACACAGCCTTTTCCCACTCGATGGACCAGCACCGCTGGACCGACCACCTGCGAGGCGCTCATGGGCCAGTCGGCCGTCTCGATTCCTTTCCGTTGACGGGTCGTACGGTCCGGTTCGAGCAGTTGCCCGACCGGCGCAGCTGTCGTCGGTTCATAGATGGTGGCGGGCCCTTTGACGAGAAAGGGCCAGTCGCAGGGAATGTCCTGCCAGAGCGTCGACACTGCCGGCAGGTCGGCCGCGGCCCCACTCTCTTCCGCCTGTTGCTGCGGAAAACAGACCCAGTTGTCTTTGGAATCCAGCCGCCCGCGAACCGTGGCTCCGACAAGATCGCTCAGCGAAGATGCCTCCAGGTAATCCCCATACCGATCGCATTGCCCGGCGAATCCGGTGATCAACAAGTTGCCTCCCTGCTCCACATACCCCTGCAGCAGTGCCACTTCTCGCTCGGAAACGATGGCCGTGTGGGAAAGACAGACCACTGGAAACCGCTGCAGCACAGCCAGCGAAGCGCTTTCGTCGAGCACAACTCCATAGGGAATATGTTCCAGCACGCAGGCCTTGTGTGCGCCTTGAAACGCCTGGAAGTACGCGGCGGGGTTCTCACGTCCCAGGAAATCACGCGTCGCCGCACTGAAGTAGAGACCGACCTCATAGACGGGCGATTGGCCGAACTGGTCCTTTCGAGCGCGAGCGTCGCGTAACACCTGTCCCATCTGCTCGTAGGCCACCGAGTCGAGGCTTCCGTCGTACGCCGTCTTGTCAATCAATGTGACGAACGCTCCATGACTGAGCAGCGTCAACATCTCCCACCGCATGTCGTGGACCGGGCGCGTCGTCTGGTCGTGGTACATCCGCACTCCGCGCTGCATGGCCACTTGGTAAGGATGTCCCGGAAACGCCGCCCGATAGAACTCGGCATTGAGCCCCACGGTCAATGCGCTGAACCCCCACACCCCGGTCTCTCCGGTTACGAAGTCAGCGTTGCCGGCATGTTGCACCGGGCGCTGCCCCACTTCAAACGAGAACGGAGGATTGCCGTGATAGTTAAAATCAACGGTGGCCACAGGATTCAGTCGGCGGATGTGCTCGGTCAGGGCCTGCTCAAAACGCTGACTGGTGGCACAGCGGAATTCGAGCATCCGAGCCCAATCTTCATCCCAGGTCACGCCACGTGGCATGGGAACGTGATAGGTATCCTGGAACAACTTCTGGCAATGCTCACACCAGCAGCCGTACGGAGGTCCGAAGCCCTGATCGAGCATATCGATGTGAAACCCGTCAATGCCGTACGCCAGCTGTTCGGCCAGCAGCTGCTTCATCGGTTCGAGGTAGCCCGAGTTGTAGCAGAACCGACCTATGCGTTGGCCGTTCATGTCGAGCATTTCGTATTGAGGATGGTCGTCCAGGAAATGCCCCCCTTGCTGCACGACGCAGTACGCGATGATCGGCAAGTGATGTTGTTTTCCCTCCTCCACCGCTTCCCGCAGCACGTCGCGTTCTCCGAGTCCCGGACACTTGCGGGCCACCTGAGAATCGTAGTAGGCCCAGTCTCCGTCGCGGGCCCAGATGACCAGGTACTGCGACCCCGCTTCCACACACCTGCGCACAATATCACGCCCGCTAAAACGACTGGCGTACTTGACATCGGTCGGCTCACTGTGCCCGAACTGAGCGCCGGTGGGCCCGACCTCCAGCCCGACCAGGCACCGCTGGTACCATCGTTCGTCCGAGCCAGATCGCTCCGACGCCTTGGCCGGAGTCTCATCCGCAACACACCTGACGGCTTGTCCAATCAACGACAGCGCGATGAAAACACTGCCGCAGAGCGACACGGATAGAGTCTTCCTGGTCACGGTGTGTTCCTCGATGAAGTGGAGAGATTTTCGCGGTCTGGGGATTGAGGGGCCATTATATCTCTCCCCGCCAGCCGTCGCTTCGCCCCTCGCGGATTTACTGGCCTCCCGTCCGAATTGCCTGTCGGACCGGATGTTCTGCCATCCGCTCGTCGAGCCCTGCGCGTGTGGGACTGCCGGACGAGTGCCCGGTGAGCACTCGATGGATCCGCGACCAGCCAGCACCGCACGCGGTGCAAGCGCTCTCCCTGACTGGCTGGCGGATCGGCCCCCTGAGACGAATCACATTTGAATCTAGCGAACAGAATCCCGATAATGGGGACATCTCGTCGGCTGGTGCACGCAAGATGGCGCCCCGTCACGAGAAGGGTATCCGGCACATCGAAGTTCGATCAGCGGCTGGCGATGACGCCGAGCAAAGCAGTGGACACAGGAATGTTCGGGACGAGCCCGATCGACGGGCAATGAGCGAGCGGTCAGACATGAGTGACATCATTATTCAATGCGGGAAATGCCAACGCCGAGTCGCTGCCAAACCACATCTGGCTGGCAAAACGGCGAAGTGTCCCGGTTGCGGCGCGCCCATCGTCGTGCCGTCGCCGACCGGAACCAGTTCGATTCAGCTGACGTGCGATTTGTGCCTCGCCCAGTTCCGCGTCGCGTCCAAGGAGCGAGGCACAGCGGTTGCCTGCCCGTCGTGTGGCAACGTGATGACGGCTGGATCCTCAGGAGGAACCGGCCGATTTCGGGGCGGTCCCGCAGCGTCGAGCGAGACCGCACAGAATCCTCTGGAGCCCCTCTCTCACCCCACGACCGGCCGCCCCATGACGCTGCGCGGCCTGAGCCGGTCGGGGCACTTTGCTGCTCCGACACTGCGCAACAATCCGGCGGCTCTGGCCCAGTATGGATTGATGGGCGCTGCCGTACTGGCTGGGGCCATGTCTTTCCTGATCTGTTGGCTGGCGGGACGCATGATGACGGGCGGTTCGTTGCTGTTGGCCGGGTTGATCATCGCCGGCTGCGGTCTGGCGTTTCCCCCGCGCTTCTCCCGCGGGGATTCGCGACCGGCACTGAGTATAGGCACGATTCTTGCATCGGCGATGGGAATCGCGCTCTTCGTCGCTATGTTTCTGCTCGTCGCCGGCGCCAAACCGGCCATGGGCGCCGCCATCGCGGGTAGACTCATCATGAGCATGATGGGATCACTGCTGCTGGCTCTCGCCATGATCGGCTTTGTCTATCTGGTGATCCGCTTTGGGTTCTCCCGTCCCGCTTCAGCCTACTACAGTCTGGCGGCCGTGGCGTTCGCACTGGCCATGAGCGTTTCCTTCCCTGGGCCCGGCAGAGGGTCTGGCGATCTGGCATCCGTGGAGAGACAGCCCCGTTCGATGGCAGACGTGCACGGAGCGGCGGTGCCCTCAACGATATTACCGAACCTGGGGCCGCCGCGCAGCATTGCCCCTGGCGTGGAGTTCCGGGAAATCCGCCTGCCGGTCGCGCCCGATCAGCCGGGACGCGAGAGCACTCTGTATGTGTATACTCCGAAAGGACATCATGCTCCTCAGTCGCTTCCCTGCGTTCTTATTGCGCCCGCCGGCGCTTTCCCCCTGACCGGCATGACATTGTCCCACGAAGACCAGGCGGAACATACTCCTTATGTCCGAGCTGGCTACGTCGTCGTGGCGTACGAAGTGGATGGGCACGTTGTCGACCAGGAGAATGCCTCCGACGATCAACTCGTCAATGCCATCAAGGAGTATTGGGCTTCGGGGGCTGGCATCGTCAACGCCACCAACGCGATCACCTTCGCGCTGGCCAAGATCCCAGAAGTCGATCCGCATCAACTCTACACCGCCGGACATAGCTCAGCCGCCCTGCAAGCCCTGCTGTTGGCCGAAAACGATCCACGCATCAAGGGCTGCATCGCCTACGCCCCCGTGGTGGATCTCCAAGCGAGAATCCGGGATCAGTTGCCCGTCTATCGTGCGGCGATCCCCAATATCGACACGTTGATCCAACTCGGCTCTCCGCGCGCCGGAGAAGATCGCCTGCATTGCCCGGTTTTCCTGTTCCATGCCGTCGACGACGACGTGGTACCGGCCAGCGAGTCGATGGAGCTGGCACAGCGTCTGAGCAGCCGCGGCGAGCCGGTCAAACTGGAATCGGTCCCGACAGGTGGCCACTACGAGGCCATGATCTCGCAGGGAATTCCGCAGGGGATCGCGTGGCTGACTCAGTTGTCGGGCGTGACCCCGCCGAGCGGTACAATGGGCTCAGGAACCGAAAGTCTGGCCAATCATCCATCCTTTCAGCCCTCCCCTCAGAACCGACCAGACTCCTCGCCGCCTGCCGATCCGCAAGCGAAATTGGCCCAACATCGCGAGGCCCTGGAGAAGATTCGAGATCGGATGGCCAGCGGCAGACCCATGTCCAGTGCCGAGATGCGGCGGATGCTCGAAGGCAAAGACACCGATGCGAGCGGTGAGAAGCAGGATGATGGCGAGGCGACCGGTGCCTCTGACGAGAACCCCTTCGAGGAATCACCTTTTGAAGAAGCACCTGCGGAAGAGCCTTCCGGGGAGGAATCGCCGTTCGAAATCGTCGAACCTGACAGCATGGCAGCCGATTCGTCATCGACTGCCGGTCAGAGCCCACCGGCGACCGCTCGCTCGACGGAGAAGGCCCAGCGCCAGATTGAGCAACTGGTCCAGCAGCTCAAGACCGGCAATGTATTCGAGAAACGCGACGCTCTGCAGGCGCTGGCAAAAACCACGCCTCCCGAGTCGCCGGAAGACAAGACCCGACAAACGGTCATTCAGACGCTGCACGATGTCGCCATCGATGAGGATGTGTTCAGCCAGAAGGAGGCCATTACGGCGCTGGGACGCTGGGGTGACGCGAGCAGTGCGGACCTGTTGCTCACCCTGCTGGCCGACGGCCGATCGCGCAGTCTGAACGATGAGATCTACCGTGCGCTCGGTCAGCTCAAGGATCCTCGCTCGGCCATGGCGGTCTGCGAGAGACTGGGAGAGTTCTTCGATCGAGACGCGGCAGAGGCGTGTTTGCGCGCGATGGGACCGGTGGCTGAGGATGCTCTACTGATTGCAGCTCCCTCGAGCAACGGCGAAATCTCACTGCGCGCTGTGCGGGTACTGGGAGACGTGGGAACGGAGAAGTGTCTCCCCACACTGCGGCAAGGCCTGCGAAGCCGCAACCCTGCGGTCAAGGAAGCTTCACGCACGGCCATCAAGAAAGTGCGTTTGCGACAGACCAGTTCCACCGGCGAAGCGGTGGAACACGAGGAGGATGATTAACACTGTGCAAAGAACTACCGGTCTCCACATTCCGACTACCAATCGGTCAGGCCGCAGACCTCCATCCGCTCGTAAATCGACTTCGCATCAACCACATCAAAATCGCACGCTATCCAGCGCTGGACACTGCTCACGGCACAAGCCATCCCCCAACGACATGCTTCCGCGGGATCCCACTTCCGCCGGAGCGCATCGACCAGACCAGCCGTCATCGCGTCGCCCGCTCCGATCGGATTCACCTCGTCAATCCGCGGAGGACGCCAAGCCTGCACCTGGTCGTCCCACGCCGCCACCATGCCCCGCGGACCAAAAGTGATGATGGCCAGCGACACGCCGAAATCGCGAA
The DNA here is from genome assembly GCA_041752115.1 of Pirellulaceae bacterium. Taxonomy (GTDB): domain Bacteria; phylum Planctomycetota; class Planctomycetia; order Pirellulales; family Pirellulaceae; genus JAJRVM01. The sequence continues at coordinate 722 of JBGSHS010000191.1, read as the reverse complement.
TCCAGGCCAATGCCTCGCAAATGGAAGCGGGAGTGTCAAGCGTCCTGCCTGTCGCCTCCTCATACTCCCTGCGATTCATCTTAACCACATGCGGTCCAGCCTCGAGCGCCGGCCCGAGACAGTCACCATAGGTATCCACCAGCGTGCGTATGCCTGACTGCCGCGCGCACTGAACCAGCATCGCATAGAACCCGTCCGTGACCGGCCCAGGCGACGATCCGCTCATGCAGCACCAATCGGCTCCGGCAGCAAAGGCGGCCCGAATCTGCCTCGCCAATTCATCGCGCTCCGCCAGCCGAATCTCCGGATTGGGGTCGAAGAACGCCGTCTGGTCCGCGGTGTCGGCCGTTCGTACGGTGAGGATCTCACGCGTCGGAGCCAAGGTCCAAGCCACCAGCGGATCGAATCCGTCCTGCTCGCACAACAATCGATGACACAGCCGCCCCATCTCACCACCCAGAAACAACGCAGGCCGAGCGGGCAGATTGAGTCGCTTCAGTCCCCGCGCTACGTTGACTCCCTTGCCACCAACCACCTGATCGAACGACCTGCCTCGCACCTGATGCTGCCCTGGCTGCCAGGGTGGTACCACTAGTGATTTGTCCAGGCAAGGATTGAGTGTGACACAGATGTTCATGGCCGCATAGTTTGGACCGTTCGCCGCCTGAATTCAACTCCACGACACCCGCTTTTCACGCTGCTCCGGTGGCCGCGGTCGCGCA
>JBGSHS010000190.1:0-36423 GCA_041752115.1 Pirellulaceae bacterium | reverse complement strand
GCGCAGGAGCCTGCGGCAGCGTCGGCTCAACCGACCGACGCGGATCGGGCCGAGTCGGCCGCGGAGCGGAGCGAGAATCCGGTGCGGCCGAAAGCCCGAGCCGATGATCCGGAAGCGGTCGAGGCGTTGGAGCGGGTGGGGAGCATTGAATTGGACCACCGAGGCCAGGTGGCAACGGCGATCCTAAACGGCCCGGACGTGCACGACGATGTGCTCGCGTTTCTGCCCGGAGTTCCCTCGCTCGAGACGCTGGACTTGAGCGACAGTGCAGCCAGTGATGCAGGGCTGGAGTCTGTGGGGCAACTTCCGCACCTGCGAACATTGAATCTGTCACGCACCGACGTGACCGATGCAGGGCTCGCGCACCTCGTTCAGCTCAGGGGATTGGAGCATCTCATCCTCGCCCACTGTTCGGGAGTGTCCGACAAAGGCCTGGAGTACGTTGGGCAGTTGTCGACGCTGCGTCAACTGGATCTGCACGGGTGTGCGCGAATCACCGAGCAAGGCATCGCTCAGATCGGCAACCTCACGAAGCTGCTTTCTCTCAAACTCTTCGGGGACGGAGTCACGGACACAGCACTCACGCATCTCCAGGCCTGTACCCAACTGAAATTGCTGAGCATGGACAACTGCTGGCAACTCACTGACGCAGGGCTGTCGGCCGTGGCCACGCTGAAGGATCTGGAGGACGTCAATCTGTCGCGAGCCAACCTTGGCGACGCAGGCGTGATGCACCTTAGCGGATTGACCAGCATGACGCGGTTGCGGCTGCGCAACCTCCGTATCACGAGTGCCGGATTGGCCTGCCTCAATGGCATGCATGACCTGGTGCTCCTGGATCTGAGCCAGTGCGCAGGAGTGGATAGCGAAGGAATGAAGCGCGTCGGCGGATGTGCGAAGCTGGCGGATCTGAATCTGTGGTTCACGCGAGTGGGAGACGATGGACTGGCCGAACTCTCCTCCCTCAGCAAACTCAGAGTGCTGGATTTGGAGAAGACTCGCATTACGGACCAAGGTCTGGCGCACCTCCCATCGCTCACTTCCCTCACCTCGCTCGACTTGAGTTCGAACGAGATCTCGGACGAAGGGCTGATTGGGTTGACTTCGCTGACCAGTCTCCGCGAGTTGAAACTCAGCTTTTGTCCAGCGATCACTGACCAGGGTGTGGCAGCGTTACAGCAGGCCCTGCCCGAACTCAAGAACATCGATCGCTGACGCCCACGCCGCCAACCTAACAGAGCGAACGCCATCCATTGGTCCGCTCCCGTTGGTCGCTCGGCAAAGATGCGTACGCGGAGCGCGTATGATACGCAGTAAGACTCTGAGAACCGTTTCTTCCCCCCTCTCCCCCAGCAGTTTCTGCTGGGGGAGGGGGCCATCCGCGTCGCGTTGGCGATCCGATCCGGCCCGAACCTGCGTGCGTTGCCCCGCGCAGCGACGCTCTCATCGAGCGGCCGAGAACGGGTCGTCGGCGGGGCAGCTTCCCCTTCCGCCCCCGCGGTCTGCGCGACCGAAACCACATTCCCGGCCCTTCGCCCCCGGGCAGCCCCGGGGAGAAGGGAGGAAGAATGGTTCCATCGCCACGGGGGGCGTTGCCATTGTGAGCGCAACGACTCGCGTCTGAGGGACTTGAGTCGTTCTACCAGCCCAGTATCATGCTGAGGTGGACCTTGCATGTGCTGATGAACAATTAACGTTCGGCTCACGGTATGAGCGGTTTCTTCTTTGAGTCGGTGGTCTGCCGTCAGAGGGCAGGGGAGGATAGGCATGACGGACGAGATGGAGCCAGCGCAGGCAGATGATGTGGCGTCAGCAGAAACCGGCCGGCGACCCAGCGTGCCACTGCGTGTGCTGTTGGGCGTGTTGCTGGTAGCCGGGATGGTCTGCGGTTGGGGAATGATGGGGCGTCAGAAAACGCTCAAGCAGGTGGAAGCAATTCAAGCGATTCAGCAGATTGAGGGCGATGTGTATTACAGCTACCAATGGTCGCAGGGCAAGCTTCTGCCAGACGCTCAGCCGCCTCAGCCGCAGTGGCTGCGCCGGTTGGTGGGCCCTGCAGCGTTTGACCATGCCGTGGCCGTCGATCTGCGTGGCGTGCACGAGGTCGATCAGGCACTGCCGTGGCTCTTACTGCTTTCCAGTCTGACCGATGTTAATCTGAGCAACACGTCCGCTGCCGACGATTCGCTCCATATCATTTCCCGACTGGCCGGACTCTCACAGCTTGATCTGTCGGGAACCGCGGTAACGGACGAAGGTATAGCCCCGCTCACGAGGCTTCGTCAGCTGACGTCGCTCTCGTTAGCTCGCACAATAGTTTCTGATCACACCCTTGAGACGCTGGCACGAATGAAACAGTTGCGCCATCTGGACCTTTCCGCCACACACGTCAGCGAGCAGGGGATTGCTCGACTCAGACAGGAACTGCCGAAGTGCCGCATCATTTCGTAGTGTGTGCAGCGGCCCCAGAACCACCGCACGCGATTGTCCCCCACCCAGCCGAAATGACGAATCAACTTATCGGTCTCTGTTCGTCATTGGGTATTTCGTCATTCGTCATTCCATTCGTCATTAATATCGGTATGCCATAGAATCGCGATCACTGCTTTAGAGCGGATCCCGCTGCCCCGGTTCGATAAACCGGGCTTGGCCCCAGACGGCATGGTCCCAGCCGTAGTCGTCCCCGCCGTTGAGCACGCGGAGTGTCAGTTCCCGGGCTGCAGTCAGATCCACCATCAGCTGATGAGTCTGTTTGGGGAGCATCACGGGACTCTCGCCCTTCAGCACTCCATCCACCAGGATCTGGAACTGCACACTTCCTTGACTCCCCTGGTCATCCAATCCTACGGTCGCTTTGAAGGAAGAGTACTTCCCGTCCGAGACGTCAAAGACAATGTCGGCCGGTGTGGAATCGCGAAAGGAGTGAGTCCAGAGTCCCTTCGAATAAGTCTGGCCATTGATCGAAATCGTGTGGCCGTGAATGTTCGTATCGCGATGTACGGAATTGTCGGCTCCGGCGGTTGCCCGGGTCCAGGGAAGATCCGAAGCGAAAACTACTCCCTGGGCCAGGTGTTGGGGCGTTGTGAAAACTTGGTGGCTGCCGGAGTTGGAACGAGTTCCCCCGGAAGCTATGGCCTCCACCTTCCAGTACAGTTGCCGAGCGGGTGGCAGCGGAACATCGGCAAGCAGTGGCAAGGCCGTGTCAGCCACAATCACCGGGTCAGAGAAATCAGCCCGCTCGCTCACCCACACGCGATACAGGTGGGCATGCTCGCTCACTTCCCACTGAAAATCGGCTGCGGCCGCAAACAGTTCACGACGCAAGGTCGAGATTCCCAGCGAGAACTCCGCGGGTTCCACTAGTTCCGGCGGTTGACTGGTGGTCGCATCCTGCAGAAAGACGATGTCACTGCAATAGGGTTTCGGTAGCGTGACCTCCAATCCGAAATTCATCAACACCGCTCCACTGACTTTCTGCGGTCTGACCGATCCGTCTTCACACCAGACCCAGTAGTCCTTCTGAGCGTGGAGTCCCTTAAGCGGTACGACTTGTCGGCTGTCGGGACTCTTCGGTCGGAACAAGTAGACGGCCCCCTGACCAGTGACCGGGTCGAAATACTCAATCCCGTCCCATCGTTGATCGTCGGGGCGAGGCAGAATGTGATACAGATTGCCGGTTCTCACCAACGGCCGGATTCTGGTCTTGTAAGTGGTCACCGCTCGCTGGATCAGCTTCTTCTGGGATTCGCTCCAGCGTGGTCCACCGTTGCCGCCATTGGGTGCATCGGGATGCCAAAAGGGAGCGCCCAGCGATGCCGAACGGAACTCGTACACGTTGCCGGACGCTTGCCACTCGGCCCAAGACCCCGAGAGGGTGGATAGCTGCATGGGATGCATGGCGTAGGAGGAGTCCCAAAACGCCTGTCGCGCATCGAGCGGATAGTAGCGATCCTGGTCCTGGATGCGGATCGCACGCCTCATGATCCCGTAGTCTTTTAGGCGTCCGCCTCCCGAGCAATTCTCGTACTCAAAACCGTCGATGTTGGCCTGGAGCCAGTCGATGACTTCGTAATAGCCTTTCGTCTGCCAGTATCCCAGATCCTCGCGATAGTGTGCCCGACTTCCTGGTCCCAGTTCTCCCGTCTGGACGACGTTTCCGTCGGTGCCATCCGAACGGAAGTAGTCGACACGGAACTGTTCGAACAGGTGCTGGATATCGTCTTTGCGATGCTGCATGCCCTCGCCGGTGGTCATGGAGGAATTGCAGTTCCAGTACAGCCCGAAGCGCATGCCGTGCTGGTGTGCGTAGTCTCGCGCGGCACGCATGCCGCGCGGCCAGAACTCCGCATGGCCAGCCGGCGGATGCGGCTGATTGGTCGTGTCGCCATTCCACCAGCCGACGTCGATCACGATGTCCTCGAAGCCCAGCGGGGCGATGTCATCGATCAGCGGATAGTACTTTGACTCCGTGGGTATCCAGCTTCCCTGCCCTTGGCCGGTCGCTGCAAAGGCGTTCCATTCGACCTTGGGATAGGTGGGGTCCTTTCGCAGCAGGGCGGGCACGGAGTAGTGGAAGAGATATTTGTGCAGGCTGTTGGCCGCATTGTCGAGATCGCCACGATACGCGCCGATGAAGGCGGGAGGGACTTGGAACGTTGCGCCGGGGGCCAGGTCGGTGCGAAACGCGTCACCATTCCCGGCCTTGACCACTGCGCCGGAAGGAGACGCGTCAGCGACGATTGCCAGTCGACCGATACTCCACTCCCATCCCACGTAGATGCCATGCTCACCGCGGGCGTCAATCGCCGCCCACGGAATGAAGTCGGCGTCTTCAGAAACGGGCAGTTCCTTCGAGTAACCTTCGGTGATCACGTCGTGGTACACGCCGATCGGATCGGGAAGGCCTCCATCATCGCGGATGTACCAGACACTGGTGTGAGGGTTCGGTCCGACTACGGATAGTTCGATGCTTTCCTGGTTGCCCCACGTGATGACCTGATCCGACTTGTTGACGATGTCCATAGACAGATGGATCGGACCGGGACCAGGGCGTGCATGCCAGATCGACCGGCACTCCAGCGACGGTTCAGCTGCATGGAACACCAGCGTAAGTTTCTTGCCATCAGTTTCTTCCACCGTAGCGCCGCCGAACACCCAGCCGGGTATTACGCTCGTGCCTGCCACCTCCACCCGATCCAGGAGCGGAAACTCTGAGGGAGTCTCAGTCCAATTCCAGCCGGCCGGACTGCTCAGTTGCTCGACAGTCAGCTTCTGATCTGCACTGATACACAGCGTAAGCGTGGTATCGTCCGTGTGCAGTGTCCAGGCCTGCTTCGTTTCAGCCGGCTCGACCGGTTGGGATTCGGCAGAACGAAGTGTACGCGGCACCACAGCCATCGCCGCCATGCAAATCGTAATCCTGAAAGCCCGCCAAGCCTGCGAGGACGACCACTTCATTATATTGCTCTCCCGGTTGATTCGGCGAAGCCGCGCCTGGGGCGCAGCGCCACGCTGAGGCGTGTTGGGTGACGCATGGTCCCCCTATTATGCGCGCTGGCGTTCGTCTGGAAACACTGGTCGTGCGAGGAAATGTAGAAGTCCCGATCGTGATACCGCGGCTATCAGTGCTGCCTTCGGGCGACCGCTCAGCGAGATACCGCAAAGGCCGCTGGCCCATCGATGTGACACACGATGCGGGGATCGAGGGCAGGTGAGAGTCCGCCAGAGAACGGCAGATTGGCGCCGATGTGAGCGCCCTGCAAGACGCCCTGCGTTGCGCACCGACTGGTCGCTTCGGCTCAGCGCAGAGCGAGAAAGAACGATACTCGCTGTGCGTGTGATGATTCACGCTCTGGTGGCGTGGCGTGATCTACGGCTCCAGTGAGTCTACTTACAGCGAAGAAATCGGGCATTCTGAGCCAAGTTCCGGCGACCAACGGGAGCGGGGTGATCGAACCGAGCGGTAGCTCGCAATTGGTTCGAGGTCCGACCTCGTTAGAATCCGTGGAGCATCAGCTGCTGGATTGCGAGGATCGGAACGATCAGCATGGTCCAGTGGGTCGACCGAGGGACTTCAATCCGGTTGTAACAGCTCGGGCAACGCACCGACTCGTCGAACGACCTGACTTCTATGGCCAAGTCACAATGGGGACACGTGAGTGAATTCATGCTCTACCCTTCTCTTCGAACGAAAGATGTGCCATAGGAAGTGTAGCATACAATTCAAGGGCCGGCGGGCGATTTCCCGGCACGGGTGAACCATCGCCGGGGAAACTTGATCGCAACGAGCGGATGGTGAACCGGATCGCCGCGTCCCAGATCGGTTGTAGTACTCCGCTGGCGTTGGCCCTTCGGTCCAACACACGGTAATGCTCTGTGACAGCTTTTCTTGGGGGTTGGGTGGCACTGGCTCTGTCAGCGTAGCCTTGCTCGATCGCCGGAGGAGCACTGGCAAAGCCAGTGGTACCTTATTCTTAGCTGTCACAGAGCGCTAGATACTGCGGTGACGAACCTGGGGCGCGGCTGCTCCGACGCGATGCGGCTTGCATGTTGGCGCATGGCTATTCGTTGCCGGCAAGGTGCACGTAGTCCGCATAGGCCGCAGCCAGGTCGAGGCCTTCGCCGGACGCTCGTGTGTGGAGCAGGATGCCGTAGCGGAGCCGAAGCGAGTCGCCCGGTAGCACCACGACCTTGCTGGGCGGACCCTTCCCGAACACCTGGCGGCCGAACGGATTGGCAACGACCACTCCGTAATCCCTCGCATGCCAGATGCTCGGGCGGATATTCTTCGGATGACAGAAGATCGTCACTCCAACATACGCTCCATCGACCGTCCCGCTGTAGTCGCACCAGTCGGCTGCGTTGCCCCAGATCTGCTCTTCATTGTGACGGCCGGCGGAGTCGCTCAACGTGCCCCCCTGCTGGACGCTCATGCCCGCGGCAACTCGGACGCCCAGTCCCATCTCCTCCTGGTCGCCGAAATAGAACTCCCTGTCTCCCGTGAAGGTCGAGTCCCACAGCAGCAGATAGCCGGCGGGTCGCACGAAAACTGAGATCCGACAGAGTTCACGGCAGAGAACATCCCCTGCAGCGGATTGATACCGGTTCCGAACGGCGAAGTGTCCCCGCTTCTCATCTGCCGCAGGTTCGTCCACGAATTGCTCGTGCACCACGCGCGCCTTGTTGCGCCAGAAATCGCTCCCGCTGATGTCGGCAAACGCCAGCCAGATGCCGGGATGCATGGTGGGATGATCCGTGGCATCGCGTCCTTCGATCGGAGGCAGATTGCGCGTGACTTGCGTGCCGTGGGGACCACGAACCTGAGCGAGGTAAGGTCGGAGGATGGCGGGGTCCTCATACACATACGTGGCGATGGTGGTCGTGCCATCGACGATCTGCAGCTTCCCAGCTTCCTGCCGCCAGGTGATCCGCGTCGGCTCGGTCGCCAGGCTCAGCTGGCACGACAACAAGAACCCAAGGAGCAGCCACGGGAGCCCGCGGCGGTGCTTCGTCAGAAATCGGATCGACGATCGTGTCATAGGAAGGCTATTCTGTCTGGTGAGTGGTTGTGGGATCGGGATGTGGTTTCGCCGAACGCCGATAGGCCTGGATGACGGCGCTGTTGTCCGAGTCGCCCCATCCTGCTGCTTCGGCATCCCGCAACAGCTGGGCATGGACTTCAGTCAGTGGCAATTGCAGGCCCGATTGCTGAGCGGAGTCGAGCATCAGGCGAAGATCCTTCAGATGCTGGCTCAGCCGCGCCTGAGGTCGGAAATCCTGCGCGATCATCTTCTGCCCCTTGGTTTCCATGATCCGTGAGTAGGCCATGGTCCCCATCAGCACTTCCAGGGCGGCTTTGAGTTCGAGACCCAGGGACTCGGCAAAAACCAGCCCTTCGGCCAGCGCCGCCCGGTTGAGCCCCAGGACCAGGTTGCTGACCAGCTTCATCTGAGCGCCGCTGCCGCACGGCCCAGCGTAGATCGTGCGTTGGGAAAAACAGTCGAACAGATCGCGGCAGGCAGCGAACGACTCCGGAGTTCCGCCGACGATCGACGTCACTTCACCCCGCCGCGTCTGCTCGCTGGACCCGGAAATCGGAGCGTCCAGATAGTCCACGCCGATCCCAGAGAGCCGAAGTCCCAACGCGGCGGTCTGCTGCGGACTGCCAGTCGTGGTGTCGATCAGTATCAATCCACGCCGAACGTCCGCGGTCATCTGATCCAGTACTTGCTCGACCGTATCGGTCGTGTACAGACTGATCAGGACTCGGTCGCAAACCCGCAGCGGATGGTCGGACCAGGTCGCTCCCCGGGCAATCAGCGGCACAGCTTTCTCGCGACTGCGATTGTACACGTGCACATGGTAGCCGGCTTCGAGCAGTCGCTCCGCCAAAGCGGTGCCCATCAGGCCCAGCCCGATCATGCCGACGTGCCGAGAGTCCATCGTTCTTCCCCGAAATGACTGTGTGCGATTCGGCAGTAATCACATGGAATTGCGGTTACTGATTACCATCGCCGTTGCCACTGCTGCTCCCCCCAAGCCCCAGTGCGCGGAGGGATTCTTCGTAGTTCAATCGCCTCGAATCTGGGAATGTCCGCTGCCACAGTTCGCAGTTGAGCGACGTGTCGCAGGGGCGAGGTTCGGGGGTCGGCACATCGCCGCGCTGGATCGCCTGGCAGAGTTGCACGTCCTTGCCCATCAGCTGAGCCAGGCGTTGACCCATTTCCCAGCGGCTCATCCGCTCGGTTCCCCCCAGGTGCAGAATTCCGGTGAAGTCGCTGGCGGCTGCCTTCAGCAAGCCCTCCGCGCCCAGCTGGAGGCTTAACGGAGTACGCCACTCGTCCACAAACAGCTTGCTCGATTGGCCGTTGGCCAACGCTCGAATCATCTGATCGAAGAAGGACGGTCGGCCGTTGATCGACGGTCCGAACAACAGGCTGATTCGCATCACCAGGTGCTGGGGATGGGCCAGTACCGATCGTTCGGCGGCTGCTTTCGTTTGACCGTAGACGGATAGCGGGGAAGGGCAGTCTGTTTCTCCATACCACGGTTTGGTACCGTCGAAAACCAGATCGGTCGAAACGTAGACGAGCCGCGCCGATTGCCGCTCGGCCAATTCCGCCAGCAATCGCGTGGCGGCGTTATTGGTACGCCGCGCCTCTGCGGGATTCTGGCAGCAATCTCCCACACCACTCATGGCCCCTGCATGGATCACAACCTCGGGTCTGGCAGCGCGAAAAGCCGCTACCACTTCGTCCACTTCACGCAGGTCGACGCTTTGGCAACGATAACCGAACAGCTCCACATCGGCGCTCCGGCTCCAAGCCACAGCGTCCGAATCACGTCGCCGAAGTTCGCGCAGCACGTAGCTCCCGAGCTGTCCCGAAGCGCCCGTCACCAGAATACGACCCATTCCCCTGGCCATCAATGAAGATCTCCCGTCGCAGTTTCAAAGCCCGACCAGCTGGCCCAACTGTCGCACGCTACGGTGCGACGGCCTTGCAACGCGGGAAAAATAGCTTTGGTGGTTACCGGTTTCCCACGCTCTGCGCGAGCGTAGCTACTTCCCACGCTCTGCGCGAGCGTAGCTACTTCCCACGCTCTGCGCCAGCGCAGGAAACAAGAGAAACGCCGAAGTCGTTTTTCCCTCATACCCATACGGCATCGTGCCGCCGCAGCCAGATGGTTAGAATTGTATCGAATCCTGCGCTCAAGCACAGTGAGTTCAGCCGAGAAGATCGAGGAAAATCGCCAGGCATACCGTTGCCAAGCGATGGTGTGCGGTCGTGGCTGTCTGGGCGGCAGTCGGTGGACGTGTGAGTGGGGCCGATGATGTGGCGCGGCCGCACCATGAGCGTCAGGAGGCTGTAGTCTACATGCCGCCACTGCCAGCCTGAGATCATTTTCGAGGAGCGGTTCCTTGCTCTACTCGGCTCGCCAGGTATTCGGATCGCCGGCCGATCGCCGCGCTTATTCGTTACTGTCCGCCTGTGCCAATGGCGTGGCCCTGCGTAACGACGGCCTGTCAGTTGACGGTTGATTCTCCGGGACGCTTCCCGGGCTACGTTTTGCGCGAGCCGGGTGGCGTACGGCGCGAGCAGGACAACGTGTCGGCTGTGTCACGAGCGTGAGATGACTGATCTACGCCTCCGTTGCCTGCTGGAAGCAGACTCCATCGTAGTCCGACCGAAAGCGGCGTTGGTCACCGAGGCTTCCCCCGCGTCCATCTCCCCACCCTCTTCTCGAGACTGACTCGGTTCGTACTGCATGACTTCCTCCGGTTCTGGAGGACGTCCTTGCTCTACTTCTTTCAGACCCGAAACCGGCAACCGTTTCGGGAAATGGGACAGGCCTGAGCAAGACGAATCGCCAGATTCGCAGTTGCCATCGGAGGTGAGTTCTGACGCGTCAATGGTCGATTACTCGACAGCGTGTTCCCCAGTGTGATTACTCCCGGCAGCGGGCGGCGTCGAGAGTTCTTTTCCTGGGTGCCAACGAAGGATACCGATGGCAATGTGCGAAGATCGCAAATCGTGCGAACGGTCCGGAGCATCCAAGTTGTCACGGGAGAGATGTCGAGTTGCCTAATCGAAATTTCAGCCTTTCGCCAAACCGGTCGAGGGCTCGTCGAACGGTCCAGCGACTGCACTGATGCTTGGTCGCGATCTCATCGATCGTGAAGCCTTCCAGGCACATCAACACGATTCGTCGAGTTCGTTCCGTGCAATTCGTCAACAGTTCCTGCAGTTCAATGCGGAAGTCGACAATCGAACCGCGGTCAGCATGAGCGGCTGGATCAGGGCCTGAGCAGGGAGCATCGGCGTTTCCCGGGAGACTCTGCTCGTGGCGATAATCGCGTTTTTCCTGCGTGTGGAATTCCGCCTTTTGCAGGACCTTGGTGAGCGTAATCCGGTACAGCAGTCGCCACAAATCCCCTGTGTGGTTGATTGCGTATTGGCCGTCCTTGATCCCGCGCAGAACTCGCTCGATCACGTCGAGCATGATCGTATCAGGACTGACACGCGGCTTTAGTTTCCGGTTCAGTTGCCTGTCCGCCAACCGCCACACGCGTTCGGAGAATCGTCGAAATAGCTCGGCGGCTGCAGCTTCATCGCCCTCCCGCCATTGCTCGGCCAGAACCCTCGTCTTATCAGCGTCCATCTCGCTGTTTCGCTCCGGAATGTTGCGTGGCGAAAAGCCCCTGGCACGCTAATCTAATCGCCGCTCGGCTCGAGAGTCAAGCTTGGTACTTGACTTTGGCCTTCATTCCGGCATACTCAGCCAATAGCGAAGGAGTTCCCCATGAGCCTGACCTGTTGGCGAACCGGCGTCCTCTTTGTCACCCTGGCTCTTTCTGGTGTCGTGGTTCCACAGGTCTGTGCGGACAAACCGAAGTTGGCCATCGTCGATTTCGAATCTCTGAACTTGGGTGCGGATGCAACTTGGGGACGTGATTTGGCCGAGTTCGTCCGCCAGGATAGCGCATTGCGGGATGCGTTTGACTTGGTCGACGGGGAAACGCTGCGGACGCAATTCACTGAAGGCGGGAACCGGATTGGTGGGGCTTTCGACGAATCGGGTTGCTCATGGCTGGCCGACCGTGTGAAGGCTGACTTGGTTGTGGCGGGAACCCTGCTCCGTTACGGCCGGACGTTGCGTTTGGACTGTACTTTGTTCGAACCGGCCCAGCATGCGATGTACGTTTGCCGTGAAGCTTTCTTTGATGATGGTTCTGCCCCGGACGAGCAAGCGGCCAATCAAGTGTCTCGGATAATCCACGCCGCGTATGGCGGTGACAGGCGAACCGCGACAGTCGTGCTGGTGGAGAACTTTGCGGGGAAGTCGCTCGACACACTACGCTGGACCGAAGGCCATGAAACGCTCGAGAGCCGCGTTGCGTGTACGCAGGACTACCGAATTGCAGTCGAGAATGGCTTGCTTGCCATTGCGGCTGAGGCTGTATCTGCCGGCGGTTGGTCGTCGGTCATCAGCGCTCGCGTAGACTCGGCCATCGACCTGAGGGATCAGCAGGATTATGTCATCGAGATGGTGGTTTCTGGCGAAGCCCCCCAAGGTCAACTGGCTGTGCGTCTGGCACAGCATCCGGCAGCCACCGATTTGAAATCCGGAGATTTCGTCGAGCTTTTTCTTCGATCGGGAAACGAACACAGTCCTCTTTCACTGGAATTCGCGAAACTGCGTATTGAGATTTCCGGTATTCGACAGTCCGCTACCGTCTACAGCGACCAGCAGGTTATTCCCGAGGAGGTGAATGTCGATCTGTCGGCGCTAAAAGACCATTGGTATCTGCGATTGGCTGCCTGTACCGGCGCTTCGACTGGCTCGCCACGCGGTAAGGTCACCATGCGTGTCGACGATGTGCGGGTCGTCAGGATTGAGCGAGGAATTGGCGTGCGCGGAAGGGTCCGTGATGTGGACACGCACTACAGCCTGCCTGAGGTCATTGTGCGTTTGCAGGGCCATGACGGGACGGTGCGCAGTGACCCCGGCGGGTACTTTTTCATTGCATGTCCACCGGGCGAGTGGACGGTCGAAACCAACGTTCCGGGGTACATGTCAACTGAATTGCCACGAGTGACTTCCAGTGCGGATTCGGTTGCGGATGTGCCGCTTGTACGGACGGGTGCCTTTCAAATCGGAGAAATCGACAAGGTTATCCCATTGAAAAGGCAGCTTGACGACGTGTTCCTTCCCCGAGAGATTTCGGGAAATTCGATTGCCTCCGATGGCAAGCGGCTCTATTTCACGCTCAGTCCGAGCGACAACTCGCAAAACCAGGGTTACTGCTCGGTCTCCTTCGACGGTACCGATTTTCGGCGCGAAGGGACGCTCCCGATCGCGGGTGCCCTGGGGTTCGACGATCAGAGAATGTACCTGGGAACGGCCTTTCCAGGCTCAGTCTATTACCGATTGCCCGACGGTAGTCTCACCGCACTTCTCGACGACTTCAGTCTCTACGGATTCGGCGACGTGGCGTTTGATGGAACATATCTGTGGTGGATCGGACACAATCGCCAACAGAACCTGTTCTTGTTGATCGTCGTGAACCCGGTTACGGGAAAGGTCGTTCGACATATTGATACGCGCGGGTACGAGTTGGTGGGAATCGCATCCAACGGAGATCGGCTCTGGGTCTGCGGTGACTGCGATGGCGGTAAAGTCTACGAACTGGACAAGAAGAAGGCGTGGGATGAGATGTATTTGACCGATCGCTGCATCCGCAGCAGCTTTTCCGGTGAGTACACAGCACTCGAATTTGCGGGGGGGCACTTGTGGGGCATGCAATTTGACCGGCAGGAGATCTGTCGCATTTTCCTTGGATCGGACTCGTCACCCAATCCGTAGCGTTGGGAGGTGTTACTGTGGTGCCGGGATCGTCTGCACAATCCGGAAACCAACGAAGCCGAGCGCAGTCTCATCGGCATATACCGCACCACGAAACGCGGTCCGCACCCGCGTCGCGTCGTGCGCGAAAGCCCCCCCTCGCACGATGCGCTGCTGGTTCGGATTGACTTCCGAATCGTCACCCAGATCGCTGGCCGTCGGCGTGTAGGGAAGATATCGGTCGCCGCACCACGTGAAGGCGTTGCCCAACATGTCGAACAAGCCGAATCCATTGGGGATCCGGGTCCCGACCGGGTGCGTCCTTTCTCCAGCATTGATGGCGAACCAGGCATAGTCCGGCAGAAGTTCCGTGTCGTTGCCGAAGTAACGGACGGTAGTGGTCCCGGCTCGGCAGGCATACTCCCACTCCGCTTCGGTCGGCAGGCGAAACCCGTTTCGCGCGATGAAGTTGGTGGCGGGACTCATGCCAGGTCCGAACGCTCCCAATTCGCTTTCCGCCACGTAGCACGGTTCAAGCTGTTCTTTCGCGCTGAGCCAATTACAGTATTCCGCGGCCAGGTACCACGTGACACCGACCATCGGGCAGTTGTCCTCGGGACAAAGTTTGCGGAATTCCAGGGACTCGTAGCGCTGAAGCAGACGCTCACGAAGTTCTTGGTTGTCCATTCGCTGGTCGTCTCGCAGAAAACGCAGGAACTGTCCGCGCGTTACGGGAGTGGCCGACATGCGGAAGTCACGCGGAATCGTGGCTTGATGGGGCAGTTCACCGTCGGAGCGGCCGGTTTCCCAGCCGGGCGAACCCATGATAAACGAACCTCCCTGAATCGGAATCAACGTAGGACCCTGGAGCTCGTCGGTCACGTACCAGGATCCCGCCGCCTTGCGCTGGGCGTTGTCGCCGTGGAACCGTTCGTCCCACTGGGCCAACTCTTCCGGTCTCTTCCAAGTACGCAGCAACCACTGAATTGAGGCCCGCAAAGCGTGGTCGTCTTGGGTACCGTAGAGCCGCTCCAACGTCGTATCCAGGATCCGCTGTGTCTCGTGGTCCCAGTCGGTCGGTCGGTACTTTCCCAGAGCCAGCACCAAGCCGGATTGTACGGAACGATCCGTCTCCTGCGACAGGAGGTTGACGAGTTGCTTTCCCTCCGTGCCAAACTCCTTCAGCAGCGTCACGAAGTAACTTCTCAACGTTGGGTCGGAAGTAAAGGCGAGTCCCTTTCGCAGCGTTTCCGGGTTTTCGAGCTGGAACTGCACGGCGGCCTGGGCAGCTTGCCGTCGGGCGCGGAGCAACTGTTGCTCCCGCGGAACCAGGGGACGATGCCAGACGGACGCAGCCGTTGTTCCTCCATCACCTTGATCGAGTACAGCGATGCGCACGGGGAAGCATCCTTCGTTCATCCGCTGCTGGCACCAGGCCAAATGATCGGCAATCGTCAAGCCGTGCGCCTCCAGCGATTCAAGCTGCGAACTGGCTTGCCAGACCGCCGCGAATTCCTTGTCGATGTTCTGTTCGGCCGCGAAAGCCTTGAAATCTGGGCGATCACGCAGCGGTTCAAAGTCCATCTCCTTGGCTAATTCGCTGGGCTTCGCGAACTCAGCCGTGCAGGCCTGTTGGAGGAACCCCACCGCTTCGGCGAGACACGCATCGGCCTGCGGGTCACTGCGGCGCCGGGCGAATTCGCCGGCCACAGCCAGGACGCGGGCGGCCGCATAGAGCGCGCGCATGTCCGGAAACGCCGGTTCGAGTTGCTGGCGCACACTTTCCCGTATCGCATCCAGATTGTGTGGATCGAGGAGGCAGGTGGACATGGCATGAACGAAGGCCTGTTCCGTCTTAGCGGTTCGATAGTCCGGCAAGCGTTTCAAGCCCGCTTCGCACCCGTCGCGACGTCCGAGGGTGGCCAGCAGCAGGACATGCCATTTCGCGATCTGTTGGAGACGCTCTATGGGAAGCTGTCGGCGGTGCAGGATCACAAACAGGTAGCCGGCGGCGGTGTCCAGGTCTTCGACGTTTTCCGCCACGGAGAATCGCGACGTGTAGTAGACGGCTTTGGCCCAACGCAGCGTATCCGCGTCGTCGTCATCAGCCCCTTTGGGCAGGGTCTTTCGCTGGTCGAGGATATGCTCTGCCAGGTGGCGTGATCCCGACCCATGGCCCAGTTGCACATCAACCTGCAACAGGCCGGGGTACCGGCTACCAGTGTACTCTTGCCCGGACAACGACTCAACGACTGAGGGGCGCGCTGGACCGCTCGATTCGACTGCCGAAAATGTGTATCGGCTTTCTCCCTCAGGGACCTGTGAGAAGCAAAGCAGCGAAGGAGCGGTTCTGGCATCAAACGGAGTGCCGATCGGCCAGGGAAAGGTCGCCTCAGGTAGTCCTACGTAGAGTGTCCGGGCCGACTCGTCGGTCTCGACCCACACGGCGGCGTATTGAATTTCGGCTGCTGCCGCTGGCGACACCCAACCGGACACATCATGGGGTGCGTAGCCTCTCGCAATCAAGTCCTGATTCGTCTTCTGAATTTCGCTGGCGGTACCATGCTTCCAATCCCACGCCCGCGCATCCCGTGTCCAGACGACGGCAAGTTTCGTGACCTCTCCGCTGGAGTAAGGACGTACGCTCACCGGTCGATACTGACCCGCCGTGAGCTCTGCGCGTACTCCGTTGAACTCGTCAATTGTCAGGCCGTGACAAAACGCGAAGTCCTCAGTTATCCTGCCATCCGCCCTTTCGAGGATGTTCCGAACATCCGCAGACAGAGTGGGTACTGTATTGTTGGCCTTGGGAGCTCGGCCTTCTGCGGATGATAGGTCCACCGCACCCTGCAATTCCCGCATAGCTGCCTGACGCACGGACGGCGGTCCGTTCTTGACGAAACCCATGAGCATCGACCGCGCCGTCGATTGTTTCGGATCCAACGCCAACCGTGTCAGTGACGGCGCCAGTTGCTCGGCCACGGGTTGCAGTTCTGCGTGCCAAGGTCCAATCCGCAAGGGCCCCAACTCGAGCAACCGTCCGGTCACCTCGGGGGCGATCTGCGACCAGCGTGGATTGCGGGGATCGTACTTGGCCAGTGCAACTGCGGCTTGCAGTGGTTGGTGTGTCGGATCGCCGTGCGCGTCATCGAACACGTTCCACAGCTTGTCCGTCAGGCGGGAGCTGCTGGGAGTGAGCGCCTTCTGCAGCAAAGCGAAGGGTTCTGGTTCGGCCTGCAGAAGTTCCTCGAATGCGTAATCCACGTATTCCTCCTGTTCCGCGCGATCCTGGCTCAGTTCCAGCAGGGCCAGCGCAATCGGCAGTTTCCGCGGATTGCCAGGGGAGGCGGCCAGGAACTCCTGTTTCAGCAGCGGTTTGACTGCTTGCGCATCCTTTCCCAGGGCATCGATGACCAGGGGAAGACCGGTCCAATCAGCTCCCGTGAGATCCGCAACCAATTTTCTTCGTTGCTCCTCGATCAGGGCCTCGAGCTTACGGAGTTCTTCCTGTTTGCGGTTTTCTCTCTGGTCAAGAACTGTGTGAACGCCAAACGCCAAAATCAGAACGGTCGTCGCGAAGAGGAACGCGGTGTTAACTCCGTGGAACCAACCGGCGGATCGCATCATCTTGCGTTCGGATTCGTTCCAGGTACGCCGTCGCGTAAACAAGGCAATTCTCAAGCTTTCCCACCAGGACGGCAGGTGTCGTCGCTGTGGAATGGCTTTCCAGGCAGTGGCCCGCTCTTCCAGCAACAGTTGGGCGCGTCCGCGCCGTGTTTCCTTCTGTTTTCGCGTCAGCCAGTCACGAAGTGGTGCAACAAGGTAGTCGTGTGTGAGCTGGTAATGACGCCGGGCGGACGCCGACGGACTCGTCGGCGCGTTCTCGTCACTATCGCCGTTCTCGTCGGCGACGGCGGGAGTGATCAGCCGGACTTCGCTATCCAGGATATACATGAGTTCGGCGAAGTCGTTGGTATGTGCTTGATATCCCGACGCTTGTCTCAGTTCAACTTCGTTACAGGCACGCCCGCGAATGCTGGATCCGCTTTCGGGCAGCAAGGCCTTGAGAACATGGCGGGCTGCTTTCTGATGCATGCGATGGGAAGGAGGCGCGGTGCGTCCCGAAAACGTCTCCTCGAGAAAGGCGAGGCCGACCCCGGTAGCGCCTCCGATCTGCGCGAGGCTTTCTGCATTCCAGGGGCGCCCGCGCATCATCTCGGCAAAAAGGGCCAGTCGTACGCACATGATCCAGCCGGACTGAGCGATCCCGTCGACGGCGTCGTTCAAGAATTGCGCGTCGATCTGCGACAAGTCGCCGTCCGGCAAGCGATGATAGGCTATCCCGAAGAGTCGCAGCACCTTACTTGCATGCGCTAGATCGAACAAGTCAACCGCCGCCGAATTGTCATTCTCCCGGAGCGGGATGTCCAGCTTCTGAAAGAACCGTGTCACCGGCATCCAGAAGTCGTCGCGCACCATCAGCACGCACTGCAGTTGAGACCCGTCGCATTCGCGCAGTGCCTGGATGAGATCTGTTGTTTCCTCGATGGGTTGTGAGTGCAACCATTGCTCGAACTGGTCGAGCACGATCAGCAGTTTTCGTCCGCCAAGCGGGACTTGTTGACGGCGGATGGCTGCCAGACGCTCTTTCAGCGTGGCCATCCCGGACATATTCGAGAATTGCCGATCCAAAACCTTCTTCAGGCAGGTTTCGGTATCGTCGGCCGTAGCCTCCACGTATAAGGTGATAACCCTATTCGAAAGAAGCGGCAGGAGTCCGGCCTTGACCAACGACGACTTGCCGCATCCTGAGGGACCGTAGAGCAAGCCGATGCAAAACGTGAGACTGGCATCTTGCTCTTCAATGTGGTCCTTCCAGAACCGGATCTTGTTGGGCAGACCGTCTCGATCCCGTGGACCGGGTAGTAACTGCAGGAAGAACTCATGATCCTTTTCATCAAACGACCGGAGACCTTTCGGCACAATGCGACGCGATGGATCCGCGTCCAGTACCCGTTCGGGACTGGATTTCGTCCTGGGAGATGTTCCGTCGGAACCAAGAAAGGTCCGCAGGTCATCGGCCATGTCCCCCGCCGCGGTATAACGCTCTGCTGGTCGACGAGCCAGAGCTCGGAGACAGATACGTTCCAATTCGGCCGGAATCTGCCGATTCAGTTGGCGCGGCGGGCGCGTGTCCACAAACTGGATCTTATACAGAACCTCCTTGACGGACGTCCCGACCGTATGCCGCTCGCCACACAGCAGTTCGTAGAACACAGCCCCCAAACTGAATATGTCGGAGCGGCCATCGACTCGGTGAGCCTCACCGGCCGCCTGTTCCGGGCTCATATAGATGGGCGTACCTGCCATCCGGTCATGCGATCCGAGGCCGTCCACTGTCAAAGCCAGTCCAAAATCGGTCAAGAAGACACGCCCCGTTTCGTCCAGCAGGATATTGGCAGGTTTTACATCCCGATGACAGATCTTGCGTTCGTGTGCGTACTGAAGGGCGTCCGCAACCGTCGCGATAAGCGCCGCCGATTGCTCAAACGGCAGTTGACGGCTTCTCAATCTCTCCGACAAGTTGGAACCGCTGATGTACTTTGACACCACGAAATAACGCTGTTCTTCGATCGTCCCGAAATCGTATATCGGCACGATTGCGTGGTGATCCAGACCGGCTACGAGTTGGGCTTCCTTCAGGAAGCGCTCAACTGTGGAGCGATCTCGGTCCAGTCGGCGGAGTGGTGCCTTGATGGCGACGTCCCGATTGAGTTGGATATCGTGAGCCAGATACACGCAGCCGAATCCACCTTGACCCAATCGACGAACGATCTGATATCGACCGATCCGCGCCGGCATCTCCGCCTCCTCTTCGCGTGGCGGGACAGCGCTGGGTTCAGCGGGCCGGTCTTCCACACGGGGCGCAGGTACATCGGCCGACGTGGCCTGTAGACCAGTTGGAAGATCGGATGCGGCCACCTGTGGGAAGCGGCTGGCGTACTCGCCGACATCGATGACCTGTTTCGCGCCGCGACGCAATTCCGCTTCCCACGCCACAAATTCCCCCAGGAACTTCAGGTCTTCATCCAACTGCGGAAACCGCTGCAAATAGTCCTCAATCCGCACATCTGGGTTCAGGGCAAAGCGGTATTCAAAGTCCATGGGCGCAAGCAACTTGATGGCATCGCCGCGTGCCGGCTCGTCTGGCGGCAAGAAGTCCTCCAGTGTGGGATGGTCCCCGCGCTGCCAGGCAGTCTCCAATGCGGCATACAGCGCCTCCGCGTTGTCAACCGCAGACCCCGCGGGACGCGGCGAAAGATCGTCGGAAGAGAACATGGCTGCCAGACCTCCATTCGGCCAAGAACCACTAGCCTGATGTTTCAGACGGTGAATCCCCTCGTGCACTTCCCCCGCGAACGGACGGAAGGCCGGTTGACACCGCGAATCGAAAAATGCTCACGTGCAGATCGCCCGCGTCAACCGGTTCGGAAACGTGTGCGGCCGGTTCGACCATTGTGAGATGCCGAAAGTCCACGAGCAAGATAGGTTGCTGCCCATGGCCGATTCAGGAGTGCCCCCCCTCAGAGGCCTCTCACCAACCGCTCCCGATTAATCTCGGAGCCACGCCCACGTCGCGCTGAAGACTGAGAGAGCAGGAGAAACGCCACTTGTGGTCAAGGAAAAAAGTGGTCGCCCCATTTCTGCACCACGAATGACTGCGGAACGGATGTTCAACGTGGAGATGTTCGGTCTGTACCGTCTGCCGGGAGTACACGCTGTGTTCAACACCGCCAACCGACATCCCTGTGGCGTTCCCGTCGCAACCAGGCTGGTCGGCGTTGCCGCCGGTTTCGCGTCAATCGACCTGTACGCCATGTCGGACGGTCGTCGACTTGGTGCCCCAGATCAAGACAAGAACGAATCGGCAGCGTTCTCTTGCCCCTATCCCGCACGTGAATCGTGGCCAGTGTCTCCTTCATGGCCTCGGCAAAGGCGGTGCTCACGCCTCCGGGAAATGCCAGCGCACCGTCGTACTTCGGCACGACCTTGTCATTGCCAACTTCGTTCAACACGATGGCCAACTCACCGGCCATTGAACGAACGGCTTCATCAAGAGCCACCGCCTGACTCTCGCGGGATGACCAGAACTAAGACAGGACCAAGGTGACGGCGAATCGCCAGTAGTGTGTGCGCATGGTAACCGTTCACAGAACGACGTTGATTTGGCCGCGAGTTGGCACAGAAAGTGGCCTTTCGCTCTGCGAAAGAATCGCTCCTTTCGCGGAGCGAAAGGCGACTTTGGCGGACCGTGAACGGTTACGTACGCATGCAAATGCCCTTCGTGTTACCAAAGATGTACGGTAAATCGTTCTTACCGACCATACCGGAAGATAATCGTGGCTCGCCCAGGTAGAGCGTCAATGCGAGATTGCCATGGCGGTCACTCCGGATGGCAGATCGTTTACCGCACGGGATGCTCGGGGATTGGTCCGCTGTGGTCGTTGGAGACAGGGCTTCAGCTCGACACGTTATCCGAGGCCAGCCAGCACATGGCAGATCGCTCGGTACTCTCTGCCGAAGAGTTCGATTGTCTCCCAGCGGCGAACGACTGGTCGTGCGCGACGTGAGCGGGCGGCTCGTCGTGTGGTCGCAGTCGGGCCAGGAGTCAGATGGCGGGACAGAATGAACTTGATTCCCTGTCACGCCCCATTTCCGCAGGTTGTTTTGCACCTTGGCGACCGGAAACCGGCTTATTGAGTTAGAGCGAGTCACCTGGTATCTGAGGCCTGACCAGAACGAGGAGCACATCATGACCGAGAACACGATCGAGATGGGAGAGCCTTTGAGTTTCGGCTCTCTAACGGTATACCCGTTGTATGCACGATCGACCGCACTCGAGTACCAGCTGTTGGACGAAGGGCTTGCGGCGGGTACGGTCAAGATCTCTGAACTGAACGAAAGTGGGTCCGTTCCCGAGTTGATGGTGGAAAACCGAGGAGATTCCCGCCTCCTGCTGCTCGAGGGGGAAGAACTGGTCGGGGCGAAGCAGAATCGGATTCTCAATACGTCGGTTCTGGTGCCGGCCCGCAGCCAACTGCGTATCCCCGTCAGTTGCGTAGAGCGGGGGAGATGGCGTTACGATTCCCACAATTTCGGCACGAGCGGACACCACAGTTCATGGGCCTTGCGCAGGGTTTTGGCACGCTCGGTCAGTCATTCGCTTGGGAAACAGCGGGGCTGCCGGTCGGATCAGATGCGTGTGTGGGAGGAAATTGAGGCCGAGCAATCGGCGCTGGCCGTGGCGTCGTGCACGGCCGCCATGTCCGACACGTTCAAGTCGATCAGCGCTTCGGTCAAAGAGTTCAATGACAACCTTCCATCGCCACCATCGGCCAGTGGAATGCTGGTGGCCATCGGTTCGCAATTCGTGGCCTTGGACCTGTTTGACAGCGAGCGCACGTGTCGCCACGCCTGGACCAGGATGTTGACTGGATATACGGTCGACGCGTTGCGCGGGTCGGAGGAGAAGACTCGACCTACTCAAGATCAGGCACGAGACTGTCTGGAACGCCTCACCCATGCCACCTGGACGCCTGTCGAGACGGTTGGCGATGGCCAGGAGTACCGGGCCGACTCGATGAAGGGTGAGAACGCCATCAAATTGTGTTTGGACGATTGCGCAGTGCATAGCCGTGTACTCTTCGAAGCTCTGTCGTGATGCGATGAGGGGCAGAGCGAGTCTCCACGAGGATGCAGCTGTCGATGTCTCGCGACGTTCATGCTCTTTCACCGACGCTCGAAGTACAAGGAGCAAGTTCATGCTTGGTCTGATCCTCGGCGTCTTGGTCGTTGTGCTTGGCACCAAGGCCTCCACTCCTACTGGAATTCCGCTCACGAGGGAGAAAGAAAAGTCACCGGCGTCTCAGCGGAAGTGATTGGTGTGATTTGTCTGCTCTTCGGTGGTTCGTTGATCCTGGGTGGTCTGTTTTCATTCTTGAACATCGTCAGTGTGTTCGGTGGTGTGAGCCGCTGAGAGTGATCTCATGACACCGATCATCTTCGAAACCGAAACGCCCGATCCCGACGATTTCGCTGGAGGCAATCTTGTCTCGAATCCACGGGAGAAATTCAGAGGTCGTGTGGCGTGTCTTGGCGCAACCCCGGGTAACGCAGCCCGCGCCGATTCTCGATTCTTGTCGATTCAAGTCCCGAAGGGACGGTCCTGAGGCGGCAGGGCCGACAAGCAAGAAGAACGCACGCCATCCGTTGGTCGCTCGGCGAACATGCGCGCACGGTGCGCGCATGTTACACACTAAGATGGTCATCGCCAGCGTGGCATGCTTTCCAATGCACAGGGTGTTGAGGCTTCCTGTCAGGGCCGCTACGTTGCGGCTACCGTTGTATGTTTCCGATAACCCAGGGCCGCGTCAACGCTCGCTGGCGCTCGCGTTGCCTTGCCGACTGGGCTGTGATAGGGTCGTCGCATTGCGACTCTGCAGTTCACCAACCGCTAGGGAGTCGATCGTGAGTGCACGTACCCCCCCAACCGTTGGCGGCAGGATAGAACCAGTTGTCAGGGACCTGACTTGCCTGCTTGCAGCCGGCTTCCGCACTGGCATAGCCAGTGGCACCCGGCTTCCGGCCAGTGGCACGGAGTCCGAAACCAGCTTCCGCACTGGCATAGCCAGTGGCACCCGGCCAGTGGCACCCGGCCGGTGGCACGATGCCGTCAGGATCGATACGACGGGAAGATGTGGCAATGTTGAAGGGCACGCAACGGACCGGCGCTGTGGCGTGGCGCGCGTTCTGGAGCGAACCGAGACGCGGCATAGCGTATGGTTGACTTGCCACGTCCGCTGCCCTGTGGTGCGCGGCAGTCGGTTCGTGCCGTCCGGCCTCGCCTGTCTTCCCCCTTGCCGTCCGATCCGTGTCGTGACGGGAAAGCCATCGACTCCGCCATGCTTGCCATCATCATCGTTGCTCTGTTGGTCTGCGCTGTCTGGGGGCTGGTATTCCTCCGCCGTTTCGGCCTGCTGGGAGGCTGTCTGGCGGTGTTGTTCGTGGGGAGTTGTTTCGGACACGCCTTCTTCCACGCCAATGTCGGCCCTGTTCCGGTGACGTTGGATCGCGTGCTGCTGGGCCTTCTGCTGGTTGTGTTTGTGGTCTATCGATTGTGGGGAGAAGTGCCGCGCCAGACGGTCAACGGGCTCGACCTGCTGCTGCTGGCCTTCATTGGCGCGATTTGTTTCAGCACGTTTACCCATGACTGGAAGGCCGAGGGCTACCGCGCCGCGGCGTCGCTGTTGTTCTTCTACCTGCTGCCCCTGACAATCTACATCATTGCGCGCGAGATCCCGCTCACTCCGCGTGCGATGCAGGGCGTCTTCGGCTCGCTGGCGGCCTTTGGGATCTACCTGGCGGTCACGGCAGTGTTGGAGCAGCAGCAGATCTGGTCGCTCGTCTTTCCGCGATATATTGTGTCGGACGCTCAGGCGGAGTTTCTGGGACGCGGGCGAGGACCTTTCCTCAATCCGGTCGGGAACGGGATGTTCCTCTGTGCGGGACTCTTCAGTTTGCTGATGTTCTGGCCGAGGTCCCAGCGGTGGGGTAAGTTGGTCATCCTGCTGCTGACGGCGATCTTTCTGGCTGGCATCTTCTGCACGCTGACCCGGGTAGTCTGGCTGGCGGCTGCCATGGGACTTCCGGCCCTGATTCTGATGAACCTGCCGAGGCGGTGGATGATGGCGGGACTGGTCGCTTGTGCCTTGGCTGGTACGACCGGCGCGGTCGTGAATTGGACGACGCTCAACGCCTTCAAACGCGATCGTGATGTCAGCGTGGCGGACATGTCGCGTTCGGCCAGCTTGCGGCCCATTCTGGCCTATATCGCCTGGCACGTTTTCGTCGATCATCCGCTCTCCGGATGCGGCTATCGCCAGTACGAACACGTGTCGGATAACTACCTGGCGGATCGCTCGACCCCCTTGCAGTTGGAACGCGGTCGCCGGTACGTGCAGCATAATGTGTTCTTATCGCTGCTGGCCGAGACCGGCATGATCGGCTTGGGGCTCTTTCTGTTGCTGTGGATTGCGCTGCTGCAGGTATCACTGCAGCTGTGGTCGGCACCCGAGTTACCCTTGGAGATGCGGCAGCTCGGACTATTGATGCTGTTGCTGATCGGTGCTTACATGCTGATGGCCATGTTCCATGATCTGACGTTGATCCCGATGGTGCACATGTTGATGTTCTTTCTGGCGGGTCTGACGCGGAGCGCCCAGGGGACACTCAGCAGCGCTCGAGTGGGTCTTGCGGACCGACGCCACGCTGTGGTGATGACTGGCGATCCGCTGGTTCACGCGTGTTGAGCTGCGTGGATGGTGAGTCGTGGGCGGGGCAGGTCGCGAGCTGAAGCTCGCGTTACGGCTGAAGCTCGCGCTATGGTCAATGCTGATGTCCTTCAGCACCGTGATCATGATGGTCATCATGATCGCTGTGCGACGTCTCACCGGTCGATCGCTGTTCATGGGCATGTTCCGGCTCAAACACTCCGATCAGCAGGGCCAAGGCCACTCCGATCAGCAGCGCAGCGGTCAGCTTGACGCGATCATGCCGATGAAACTGGATTTCGGGAAGAATGTCCGCCAGCGAAATGCAGAGAAACACGCCGGCCGAGAAACCGAGGGCACAGCCGACGGCCAAGTGCTGCCATGCGCCGAGTCCCTGGACCCCGAAAAAAGTGGCCAGGGCGCCAACGGGGCAGATCAGTGAGAAGAGCACGTTGATCGTCGTCTGCCAACGGACGCTCCACTGTCCGACCGCCATCACCGAGGTGATGGAGAGAGAGTCAAGCGGTTTGTGCAGCAGTACGGCCAGGAACGTGCCGGCGCCGAACAACCCGCCCGCCGCTCCGTGCTCCAGACCCGCCACTACGCTGGCCCCGACCGCAATGCCGTCCAACAGGCTATGAATGGCCAGGCCCGTGAACAAGCCGATCCACGTCAACGGACTTGATCGGCTGTCACGATGATGACCTGGATGCTCGCAGTCGTGATGTGCGTGGGTGCACTCGTCATGCGTCTTCTCAGCCACCACTTCCAGCGGCGGTCCATGCTGGTGAACCTGAAACACACGGATCGTCAGGAACATGGCCAGCAGCCCGAGGGTGCAGGACCAAGCGGCATAATCGAGCGAGTCGGTTTCCACGGCCGCATGCGGCAGGAGGTGCAGCAGAGCGACGCCCATCATCAGGCCACCCACCAGGCTCATCATCAGCTGCATGCGCGTATGTGTCAGACGCATCACCGAAGGCAAGCAGCCGCCGGCCAGCGAAGCGGCGATGAGCAGCAGACAATAGACAGACAGCAGAATCATGGTCCACATCGGAAGTAACAGCCATGAGAGGGGCAGTTCGAAGCATTTCGCCCCATTGTAGTGGAAACGGTTACAGAGGGAATCGGGCAGCTGGCTTCAGCCCGGAACGTCAAACCTGTCGGCATCCGTGCGAGTCGGCCGGGATACCTCGCACGCTGTGCAGCTGGGGCGTCACGGAGCGTCTGCGCCGACCTCTGCGACGGTCTGGCTTGTCGGCACGCCACGCCGGATGTGTCCTTGGCTCACGCGCCGGCCAGGATCGGACGCAGCACCGACTCGTACGCATCAGCGTATCGGTGGAACCCCAGATCACTGGGATGGGATCCGTCGGTCGCTCCTTCGCCATCGCTGCCGATCAGATTGTCGCCCGGCAAATAGGACAACCGCGGGACTCCCTCGGCCGACAGCGTCTCATAGGCCTCACGCAGCGCCCGATGATTCTCCTCGTGAAATTTCCGCTTGTCGGGGAAGAATTGCGCATTCGAGAAGACGCGATCCTCGACCAGCACGATCGGCGTGTCTGGATGAGCAGCACGCAGCGTGCGAACCAATGGAAACGTTCGCTGCCGCACTGCCTCGGGACCCATGTTCGGCAGGCAGTCGATACAGTACGCCGCTGGATCCAGCTCGGCCAACAGCTCCACGAACTCCGGATCCATCGTGCCATTGCCTGAGAATCCCAGGTTGATCGTCGGACAATCGAAACGGCGTCCCAGGATGGCCGGAATCGCCATGCCGGGACGTGATGCACAGGCGCCGTGCATGATCGATGTGCCATAGAACACGCACGGTTTCGTCGCGCGCGGAGCAAGCGGCTCAAAGTGGTATCCCGCCGGTATGCCAATCTTCAACCGATCAACGCCGTTGTAGAGAGGCAGATAGAGCGTGTAGAGCCGATCGGCGGGTGGGAGTCCGTCGACCAGTGGACCGACGACATGCTGCTCGGTCGGACGCGTCACCTGCAGCCAACTCAGTACACCAGGCTGCGTCTCAGCATAGAGATCCAATCCGCTGACTCCCGTGGCCGGCATATGTGGCATGGCCAACGAAGGTGAAAGCAGCTGGTAATCGACCTGGATGGCCGGAGCATCCGTACGAAATCGCACCGCCATTCCCGCACTGTGTCGGCTCAGGTCCCAGACCGGACGTCGCACAACTCCGTCTGCTTTGGCCGGCAGTCGATCGTAGTACCGCTTCCGCTCCTGTCCCTCCCATCCGCGTCCTTCCGCTCCCCACTCTTCCACGTCGTGCCACGACACATCCTCGACGCAGGCCGACCAGGAAGACGATGTCCAGAAGGCGGTTGTCGCGGCGAGTGTACTTTGCAGAAACGTGCGGCGAGTCAATGGCATGGTCCCGGTCCTCGTAACAAGTGTCGACTACATCAGAATCCAAGGGCTGAGAATAGCGCGCCGCGCCCGGCAAAGCAACAACCGTGGGATTGCGGAATCACCCTCTCCTACTCGTACTCCTGCTCGTACTCGTACTCCTGCTCCTGCTCGTACTCCTGCTCGTACTCGTGCTCGTGCTCGTGCTCGTGCTCGAATCCAGCCGCCATTGAACCGCGCATTGGATCGTTGGTTGCCAGGGCAAGCTCGAGCACGAGCACCGCTGGCGCTGAGCACGAGCACCGCTGGCGCTGAGCACGAGCACGAGCACGAGCGGAGGGGAGCGGCATTCTCCATCTCATGGTGAGTGGCTCTGGCTGCGTACAGTTGGTATGATTTCAGGTGGTACAGGGCTGCGGCTGGTTGAACGAGGGAGTGGCACATTCAGGGAGCATGACCCGAAATGAAAGCCCGCAATCTATTTGTACCTCCTGCAGGGAGATGGACCGATGAGGTGACGGAAACGCTGCTGCAGACCGCCGGGTTTCGGCTGGAGCGGATCTTCACCACGGGGCAGGTGACGCCAGAAGATCAGTGGTACGACTCGCCTCGCGCCGAATGGGTTGTGCTGCTCAGCGGCGCGGCACGTCTGCAG
This sequence comes from Pirellulaceae bacterium, assembly GCA_041752115.1. Classification (GTDB taxonomy): domain Bacteria; phylum Planctomycetota; class Planctomycetia; order Pirellulales; family Pirellulaceae; genus JAJRVM01. Next base: position 8,721 of record JBGSHS010000190.1, on the reverse strand, counting down.
CTGGAAGACGAGTCACGGCGGATCGAGATGCGTCCGGGGGACTATGTGCTGATTCCTCCGCACTGCCGACACCGTGTCGCCTGGACCGATCCGGATCTACCTTCGGTCTGGCTGGCGCTCCACTACGAACCGGCAGCGGATGAGCAAGTAGCAAGTAGCAAGTAGCGAGCCGAAGTCGCGAAGCCATTTCAGCTGCAGAAACGATCCGGTCGTCGTGGGCTTGGCGCGGGCTGCCGTCTCCCGTCGGAGCCTGAGGCGGACGTCGCAACCGGCAAGGCGGTAGGAGCGGTGACCGGGAATTTGTTGGCGTATCCGCATCAGGTCGCTGCCGGTACCGGCCCGGCGAGCGTTTGGTATTCGTCCAGTGCGCTCGTATCGCGTGCCACGATCTGTTCGCAGAGCATGCGGAGCACGGGCAAGCCGGACTCGATGAACCGCCGCGCCACACGCTGTTTCCGTTCATTCTTGACGGCCTGACCCAGCAGCAGGTGGCCGACGATGATGGTGATCGCTGCGTCGACCAGCCGTCGGCCCACCAATTCCAGATAGGTTGGAGGCTGCGACTTGACGAACTCCACGGCCCGCAGCAGTTCTGCTTTTCCCTCGACGAGCTTCCCTTTGAGGTTCTGCAGCAATTCCAGCTGGTAGGTCGTTTCTTCGAGATCATCGACATATTTTTCAAACGTGCCGGATGTCACACCGCGCTCGGCGGCCACGACCTGCAGCTGACTGGTGCCTTCGTAGATGGTGGTAATTCGCGCGTCACGCATGTGGCGTTCGGCTGCATAATCCTGCATATAGCCCGAACCGCCGAGCACCTGGATGGCGGTATCGGAAACCCGGCAGCACATTTCCGACGCGTAGTACTTGCTCATCGGCGTCAGCATGCTGTTGAGCCGTTTGAGGCCGCGGAGTTCTTTCTTGTAGGCCTTGAGCGTGTCGGGATCCAGCGATTGGGCGCAGGTTTCCGTCAGCCGCAGGTAGTTGTTTTCGAAATCGCAGATGCGGCTGGTTTCGTAGGTCAGCGCGCGCGCCGCTTCGATGGCGATGCGCATGTCGGTGACCATCTCCGCCACCGGTGGAATGGCTTCAATGGCACGTCCGAACTGCTGCCGGGTGTGGGCGTAGGTGCGCGCGAGGCGGAAGGCCGATTCCGCGATGCCGAGCGATTGAGCGGCGATACCGACTCGAGCGCCGTTCATGAGTGCCAGGACGTAGGTGATCAATCCGCGTTGTCGTTCGCCGACCAGTCGAGCGGGAGCGTTTTCGTAGACCAGTTCGCAGGTGGGCGATCCGTGGATTCCGAGTTTTTTCTCCAGGTGCCGGACCTTGATATGCTCCGATCGCTCCGAGATGAACAGGCTCAATCCGCGCCCGTCGCTGATGGCCGGTTCGCTGCGAGCCAGGGTGAGCAGGATTTCGCCGCAGCCGTTGGTGATGAAACGCTTGACGCCATTGAGGTACCAGTTACCATCTTCATCCTGATGCGCTCGCAGTCGCACCGCCTGCAGATCGCTCCCCGCGTCCGGTTCGGTCAGCACCATGGCGCCGGTCACTTCACCATCGGCGAAGCGAGGAAGCACTTCGTCCTTGATTTCCTGACAGGCGAAGGCATTGACGGTCTCGGCGATTCCTTGCAGGCCAAACATGTTCATGAACGACGCGTCGGCCCGCGAGACGATTTCGGTGGCCATGGTGTAGATCAGGTTGGGGCAGTTCAGGCCGCCGTACTTGCGTGGCAGCGTGAATCCCATCAGATCGGCCTGTCCCATCCGGAACAGGTTTTCGCGGACCTTGGGATGGAGTGTGACCGTGCCGTCCTCGTTGAGTTGATTCCCTTCGCGATCCACCTCCTCCGCGTTGGGTGCGATCGTCTCGGCGGAGATGGCGCCAACGATCTCGAGGATGCGACGATAACCGTCGACGGCATCCTGACTGTCGAGCGCCACGTAGTCGGCCGAGCCGTTCTCGCCATGCCGTTCCTGGATCGTGGCGATTTCATTGAGGTCGATGTAATCAAACAGGAATTGAATGTCCTGGTTGTCGAGGAAGAAGTTCCCCACGGTTTGCTCCCGGTCTGGTTCTGAATGCCAAATTCGTAAGGACGGTTCAGGGGGGTAGCGGGTGAGGAACCTGCGGCGGCGACAGTCGCCAGCGCCCTCCCCCGCGAGACGGCTAGTCCTGCTGCACGACGGTCCGTTCCTTCAGGGACTTGATCATCATCGGGATCACTTTGTTCAGATCCCCGACGATTCCGTAATGAGCGACCGAGAAGATCGGCGCGTCGGCATCGGTATTGATCGCGATGATCTTCGCCGACTCCTCCATCCCGGCGCGGTGCTGAACCGCTCCGCTGATCCCCGCGGCAATATACAGCGCCGGCCGAACGGTGGTTCCCGTCTGGCCGATCTGATGTTCCTTGCTGATGAAGCCGCCGTCGACTGCCGCCCGGCTCGCTCCCACCGCGCCGCCAATGGCGCTGGCCAGTTCGTGGATCAGCTGGAAGTTCGCTCGGCTGCCGACCCCGGCACCGCCGGCGACGATCACGCGAGCCCCTTTCAGGTTGACCCTGCGCGGCTCAATATGCTCCTCGATCAACTTGATGGCGAACAGGTCGTCGGTCAGCGGTACCTGCAAGGATATCACCTCGCCGGTGCGCGACGGGTCGGGGTCCCGCATCGGCATGACCCCTTCCCGGACCGTTGCCATTTGCGGCCACATGTCGTAGTTGACGATCGTGGCGATAATATTCCCGCCGAACGCCGGCCGAATCTGCAGCAGCAGCTTCGCATGCACTTCTTTGGTCCGCGGATCGGTCACGTCCTGGACCTCCAGGTCGGTGCAATCGGCAGTCATGCCGGCCCGCATCTCGGAAGCCACACGCGGTGCTAAATCACGACCCAGCGGCGTGGCGCCATAGAGCACGATCTGCGGCTTGCAGGTCTGGATCGCCTCGCATGTGATCCGCGCGTAGGGAAGAGTCTCGTAGTGCTCCAGCCGAGCGTCCTGCATGCAGTAGACCCGGTCGATGCCCTGGGCGATCAGTTGCTGGGGAAGTCCTTCGAGCTGCGAACCAATCAGCACGGCGCCCGCAGGGACCTTCAGCTCACTGGCCAGTTCCCGTGCTTTGCCGCACAGTTCCAACACGACTTCGCGCAGCTCTCCCCCTTGCTGCTCGGCATAGACCCAGACCTCGCCGTCACGATTCACTTCGATCATTGTCGTGTGATATCCTCACTGCCGCGGAGCGATTCGCAATAATCCCCCGAGGGATCGTCACGAGTGTCTCACCCAGTCGGCAATCAACTATGGGAAAAAATGGTTTCTTCTTGGCAGAGTTCGCGTAGAGCGGCACTCTGGCGGCTATGGCCTGATCATCAGCCCAGGCTGCGGTCAACCACCAGCTCGTGGATCATCCGGCGGACGCCCTCCTCGGTCGGCGGAATATCCGTGAAACCTTCCTTGGTGAGCACGATCGCCTGCACGCGAAACACCTTGGTCGGAGAACCGGCCAGGCCGCAACGAGAAAGATCGGCTTGGATCTTGTCCAGGTCCCATTGCTCGATCAACAGGTTCTGCTGCCGCAACTGCTCCACCCGCCGCGCTGTCTCCGCTTCACGCTCCGCTTCCGAACTGTCGGGCTGAGCCAGTTTCACCTCATTGGCGATCTCGGCCGGAACCTTCGCTCTTTTGTAACGCAGCACGCGGCGAGCCGCTTCGGGACGAGGTCGATTGGCGGTTTCAATCACGGTGATCAGCACAGGGAGCCGAGCGTCGACGATCTCCCACCCGTGACCAATGTTGCGCCGCACCCGAATCGCGCGTCCCGACCCCTGACTGCCGCCGGTGCCATCCCACAGATCGATCAGTTCTTCCAAGTACGTGATCTGGGGGATCCCGAGCTTTTCGGCACACTGAGGGCCCACCTGCGCGGTATCGCCATCGATCGCCTGCCGACCGGCGAACACCAGATCGTAGTCGCCGATCGTCTGGACGGCCTGAGCCAGAATGTAGCTCGTCGCCAGCGTATCGCTGGCTGCCGCGCGGCGGTCGGTCAACAGAATGGCCCGATCCGCGCCACGGTACAGGCTGGCTCGAAGAATATCGGCAGCTTTGGGTGGCCCCATGGTTAGGGCAGTGACTGTTCCCCCAAACCGGTCCCGCACTTCCAGGGCCGTTTCCAGGGCATGGAGATCTTCCGGATTGAAAATGGCCGGCAGGGCCGCGCGATTGACGGTCCCGTCCGCCTTCATCGCCTCGGCCGTTACGTTGGCCGTATCGGGGACCTGTTTTACCAGAACAACACAGTTATAAGGCAACGTAGCCGCTCCCACTTCACGGAACTCGTGACGGACAGAAAACCGGCCTGATTATCGGGCTTGGTCGGGCGATGGGTCAAGGCCACAGTCTGGGTGAAATTGGCGGCCTTGGAGGGTCGGCAACCGGGAGAAGCTCCGCATGCGATTCACGCCCCAGGCAGGATCTGTATAATGTGGCGTAATCCGGCCAGAGGCCGGTATCCCCCCGGCGTATGGCTGGCCCCATGGTGTGGCAGACGCTTGCACAGCGCTGCTTGGAGTCGGACTGCCAGAAGGCTGCTTGCCGTCACGGTGTCAGTCGACTTCGAAAGGACAACGGGAGACGGGGCTTTCGGCATGTGCTTATCTTGGTCCGTGTCGACACGCGACCCGTGGGCTCCATGCGCGGGGCTCCGTCCCGAAGACGAAAAGGAAGAAATGACCATGACCACTGCCTCCACTGAGCTTCGAGGCCAGACGCCGAGCTTGCCTTCCCTTCCCACGGACCAGTTGCGGCTAGTGATGTGGCGCATGGAGGACCGAGACGATCTGCAGCAACTGGTGCACAACACGCGCCACGTCGCGCGCTCCCTGGTCGCCCGACTGGTCGCCTCCGGGCAACGCGAGACGTTTCAGTGGACGGCCGAGAAGAGCATGCTGCTGGATGCCTTGGACGAGGCCGGTACATCGGCGATCTTTGTCGAACCTGCTGAGGGGGGGATGATTTCCGGGCCGAAGAATCTGGCCACGGCCCTGGCCGCGTATGAACTCGCCTGGGTCGACGGCGGCGCCGCCACCTGCCTGGTCGCCCTGGGACTTGCTCTGCAGCCGATTGTGGCGGTCGGGACCGCCCAGCAGAGAGCGAAGTACCTCTCGGCCAGCACATCGAGCGGGACCGGGCGCGGGCCGGTCCGCGGAGCGTTCTGTCTGACAGAACCCTTGCCGTATGCAGGTGTGGATACCGGCATTCTGTCGGGGCGGGTGAGTGTCGAGCAGGTGGGCGCTGGCGCGGAGCCCCTGCTGCGCGTGCAGAAGCGAGGCCGGTTCACCAATAATATGGACTTTGCGCAATTCGTCGTCGTCGCAGTCGCCTCGGACGATCCGCGTCTGACAGGGACCTGCATGATCATCCTGGAAGAGGGAGACGAAGGGACGTTTGATCGAGGCCCGGTAACTCGTAAGCTCGTGCACCAGCTCACCTCGACGCGCGATCCCCACTTCGATCTGCTCGTTCCCGCCTCACGTATCGTAGGAGGTTATTCGTGGCAGGATGGAGTGATCGTACCCCACTACACTCACGCGCAGATCCTGGAAGCCGTCTTCTCGCGTACCCGAGTACCTGCCGGTGTGATGACAGGTGCCAAGTTGTTGTCATCGATCGAGCCGATCATCCGGTATCAGCGCGAGCGGTTTCGAGGGGGAGAGGGACAGCCGGGAACGCCGCGGCACGACCTGGGACTCCAGACCAAAGAAGACGCTCTGCAGCGACTGATCGATATCTGGGCTGCCGGCGAAGCCGCCTGCTCCCTGGGGTTTGCCGCCGCCCGCCACTTCGATTCGTATGCCGCCTTGGAGGAAAGCAAGAGCGAGCTGTTTGCGGCCGAGGGGATGACGTGCGGGGCCGATCCGCATCGCATACCGAAAGAGGCCGAGGCCCTGGCCCTGGAGTACCTCACGTTGTCGGTCGCTCCCGATGATCTGCGTGATGAACGACGACTCGCCGAACTGGCCGGTAATCCCATTGTGGATTTCGTGGTGAAACGCGCGGTCGGCAAAGTCCTGTCCCCCGCCACCAAACTGTGGAACACGGGGCAGGGAGCGACCCTGCTGCGACAGGCGGTGAGTCTGATGGGCGGTTTCGGAATTACGCAGGACTGCCCCGGTTTCCTTCCGCAGAAGTGGATGGATTCGCAACTGGAGGCAACCTATGAAGGACCCGAATCGGTCCAACGCCGCCAGTTGATTGCCACCATGACCAGCGAGCTGTTCCTGGCCCAGTTCCGCAAGTGGATTTCCGATATGAGTCGGATCGCCTCGCAGCGACCAGGAACGGGGGCCTGCACGCTGGCCGCCGCCATGGAACTGTGGCGCTGGTCGCTGCACCATCTGCAACATGCGACCGACGCCGACGGCCAACCGCTCTATCGCGATCGACGGCAGGGAGCGACGTTCCCCATGGCCGATGCGCTCTGCTGGCTCCTGGCGTCCCACTACCAGATCCTCGACGTCGTGCACCTGCAGACCGCAGGCCCCCACCATCCGGCGCTCGCCCAGGCCCTGCCCGGTTACCTGCAGTTTTTCACCGATCTCTGTCACGTCCAGGCGGCGCGCGCCGCCGGAGAGGTGGCCCGGATCTGCTCGGAACTCGTCTTCGGCTACAATCGTCATCCCAGCTGGGAACCAGATTGTGGCTCGTGCATGGGAGCCGGCGAACTCGACCTGCTCGAAGGACTCATTCCCGGCATCTCGGTCGGGATGCGGCTGACCGGCGATGTGATGGAAGAAGATGGATCGCATGAACCGAAAGCCGGTCCTTGTGTCCGGTTCAAGGGACTGCGCAGCTTCACCGACCGCCGCAGCAAACTTGACGGCTGCCTGACCGGCGCCCGACTAGCCAAAGACCGGGCCGGTCAGATGCTCGCTCAAGTGCCGATTCCTGAGAAGCTCGACTATCCGCAGTAGCAACGCGAGTTGCGAAGCCCCCGGGCACTCATCGCCGATAGGACGTGCGCGGCGTCAATTTCGTGCAATGGAGGTATAATCACGAGGACGGCTCGGCCAGCAATTCCTCGATTTTGCGCCGCATGATCTCTTCCCCTTCGGCTCCCTGCCAGTTCAATTCGCCGTACCACCAGTAACGTACGTAGCCCTGCTTGTCGATCAGGTAAACGCTCGGCCACATGCTGTTGCCCCAGGAGTTCCAGATCCTTCTGTCGTTGTCGACGACAATCGGGAATTGGAAGCCGATCTGGCCAACCCGATCGCGCACTTCGTCTACGACCGCTTCCGGTGCCGTTTCCGGCGTGTGCACGCCGACGATCGTCAGACGCTGCTGGTCAAAGGTCTGGTGCCAAGTCCGGTACCAGGGGAAATTCCGCTGGCAGTTGATACAGCCAAACGTCCAGAAGTGCAGGGCCACCACGCTGCCGCGCAGTTCGGAAAGCTGCAGCGGAGCAGAATTGATCCAGTGGTCGGACACAGCCAGTTCGGGAGCCTTGAATCGCGCATGACCAAGCTGCTTGAGATCGAACGTGCGACCGATCAGTTGCACGAATCTGCTCCGTTGCGGCAGCGACAACACCTCGAACACCTGCTGCTGGGCTCGTTCATGCTGCTCATTGGCTTGCCGAGTGAGAGAATCCGCCGGCGCGCCCTCGGCCGCCCGCTTCTGCAAAGCGGCCACCCGCTGCTGCAGGTCGTCAAAAGCAGCTTCGATCTGCTGCGTCTGCGATGATGTTAACTGGATCTGCTGAGCTACCGCGGGAGAGAGCAGCGAGCGCAGACCCCGTACTCGTATCGTCAGCTGATCAAATCGCTCGAGTTGCTCGCCGCTGAGCACGGAGCGAAGTTGTTCTCGCGTTTCCCCGATCCAACGCTCCGTCTGCTGCGACTGCTCCTCAAGCGGCCGGTTTCGTGAAGCCAGTAGCGGTCCGTCCAGCCGTACGTTGAACGCGTCTAATGCCGTACGTTGCTCGCGAGAAAGTTTCAATTCGTCCAGCACAGCCGGCTCACGGAGCAGCAGCAATGTCGGATCAGGCATCGCCTGGTAGTTCGTCACGTTTTGAGCGTACAGATGTGCCAACGGCCACGAGCAGATAATCAGAGCTGGCACACGAAGGCCATTGGCCACCGCCACAATACAATCACCGGACATCAACCTGTGCTCCTTCCATCATCGCGGCCCCTGCTGTGATCGTAGACAATCCAAGCCAATCTGGCGAACGACTTGGGCCAGCAGCAGCTGTGGTGCAGTGCGCAAATTCCCCGATCCGAACTGCGATGCGGGAAAAAGCTCAAGCGATCCATCAACGCTGGTCGATATGTTGAATGTTGTGCCAGACTTCCGCGTATCCGGGAAAGCCGCGGCGTGATGAGTTCACGGCGCGGCTTTCGCCTGCGCGGAAACACACGCTTCACGTCGCTGCATGCAGTACGCACTTCAGTGCGTGACTGGTCCTGTCCACCAACGTCCCCGCGGTCGAATCGTTGCCCAAGTTCGGGAGTCCCATCTGTGGCCGCGGTCGCGAAGACCGCGGGGGAAGCGGAAAGCGGACGGAGTTGCTCCCATGCTCTGCGCGAGCATGGCTGCGGCTCTGCGCGAGCATGGCTGCGGCTCTGCGCGAGCATGGCTGCGGCACTGGGCGAGCATGGCTACGGCTCTGCGCGAGCATGGCTGCGGCTCTGCGCGAGCATGGCTGCGGCT
>JBGSHS010000189.1:0-22141 GCA_041752115.1 Pirellulaceae bacterium | reverse complement strand
ACCCTGGTGGGGGAAGCGAATTCAATTTGTGTTCGGTTGAGCCTCGCATGGTGTAAAGTGACCAACTAAAGCTGGGTCCCCGGTCGAATCCTCGCCATTTCTTTAGGGGATTTCAGGTCCATGGGAATCCAGGCTAGTGCTGTTCCGACACACGGAGCCCTTCTTTAAGCGCTGTAAATGAATAAATTACCGAATTGGCAATGTCATTCCTCGGAAGAACAAGGCCCTTCGCCCCCTCGATGCGGAAAGTTATTCTCTTACGCCGCCTTAGTAGTGGTTCAAACGCACTTGAGTCAACGATTTGCCCTGGAAGACCCAGTCCAGCAGCGGCGCCCATGTGACAGTGAGCGGCATTCCGTCCTACCGACTAACAAGATCAAGAACAAAGGTACGATATCATGACGACTGCGGAATAAGCGACTGATCGTGCTGTACAAGCGATTTTCACCTTTGCCGCGCAGCAGATACGGGACGGTGTTCCTCGCGATCGCATTGAGTCGATGCTGGTAGAACGCGGGTTGGATCCGAAGTCGGCATCCACAGTCATGAACAAGATCCACCAACTGCGATCAGATGCCATGTCTCGCGCGGGTATGAAGAATATGCTGGCCGGTGCCGCGTGGTGCATTGGCGGTATCGTGGTGACGGTCTTGACGTTGGGAGCGGCCTCTCAGTCCGGCGGCACGGTCGTCGTGGCTTGGGGGGCGATTGTCTTCGGAGCCATTCAGTTCTTTCGCGGATTGGCTTCATGCGGCGGCTGAAATAGCTTGTCGTGCGGCCCGCAACGGGTATCCCGTTTGCCGCTCTTCCAATATCGGGCACCGCAACAGTTACGCCCAGCGTGATTCATTTTCAGGCATGCTTGAACCGTTTCAGGAGACCGTATCATGTGTTGGACTCGCGCATTTCAAGGCATGTTTTTCCGACGCCGGACTATCGCGATCACTGTTTTCGCGGCGGTGTTCTGTGCTCTGTCGCCGACCGAAGTTCAGGCCCGCAGCCCGGTTCGCCACTACAGCCAATCGCTAGACGCCGAGTTCTATATGGACCGGTTCTACTTTCCTGGCTCTGGCTATCAGTGGGCTGCGTGCGTCGAGTCCGTCGACGACGATTCGCCATTGCACGCCGTCCGAATCCGACCCGGCGACATTGTCACGCGTCTCGACAACGTGCGAGTAACCAACGCTCGCGAACTTGATCGACACTACTGCTGGACAACCTTTCGTTTCTTCCGCAGTCATGGCGACAATCCGTACGAGACGAATCGCCTCTGCTACAATCGCCGGTTCCATATTCCCAGTGAGTCGGAAGGCATGAGGTAGGCCGGACAATCCTGGCCGGAACCGGGACACGAGTCAGCAGAACAACCGTGCACGCGGGACTCCGATGAATGGTCCCAAAGGATCGGCCGTGAATCAAGAGACATGTGAAGAGGGAACGCACTCATGAAGTACTCTGCTGTGTATACGACCGTTCTCGTACTCTGCGTTTGTCTTCCTGGGTGCTTCGAAGACGATTCCGTGTGGATGCCTGACTCCTCTGGGATTGTCTACCTGCGAGATGATTCGTCGATGGTGTTCTTCGATGTCGCGACACGCAATACCCGCGTCATCGCTCGGCTAGATGGAACGCGCCGCGGTGGTGCGCGTGACACACCTGCGATCAGCCCAACTGGCGACCGCGTGGCAATGGTCCGATACCTGTTAAAGGGCCGCACACAACGCGCACAGATCTTCATTTTCGATCTGACGGGTCGCGAAGCACACCGTTCGCAGCTATTCCAGTTTCCCGACAACCGGGTCACCCATGACGCGGAGATTGTCTGGTTTGGTCGCGCGCACTGGTCACCAGACGGCGGTCGCATCCTCTGCTGGCTGTCCGATGACACGGCGGTCACGACAAACAGACCTGGCAGTTCAAGTACCGTGGCAAGTGACATCGTGTGCATATACGACCTGAAAAAGGACAGCCTTTCGGCGTACCAAGACCTGACCGAGCCCGATCTTACCTACGCGTTGGGAGTTTTGCCTTTCTCTCCGGACAATCGCGGTTTCCTGGCCATGCGTGCCGACACTCCTCCGGAAACAACTGACTCTGATGGACTGGTGTTTGTCGACTGGTCGCCGCAGCAGCATCGCTTCACGGCTTCACCGTCCTATCTGAACATGTTCTTCGCGATCGATTCTGAAAGCGAACTTGACCAGGGCGACGGGGTCTTTGAGAACTTTTCATCGCCGCGCTGGGAGCGGTCCCGGCTCAGCTTTCCCTTTCAACAAGGGAGAATTCTCTTTGACACGTCCCGCCATACGCTGGATTACCAGTACGATAAAAACGTCGCGCAAATCAGGCAGTACGCCAGGTCACAACGGGTGCTCGTGGCGGAAATGCGGCAAGGCGTGCTCATTCAGGCGCGCACTGTCGCCTCCAATGGCAAGGAGCGACACCAAATTGAGCTGAGGATTCGTGACGTGGCGCAAGGCAATTGGCGATCGGTGTCCGTTCGCACTGTCGAGGAGGTCACCGGGATGCTACTCTCCCCGGACCGCAGGTTCGCGATAGTCGATTTCCAGGACGCGGGTGTGCGTGGGCAGCTGGTCATCGACACAGCCGGTCGGATTGTAGGTGAGTTAGGCTATGGGGAGACCTGAGATGCGTGGTCGCCAAGACTATTTACGGACCATTCCGGCACTGCCCGAATGTGTTCACTTCTATCACGACTGGCCCCAACATGCTAGCTGAACTTGCCATCGCAGATGCGTACGGAGCCGGTGTTGAATACGCTGACCGTGCACTTGTGCGTCGGTACAGCGACTTGAGAGGGTACGTGAAGCACCCACGTCACCGTATCAAGCCGGGATGTTATGCGGACGATACGCAGATGAGTCTGGCTATCGCCGAGTTGGTTGTCGAAGGCACACCTTGGAACCGCGAGGCTATTGCCCGCAAGTTCGTCGAAGTATTCAAGCGAGACCCGCGGTCTGGTTATGCTGGCGGCTTCCATAAGCTCCTTCGCCAAGTTGCGACTGGAGAGGAGCTTCTCGCACGCATTCGGCCGCAGAGTGACAAGAGCGGCGCTGCCATGCGAGCTGGTCCACTTGGCGTTCTTGCCTCGATCGACGATGTACTGTACCGTTGTGAGATACAAGCGCGCATCACACACGATACCGCCGACGGTGTTGCAGCAGCCCAAGCTGCGTCTCTAATGAGTCACTATTTCCTGTACCATCTTGGACCTCGGTGCGCCCTTGGTGAATTTGTTCAGTCACATGTGGCTGGGCAATGGGCGGAACCATGGACAGGCCAAGTGGGTTCACAGGGATGGATGAGCGTTCGTGCCGCAATCACAGCCATCACACGGAGCGACCGCAGAAGCGGTCTGCTCCGCACCTGCGTTGGCTTCTGCGGTGACGTTGACACCGCCGCCGCCATCGCCATGGCTGCCGGAGCTCACTGTGTCGAAATCGCGCCGGACCTTCCAGAAATACTGATAAATCGCCTGGAGGACGGGCCCTTTGGACGCCGGTATCTATCAGAGGTGGATCGACGGTTGCTGCACGTCAGGCAACAGCAATCGAAAAAGGCCCATACGACCAATCGAAATAAACCACGCCAGTGAGCGAACGCAATCGCATTGAACCACATGCAGGATGATCCAACATCATGAACATCGCCATACTTGCTGACCTGCACGGCCGCATTCTTCTCGCATTCAAGGTTATCGAGCGATTTCAACGAGAAGCGGGTATCTCCATCGACTTGATCTTGCAGTGTGGTGACATGGGTGTGTTCCCCGATACCTCGCAACTGGACAAGGCAACTCGACGTATCGCTGAAAACGACACAACCGAACTGGGTTTCGCCGAGTACTTCACCACGCCAACATCGGAAGCGGAAGGAGTACTTGAGAGACTCTCGTGCGATATGATCTGTGTCCGCGGAAATCACGAGGATCACCGCTACCTGGACACCTTGGAATTCAAAAGCGATGCGCCCGTATTTCCGATCGACTGCTACCGTCGCATTTGGTGCATGAAGACCGGAGACATGCATCACGTGCGTACAGGCGACGCGGAACTGCGATTGTTGGGAATTGGCCGCGTGGGATCACCCGACACCGAGAAATCGCCTTACCTTGACAAATACATCCAAAAACACGAGCAGGATCGACTCGCGGCGATTGCTGGCGATCCGATTGACGTGCTGTTGACGCATGATGCGCGACGAGACCAAATCCGTCCCGGGATCGGCATGCACGAAATCGGCCGTACCCTCGATGTCCACACTCCAAAGTACCACTTCTTCGGACATACTGGCCGACCGGCCGACCGTTGGACCGACACGAATGGGGTAACGATCTGCTCCAAGCTGTCCGATTTTGAGTGGGAGGAAAGTGACCGAGGCCAACATCTGAAGGACGGTTGCCTTGGCATACTCCGGTGGAACGACTCTAACCATCATCAGTATGAGGTGGTTCGAGCGCCGTGGCTCAGGGAGTACACACCGCACACCTGGCTGTACTTGTGAGCGGGTAGCGTGCGTCACGTTCAAAGATGGAAAGACGGTGCCATGGGGTCTTCGAAATTGATCCTGGTATTTTCCGATCCACATGGTCGCATTCCCTTGCTGTTATGGTTGGTGTGGCGGTGGCAACGTGAACACGATCGACAGGTTGACCTCATCCTCGTCGCGGGCGATCTCGGAGTATGGCCTGACAGCCAACACTTGGATAACTCAACCCGGAAGTACAGCCAAAGCGATCCGACCGAACTGGGATTTCAAGTACTTGAGCCGCTGGTGGCAATTCCGGAAAACACCCAGTCCGAACAAATTGGCGCCCACTTGTCCCGCGCCAGGGATCTCCTCGATCGCATCCTCCCGGACATACGAGCGAAGATCGGCTTCGTCGGTGGGAACCACGAGGACTACAACTACTTGCGTGCCTGTGCTGAGATGGCGGATAAGAACCACTCACCGTATGTGTCCGTCGAGCAGTCGGGATGCGTTGTCTGGCTGCGACCTGGGTTGGCCTACGGCGAGTGTGGAATTCATGTTACGGGCATCTCGGGTATCGATCCCGCCAGTTGCGGTCGCGATCCGTCAAAATACCATCCCGCGAGCGTGATTACCGAAGATTCGATTATCGATTCGACGTTGCGCCTTCTGGAAGCCCTTGAAACTCGCGGCATCGACATCCTTCTGACTCACGATGGACTCCCTGATGCAGCGAAGCCCGGAAAAGGTACCCTCAAACTGCTGCAGGTGATCGAAGCCCTAAATCCACGATACCACTTCTTTGGTCACTACCATTCCAGTATCGATCCGATCGTCTACGCGGACTGGCTACCGGAACTGGCCAGATGGTATCCACAGGTAAGGGAGATCTGCCCGAAGCCAAGTAACATTCGAACCACTGGAATCCATATCAATAAGCTCGCATTTGATCATGGCACCGGTTCGTTGCGGCGGCATGTGATGGGTGTACTGGAGATCGACTCGTTCCAGGAGCTTAGTTTCCATTTCGTGGAGGAAGAATGGCTATCGAAGATCGACGCGAGAAGCACATAGCCACTTCCCGCGTTACAGCACTTCAGTGTTTCGCGCAAAGGGTTAGACCTAAAGGGCCGTTTTCAATGTCAAAGCGTACAGTGGATCTCGTGTAACGCCATGACCACCCGTGTACCAATTCGACAAATCCGCGCGGTCTACGACGTAGACACGATCCGCATTTACCAGGCATTTAGCGACGCGATTGCTGACGCCGCGTTGGCCGCGCACACATTGGTGCCGCCCTTTCGCCTGGATCGAATGACTTGGATCAAGCCGTCGTTCACTTGGATGATGTATCGCAGTGGTTGGGCCACCAAACAGGGGCAACAGCGCATTTTCGCCCTCGACATCACTCGCAAGGGCTTCGAGTGGGCATTGGCTCATTCGTGTCTGAGTCAATTCGACCCGAATTTCTATGACTCGTACGAGGCGTGGCAATATGCGAAACGGAAATGCAATGTGCGTATTCAATGGGATCCGGAACGAAGCCCACGTATGGCGAGATTGACCCATAGCACGATTCAGATCGGCATCTCGGGTGTAGCGGTTGTCCGTTACACTCAAGAGTGGATTCAACAACTTACCGACGTGACGGGTTATGCTGTCGATATGCGACAAAGAATGGCGTCAGAGCGCACCGAGCAATGGTTGCAGGACTTGCCAAATGAGCTTCCTTACCCATTGCCACTCGACTTACAGCACACAATTGGCATCGCAGCCGACGCATGAGCATTGAGGCTGACCGTGAGCTATCGCCGTCGCTTTCAGTACTTCGAGGCCGGTTCGCCTGTCAGCTGAAACACGGTGCGACTGAACAGGAACAGAACCGCGCAGATGAGCAGTAGCGCCCACATACCTCGCACGACCCTTTTCCGTGATTCGGAATCGAAGACACAAGCGTCCACAATCCACCCTGTTGCCAGACCCATCACTCCTCCAGCGCACATGGCGAGAAGCGTCTGCGGCATGTAGTCAGGGCTGGACCACTCATACCCTTCCGAAATGGCGTAGAGTTCCATCGGCGCGAAACCGGCGGCAACGCCGACCAGCATGGTTGAGACCAGGACACCAAACGGATGGCGGCTTGCTGTCGTAGACACACCGTGTACTCCCGGAAGACGGAACGGACCGCACACTTCCATGATGATCAGCCGATCCGCAGTAGTGCGGGGTGCAGAAATGTGGCGACCGCTCTCCTGCACCTTTGGTGAATTTTCTCCTGCTCTCCCAGTTGAAGGCGTAGCAAAGGCCTCGCCCGTATAGCCCTTTCGTGGTTAAGCGCAGTGCGTGCCGGTGCTTGGGTCACGGGGTACGGCAAGTTGTCGTCGCATGCCGACGCGGTACCACGACCGTGACCTGTGACGCGTCAATTTCTGACTGTGCGCCCACGGGCTGTGTGGGCACGCCGCACCTGTCCAACCAAGGACCAGACTGTCACGGCAACCGCGCAGATCCCCTATGGGCCGAACAGGTAGCTGCGTCAGTCGAAGACGCGTTCAATCGGCCCGTTTGTCTGTTCCCAAAATGTCTGTTTGCTTTTCTGCCTGATCAGACGCGACCAAGTAACATGCATGGCGCACGTCGTGCAATGTGCGCTGATATCGAATCATCGCGACAAAACCCAGAAGTATCGATGCCAGAGCGGTGAAGAATACGGTCGGCCCTCTGGCGCGAAACCCAGCGAAACAGGTGCATACGACGAGAAATCCTGACGCGGCTATCAGTAGTGTCGCACCAACGGCAATCCGTGCAATGTCGGCCCGGCCGATACATTTGGCAACATGTCGGACAAACAACAGGAATACCATCTGCGAAAGGCAGACAAGCAGTGATCCACTCGCGTAAACCCACCAGGGCAAGGGGACGCAGGTTGCCAAGACACACAGTACCGTGACGATCGCGTTGAGCAAGGCGGCAACGGCGCAGGGTAGAATCCCTCCTTCGCTGCGAAACGCGGCCAGACATAAGAGTGACCCGATCGTTCCCAAGAGCGATGACAGGGCAATGGTGGGAAAAGCCAGCTTTGCGGCGACCCCGACCCAAGAATCGGCAAATTGCGCGTGAATCCCGAGTAACATGGTGGTGAGTGCTCGAACGATGATGATGCTCGTAATTCCGATGACGAAGACTGACACCAGTACGATGGCAGCTGACATCACGCCAAATCCCACGGCGCCACGAGTGAATTGGGAAGGTCGGTCTTCCATGTTATTAATGCCTCATGAAAGGTATACGTGCGTTGGCAACCGTCGAAGCGTTGCAGGAATACACAGCCGGGAAGAGAGGATTCGCGAATCGAGACGTCGGAACCTCCCTTAGCCATGGATTCGTCGGCCGCAGGATCATCCCTCCTGAATATAGATCAACGCAAGACAGTCAGACAGCACGGAATATGGTAGGTATCGTCTGGCCTTCGGCCAACTGCCGGATGTAACCGCTTCACGGTGATGAGATGGGAAGTCCATGCGAATGGGTCTATCCATGGATCAGAATTCGCAACGTTAAACCGGTTCAGACCTGCCAAGCTTTCACCTTCCTACTTCGCACATCAACTACAGCCGTTGCCGGGCAAGGTACTGGACCCAGACGACTTCGCCGTCGTCAGCCAAATCGGCGGCGGTGACAGCGTATGGCGGGAGGCATCCGTCGGGGGGTAACTCCGACTCGGCAACAGGCCACCACCCATCTTGCTCCTAGACTTTCGGCATCTCACAATGGTCAAACCGGCCGCACCCGTTTCTGAACCGGTTGTCGGCCACTCCCGTGACGCGCGGACAGTTCGTTCGTTTTCTGCGCGACGATCAGGGAATCAAGAACCAAGATCGACGAGAGCGTCTGCTTCAGCGTTACGAATCCCCGGATTGCCGGTGGGCATGCGCTCCCCTGCAACTTCCGCCTCCAGGCATAGAAGGTCGCCGTCGAGATGCGTTCCCGCTCACAGAATTCGGCCACCGTGAGTGAGCCCTGCCGTTGACGCTCCAGTCGCTGTCGCCAGCGCGCGTGTAATTCCCGGTCCATGTGACGAGTCATCGTGAGTTAACCTCCTGGTGAATGAGAGAGTTTCGTACCCTCCCCAGGCTAACCCACGCGCCAAGACTGCTTCTGCCGGGCGCTTACAGCTCACCGCACGATAGCCATTGTGTCAGAAAACGGCTCTGTGACCAATGAGAAACTCCCTTTCCCGGCTGGCAAGCCGGTCGAGGTAGTCGTCTTCCCAGCTGAAAGGCCATCGAATCAAGGCACGCGCTATCCGCTGCGGGGCACCCCGATCCGGTTTGTTGATCCTACCGATCCGGTAGCTGACTCGGGATTCAGCTGCCCCAGACGATAGCTGCCCTGCTTCCTTGCCACCTCGCGCGATTATCGCTGGGTGAATCGTGAGGAAGGCCGCCCCACCGGCATGCTGCGGGTGACTCGGCCCGACTGACCGGTGCCCGGCCGAACGATTGGACCGAGCCAGTGCGACGAGTTGTAGCGTCCAGCCAGTTCTGCAGGGGTCAGCACTGCAAGGGTCGGCACTGCCGGAAGCCATGTCGCGGGCCGCACGGTGTACCGTCGGAAGGCATGGACAGCCTGTTAAGAGCTCCCTACACTCGACGGTTTAGTTGGTAGATCTCAGGGCTTCGATTTCAACGCTTCGCTTTCGGTGCCGGAGACGTCCCGCACGTTGAGGGTGTGAGCGGATGTGACTTGATCTGGCCGTCGCCGATTCGGGTGGGTTGGCCTTCCGTTTTCTGTTCGAGGACAGCAAGAGCATGCTAGTGAGTTCCAGCAGTGACCGGGCGTTTGCCGGTATTCGTGCCAAAGTCGAAGCCGGCCAACGGCTCTCTTTTGACGACGGGCTGTACTTGATGCGTCCCGACGTTCCGTTGCATGACGTGGGCCTTTTGGCGAACGTGGTGCGTGAGCGTCTCAACGGGAATATCGCCTGGTACAACATCAACACGCACCTGAATCCGACGAACGTCTGTGTCTACCGTTGCACGTTTTGTGCCTTTCGGTCCGATCTGCGTGACCCGAAAGGATATGCGATGAGCGACGAGCAGGTTCTGGAGCGGGGACGCGAAGCAGTGGACCATGGCTGCACCGAAATGCACATCGTCGGTGGCCTGCATCATCAGCGGGATTACGATTGGTATGTGAACATCGTGCGGCTACTGCACGACGCGTACCCCCAGCTGCATCTGAAAGGCTGGACTGCGGTCGAGATCAACTGGTTTGAACACCTGGCGAAGAAACCGGTGCGCGCCATTCTGCAGGATCTGATGGACGCCGGCTTGGGGAGTATGCCGGGGGGCGGGGCGGAAATCTTCCATCCCGACATTCGGCACCAGATCTGCGAGCACAAGTCGGATGCGACGAAGTGGCTGGAGATTCATCGGTGCGCTCACGAACTGGGCCTGCGGACCAACTGTACGATGCTCTATGGCCATCTGGAGAACGAGTACCACCGGGTGGACCACCTGCTTCGCCTGCGCGAACTGCAGGACGAAACAGGGGGCTTCCAGACTTTCGTGCCGCTCGCCTTCCACCCGGAGAACACCGGGCTGAGCCATTTGCCCAAGCCTTCTTCGCTACTCGACCTGCGCGTGATGGCGGTATCGCGTCTGCTGCTGGACAACGTGCCGCACGTCAAAGCCTATTGGATCATGCTGGGGATCGGTACGGCTCAAGCGGCACTGGCCCATGGAGCGGATGATATTGATGGCACGGTACGTCACGAGCTGATCTATCACGATGCGGGCGCAACGACGCCGGAGGTCTTGTCGACGGAAGAAATCCGTCGGCTGATCAGCGCTACGGGGCGTGAGCCGGTGGAACGCGATACGCTCTATCGGCGCGTGCTGCGTGACGAGCACGATCCCCACAGCTGGGAGGTGTTGGAGACGCGACCGTAGAGAATGGGTAGCAGCCGCCATGCGCCTGCCCTGCCCTCTCCTTGCTACTCACTAAGCTGGTAGCGGGTCTCGCCGCCGACCAGAACGCGGACCGCTCGTCCCTTCAGGTTCCAGCCTTCGTAGGGCGTGTTCCGACTGCGGGACCTGAGTACGCTGGGATCGACGGTCCAGCTCCGCTGGGGGTCGATGATGGTGATATCGGCATCGGCGCCGACCTGGAGCGTGCCTTTGCGCAGCCCGAGCGCTTGCGCCGGGTTGACCGTCATTTTGGCAATGGCGGAGGGCCAGGAGAGGTGGCCCGGCTCGATCAGAAACGTAGCGACCAGCGAGAGGGTGGTTTCCAGGTTGATCATTCCGAACGGGGCGCGGTCGAGTTCTTGCAGCTTCTTCTCCGAGGCGCGAGGGGTGTGACAGCTGGCGATCACGTCGATGGTATCGTCGGCCAGGCCGGCGATGCAGGCTTCGACATGGTTGCGTGAACGCAAGGGTGGATTGACCTTGCAGTTGGCATCAAACGTCCGCAGCGTTTCGTCGGTCAAGGTGAAATGGGCCGGACAGACTTCAGCTGTGACGCTGATGCCGCGTGACTTGTAACGCCGAATCAGCTCCACGCTGCCGGCGCTCGAGATGTTCATCAGATGGAGTCGTCCGCCGGTGTATTCGGCCAGTCGCAGATCGCGTGCGGTCATCACGTCCTCCGCGTCGGCCGGCATGCCGGGCAGGCCGAGCACCATGGAGGTGAGTCCTTCGTGCATGATGCCGTCGTGAGAGAGGTCGAGGACCTCCGGGTGGTTGAGGATGGGCACGTCGAACATGAGGCAGTATTCCAGCGCGCGGCGCATCAGCTCCGTGCTGTGGATCGGACGGTCGGCGTCGGTGAAGCCGACGGCCCCCGATTCGACCAGGCTGCCGATTTCGGCCAGTTCCTTCCCTTCGCGGCTCTTGCTGACACAGGCGAGCACGAAGACATGACAGTTCCTGGCCCGGGCCGCCTTCTGTCTCACGAACTCCACGTTCGCCTGTGAGTCGATGGGAGGGTCGGTATTGGGGATACACGCGACGCTGGTGAATCCGCCGGCCAATGCTGCGGCGGTGCCTGTTTCTATGGTCTCATCTTCCTCACAACCGGGCTCACGCAGTTCCGCGTGCATGTCGATCAGGCCAGGCACCACCAGTTTTCCCTGAGCGTCGATCACCTGATCGTATCCGGCTTCGGCCGCGTCGAGTGAGGCGATTCGGCCTCCTTCAACCAGCACGTGGGTGACTCGGTCAAGCTGTTGACTGGGATCAATGACGCGTCCATTCTTGATCAATAGCGAGGGCATTGACAGTCTCTCATGCATAACGGCGGATGTTGTAGGGTGCGACAACGCCTCCAGGGAACTGCGTGCCGCCTAGGTCGGCTCCGACTTGACGCCGGTCACGAGCCACAAAGCGGCCATGCGCACGGCCAACCCGTTGGTCACCTGATTCAAGATGACGCTGTGCGGTCCATCGGCCACGTCCGGTGTGATCTCCACGCCACGATTGATCGGCCCGGGGGCCATAATCAGGATGTCCTTCTTGGCGCGGGCCATGCGGTCGTGGTTCATGGCGTAGAGCAAGGCATACTCGCGTACCGACGGGAAGGGACGCGTGTACTGACGCTCGAACTGAATCCGTAACAGATTCAATACGTCGCACCGGGGCAGAATGTCATCCAGATTGTACGCCACCTCGACGCCGAACTTCTCCCAGCCTTTCGAGACCAGGGTGGATGGACCGCAGACGATGACGTGGGCCCCCAGTTTCAGCAGGCCCCAGATGTTCGAGCGAGCCGTTCGGCTGTGAGCGATATCACCCACCAGCGCGACGGTCAGACCACGCACATCGCCCCGCGATTCGCGGATCGTCATGATGTCCAACAGCCCCTGCGTGGGATGCTCGTGCGGACCGTCTCCGGCATTGATCACCGCACATTGCACGTATTTCGCCAGCAGCAGTGGGGCCCCCGGCGTGCGATGTCGCATGATCATCACGTCGACATTCATCGCCTCAATATTCTTGGCCGTGTCGATAAACGTCTCACCCTTCGACAGGCTGCTGCTCGACGCAGTGAAGTCCACCACATCCGCTCCCAGCCGCCTGGCCGCCAGCCCGAAGCTGGTTCGCGTGCGCGTGGAATTCTCAAAAAACAGGTTGGCCGTCGTCTTCCCTTCCAGCAGACGCAACTTCGTGCGACAGCCGTGCGTCGCCTGCTTGAAAGCAAATGCCGTGTCGAGCAGTGTGGTCAGTTCCTCGACGGTCAAGCTCTCCAGATCCAGCAGATGCCGCCGCGTCCAGGTGGCAGGGTGGTTCATGAAGGGGGCCGTTTCCGTGCTCATCGCTTCGTTCCTTGCTCGTCAAAATCTCCAGACCGCTGGCCCATCATTCCGAATTCCGATGGATGCCGCATCGATCCCGCCGCGATATGCTGATCTTCCCAGGCAGCGTGCCCTGCCAATGATCGCCCGGTAGAATCCGGCCCACGGCACTCCCGCTCGGTCGATGGCGCTCGGACCTGACCCCGCCCCGCATGCTCGCCGCCACGCCGCCGGTTGGGTTGGGTTCAAACTGCCGCTGATTCTATCACTCACCGCCAGGGCTGCAAGCTGCGACATGACAGTCGGGCCAAAGGATGCTATTTTGTGGCCATGGATAATCCACCCTTGATCCTGCTGCTCACCTCAGACCCACAGCGGTACGAAGTCTGGCGACAATTGCTCGCCACGAGTAGGTTCATCTGTGTCGAACAGCAACCACTCCTGTCGGGTGCGGCCGACATGCCGGACGTGATCGTCACCGATCAGCTCCCCATCTCCCGCACACTCGGTCCGGCCATGCATCGCATCGCCGAGCACGAGGTCGCTGTCCTGGGGATTGGCACGCAAGGGGCAGCGGACGTCCAACTGCCGCTCGATGCGACCGGCCGCGAACTGCAGGTGACCTGCCGGCTGTTGGCCGAAATCGTCCGCCTGCGGCGCCAGCTGGCCGAGGGACTGCGCACGCAGCAGGCGTTGCGCAGCATGGCCTTCCGAGACCCGCTCACCGGCCTGGCCAACCGGCGTCAGTGGGATCAAGATCTGGTGGCACGACTCGAACCGCTGCAAAACGCCGCGCCTCCTGCGGCGGCCGCGATCGCCCTCCTGGATGTCGATCACTTCAAACCAATCAATGATCGATTGGGGCATATGGCTGGTGACCTCGTGCTGCAACGCATGGCCCAAACGGTCGCGGCCAATGTCGCGCCGCAGCACCTTGTGGCTCGGCTAGGAGGCGATGAGTTCGGCGTCATTCTGACCGGCTTGCTCACCCCGGACATCCCGGAGGTGGTTGAGTTACTGCGCCGAGCCATGGAACACACCGTGGACGAATCGGCGGAAATGAAAACGAGGATAACAGCCAGTGCTGGAGTGGCTATTATGGACCTTCCGCTGCGCGTCAGCCCGTGGGAGGCGGTCGCTGCAGCCGATCAGGCCCTTCAGGAAGCGAAGCATCGGGGCCGAAACCGGACCGTGACCCGCACGCTCGAATGCCCCTCTGACTGCTAAGTGTGGTTTGCTGATGGAGGGGTTCTGTGATTTTCTCCCGATTTTCGTTCAAGTGGCATAGGGGCTTTGTCGATAAGGCTGACTGTGCTGGTCAGATAGTTTGGGGTGGCGGGGTCGAGATTGCTGGTTTTGATGGATACAGCCCCCCGTCAGGATGTGAAGAAAGGCTTCCAGGATGGTGCCCAACATGGATGTGCGGACTGCGTTGCTCCCTGTTTTCGCGCTACTGCTTGGCTCCACGGTAGGATGCAGCATTCTGCAGGATCAGCCGGCGATGCCTTTGACTGACGACGCGGCGACGATGGCCGCCGCCAGTGACCCTCAGGTGGTGGTGGAATTGAAACGCGAGAAGCACGAGACGGAGTATCTTCGCGCTCCGCTCAAAGAATCGATGCTCGTGCAGGATGCGTTGAAGGGTTCAGGAGCGATCCAGCGATTCCGCCGCATGGACATTGTCTTGGTGCGTCAGACTCCCCAGGGCGAGAAGTTGCGGCTCAACGTGCAGTACAATCCGTCCACTCGTCGCGTTGTCGACGAGAACAACTATGCGTTGCACGGCGGCGATTGGCTGGAGGTGACGGAAGACACGTCGACGGCGCTGGACCGTTTCGTCGAGTCGGCGATGACGCCTCTGCGTCCGATGATGCGCAGCTATCGCGACTAGCTGCGCCGGCAATCGGTTCTTCAGTACGAGACGCGCCACCGCGCGCGGAACAGCCAGACCATGGTCGTCAGCAGGGCAACCGACAGCAGCGCGGTGAATCCTGCGTAGCCTGCAAACATCCACCAGCTGCCGCCTTCGTTGCTGCCCATCATTTCAGTCGATGGCAGATCGATCACCAGTGGCACGGCAAACGCCGCGATGAACGGGCTGGTTAATCCGATTCGTTCCACGCTCGTTACCGCCGCCGGATTCGTTTCAGCATAGAACGTGTGAGCGAACGAAATCGTGGCGACGGGGGCGCAGAACAGGATGATGATGATGATGTAGGTCGTCATCAGGCTGATCGATGTCTTCTGGAACACGACCGAGCAGAAGAGTGCGATGAGTGCGGTGTTGAGGCAGGTGAGCGCGACGATGAGAAAATAGGCGATCACGGCCGGAACATTCCGCCAGTAGCTGTCGACCATGAGGCAAGCCAGCAGCAGCGGCCACATCAGGAACATGGTCAACACGCTGGAGACACGGAGTCCTGCCCAAAGCTTGCCCGAGAGGATTTGCCAGGGTGAGATGATCGTGGTCAGCAGAAGATCAAGGGTCTGACGCTCCCGTTCACTGGTCACGCTGCCGGCTGAGAACACCGGTCCGACCAGCATGTTGAACAGGACGGCGTAGGAGATATACCAGGGGGCGTTCTGCGGCCAGATGTAGAGGCAGGTCGCCATCAGCGGAATAGCCAGCAGCATGCTGACCTGAATGACCACCCGCAGCATCAGTGTGCCTTGGGCAAAAATCTCGCTGCGAATTTCCTTGTCGTAGACAGGGTTTGTGCCGTCTTCCAGCAGCGTCTCGCGTTTGGCCGGAGCAAACAACCGGTCGGGAAACTGATCGCGCTGGATGACCAGACCGACCACGTGTTCGGCTTCCTGGTCCAGATCGACCACTTCTTTCCCTTCGCTTCCCACGTCGGGCGGGTGGAGCAGTCGCACGCTGGTGTTGTAGATCAGGAAGGCGCAGAGCGCCAGCGCCGAGAAGGGAACAACCGTGACTGTCAAGCCGAGTCGCAGGGAGCCAAGATCTTTGGCCATGAACCAGAACAGAATGGCGATCAGGGCCATGGGCAGGATCAACAGGTAGGAGACGACCAGTGAGGCGGCTGTCCGCTTGAAGTAGCTGCTGCACGCCACTCCGATCATGCCAAAGGTGAGCACGGACATGATGAGTCCCAGGTAGGCGGCGAACACTTCGTAGGGTGATACGCCGCCTAGGGGGAGGCAGAGCATGATAATGGGGAGCGAGGCGAAGATCAGGACGGCCAGGTAGGCGAGCGAGGCGATCAATTTCCCGAGCACAATGGCACCTGGCCGCAAGGGGCTGGCCAGCAGCATCTCGTAGGTATGGCGTTCTTTCTCACCCGTGATGGCGCCGGCTGCAAAGCTGGGGGCCATCAGAGAGGCGAGCACATACTGCCCCAGGAAGAACATGTCGACGAGTTTGCGGGCGTCTTCTGGTTGTGCCGAGAGGTCGAGACGTTGATCCTGGGGCCAGGCCAGGTAGACCACGGTTGCCAGCAGCGCCTGGTACACGAACATCAGGACGAATCCGCGGGTCATCCGCAAATTGACGAGCAGTTCTCGCTGTAAGACGGGATTCTCACGCAAGTACATGTCGGGCACTCGGCACGAGGGATGATCCGGCAGTCATCACTCCACGCTCAATAGCTGCGCGGTGTGACACGTCCTTGGACGCGGCAGGGAAGCCCCTGGATCCGCAGGAATCCTTCGGCGTCCGTCTGGTTGTAGGAGCCGCCCCCTTCCATGGTGGCGATCCCTTCGTCGTACAGGCTGTTGGGACTGTGGCGACTGTCGACCATGATGTTGCCCTTATACAGATGCAGTCGCACTTCACCCGTCGTGTGGCGTTGTGCCTGGCGGATGAAGGCTTGCAGTGCATCGAATTTGGCTGCATACCAGAAGCCGTAATACACCATTTCGGCCACTTCCGCGGCCAGGCGATCACGCAGATGCATCAGATCGCGGTCCATGGTCAACTGTTCGACGTACATCAGGGCATCGTACAGGATGGTCATGCCTGGAGCCTCATACACGCCACGGCTCTTCATCCCGACGAAGCGGTTTTCGACCATGTCGATTCGGCCGATGCCGTTGCGCC
This sequence comes from Pirellulaceae bacterium, assembly GCA_041752115.1. Classification (GTDB taxonomy): domain Bacteria; phylum Planctomycetota; class Planctomycetia; order Pirellulales; family Pirellulaceae; genus JAJRVM01. The sequence continues at coordinate 5,294 of JBGSHS010000189.1, read as the reverse complement.
CTCCGATGCGGTTGAGTTGCTCCACGATCTCACCCGCCGTCAGACGCTGTCCATTGACGCTGACCGGTACACCGCTCTCAAAGCCGATGGACACCGGTTCGATCGCGTCGGGAGCCGCCTGAGGGGAGACGGTCATGCCGAACTCCACAGTGTCGACTCCATTGACCGCCAGGTCTTCCAGCCGGCCCGCTTCATAGCTGATGTGCAGGCAATTCTCGTCCGAGCTATAGGGCTTGGAGACCGAGGCCTTGACGGGAATACCTTTCTGCTGACAGAAGGCGATCATCTCGCTGCGACCGGGGAATTTCCGGCGAAAGGCCTCGATCCGCCAGGGGGCGATGACTTGGATGTTGGGGGCCAATGCGTCGGCCGCCAGCTGAAATCGACACTGATCATTCCCTTTGCCGGTGGCCCCGTGCGCAAAGGCTTCCGCGCCCACCTCGCGCGCCACTTCCAGACATTTCTTGGTGATGAGCGGACGGGCGATGGACGTACCCAGCAGATAGATCGATTCGTACTTCGCCTGCCAGGCAAGCACAGGGAACGCGAAATCGCGGCATAACTCCTCGCGCACGTCCACGATGCGGGCGGATGCGGCACCCGTCTTGCGCGCCTTGTCCAGAATCGCTTGACGATCCTCGCAGGGCTGGCCTAAATCGACATACAGACAGTGCACGTCGTATCCTTCGTCCAGCAGCCATCCCAGAATGACGGAGGTATCCAATCCGCCAGAATACGCCAACACGCAACTCGGCATCGCAGCACTTTCCTCGGTTCAAACAAACCTGAATGGGAGACGTTCAACGGCTCAACACGAACGCCTTATTGTCGCCACGCCCGGCGGGAAAGGCAAGGAGAGGCTCCCCCCTGCTGACCGCCACGCGAAACTCCTTTCGTATGTCTGAGTGTGGAGCTCGCGCAGCCTGCGGCTGCCATCGGCCGACAATGACTGCCAGGAGGTTCTGCTGGTGTGCCGCCCAGCGGGTCCGGAAGACCCGAGTACGCTGCCCGAATTTCGATTTCGGGTCCTCAGCAGGTTGGGTAGAGAGCCGGCTCTCTGGAAGCTAAGATGGGTGGTTATGACACGACAAAAACTGGAAATCGAATCGATGGTGCAGGACCTGCTGTCCGGCAAGTTAACCTCCGCGGCGTTTGTCGATGCGCTGGCTCAGCCGAGCACCGCCGACTTGGGTGACGTCACACTGGATCTCGATCGGCGCCGGCGGTGCGGGTTCCCGGAAGTGGTGTATGGCGAGGGGAAACCGGCCGAGACGCTGGTCAAGATCGTCAGGCAGCTGCTGCAGGAATGCATGACGGTGCTGGTGACTCGCGTCGATGCGGCCAAGGCGGAACGATTGATCGCAGAGTACCCGCTGGGCAGCTACAACGAGATTGGCAGGACCTTTCGGCTGATTCCACCCGCAGCGGAGAGCAAACGCGTCGGTCGCGTGGCTGTGATCACGGCTGGGACGAGCGATCTGCCGGTCGCCGAGGAAGCGCGCGAAACGGCTGAGTGGATGGGAGTGGAAGTGGTCATGATCCACGATGTGGGGGTGGCCGGTCCTCATCGACTCCCCATGCACCTGGACAAGTTGCGGAGCGTTGATGCCGTGGTTGTGGTAGCCGGGCTGGAAGGAGCGCTGCCCAGTGTGGTGGGCGGGTACGTCGATTGTCCGGTCGTGGCGGTGCCAACAAGCGTGGGATACGGGGCCAGCTTTGGCGGAATCGCCGCTTTGCTGGGGATGCTCAACAGCTGCGCTGCCAACGTGACGGTGGTGAATATCGACGCCGGGTTCAAGGGGGGCTATATTGCCGGCCTGATTGCTCATCGCCGAGCTGCGGTGAAGTGATCCCATGCCGCACTGGTTTAGTCGTGTGCCGCATACGCGGTTCATCGACCGGGCTGACGAGTTTCCAGTGCCGAACCAATCTGGCAGGTGAACTCGGCGCGGCTCATTTCCGGCTCGACGATGGTTGCTGCGGCCTTCTTTCGTCATTCGTTATTTCGTCCATGGCCGTTGGCGGCAGCGCGCCGCAGAATCGCATTCGTTGATGGAGATTGAGGGGGACCTTTACAGGGAGGACTGTTGCATGGATCAGCAGCCACTCGGTCTGCCGCGACTGGCCCCGCGCTCGGCCGACAGTCACAAAGGGGACTATGGGCGAGCGCTCTTGATTGGCGGTTCGCGCGGCATGACGGGTGCCATCGCGTTGGCGGGCCGCGCGACATTGCGTAGCGGAGCCGGACTGGTAACTCTGGCTGTTCCTGCTGTTTGCCAGGACGTGGTGGCGAATCAGGACCCGTGCTATATGACCGTGCCGCTGCCTTGCGATGATCAGGGTCGGGTAAGACGCGAAGCTGGGGCGAAATTGTTCGAATTGCTCGAGGGCGCGACGGCCGGAGCGTGCGGGCCGGGTTGGGGGCGCAGCGACGACCTGACCGTGCTGGTGCGTGAACTCTACACCTCCGTGCGGATCCCTCTGGTGGTCGATGCTGACGGTCTGAATGGTTTGGCTACTGGCACGCACGGATTATCGCAACCCGGCGGCGGCCGCGTGCTGACGCCACATCCGGGCGAGTTCGATCGGCTGTGGGGAGACCGGGCGGCGGATCCTGAGCTGCGCTGTCGGCGTGCGGTGGAGATGGCTGGCCGCAGCGGCGTGGTGATTGTGCTGAAAGGGCACCGCACCTTGATCACGGACGGCCAGCGGACGGCGCGCAACGAGACGGGTAACCCGGGCATGGCCACCGGAGGTTCGGGAGACGTATTGACCGGAGTGATTACGGCCTTGCTTTGTCAAGGTCTATCCCCTTGGGAAGCGGCGCGCCTGGGGGTCTATGTCCACGGGCTGGCTGGCGACCATACAGCGCGTCGGTTCTCGCAGGTGGCGATGACGGCCCTCGACCTCATCGATTGCCTGCCGGATGCCTGGAAAACGCTCCAGAGTTGAACAACCACGGCTGCCACACCATAATGTTCCGTTTACGTTCTGGTTCCGGCGGTGAGAAAGACGTTGGTCGGGTCTGTGGCACCGGTGAAGCTGATTCGCAATCTGGAGGCATTACCCCCCGAGCTGCAGGGCGGCGCGGTGACCATTGGGAATTTTGATGGGGTGCATCGCGGCCACGCCCTGCTGTTGGAGCGGCTGCTGGCGCGAGCGAAGGGAGTATCGGGGCCGGCGGTTGTCTTCACGTTTGATCCCCATCCGGCCCAACTGCTTTATCCCGCAGCGGTCCCCCCTTCACTGACATGGACCGAACGCAAAGCCGAACTACTTGGTGAACTGGGAGCCGATGCGGTCGTTGCCTATCCGACCAATCGCGCCGTGCTGTCGATGACCCCGGGTGAGTTCTTCGAGCAGATTCTCTGTCGCCGACTCGGGGCGCGAGCGCTGGTGGAGGGGCCGAATTTCTTTTTCGGCCGCAACCGCACTGGTTCGATCGACGATCTGCGTATCATGTGCGAAGCGGCCGGCATGACGCTTGAAATTGTGCCACCGCTGCAGTTGGAGGGACGATACGTATCGAGCAGTTGGATTCGCGAGATGATTCGGGTGGGTAATATCCGCCGCGCTGACGAACTCTTGACGCGTCCCTACCGTATTCGGGGGCAAGTGATTTCCGGGGCGGGCCGTGGCTCACAGATCGGATATCCGACTGCCAACCTTGACCCGGCCGGAATGGTTTTACCGCCAGTTGGGGTCTATGCCGGCAGGGCATGGCTGGAGGATCAAGGTTTCGCCGCGGCCGTCAACATCGGTCCGAATCCGACGTTTGGCGAGGAGCAGATCAAGTTTGAGGTGCACCTGATCGACTGCACGGGTTCGTTGTACGGAGCGATGCTGGAGCTGGACTTTCTTGATCGGCTGCGTGATATTCGTCCCTTTGAGGACGTCGATGCTCTGAAACGCCAGTTGGCCGAGGATGTGCTGGCTGTGCGGCGGCTGGTCGGGCAGCGGTGACGACGGAGGCGATGCCACAGGACTTCTGCGCGGCATTTGGCGCAGGGGACAAACGAACGGATACTTCACTGCGAACTCGAGATCCAGGGGTTCGGATTATGGCGAAGAGAGGTAGCCACCATGACGCGTGATTCGAGTCCGATTGACTGGGCCCAGTTCGAACCCATTCTCCGCGACTCCCACTGTTTTGTGATCACCAGTCACGTTCGCCCCGATTGTGATGCGCTCGGCAGCGAGTTGGCCATGGCAGCGCTCCTGAGAGCACTGGGTAAAGAGGTGCGGATCATCAACGCCGATGCCACTCCGCCTCGTCTGTCCTTCATCGATCCGCAGCAACGGATTGAGGTCTTGGGACGCGATGTGCAGGTCGAGGATCTGACCGCCTGCGAGGTGTTCTTGATTGTCGATACCAGTGCCTGGAGGCAGTTGGGACGCATGGCCGAAGTGATTCGTGACTGCACGCAACAGGTTGTCGTCATCGATCATCATGCCAGCGACGGCGAAGTGCCGGCGCTGCTCTTGATGAAAGACGCGGAAGCTGAAGCCACAGGTCGCCTGGTCTACGAACTCATACGCTATCTGCAGGTTCCCCTTACCCGCGAAATGGCCGATGCGATCTTTGCCGCTATTGCGACGGATACCGGGTGGTTCCGTTTTCCCTCGACGACGGGCGGGACGTTTCGCGTCGTGGCCGACCTGGTCGAGCACGGGGTACAGCCCGGTGAGATCTACCGTCAGCTCTATGAACGCGATTCACTGAGCCGCTCCAGGTTGCGGGCCTTGGTTCTCTCGCGACTGGAAACGGAACAGGCAGGTAAGCTGGCTCATACCTTTGTGCAAGCCGCGGACTTCGCCCAGACCGGTGCGTTGCCGAGCGAGACTGAGGACTTCGTCAACATGGCGTTGGCCGTCGATGGCACTGAGGTGGCCGTGATGATGACGGAACATCCAGCCGGTTCGGTGAAAGTCAGTCTGCGCAGCCGCGGTTCGATCGACTGCAGCCGACTGGCGAGCGATTTCGGCGGGGGCGGCCACAAGGCGGCCGCCGGTGCCACGCTCACCGGTCCCCTGAACACGGTGCAGCAGCAGGTTCTGGACGTGGTTCGGCAGGCCATGTCCGCTGGCTCGGTAGCATGATTGCCTCCCGCTCCTGCTCCCGCTCCCGCTCGTGCCCGTGCCCGTGCTCCTGCCCGTGCTCCTGCCCGTGCTCCTGCCCGTGCTCCTGCTCGTGCTCCTGCTCGTGCTCGTGCTCGGAAAGCGTCGGGATAAACCGGTTTGGAGTTGAGAATGAAAGAGTCTTACAGCGAAATCCTAGCCAGATACGCTGGCCC
>JBGSHS010000188.1:0-48007 GCA_041752115.1 Pirellulaceae bacterium | reverse complement strand
GCTACGTCTCTGCTCGCCCCTTCCCTCCGCGACCCCCGCGAGCTCTGCTCGTGCGGTGCATCAGATGGTGAGCTACGTCTCTGCTCGCCCCTTCGCTCCGCGACCCCCGCTAGCTCTGCTCGTGCGGTGCATGAGATGGTGAGCTACGGCGCCGCTCGCCCCTTCCCTCCGCGACCCCCGCGAGCTCCGCTCGTGCGGTGGATCAGATGGTGAGCTACGTCTCTGCTCGCCCCTTCCCTCCGCGACCCCCGCGAGCTCTGCTCGTGCGGTGCATCAGATGGTCAGCTACGTCTCTGCTCGCCCCTTCCTCCGCGACCCCCGCTAGCTCTGCTCGTGCGGTGGATCAGATGGTGAGCTACGGCGCTGCCTCCTCACCTCTGCAGACCCCCGCGAGCTCCGCTCGTGCGGTGAATCAGATGGTGAGCTACGGCGCCGGCAAGAGATTGCTGACCGCCTGCATCGAGTACTCGCCGAATCGCCGCACTGGTCAAGGTGTGTGGTGGAACCGGCTATTACTGAGAGATTCTGTACGCCGGCTGATTAGGGATGAGGAGGTAGCGTGGTAGCTGACCATCTGCTTCACCGCACGAGCGGAGCTCGTGGGGGTCTGGGATGTAGGGGGCGAGCGGCGATGTAGCTGACCATCTGATTCACCGCACGAGCGGAGCTCGCGGGGGTTTGCCAGGGATGAGGAGGTAGCGATGTAGCTGACCATCTGATTCACCGCACGAGCGGAGCTCGTGGGGGTCTGGCAGGGGTGGCGAGGTAGCGTGGTAGCTGACCATCTGCTTCACCGCACGAGCTGAGGAAGCTGTTTTGCCGGAGCACGGGTACGAGCAGGAGGTGAAGAGGGGGGAGAACCAATCGAGTTATTACTCTTGCACCAACGCTTCTTCACGCGGGGCGAGCGAGGGTTCGCAGCGGGCCGACGGCCACGGTGCTGTGGGTTGTGAGCGGGTACTGGCGGAGGACTTCCTGCACATCACGCAGTGAGACCGCTTGATAGGCGGCGATGACTTCCCGCACGGTCTGGTAGGCACGCCGCTGGACCCAATTGTCGCCGACCGAAAAGAGCCGGTTGGTGGGCCGTTCGCTCTGCAGCACGATGTGCGCGCAGATCTTGTTCTGGGCCTGAGCCAGCTCTTCAGCGGTAATGCCTTCGATTTCCACTTCACGGAACGTGTCGAACATCTCCTGCAGATTGTCGGGCGTATCGTCAGGTACTCCGCACAACATGGACAGGAAGATGCCGGTGCCTTGGTATTCGTACGAATACATGACCGCGCATTCTGCTCGCCCCGTGTCAATCAGTTTCCAGAACAAGCGGCTCCCACTGTCATCACCCACCACCGTACTCAGAACGCGCGACGCGTAACGGCTGTCCTCATCGGCCGCCGGACCGTTCGCGATCTGGATGACATACTGCTGGGAGGCGACATCGTGGGGGAAGACCTGGAAGTCTCGATTGGCGGCGGCCCGCGGAGTGAGTCGATCGACCGGCCGGGACTGCCAGTGACCGCATTTTTCGCTGGCGAGCCGCACGAGCTGGTCAAAGTCAACGTTGCCGGCGGCGACGAGCGTCATGTTGTTGGGCGCATACCGCAGGTCGAAATACGCTCTCATCCGCTCCGGAGTGAGCGCGGAGACCGTATCCTGCGTGCCGAGCACACTGCGGGCCAGCGGGTGCGCTCCGAAATGAACTGCCATGCTCTTTTCATGAGCACCGAAGGGGGGCTGATCTTCGTACTTGGCAATCTCCTCCAGGATGACCTGCTTTTCCATCTCGAAGTCGTCGGCTCTGAGCGACGGACGCATGATGTCGCAGAGCAGATCGATGGCAGGATCCTGGAACTCAGGCAGCACCGCCACGTAATAGACCGTCTGCTCTTCACTTGTAAACGCGTTGGAGTAGGCTCCCAGTTCGTCCAGTTGCCGATTCACATCGGCAGCGCTGCGGGATGGTGTTCCTTTGAAGGTCATGTGTTCCAGGAAGTGGCTGACCCCAGACGTGGCGTCATCCTCGTCGCGCGACCCCGTCTTGACGAAGAACGCGAACGCGGCCGAATAAGCGGCCGGATTGCATTCGGCAATAATCTCCAACCCGTTGTCGAGGCAGTGTTCGCGAAATCTCAAAGGGAAATCTCCAGTGCTTGCTGACCGAGCGTTACGACCAGGAAGTCCTGAGGCGGATTGGCGGCCAGATAAGTGTTGATGCTGTCGCACGTCAGGGCCTCGACGATGGCCCGCACCTCCTCCATCGTCTGCACTCGGCCGAGAAAATACCAGTCGGCGGCGATCGAACTGGCGCGTGCCGCACTCGATTCCTGCTGCATGATCAAGGCGCTCTTCAGCCGGGCCTGCAGACGCTGCAGTTCGTCGCTCTGGATCCCCTGAGCCAGTTGCCGCAGCTCCTGCAGAATCACATCCAACGTCTCCTGAGCCCGTTCGGTTGTCGTGCCGGCGTAACAGACCACGCAGCCGCGCTGCTTCACGCTGTGGCACTGAGCATACACGGCATAGCACAATCCGCGATTCTCACGCACTTCGGTGAACAGCCGCGAGCTCATGCCGTCGCTCAATACACCAATTGCACCCCGCGCCTGATAATAGTCCCGATCGCCATACCGAACGCTCGGAAACGAGATCGCGATATGTGTCTGACTCGATTCGTGGTCAATATGATGATGCACGCGGTCGCCAGGGAGGTCGATCAGTTCTGGTTCGGTCCGTGCCGGCCAACCTCCAAACAGCTCGCCCACCTGATCGCGCAGGCGAGGGAAATCGAGCTTGCCGGCAACACTCAGAATCGTGCCGTTCGGTCGAAAATGAGTGGCAAAATGCTGCTGAACATCCCCCAGGCTGATCTGCTCCAACGCTGCCAGTTCACCGGCGCTGTGTCGGCCCAGCGGATCGCCGTACTGACGCCGCCGTAGCTCCAACATCGCACGCTGAGCAAGATCGTCTTCGAGCGAGTAGAGTTCCTGCAGGCAGCCCAGGCGAGCGTCTTCCAGCTGGTCCGCGGGAAAATGAGGACGCTGAACCAGATCGGCATAGATCTCCACAGCCGGCGGCAGTTTGTCGGCGGGCATCGCGCCTCCGAAGCTCGTGTGAGTGACCGCCACCGAAGCGCTGTGATCGACTCCCAGATTCTCCAGATCGTTGACGAACTGCCGACTGTCGCGCGGGCCACAGCCACGCTGAATCATCTCGCACGTCATGTTACCCAGCCCGAGCCTCGCCGCCGGGTCCCGCGAACAGCCGGCCGGGACCAGCACCGAAAAGGCCGCCGACTCCAGCCAGTCCATGGGCTGCGCGAGCAGGACCAGTCCATTGTCATACGTGTGAATCTGGATCGATTGTGTCACGTCACCCTCTTTGTCTGACGCAATGGGCCCATCGAACGCAGTGGGCCTGACCGCTCCGTGCCGGACAACATCGCCCGGTTGTCATCACCCGGTTGTCATCAACCCGTATCATCTCCCGGTCGCCCGACCGTACTGACGATCGGCACACATGGCGAGTGCCCGAGACGTCTTGACCTGCCACGGGGCCGGGCAACTCCGGCATCACGTGCACGGGAACCGTTGCCCCCCTGGCCCGCTCGCCGCATACCTGCCTCGGAAGTTGTCCTGGAGTTGAGAGTACAGAGATCCCGACGGCGATGCTAGAGATTACTTGCCCCGTCAGGCGTACGCAACCTCGGCAGCCTTGTAAACTGTCTTGACGCGGCGGAAGCCGAGGGCCAGGTAGAGCCGGATGGCGCCGGTGTTCTGGGCCGTTACCTCCAGATAGGTTCGCCGCAGAGCGTGTGAGCGGAACCCGGTCAGCGCCTGGTACAGCAGCAACGTTCCCAGCCCGCGAGAGCGATGCAGCGGAGTGACCCCCAGATTCTGAACGGCCCCATATCCCTGGCGGTCGGAGAGCCCTTGGATCGTTCCGCAATACTCAGGAGTCGCTCGCCCGGGCGGCTGGTAGGCCATCAGCCACGTCGCTTCCGGGACAAAGGTGTCGCGACGCGATATCTCCTCCATCAACCGGTGGCATCCGTCCCGGTCACCCAGGCAGGGGAAGACATTGGCGTCGATTTCCGTACAGAAACTCCGGTACTTCGTCTCCGCGTGTGCTTCCAGCAGTGACGGATGCCAGGGAACAAGACGATAGTCGGGCGGCAAGGGTGGACAAGCAAAGAGGTTCCCCTGCAGGGACATTTCCAGCCGGTAACGCTTGAAGTAAGTGAGACCCATAACGCCTCAGGTACGACCGATACTCACCGCAGAATCCGAACCCCGCCGACGTCAGCGGCCACCCGATTTATCGTATAGACGACGAGGACGAATTGCAATCTTTCCCCCGACGACTCCCCGTCACACTGCCGCCCGAGAATCCTTGTATCGCTCGACCGCTCACGCGACAGCTCTCTTTCCATCGGTTGCCGGCAAGGCCACGCTCGGCCAAACTCGGCGCGCCAGAACAATCGCTACAACTGATCTGCCACACACAAATATCCCATGGGAGGGGATTCCGGCATACGGCCAGTCACGCATTGGCCCGCTATGAAACGGCCACTGGCCTTGTCCCCTCCAGTGAAATGACTGCTGTTCGAACGTCGACGCCAAGAGCGTCTAAGACACGGTTGGCCCGATCGATCGTAATGCCGTGGTACTCATTTCGTTCGTCGCGACTCACTTGTGATTCGTGGACGCCAAGGCGCTCAGCTAGTTCACGCTGAGGAACCCCCTTGGCGATACGAAGCGCAATAAGCAGTCGGCCAAGGCCTTCGAAGTTGTGTAATTCGTCGAAGTCGCCGCGTTTGAGTCGCTCGTAGCTCGCCACCTCCTCCTTGAGCTGATCATGAAACGAGCGAATCGGGTCCAAAACCCGCTTCATCTCGTCTTTCGACAAGTTCAATTCTCGCAGCCTTCCTTTCTGTTGCTTCAAACGTTCAGCTTCCTCACTGATCCGCTGGACAGCTTCCTGATACTCGTTTTCGTTGCGGATCATTGTGTTCCTCCTATTCGCACGATGCCCTTGGGTTGACCGTCTGCACGTGACTGTCGAAACGCGGAAGGAAACTCCAATTCGTGCCCATATCGGTCTCGAATCCCACTGAGTTGCCCAACATGCGGGTACAATTCCACTCGGTAAACATGCCACATGGGGAGTTGCCGCTTCGGATATCCGCGATACGGTCGTCGCGCTGCTGGATCCCAAGTCCACACTCCGTGCGGGTCAAGTAGATCTAAGTCTCGCTGCAAGTCGCCGCTAGCAAGCGAATGCAGATCACATTCGAAATACCCGTCGATGTCATTGGGGTGCGCTTTGTCTTCGACGAAAGACCCATTGACGAAAACGTCGTCGATGCCCACCTGCTTGAGTTGCCCCACGAGAATGGCAAGATTCTCTACAAGCCTCGCTCGCCACCTACGATCCCAGCCACATGTGATCATTTGCCCCGGTGGCCCATCCACCAGAAACGATCGCATGAGTTGGTCCATTGTGAGCACATAATCGCCAGCCGGTAGGAGACCACGAGAAGTGAAGGGCGGTAGCAGATCATCGGGTCCTTTCATACCAGGAGTGTATCTTGACTTGACAAATGTGTCAAGTACTTGGGGCTTTTCGCGACATCGGTCACGCAGTTGTTACTGTCCGTGTCGTAGTTTCGCCGACGAATATGAGAGTGTTCCGGGCTGCGGACGTTTCCGCGACCGTTTGGCATCTTGGCCGGAGACGACCTTCCGCCTGGAAGGAGGGGGTGCAGTCTCACGCCAAGGCGCGAAGAGGAGGAGGACACGCGGAAGAGTCGCATTGGCTGCGTCAGCGGGTTGATTCCAGCCGGGCGAAGGCGATGACCTGCGCAATGGCCTGGCGCATCTGCGGCACATCAATCGAGTGGACTTCCAACGATTGACCGATGTCGTGCACCATCGTCAGTGTCAGGCGTCCACCCAGATGCTGACGGAACTCCTCCAGGCCGGCAAAGATCGGTTCAGTATCGTCCAGAATCGGGTGATCGAGGGTGAAGCCGAGTTGGTGGAGGCAGTTCAAAACGCGCTCGGCCACCGGAGGGTCCAGTCCGTGCACGAGCGAGGAGTAGACCGTATCAATGGCCACTCCAATGGCGACCGCTTCGCCGTGCCGCAGGTCGAAATCCGACAGGGTTTCGAGTCGATGAGCGGACCAGTGGCCGAAGTCCAAGGGCCGCGCTTCCAACGCTTCAAACGGATCGCCGCCACGCGTGATATGCTCCAAGTGCAGCTGGGCGGACCAGCGAATCATCTCGCCGGCCGCCGCACTGTTGCGTTGGCGAATCGCAGTGGCGGTCTGCTCAAGTCGCAAGAACATCTCACGACTCTTCAGCAGCGACACTTTGACTGCTTCGGAGAAACCACAGATGAAATCGCGGTCGCTCAGGGAACGCAGCAGAGCGGCATCATTGACCACTCCCCACGGGACAGCAAAGGTACCCAGCCAGTTCTTCTTCTGGAACAGATTGACGCTGTTTTTCACGCCGATTCCCGAATCGGCCTGGGCCAGGGTGGTCGTCGGCAGCCGGACCAGGCGGATCCCACGGTGTGCGATGGCCGCGGCGAACCCCACCGCGTCCAACACCGCGCCGCCACCGATCACGACGACATAGCTGCGCCGGTCCAAGTCGGCCGCGTGCATTACCTTCAGCATCCGCTCCAGGATGTGAATCTCGTTCTTGATGACCTCGCCACCAGGCACTCGCTGAATCGGACCGACCCATTCAATTCGGTCGCCGTGCTCCTGACAGAACGCCTCGATCTGTTCGCACAGCTTCGGCACAGCCTGTTCGACATTGGTGTCGAGCCAGAACTGGACCTTGGCCGGGCCGTTGCCCGATCCCTCCAGCAGGTCAAGCAGCACCTCCGCATCCTGGCGCAGAACATCCTGCGTGAATCGCAGGCGATGCACAAACGGTACGTGGAACGGGATGTCCTGCGACTGCTGCCGGCTCGAACCTGCCATGAGATCCGATTCCTCTCTATGCTTCTACGTTCTGGCGTCTTAGATCGGGTGGGCGTTCATGCCTTCGTCGCCGGAGACTTGCTCGCCAGGCGTCTGAGTCGACGCAGGTTGATCGTGTCCCACGAAAGCTGTGTCTTGGGGTCCTCTCCCTTGGGTGTTTCCAGATACATCGGAATCGGGCGAAAGCGGCGATCGTTCAGCAGCTGGGCAAAGGGCCGGCTGCCCAGACAACCTTTACCAATATGCTCGTGGCGGTCGACACGCGAACCCAGCTCGCGCTTGCTATCATTCAGATGAATGGCGCGAATCCGTTTCAATCCTGCCAGTCTAATCAACTGGTCCATCGTCTGGCGGTATTGCTGGGAACTGGCCAGCGGATATCCCGCGGCAAAGGCGTGGCACGTGTCAAAGCAGACGCCCAGTCGCTCCGGCTCTTTCACTCCATCCAGGATAGTTGCCAGGTGCTCGAAGCGCCAACCGAGGCAGCTCCCCTGCCCGGCCGTGTTTTCCAGCAGGCATTGTGCCTTGATGCCTCGCGTCTGGCCGTGAATCTCGTCCAACGCGCTGACCACACGCTGTAGCCCCGCCTCTTCGCTGCTGGTTGTGTAGGCACCCGGGTGCAGCACAACGTACGGGATCGACAGTTGCTCGGCTCGCAGCAGCTCGACCACGAAGGCGTCGAGCGATTTCTTCCACAGCGCCGGATCGGGGCTGGCCAGGTTGATCAGGTAGGAGCTGTGGACGATGACATGTTTGATGCCGTACTGCTTCTTCGCCTGCTTCAATCCGGACACGTCCTGGTCGGTCAGCGGAGGAGCATTCCACTGGTTGTTGTTCTTGGAAAAAAACTGCACGCAGTTGCAACCGACTTCATGGCCGCGCTGCACCGCCTTGTCGAAGCCTCCGGCCATCGACATATGAGCCCCAAGTATCGGCTGTGACGCCGTCATTGTCCGTTCCTGACCCGTCGCGGACTGCAACGACCGGCCCGCTCGTACTCCGACGCAAAGACGAGCTGTGTCCCATCGTCCAAGTCACTGGTGGTGAACTGTCGGTCAGGGGCAGGATAACCAACGTGGTGCCCGGGTGGAAGCCGAATACACAAGGGGTGTGCGGACAATTGGAGGTGACTTGACGAGCAGGCAGGAAGCGGGTGCTGACGCGGCGGCTGGCCTGAGCCACGCCGAGGCGGCCAATGGATGGGTCATTACACCTCGGGCCGGTCACCCCAGGACGCCGGTGCACACCGCTGCGATGCCCAGCAGCAGCAGGATCGTCTGGATGATGCCCAGAATCATCCCGGTCTGCGTCAAGGACATGCCCGCCGGGTCCATCTGTCCTGCCCGCATCGCCCGCAGGTCCGCTTGTCCCATGCTCCAGGCGATCGGACCGAACACGAAGCAGAGTGCCCAGCCGAGAATCCCCATGGTCAGGATCAAGCCACCCCGATGGGGCTGATAGACCTGCATTGCATTGGATCGGGAGAAGGGACTCCCAGGATGTGTCCCCCGATCCACAAACGGATTGTGTGCTTCGCTCAGCCCGCGACGCCGGCCGCCGAGTGTGGGGTAGATTTCCACGGCCGATCGCCACACCTGGTCCGCTTCCCAGAGTATCTGAGCCCCGGCAGGAACTCGCCCCTCTCGAAACCACTGATCCAACTCCGCTCGCGGCACCGGACCGTAGACTCGTCCGTCAGGTGTCTGCAATTTCCACCGATCGGGCGCGTCGCGATGGAGCCGCTGGGGCGAATAAGCGGTCTGCTCCAGGTGCTGCGGCTGGTGCTCGTGCGATGGGGCTCTCGGGACCGGCGCTCCCGGCACAACGTAGATCATCCCGCACTGCGGACAGCGCGCTTTCCGACCAGCGTGTTCATCCGGGACACGGAGTTTTCGGGCACAGCCCTGGCAGATGGTCTCAATTGGCATCTCTGTCTGCTCGCTCTACCCACAATTGCCAAGCGTCCTGACGACGCCCCTTGCGCGACGCGACCGCCGCGTCGCCCGCACCCTCAGCCGATCCATGCGACGCGAACCAGCACGTCACACTTCCACCGAAGGACGACGTAGGTCCGCTGTGCCGCGAGATGACTTCATCCCGGTTCTGTCTGATTTCGCTGTGGGCCGCAGGCCGAATTATGACCTCGTCCCTGGCTTTCCTGCGACCGGCCATGCCCGACTGTGGTCCGTTTCGGCGCATATTCTGATACGTATTCGGCCGCCAGAGCCAGATCTTGACACTTCTTCCGATCCTGGCAGTGTAGCGTCCGCCACTGGCCGATTCAACGCAGTGGAACCACGGACGGCACGATGCAGGCGGGGGGCACGCTATCGACGCAAGGTGTGGTTCAGGAAACGCTGACGTCTGGTTTCTGACTCCCCTTTCCCCCAACGCACGATTTCTTCCGGGTTCGGAGGACCATGCGGTTTCCGGCCTTCTGCGCTCATAGAATCGGGGCGCGGATCTCAGCTGTGGGGTATCACATCCGACGCCAGGGACGCACACCGCTCGAATGTCGTGGCAGAATGGGGAAGGCCACAGTGCCTCAATGGGCAGAAAGTCGCGCAGCGGTGCTCGTGCGCGACGCCCTGCGCCGGTTCGCAAAACTCGGCTGCGCCGGCGGTGGATGATCCTCTTTTCGAGCAGGAGCAGGAGCACAAGTGATCGGCATTAGCCCCGGCGATACGACCGTCCGAGATTCCTTACTCGTTACTCGTCATTCAGGCCTTCGTCATTCCATTCGTCATTGGGTATTTCGACATTCGTCATTTAATCCCGGGTCATTCGTCATTTGACAATCCGGCCGGTTCAGGTAAACAGTTGGGGCACCGCTTCGGCCTTGACCAGCTCACGCGGTTGATTGAGATGGTTGTAGACGATCGTGGTGGGATCGATTCCGAAGGCGTGGTAGATCGATGCCAGCAGCTGGCCGGGATGGACCGGATCATCGAGCGGGGCTGAGCCGGTATTGTCGGACTTACCATGCACATAACCACGCTTGACGCCGGCACCGGCGACGACGGCGGTGTAGCAGTAGGGCCAATGGTCACGACCGTCGGCGCTGTTGCCATTGCCTGACGTGCTGACCCCTTTTTGTGGGCTGCGACCGAACTCACCCACGGCGACCACCAGTGTTTCATCGAGCAGGCCTCGCTGATCCATATCTTCGATCAGCGCGGAGAGTCCGGTATCGAGCATCGGGCCCGACTGGTTCTTCATGCGCTGCGTGAGTCCCACATGATGATCCCACGAGTGGTTATCGGAGTTGGCGATTTTGGGCCAGACGACTTCGACCACGCGTGTTCCCGCCTCGACCAGTCGCCGTGCCAGCAGGCAGCTCTGTCCAAACGTATTGCGGCCGTAGCGCTCGCGAGTGGCGGCCGACTCGGCCTTCAGGTTAAACGCTTCGCGTGCTCGTCCCGACACGATCAGGTTCAACGCCTGATCATAATAGGCGTCGAGATTCTGATTCTCGAGGGCTTTGTTCAGGTCGGCCATCTGCTCATCGATCCGTGTCCGCAGCCGCGCTCGCCGCTCCAGCCGTACGGCGAACACCTGCGGAGGAAGGGTCAAGTCGTCGACTGTGATCCGATCCATCTTATCCATTTCCATATCGTCGCCTGGCGGATAGAGATAATACGGGTCGAACGCTTTGCCGAGGAATCCGGCGGTTCCGCCCTTGCCCACGACATTGCTCTCCTGCAGCGGCCGCGGCAACATGACGAAGGGGAGCATCGGTTCGGAGGTTGGTCGCAGCCGCACGATCTGTGAGCCGAAGTTAGGGAAATCCTTCGGACTGGGCGGCTCCAGCTGTCCGGACGGGCTCACCTTATCCGTCGTGTAGCCGGTCATCATCTGATAGATGGCTGCGGTGTGATTGAACAGTCCGTTGGGTGTGTAGCTCATGGAGCGGATCATGGTGAACTTATCGTTCACTTGGGCCAGTTGCGGCAAGATCTCCGTGAATTGAACTCCCGGAATCTGCGTGGAAATGGGCGAGAAGACGCTCCGCACTTTCTCGGGCGCATCGGGTTTGGGATCCCACAGATCGAGGTGGCTCGGGCCGCCCTGCAAGTAGATCAGAACGACGCTCTTCGCCTTGCCCCAGCCCGGTCCTCCGATCGCATTGCCACCCGATTCCGCTGCACTAGCCTGCAGCTTGAGCAGCCCGTCGAGAGTCAAACCCAACATGGCCGCTCCTCCGACTCTCAGCACGTCGCGCCGAGTGATGGAGGCAGTACGATCACACAGATCTTTGCCCGGTTGTCCTTTGATTACCCACATGATTCGACTCCCTGTGATCTCGGTCTACGAGTTGGACTATGCTAGTACGGTTTCGGAACCAGTTGCAATAAGCTGTCTCACTGTTCGTCAATGGTTGAACAGGAAGGCAGGACTGTTGATCAAAGCCCAGGCCAGGTCCTGGACTGCAGTCAACCTGCGCTGTCCCATCTGCTGTGTGCTGGCAGCTACGTCAGCGCGCAGTTGCACCAGTTGCGGATCGTCAGCCGTTTCACGACTCAGATCCTCGATCATCGTTTGTCGTTGCTGGACTCCTGGATCGACCGGCAGCGGTTGCTGCGCGGCGGCCAGCGCTTCCTGCAACTGCCGATACTGGCTGTTCGATTTGTGAATGTAGTCGGCGACGAACCGCTGCTGTGCCTCGTTGCGAGCACTCGGCTCCGTGGCGAGGATCGCGGCCAAGGATTCGGGGAGGCCCAGTCCGATCGGCCCCGCGGACGTCGTTACCGAGATTCGAAAGCGGGCGAGTCGATGGTCTTTGGCGTCATGGAACTGATGGATGTTCACCTGAAGCACGATGCCGCCGGCGTTGGGAAGTGGTTCCTTCGTCTGGAATGTCGCCCAATGGACCGTGCCGCCGGCCGGATGAACGGCCCAGCCCAGCTGATCTTGTTTGACTCCATCGATGACCTGGTTGATGTCGAATCCGGCCTGCGAGAAGTCCGCGACAGGGCTCTGGAGCGCCACCGGCTGGAACTGTTCGGGCGTTGCCGCGTCGGCGGCGAGTACTTCGAACTCCGTCACGACAAAATTGCCGTTTTCCGGCAAGCCGGGCCCGCCGCCAGGAATGCCTTCGACCGGAATCGTTTCCAGACGCAGGCCGGTGATGTTGGTCAGATTGGTGTGGAAGGTAACCGTGTAGGTTCCTTTGTCGGCTTTTCCTTCTGCCAGCAGCGAACGATCGTCCAGGACGGTGAGCATCGCACCGTTGGACGCCGTCGCGGCCGCCGGTCGCAACGGGTACCACTGCGCCGCGGCTTGCTGTTGTTGCGCCAACTGCTCGAGTTGCTGTTGGCGGTGCGAGTCAAACTCGTTGACTGCCGCGTCGGCCTTGGCGATCGCTTCGGTCCGCTGCCGCTCCAGTTCAGCGACCTGCGGGGCAATCTGCTCTTCATACATATTCAGATCTGCCTGAGCCTTGGCCAACTGTTCCTTGCGTTCGGCTTCCAGCTGCGGCTTACGTTCCGCCCACTGTTGTTCCGCCGCCTGCAGTCGCTGTGTGAGCTGCTGATGATCCGAGTCGATTTCGGTGAGCAGTTGCTGGACGGCGGCCCGTTCGTTGTCGCCGGCATGTCGATTCAAGATGCGGAGGAAGACGGAATCGATCACTTGCTGGTCATCAGGTTGCTGGTTGACGAGGGTCGTGAGAGCGTTTTGCGGGTCGGCAATCGCCTCAGCCACGACGGGGCCGCTGATCATGGCCATCACCGGTCCCAGCTGGATGTCGCTGACTCGTTCGCATTCGCATGCGCTTTCGCGTGGCGGCCGGCCGAGCGTCGAGAGGAATCCGCTGGGGAGTGAGATTCCCACGTCCGGCAGCTGCACCGCTCGCGTTCCCGGTTCCACTCCCGGAATTCTGGACACGGAGCCGGTCACATAGTGCACGGTGTCGAACAGCACTTCGGCCGGTAGGCGGCGTGGCCTGGCGTGCGAGTAATTCAGCTGATCGTCTTCATTCCAGCGATTGGTAGCGACCGACAGCTGGTAGGTGCGTGAAGTGCAGATCAGACGCAGCACATGCCGCATATCGAATCCTGAGTGGAGGAACTGCTCGGTCAGGTAATCGAGCAGTTCCGGGTTGGTGGGTGGATTGCCGGCGCGGATATCATCGATCGGTTCGATGATGCCGGTGCCGAGCAGATAGCCCCAGAGCCGATTGACGTAGCTGCGAGCGAAATAGGGATTGTCTTTCGACGTCAGCCATGCGGCCAGCTGTGCCCGACGCGAACTGTCTGATTCGGCCTGCCACTGGCAATCATACGGGAACTCGGGTGCCGCCGGTTGGCCGGTTCGGAGATTCACTACTTCGGTAGCGGACTTATCGCTGACCGCTTCGTAGAGCGGCGTGGCACCGTCGACGGCCGTGCCACCGATCGTGCGTCCTTTGCTTTCCGGATCAGGTTCGAGTGCGACTTGGGCGAAGTACGCGGAAGTCTGGTAGTACTGGTCCTGGGTCCATCGTTCGAACGGATGGTCGTGGCACTTGTTGCAGTTGAAGCGGATCGCGAGGAACAACTGCGTCGTCGTTTCGGCCATGTCCTCCGGTGTGCGCAGGATCTTGTAGTAGGAGGCGGGCGGATTGTCGCGATTGGATCCGGACGCCGTCAGGATGCTGCGTACGAATTGATCGTACGGCCGATTCTCGGCGACCTGTTGGCGAATCCACTGGCGATAGGCAGCGGCTCCATCAGGGCTGAGGAATTTGCCGTTGACCTGGAGCAGATCGGCCCATTTGTTGGTCCAGTAGTCAACGAACTCATCGCTGCCGATCAGGCGATCAACCAGCTCGTCACGCTTGACCCGCGACTCACGCGGATCGCTGAGAAACGCCTCCGTTGCCTCGGCTGACGGAGGAAGTCCGGTCAAGTCGAGCGATACGCGGCGAACGAACTCCGAGTCGGTGCAGAGCGGAGCGGGTTCGATCTTCAGACGCTGCCATTTGTCGGCCACCAGCGCGTCGATCTGATTCAACTCGGGAGGATCCTGCCATTGGAAGCCGGACCGGTCTCCCATGACCGTCAGCGTGGTCGCGGCGTAAGCTCCCTGATAGCGAGCGAGCACAGAAGCCTCACCGCGTCGCAGGGCCGTCATCAGACCCTGCTCGCCAGACGTCGCTACCTCCGAATTGCCGCTGGTAATGAACGCTTCACGCGTGACGTCACGCGTCAGGCCATCGGCGAAAGTTGCCACCACACGCACTTGCTGCATGCCGCCGATCAAGGCAATCGTGGGGTTCTCAGGAGTCACATGGATGGCAGTGACGGGGGGCGCGGATGTGCTGAGCTTGGCGCCGCCAGCCAACCACTGCCGCAACAACGCATAATAGTCCTCGCCGACCCCGGTCAAGCGACCGCCCATGTGCGGCACGGTAGCCGTCGCCTTGAGGAGCATCAAGCTGTTTTCCGGCGAGGCGATGTTCGTTCGCCGCGACGCATGATCGTCGGTCAACGCGCGTACGTCGGCAATCGCGTCATAGCCACGCAGCGAAAGCTTGAATCCGTTCCGGCCTTGTGCCGCACCATGGCACGTCCCCTGATTGCAGCCCATCTTCGCCACCACCGGCGCTACGTCACGGACGAAATCAGGTTCCAATGGAACGCTCAGTCCCTGCACCGAAACGGGAATCGTCAATGATTGGCCGCCGAGACTCAGCTGCAATGACGCCTCACCGTCGGCCAATCCCTGGACCAGTCCTGTGGGGGACACCGAGATGATATTGGCGGGCACCTGGATCGTGACCATCCGCGTCACATCGAATTGTTCACCGGAGCTGAGCGTCGCCGTGACAAGCAGCTGTACATAGTCGAACTCGGACGCCAAATGGACCTGATCCGGCTGCGCCGTCAGCCGCTCCACGACGGCTCCGTCCGGAAGTGACTCCGCCTGCAGATCGGGTGCTGACGGAGAAGCAGCGGTCGGTTCATGCCTCGCATGCGGTCGAGTATCCGCCAGAGGGGCTCGCGTGGTCAGCTCGGCAATCGCCGGAAATTGACGTTCCACCGCAGCCTGCTGAACGTTGATCACTCGGATGATCCCGTCCGAACCTGCCGCCACCAGTTGGTCTTGTCCGGGAACAAAGCTGACGGCGTAAATGCTGGCCGGCAGATCCAGCTGGGCGAGACGGCGAACTCCGTCCTGGTTGTATTGCTCCAGCCGCTTCACCTCCTCCGGCGATCGGGAGGTGGAGACCTTTGACACGATCTGCTTGATATCTTCTGGCAGGCTGGTGTCGAATTCATATGAGTCGATCGTAACTCGGCCGGCGCCGTCCAGACTGCTCCCGGCCGCAATCCGACGGCCGTCTTGGCTGACCGCCACGCTGAAAACGCGTCCCGGGAGTGGCTCGAGTTGACGAATCAGATTGGCATCGTCGCCGATCCGACGTTCCGTCTGCCGAAATACCCGGTATACCTTGGGGACCCCGTCCGAACCGCCAATCACGATCTCATCTCGTTGCGGATGCCGGGCGACCGCCAGGATGCCCCCTTTCAAAGCGCCAGGGGTGATCGACGTGATGTTGTCGACAAATCGCTGAGTGGATACTTCGGTCAGCTTGGCCGTCATGTCGCGACTGACCGATATCAAATGCGAGCCATCGGCCGAGAAGGTCGTATCCAGGACCCAGTCGCCATGCGCCCCCTGGAACAGCACCTGGTCGCCTGTTTCCGTGTCGAAGGCCCGCAGTGTGTTGTCGGCGCAGCCAACGGCGACGAGCTTTCCGTCAGGTGACCAGTGTCCACCATAGATCGTGTCGAATGTGACCGGAATCGAGACGAGCAGGTTGGGCTGCCACGATGCGTTCGGATCGGGCGGTGCGGTGACATTCCAGATCTGCAGCTCGCCGCGCCGAGCCGGCAGACCGCCGACCACGGCCAGCTTGGTTCCATCCGGTGAGAACGCCACCGACTCAATTCGCTCGGCAGTCCCGATGAGGCGAGCGGCCAAGCCGGTCCCATCGAGGTGATGCAGGAGCACTTCGTGGTTGCCGGCTACCGCGACGAATTTGCCGTCGGGTGAACAGTCAAGCGACGTGATGACAGGTG
Source organism: Pirellulaceae bacterium (assembly GCA_041752115.1). GTDB lineage: Bacteria > Planctomycetota > Planctomycetia > Pirellulales > Pirellulaceae > JAJRVM01. The sequence goes on along the minus strand of JBGSHS010000188.1, from coordinate 31,949 downwards.
GAGACGTGTAAGTGGGGGGATGATCGATATCATAGTTCTGTTGTACGGTTTGCGGCGAGTCGTCTTTGGCCCCTTGCTCAATCCATCGCCGGATCAGTTCGATCGAAGTGGCTTCCAAGGGTGGCTTGCCCGATGGCATATCGGCTTGCCCGTCTGTCGGAGTGATCAGGTCGACCAGATAGCTGCCGTCGGGATCACCGGGCACGATGGCGGGCGAGCCGCTTTCACCGCCACTCAACAGCCGCTCAAACGAGGTCATCGCATAATCGCCGCTGGCCTTCGCTGGCTGATGACAGCCGGTGCAGTGGGTCTGCAGAATCGGCAAGACGTCGCGGTAGTAACTCACGTCCTGCGAGGCCTCAGCGGCCTCGCGGACAGGCTGTTCGTCGCCCAGAGCCGCGGAGCAGATAAGAATGGCAGTCGCCAGGTGGACGAAATGGCTGGCTCGGACCAGAGCGTCTGGGGCCGACGGGCGTGGCCAGCATGACAAGAGTGACTGCGCAGGGGTGAATCCAGTAACAGGCCGCTTCATAATGGTGTGACTCCGAGGCGGTCATAGGGTCCAAGCGCGGAACGCTCGAATGCCCAGTGAACGGTGGGTGACGGAAGATCGCGAGGATGGTGTCATACAGCCAGTCGCACCCCGGCTTAATGCACATACACTCGCAATGATGACCTGTCACCAAAATATCAATTCACCCATCGATTGGCAAAGCAAATCCAGGAATATCGATCGGTTGCTCGAGGCCTCGCCCACGATCTAACGGGTGGTACGCCATGCTGCTCCCGACAGACTGTCCATTCGACGGAATGATTCCTACAATTCATAGTCACTCCGCCAGATTTTGCCGGTAGCTGATTGCTTTTCGCTAGTTGAGCCTCACGTGAGCCTCCACCGCTGCTCAGTGAGAGCTGAGAACTAAGGGTGGCACTGGCTTTGCCAGTGCTTAGTGAGAGCTGAGACTGAAGGGTGGCACTGGCTTTGCCAGTGCTTCTCAAGCTGTGGGGCAAGGCTACACTGGCTTAGCCAGTGCCACCCAACCCGAAAAGCCCGGCTGTGGCAAAGTACCAGGCTGGGGCGAGACCAAGGGGCCAGCTCCCAGTGTGCGGGGAGTAGTGGGAGTGGGGTGCAGGGGGAGTGAGGAAGCTGATAGGAGCATGCTAACGATGTGGGGCTGGGCAGCAGCGATCGCGATTGGCGTCATCGTTCTGTTGTGGGTTGCCATCCGGCAGCTTCGTCGCTGGCTCGCCGCCCATCGGGCCCGGGTGATGCTCGAGGAAGCTCGTGACGCTTTTCACCGACGTCGTGAGTGGTTGGAAGTGGAGTTCATAAGTCGGGCTTCCAAGAGCGGCAAGCCGCGGGACATGGTGTGGGCTGGAAACGAATTCGACGACCAGGTGACGTACGCTCGGGATCGACGATCCGGGCAGTTGCGAGCGTTGGTCAGTGTGACGGTCAGCTTTGAGGCTGAGGACACGTTGCCCTCGGACAAGGTGGATGCGGTGGTGGCGGTCCGGATGGCGACGGCCGTCTTTCGGTTCGAAGACGGTCGGTGGACCTCCGACGGCCGAGCGATCTTCAACCTCACACCTGCCGAAACGCTGTCTCGGTTCCAGCACGAATTAGAGGTTGTCGAGTAGCACGTAGCACGCACGTAGCACGTAGCACGCACTTCAGTGCGTGACCGCCCTGTCGACGATTCCACCACTACGAAGCGTTGTGCCGCCGCACGTAGCACGCACTTCAGTGCGTGACCGCCCTGTCGACGATTCCATCACGACGAAGTGTCGATTCGCTTCTCTCGCGGGCTAAAGCCCACGCTACATCACGGCGAAGTAGTTTTCGACGGCGAAATCGAGTGCGTCCGCCGTCAGCTCCGGGTCGCGCCGCTCGTACCGGCAGCGATTGCGGACCTGCAGCAGCAGGTCGCGTGGCTGGCAGCAGCGGAACGGGCGATTGGTGGGGCGATAGTGCGTCTCGATCAGATGGTCGATCGCCTCTTCGCAGTAGGCAATCGAATAGCTCTTGCACATCAGGCGGAACAGATTGCGGAACTCCTCTTCGCTCGGATCGATCACTTCGATCTTATACGGGATACGGCGGAGAAACGCATCGTCCACCAGATCGCGTGGTTCCAGGTTGGTCGAGAAGATAATCAGCTGGTCAAACGGCACCTGGATCTTCTTGCCGTTGGCCATGTTGAGAAAGTCGTAGCGCTTTTCCAGCGGCACGATCCAGCGATTGAGCAGTTCGTCCGTGCTCATACTCTGCCGGCCGAAGTCGTCGATCACCAGCGTCCCGCAGTTGCTCTTGAGCTGCACCGGCGCTTCGCTGGTTCCGGTCGACCGGTTCTGAGTGACCTCCAGGTTGTCCATGGTCAGTTCACCGCCGACGACGATTGTCGGACGGCGGATGCGTACCCAGCGACGATCGATGCCGGTACTGTCGAGCAGCCCTTCGGATTTCTCGTACGGCAGCTCTTCGTGGTTCATCGGATCGAACAGCCGCATGATCTCGCCGTCCACGCCAATGGCGCGCGGAATCCAGATGGCCTGCCCGAAGGCCGCCGTCACACGTTCGGCAATACTCGTCTTGCCATTCCCGGGTGCGCCAAACAGGAACAACCCGCGGCCCGAGTTGACGGCCGGTCCCAGGCGGGAGAGCATTTTTGGATTGATCAACAGATCGTTGAAGGCATGCCGCAGATCCTCTTCGGTCGGATGCTGGTTCTCGAGCGATTGGGCGCGCACGGAGGCAATATAGGCGGCGAGTGTCACCGGGGCCGACCCGAAATAGCTGCAATGTTCCGAATGCCGCCGCGCTCGCTCCCGCCCCAGGTCGGTGAGTTGATACAGATAGTCGTTCATGGCCGCAGAACCGCGGTAGACAACCAGCTGATCGTGTTTGAGCTGTCGCAGAACCTCGTCGACCAGCACGAACGGAAGCCGGATATGATCGGCCACATCGCGTCCAACCAGGTCTCCCCGCGACAGGAGCAGTTTGAGAATCAGTGCTTCGACTTCACTTTCCGACAGGCCGACTTCCTGCAGCGATCGAGGCTCGCAGGGGATGAACTCCGTGCCGCCATCGGTCGAGGCTGTGCGCCCAGTCCGTTTCGGTTCGGCCGGTGCCACGGCGCCGCCCGTCAGTTCGTTGATGCGTTGGAGCAGCCCGTTGAGTTTGGCATCGTCGTCTCCGTCGCGCCCCAGACTCCCTTCGTGTGTCGGTTCGGTCGCGGCCAGTGCTGCCCAAGGATCGTCCTGTCCGTCGGCTCCCTTTTCGCGGCGAACGAGCCGCGCAAGAATATCAGACTCTGAGGACATGGGTGCTCCGCACTATGCGATGAATGAGAGAATGGACTCGTGAACAACTCAAATGGAAAACGGTCCTACCTGACAACAGTGACCGTTTCGCCAGCCGTGCTGCTTCGGTCAGCCACGGAGATCCCGGAGAGACTGTGGCAAGTACACGTACTGTAAACCTAGGTCGCTTCCTCTCTTCGGTCAAACGCCACTGTGCTAGCTGGGTATTCGATCCTCCCCCCGCACGTCGATTCTCAGACCCGGGCAATCGAATCCGCCGGTTTGTGCCGTCCCGGATCGAAAAGGAGAGAACCACAAGAGCTCCCGAGGCATCAGGCGGCTCATCGAACTGGCGACTGCCTGAGCGTTGGCGGGGACGGATTGGATCGAATAGGCGGATCATGTCGTCGCCCGCCAGACATGCCACACTCGGACGCGCCGGACCCGCCTGTCGGCCCTGCTATCGGCAGCGCCATGACTCTCGCCAGTTGTATCGGGTCGCTTTTTCTTCCCGGCGGAGATTTCCTGGCAGAGATGGGGATCAGCCTGGAGCGAATGGGGCTATTTGGTGTGGCTCAGTCGTGCCAGGCGAAAGCAGGGCGAAACCATCGGGCAGCCACCGTTGGCTCGCTCTGCGATCGATCGGCTGGGAATTGACCTATACTTGGTGCAGTGGGACTGAATCAACCAGCGCGATTCTGCGACGCCGTCTTCATTCGTCATTGGGTACTTCGTCATTCGTCATTTCCAATAGGTGTTGCTGAATCGTGCACGGTCATCTCGGACCGGCGCCATCAGAGGTTCTTTCCATAATGCAAACTGCTTGCGGCGGTCTCGACATGCTTGCCAGTCGTCCGATGGGGCGTGGGCCGGCGCTGAAACGCCTGTTTGCGCGCATCAGCGATCTGTCCAATCTCTCGGTCGGCGCTCAGCAGATTGTGCGACTGTCGCGCGGTTCGTCGGCTCGTCTGGAGGAATTGCAGGAGCTGATCCAATCGGATCCATCACTTGTTGCACTCCTGCTGCGTCGTGTGAACTCAGATTACTATTGCCTCGACACCGAGGTGCACGAACTCTCGGTCGCAGCACGCTTGCTCGGTTTTTGCGAGTTCAGCAACCTGGCGGTCACGGTCTACTTGTCGCGGATGTTCACGCCGCAGTTTTCGTCTGGCACATTCAGCATGGTGGGTTTGTGGAGCCACAGCGTAGCGGTTGCTGCCGCGTCGCACCTGGTGTCGCGGGTTTGCGGCTGCGGAGTGCCCACCGAAGCCTACATGGCTGGTCTGCTGCACGATGTCGGCCTGCTCCTCGCCTGCCGGCAGATGCGCCGGCGTTTCCTGCACGTGGTCGAGCGACTGCGGAGAAACGTGACAACCTGTGAGGTGGAACGGGAAATCTACTCGTTTGATCACGCTCAGCTCGGCGCCCACGTTGCCAAGACATGGGAGTTTCCCGACGCGATCGTCGACGCCATCGCCTATCATCATGACGTCGATCGTTACAGCGGCGAACATCGCGAGCTGGTGTTTGTCGTGGCGGCAGCCAATTACCTCTGCAGTCGCGCCGGGTGGACGTCGATGGGAGTGCAGAACGTCGCCATTCCGCCCGATGACACCTATCGTGTGCTCGGGATCGATGAGGTGGCCCTCGCCATTATCTGGGACGAACTGGCTCCCACGCTCGAGCGGGCCTCACTGCTGGCGGATGCCTGATTCAAGGCTCGCCCTCCCCGTGTTCGACGGCGATGCCGTCACTCGCCGCGGCTCTGAGCAATTACATCGTACCGCTCCTGTGGGAAACCACGCGGTCCATTACTTCGCCACCGTATGGCGGTGCATCGTCGGCAGGATAGTGCTCTGTGACAGCTGAGAATTAGGGTGCCACTGGCTTTGCCAGTGCTCCTCTGGCTATCGGGCAAGTCTGCACTGGCAGCGCCAATGCCACCCAACCCGAAAGTCAAGCTGTCACAGAGCACACGTCGCGAGCTGAAGCTCACGCTCCACGTGTAGCACGCACTTGAGTGCGTGAGTTGCCCTGTCCACGATTCGGCCACAGGCAGGACCCTAGTACCGAGGCTGTCGCCAGCGGAAGCTCGCGCTACAGCGCTGCGGCGGGGATCGCGACAAGCGCGGGGGGATTCGTTACAATTCCACACGGCGTTGCTCGAGCACGCGTCGGAGCAGGCTGAGCAGTGGGGCAGCGGGTGCGCGCCCTCGCCGCCTGAGAGACCTTGTAGGAGCCGTGCAAGAACCGGCTGAACGACATCTACGCTAGCAGAACCGGAAGTGCGAATCGATGAACTCTTCGACCCCATTGATCGATCCGTTTGGACTGCATGACACTATCTCCACCGCTCAAGGACCGGTCGGCATCTACCGGCTCACGCGCCTGGAAAGCCAGGGAATCGGCGTCATCAGCCGTCTCCCTTACTCCATTCGGATCCTGCTGGAGGCAGTTGCTCGCCACTGCGACGGTTATGTGATTCAGCCGGAGGACGTCCAGAACCTGGCTCAGTGGAATGCCAGTGCGCCGGCGAATGTCGAGATACCGTTTCGTCCCGCACGGGTGGTTCTGCAGGACTTCACGGGCGTGCCGGCCGTGGTGGATCTGGCCGCCATGCGTGCCGCGATGCAGCGGCTGGGCGGTGATCCGCAGCGGATTAACCCGCTGATTCCTGTCGACCTGGTCATCGACCACTCGGTCCAGGTCGATCAATTCGGCTCGCCCAACGCACTGCAGGCCAATATCGAGTACGAGTTCCAGCGTAACCGGGAGCGGTACGAATTCCTGCGTTGGGGCCAGCGAGCGTTTGACAACTTCCGGGTTGTGCCGCCAGGTGTCGGCATCGTGCATCAGGTGAATTTGGAACTGTTGGCCAAATGCGTTTTCATCCGGCAGGATTCGCTCGGCCCGGTGGCGGTCCCCGACACGCTCGTGGGAACCGATAGTCACACCACCATGATCAACGGCCTGGGCGTAGTCGGCTGGGGCGTTGGTGGTATCGAAGCCGAAGCGGTCATGCTCGGTCAGCCCATTTACATGCTGATGCCCGAAGTCGTGGGTTTTGAGCTGCGCGGCGAACTGGCAACCGGCGTCACGGCGACGGACGCCGTCTTGACGATCACTCAGATCCTGCGTCGTGAAGGCGTGGTCGGCAAGTTCGTCGAATTCTATGGAGGGGGAGTCGACGGCATGTCGCTGGCCGACCGGGCGACGATCGCCAACATGGCTCCGGAATATGGTGCCACAATGGGATTCTTCCCGATCGACGATGAGACGCTCAATTACCTGCGTCGCACTGGACGTACCGACCGGGAAGTCGACCTCGTCGAACGTTACATGAAAGAACAGCAGCTGTTCCTGTCGGCGGCGACCGCCACGCCCGAATACAGCACGACGATCTCGTTGGACCTGGCCGACGTGGAACCCTCGCTGGCCGGTCCGAAGCGTCCCCAGGATCGGGTCCCGCTCTCGGCCGTCCAGACGTCGTTTGCCGAGGCGCTTCAAGCGCCGGTCGCTCAACGAGGTTTTGCCCTGTCAGGTGACGAACTCGCCAAAACAGCCCCCTGCCAGCTCAACGGTGACGCTTGTGAAATCGGGCACGGTGCGGTCGTCATCGCGGCCATCACCAGTTGCACCAATACGAGTAACCCGTCGGTCATGATCGCTGCCGGCCTGCTGGCCCGCAAAGCCGTGGCGCAGGGCCTGCAGGTGCAGCCGTTCGTGAAGACGAGTCTGGCACCCGGCTCGCGCGTTGTCACCCACTATCTGCAAAAGGCGGGGCTGTTGGAATCGCTCCAACAGCTCGGCTTTGACGTGGTCGGCTACGGCTGCACCACGTGTATTGGCAACAGCGGTCCACTCCCCGACAACGTCGCCGCCGCCGTGACGCAAGGTAATCTGGTCGCCGCGGCCGTGTTGAGCGGCAACCGGAACTTTGAAGGGCGAGTCAATCCGTTGGTCAAAGCCAACTACCTGGCCAGCCCACCCCTGGTTGTGGCGTACGCGCTGGCCGGCACCGTCGATATCGATCTGGTGAACGATCCGCTTGGAAAGAACGCTCAGGGCCAGGACGTGCTGTTGCGCGATATCTGGCCAAGCAACGACGAGATTCGGCAGGCCGTCGAGTCGTCCGTGCTCCCCGAACTGTTCGTGAAGGAATACAGCACCGCCCTCGATTCCAACGCCATGTGGAACGCCATCGAAGTGACCGATGCTGACCTGTATGCCTGGGATCCCAAGAGTACCTATATTCAGGAACCGCCGTTCCTGGTCGATCTGACGGCGGAAGTGGCACCGATCCAGTCGATTCGAGGAGCCCGAGTGCTCGCACTGCTGGGCGACTCCGTGACCACAGATCATATCTCACCAGCCGGCTCCATCGCCAAAGATGGCCCGGCCGGCCGCTACCTGATCGAACAGGGAGTCGACCCACGCGATTTCAACAGCTACGGCTCGCGGCGCGGCAACGACCGTGTGATGGTGCGCGGTACGTTCGCCAACATCCGCATCCGGAACCACCTCGCTCCGGGTACCGAAGGAGGCTGGACGCTGCATCTGCCCGACGGCCAGCAGATGACGATCTACGACGCAGCACAGAAGTATCAGGAGGAAGGAGTTCCGTTGGTCGTACTGGCCGGCGCCGAGTATGGGACGGGGAGCAGTCGCGACTGGGCCGCCAAAGGAACCTACCTGCTGGGTGTACGGGCCGTCATCGCCTCCAGTTACGAACGAATCCACCGCAGCAACCTGGTCGGCATGGGCATTCTGCCTCTGGAATTCTCCACCGGCGAAACCTGGCAATCACTTGGTCTGACCGGCCACGAAGTGTTCGATATTCCCCAACTCGATGACCAGTTGCGGCCACGCAGCACCGTGCAAGTCCATGCCACCGGCCCCGATGGCAGTGTCAAGAATTTCCGCGTCACACTGCGCATCGACACGCCCGTGGAAATGGACTACTACCGCAACGGCGGTATCCTGCAGACGGTCCTGCGCAAGCTCATGTAGCTGTTGTCTGCGACATTGGGAAGAGGAAATGACGAATGACGAATGACGAAAGACCCAATGACGAAGGGAATGACGAAGATCACCTGACTACTGTGTGGTGGAGTTGATTGCTCTCGCGTCGCACTGCTTATTCTACCCATTCTCTTGCCCGCTGGAGGCGGGATATACCGTAGCCTGGGGCGGAGCGAAACGCAGGCGCAAGACAGGTCGTGCTACGTCGTAGCGTGGGCTTCAGCCCGCGAGAGATGGGGGCATTATGCTCGGTGGTGGCAGGATCGTGGGCAGGGCGGTCACGCACTGAAGTGCGTGCTACGTGCGTGCTGCGGCTCAATCAAACCGTTCGGTGCCGAAGTCGAGTGTCAGCTGGGGGTCGTCCTGCTTGGCGTCCGGATTGAGCTCCTTGAACAGCAAACTCGGCTGGATATCGCGATTATGCTGGTACTTGTCGCTGGCATATTCCCGGATGTCACCGGCGATCTGATGGTAGAAAATCTGGCAGATCGGCACTCCAGGATAAATGCGCACCGGTTGGACGGCGAACATTTCGAGCGTCCAGAAACCGCAGAATCCGACATCGCCGAAGCCCGCAGTGACGTGGACGAACAGACCCAAACGACCGATCGACGAACGTCCTTCGATCATCGGCACCAGGTTGTGCGTCTCGGTGCGCTCGACCGTGCGACCCAGATACAACTGGTTCGGATTGAGTACCAGGCCGCTGACCGGAATCGTGATCCGCCGCACGCGGTTGCTCTTGCGCATGTCGAGCACGACTTCCTCGTACGTCAGCAGTTCGTCGTGCAGCGTCAGGTTGTAACTGTTGGGATTGAGATGGGATGGGTTGAAAGGGTCGATCGTGATGTCGCTACCGAGTTTGGCACGGATCATTTCCCCAGAGAGGATCATGTTCTGCGGCTCCCGTCACGGACTGTGTGCGTAAATCCGCCCAGCGGATCAACAAGTTCAGCTGTGAGTACCCATGTCAAATCGGTGGCCTGGACAGCTGCACGACGACCTTACCGAGCCACGCCGACGCGGGGGCAGAGTTTGGCCATGCTGCAGGCGTCACAGTCCGGTTTCCGGGCTTTGCAGATCCGCCGACCGTGGTGGATCAGACGATGAGAGAAATCAATCCACTCCTTCTTCGGCAGCAACTGCATCAGGTCCCGCTCAATCTTCTCAGGCTGCTTCTCGAGGGTCAGCCCCAGACGCTGTGACAGGCGGGTCACGTGCGTGTCCACAACCACTCCCGTCGGGATCCCGAAGGCAGTCCCCAGCACGACATTGGCCGTCTTGCGACCGACCCCAGGCAGCTCAACCAGCCGGTTCAGTTCCTGAGGCACCTCGCCATCATAGTGATCTACCAGCTGTTGGCAACACGCTTGAATGTTTCTGGCTTTATTGCGAAAGAACCCCGTGCTCTGAATCGCCTTCTCCAGTTGCGGTAGCGGGAGTGCTGCCAGTCGGTGAGCGGTCGGATACTGAGCGAACAGTTCCCGGGTCACCAGGTTCACACGCTCATCGGTGCATTGTGCGGAGAGAATCGTGGCGACCAGCAGCTGCAGCGGAGAGTTATGTTCCAACGCACACGTAGCATCCGGATAATCCTTACGCAACGCCTTGACGACCAACGCGGCATGTTGCTTGTTTTCGGTAGCTGACGAGGGCATGGACAACCTTGGAGATGGGTTTCGGGCTCGAATCGAGGTGATCGAAGGGACCAACCGCCGAACGCCAATTGTGCGCCCGGTAATTCCGCCATGTCAAGCGTGCGGCGTGACAGGCCCCAGCTGGTCGCCGATGGCCGGCACAATCGGGTCGCAAGGTTGACGTTTTTCAATCGCAGGCCTAGACTTAAGCAGCGATCAGGGAACAGGTTGCGAGATACCATGGATACGAGATACCATGGAAATGCATTCAACACGGGCGAAGGCGCGTGATGTCCCAAATGCGTGGAGACTGGGGCCTGCGTTGGCGAGTTCCCGGTCGATGGTTGGGCCGATGTTCTTCGGATGGCTTGGGGCCGGCACCCGCGTGCCGCGTGGTGAACGGTAGACGGTAGAGGCGGAACTGACACAGTACATATCAAGGGTGCACAGATGAGCTATGCTGACCAGAACCCGTACGCAATGATGGGAATGGGGGATTTCGCGGCGGCCGCAGCCGAGTCCGAGCGGACCACGTTCATTCGCCGCACCTATGCACACCTGGTGGGGGCGGTGTTCGCGTTCATGGCGATCGAACTCGCCATTTTCAATCTGGTGCCCGAGGATACCTTGGCCGGGTTGACCAGTCGCATGGTCTCCGGTTGGGGGTGGGCCGTCGTACTGCTCCTGTTCATGGGAGTGAGCGTTGTCGCCGATCGCTGGGCCCGCAGCAGCACCTCGCGCGGCATGCAGTATGCCGGACTGGGATTGTACGTGGTATGTGAAGCCGTGATTTTCGTCCCGCTGCTGCTGTTGGCCGAACGGCTGGGAAGACAGCAAGGCGAGAACATTATTGCTTCCGCTGGAATGATGACGCTGGTGGTCTTTGGCGGTCTGACCGTGCTGGTCTTTACCACGAAAGCGGACTTCTCGTGGCTGGGTCGCTACCTCTGGCTGGGCGGGCTTGTGGCGTTAGGCTTCATCGCCTGCTCCATCTTCTTTGGTTTGCACCTGGGCAACCTGTTTTCTGGAGCGATGGTGGCTCTGGCCGCAGGTTATATCCTGTTCTACACCTCGAACATCCTGCACCACTATCGGCTCGACCAGTATGTGGCGGCGGCGCTGGCCCTGTTCGCCTCCGTAGCATTGCTGTTCTGGTACATCTTGCAGCTCTTCATGAGCCGCGATTAAGGACCATGGGCCGGCGATGTCTGACCTGTACGACCCGCGATATCTGACGGGTATCGCGTACTTCAACGACGCTCGCTTCTTCCAGGCGCATGAGCAGTGGGAGGAAGTATGGATGGAATGCAACGGGGTGGCGCGGAAGTTCTATCAAGGGCTGATTCAAGTTGCCGTCTGCCTGCATCACTTCCGCAACGGCAACACGCGGGGAACTCGCAAACTGTTCCACAGTTCAAGCGACTACCTGCGGGCCTACCTGCCCTGGTACCTCGGCATCGACCTGCAGCGCCTGCTGGCCGACTTGCTGCGGTGCTGTGAGGCCGTGTTGGCGAGTGACGAATCGACTCCCAAAGTACGGTTGGACCCTGAACTGCTCCCCCGTATCCATTTTGCCGAGACCTGCGATTCCGGTGACGCGGGCTGAAGCCCACGCTACGCACGTAGCACGCACTTTAGTGCGTGACTGCCCCGTCGACCGCGTGGCTTGCCCCGCCGACGACCCTCCCCGCAGCCAACCGAACTGCCGGTTTTGCTTCGCCCGCTGAAGGCGGGCTTTGCCGTAGCCTGGAGCGGAGCGAAACGCAGCCCCAGGAAAACTCGCATGCGCGGGATGTGCCGATTCTAGGGCTCGGCTTTCATTTGCCGTTCGACCCCTTGGCGTTGGAGTAGAATAGTAATGTGAAGAGGATCGGGAAACAGCCGATCCGGAGTTACGTGGTTCGAGCGACCGGTCGGGGCGTAAACCACCTTTCAACGTGGGATGTAGTATGGCTCAGTTCGACGATGCGACGGATATCCCCAGCGGTGGCAAAACCGTGGTACGGCTCTTTCCGCTCCCCAACCTCGTGCTCTTCCCCCACGTGCTCCAGCCGCTGCACATCTTCGAGCCGCGTTATTGCAGGATGCTTGAGGACTCGCTGGCCAGCGACCAGCTGATTGCGACGGTCTTGCTGGAGCCTGGATGGGAGAAGGACTATGACGGGAGACCGCCCGTCCATGCCACGAGTTGTCTGGGACGAGTCGTTTCCCATTCTGCCGAAGGAGATGGCCGCTACAATATCCTGCTGTTGGGGGTTCGACGGGTAAGGATCTGCGAGGAATTGCCAGCCGATCCGCCATATCGGCAGGCCGAGGTGCAGATCCTGCGCGATTACTATTCTCAGGAGACGGCTCATCAGCGACCACAGCTGCGGAGCAAGTTGATCGCCGCCTTCCGCAGCTATCTGCCGGTCAGCGAGGGCGTTCAGGAGCAGTTTGAGCAGGTGCTGAGCAGCCAGATCCCGCTGGGAGTGCTGACCGACATCGTGGCCTTCACCATGAATCTGGACCTGCGCGTCAAGCAGCAGTTGCTTGAGCAGTTGAGTGTGGATCGCCGAGCGATGACGTTGCTGCAGAGGCTTGCTGCACTCAAAGAGCAGGACGCGCCGGCCCGGCGATTTCCGCCGGAATTTAGTGTGAATTGAGCCCCGCGACACCAACGGGCCCGCCGGTGACGCAGACGCATCCGGTCTCCGCCGATTCCGATCCGAAGACCGCAGAAAGAAGCAGGAAGACCGCGCACAGCACGCGCGACTGTCGAGTGATCGCCGGGGTGGCTGGAACGTGATTCTTCCATTTGGTTATTGGACATTCCTTGTTCGATATTCGGCGGTTCAGCTGGCTCGTTGACCGACGCCGCCAACGGCTGAAGTCCGATCAGGCGCCGGACGATCCAGGGTGCCTGCCTGGCAGCAACCAAGCTCGGGGCCCGGCAGAATGCCGGAAGCAAGCGGATCCTCTTTGTCGGGAGGTCACCGCAGAAGGTGGTACGGGGGTTGCCATCGCTGGTGTGACGTGGATACTAGCTCAAAGCGGCGCGAAGCGTTGGGCAACGACTGACCTGGCATGTCAGCGGAACGGGTTTTCAGAGCGGGCTGTCCTTAATGCAGGAGTCGAGTGAGAACGATGAATGGCAAGAGTCAGATAGATCATGGTGAGACGCCGCCACCGGCACCTGTTGACTTGGCTCGGATCGAGCGTGCGGTCCGCGAGATTCTGGCGGCGGTCGGCGATGATCCTGACCGAGAGGGGATCAGGGAGACCCCCGCGCGTGTAGCCCGCATGTACGCCGAGCTCTTCAGCGGGCTTCAGGTGGATCCTCGGATCTACCTTGAGAAGTTCTTCACGGAGAAGTACGACGAGGTGGTTTTGGTTCGCGACATCAGTTTCTGCAGTGTCTGCGAGCATCATCTGATGCCGTTCATCGGGAAGGCACACATTGGCTACATGCCCAACGGCAAAGTGATTGGGTTGAGCAAACTGGCTCGTGTGGTCGAGGCGGTAGCGCGGCGGCCGCAGGTGCAGGAGCGGATGACGGAGGACATTGCGAACCTGCTCGTATCGGAGCTCGGTGCGCGAGGAGTGGCGGTGGTTATCGAGGCAACACACACCTGTATGACGGTGCGCGGCGTGCGTAAGCCTGGCAGTCTCTGTGTCACTTCGGCCATGAAGGGGATCTTCCGTTCGAACCTCTCGACCCGTTCGGAAGTCATGCAGCTCATCTATGGCGGCCAGCGCTAAGCGGCGTCTGGGATGAGGCGGCGGGAGGGCGAATCACATCATGTCGAGCTGCTGGGGGTGGCCTGAATTCGGTGTGGCGCTACTGTCCGTCCGGGTGTGGGATGACGTATGATGAGGAGGACTACGGACGTTGGGGGTGAAGGCTTGGCACCGACCTCAGTGCAGTCTGACTGAACTCGGCACGGATCGGGTGGTCCCCCTCTGTTTTTCATACTCGTTGCCCACAATTTCCCCAGACACGATCGCCCATGGACCAAGAGCGAGAACGGATCCAAGCCGACTTGCGCGGTTTATTGGACGGTGAGGTGCGCTGCGACGACGTGTTCGTGCAGATGTATGCCACGGACGCGAGCATTTATGAGATCCGCCCCTTGGGTGTCGTGCGTCCTCGCAGCACAGCCGACGTGGTCGCATGTGTGCAGTATGCGGCGGAGAACGAGATTCCGTTGCACGCGCGCGGCGCGGGAACGGGTCTGGCGGGGGAATCGCTGGGCCCCGGGCTCGTTCTGGATTTCTCGCATGCCATGCGGCGCGTGCTCGACTGCCAGCCGGAGACAGTGCGGGTCCAGCCAGGAGTGGTTCTGTCGCAGCTGAACCGGCTGCTGGCCGAACGTGGGCGGGTGTTCGGGCCCGATCCGGCTTCGGCCAGCGTTTCCACGATGGGGAGCGTCTTGGCGCTCAACGGATCGGGCAGCCACTGGTTGAAGTACGGAGCGGCGATCGACGTGATCGAGTCGATGCAGCTGGTGCTGGCCGATGGAACGGTCGTGGACGCGGCAGTTCACTCGCTGGATGAAGCGGTGAGTGACCAGCCGCAGGTGGCACGCCGCCAGAGACTGGTGCGGGATCTCGCGGCGATCATGGGTCGTGAGCAGGAAGTGATCGCGCAGTATGCGCCCAAGACGCAGGTTGACCGAGCTGGTTATCAGCTGCGCGGGATCTGGGATGGCAGGCAGCTCGACTTGGCTCGCTTGATCGCGGGCTCCGAAGGGACTTTGGCGCTGATTACGGAAGCGACGGTCCGTACGCATCCGCTTCCCAGGCATCAGGGCGTGGCTTTGTTTTTCTTCGATCGGCTCGAATCAGCAGCTCGAGGAGCGCTGGAGATCGCGACGATGGGGGCGTCGGCCTGCGACATGATGGACCGTCGCTTGTTGAGCATCGCGCGGGATGTCGACGCGCGCTATGATGTCCTGATTCCGCGTGACGCCGAAGCGATGCTGCTGGTCGAAGTGCAAGGGGACACGCCAGACGAGGTCCGGCAGCGTCTGCAGGCATTGGTGGCGCGGATCCAGCGTCGCAAGCGACTGGCTTTCGAGTCGCGGCTGGCAATGGAGGCGGAGGAGGTGGAGTTGTTCTGGCGGTTGGTGCGACGGGTCGTTCCCGGACTGTACAGTCTGAAGGGCTCGAGTCGACCCCTGCCGTTCGTCGAGGACATTGCCGTTCCGCCGGCTGAGCTGCCCGAATTCCTGGTGCAGATGCAGAATGTGCTCAAAGCACATCAGGTAACTGCATCACTTTTTTCGCACGCAGCGCATGGCCAGTTGCACGTGCGCCCATTTCTCGACCTCGCCTCGCCGGAAAGCGTGCAGAAGATGCAGGACGTTGCGGTCGATCTCTATGAAAAAGTGCTGCAGGTCGGGGGAACGATCAGCGGCGAGCATGGCACCGGCCTGAGCCGAACGTGGTACTTGCAGCGGCAGTTTGGTCCACTCTACGACGTCTTTCGTCAGATCAAGCAGCTGTTTGATCCGCACAACATCTTGAATCCCGGCAAAGTCGTGGCTGATGCGCCGCAGCCGCTTACCGCCAATCTGCGCTGTGTTGTGGTCAACGGAGCTGCTCGGTCCCCACGCGACGGCAATGATCATGAGTCGGCGGCAGCGCCCCCCTACCCTGTCGCGTTGCAGCTGAGCTGGAACGATGTGCCGGTCGAGCACTCGGCTCGCATGTGCAACGGATGTGGTGATTGCCGTACGCAGCTGATGACGCAGCGTATGTGCCCGATCTTTCGATATGGTCCTCGGGAAGAAGCGGCACCGCGAGCCAAAGCGAATCTGATGCGAGCGATTCTGACCGGGCGGCTCGATCCGACCGAGCTGGAAGGGGAAGAACTCAAACGGATCGCCGATCTGTGCGTCAATTGCCATCAGTGCCGACTGGAGTGTCCGGCTCACGTCGACATCCCCAAATTGATGGTGGAATGCAAGTCACAGTACGTTGTTACGAACGGGCTGCGTCCGAGTGACTGGTTTCTCGCACGCCTCGATTTGCTGTGCGCGTGGGGTTCGTACCTGCATCCGATCGCCAACTGGGCCATTGCCAACCGCCAGATGCGGTGGCTGATTGAACGCACGATCGGGATTGCCCAGGGGCGCAAACTCCCGCGTTTTGCGCGGAGCAGTTTCATTCGCAAGGCCCATCGACGCCGGCTCACTCGACCGACGCGCCGCAGCGGACGCAAGGTCCTGTTTTTCGTCGACCTGTACTGCAACTGGAACGACGTGCAGCTGGCCGAAGCACTGGTGGCGGTGTTTGAACATAATGGGGTCGCGGTCTATGTCCCGCCCGGTCAGACTCAGTCGGGGATGGGGGCGCTCTCGATGGGGGCGCTCGATATCGCGCGCAAATATGCCGTTACCAATGTGCAGTTGCTGGCGGAAGCGGTGAGGCAGGGTTACCACGTCGTGACGGCGGAGCCCGCTGCGGCACTCTGTCTGACCCACGAATATCGTAGCCTGTTGGACGACGACGATGCCCGCCTCGTGGCTGAGAACACCAGTGAAGCCTGTTCGTATCTCTGGAAACTCCACCAGGAGGGGCAGCTGGAACTGGATCTCAAGCCGGTGAATGTGACACTGGGATATCACTTCCCCTGCCATTTGCGGGCTCTCAACGTCGGGATGCCGGGCTATAATCTGCTGCGGCTGGTGCCGGGATTGACCGTGCTGCCGCTGGGGAATTCCTGTTCTGGCATGGCAGGACCGTACGGTCTGCGGCGCAGCACCTATCGCAGCAGTCTGCGGGCGGGCTGGAGCCTGATTTCCTCGCTGCGTTGGCCTTCCATCCAGTTGGGAACCACCGAGTGCAGTTCGTGCAAGATCCAGATGGAACAAGGCACCACGAAACCGACGATTCATCCGCTGAAGATCCTGGCTTTGTCATACGGACTGAATCCGAGCATCGCGTCGCTGCTCACGACCCGCAGTGAGGAGCTCGTTGTTACGTGATTCTGTCCATCAGGCTCTTTGCGGCGGCACATGAAGCGGTGGGGGAGGACGTTGTCTCGCTCCCGCTGGAGGACGGCGCGACGGTCGCACAATTGCGCCACGCACTGGTCGAACAATTTCCGTCCCTCGCAGCGTGGGAACACCACCTGCTGATCGCTGTCAACCAACAGTACGTACTCGAAACGCACGAGCTGGCGCCCGATGATGAAGTGGCTTGTTTCCCGCCAGTGAGTGGCGGCTGAACCGGAAGGCAGTCGACTGCCCGGCGATTGCCGGTGCGAAGCAAGGACGCTACGCATCGGGGGCAGCACGCAGCGGGGACGCTACGCAGCGGGGGCAGCACGCAGCGGGGGCAGCAAGGTAATCGAGCCATGATTGAATTGACCCGAGGTATCATCGACCCTGGTCAGGTTCTGCACTTCGTGCAGTCTCCTGACGCGGGGGCCAGCGTGCTGTTTGTCGGCACAACGCGCCGGATGACCAATGCTCGGGAGACCGTGCGACTTGAGTACGACGCGTATGGTGAGATGGCACGAGTCAAGTTACAGGAGCTCGAAGCGACGGCCCGTCAGCGGTGGCAGCTGACCGGTGTGGCGATCGTGCACCGACTGGGAGAGGTTATGGTGGGGGAGGTGAGTGTGGCGATTGCCGTGAGTTCGCCCCACCGTGCGGCGGCCTTCGAGGCCGGCCAATGGCTGATCGATACCATCAAGCAGGTGGTGCCGATCTGGAAGAAAGAGACTTGGTCCGACGGGAGCTGTGAATGGGTTCATCCGGGTGTCAATCGTGCTGATGCTTGACAGCATCGGCCTGCCCGCCTGTCTCTGGCGGCGAGGTTGATGTGGCACAACAGCACGCCCCCGCCTGGGGGAAACGCGGGATGAGCGTTCGCAGAATGTGTGAGTGTGTCTATGAGTATCGAAGGGCCGCTGGTGGACCGCTATCAACGGGTTCACACCAACCTGCGTGTGAGTGTTACCGATCGCTGCAATATCCGCTGCTTCTACTGCATGCCGCAGGAGAACGTGCGTTTCAAGCCGCGGCATGAGATCCTCACGTTCGAGGAGATTGAGCGGATGGTGCGCGTGGTCGTACAGCTGGGGGTCCACCGGGTGCGGCTCACCGGCGGAGAACCACTCGTGCGGAGCGATCTGCCGCTGCTGGTCCGCATGCTCCGCGCCATCCCTGGCGTGAGCGATATTGCCCTGACCACGAATGGGATTCTGCTGGCCAGTCAGGCGGAAGCGTTGAGAGAAGCGGGACTGCATCGTGTGAATATCAGTTTGGACGCCCTAAGTGAATCGACGTTTCAGCAGATCGCTCGACGTCCCGGGCTCGATCAGGTCCTCGCCGGTATCGACGCGGCGCAACGCGTCGGCTTTGACCGGATCCGCCTCAACGCCGTATCCATTCGCGGGATGACGCAGCAGGAAATTGTGCCGTTGGGAGCGTTCGCGCGACAGCGAGGACTAGAACTCCGTTTCATCGAGTTCATGCCGTTGGATGCAGAACAGAACTGGGACCAGGGAGTCGTCTTGACCGGCGCCGAGGTGCGGGAGATCCTGCAACAGGAGTTCGGACCGCTCCTGCCGGCCGCTCGGTCCGATCCCAGCCAGCCGGCCGTGGATTACGACTTCGCCGACGGTCGAGGTCGAGTCGGTTTCATCAATCCGGTCTCCGAACCGTTCTGCGGCGATTGCAGTCGACTGCGGATTACGGCCGAAGGCCAGCTGCGCAATTGCCTCTTCTCACTCCAGGAATGGGACGCCCGCGCGGTGCTGCGCGGTGGCGGTAGCGATGAAGAGCTGGCCGAGTTAGTGCGGGTCTGCATCGGAGCCAAGATGCCGGGACACGCAGTCGACTCGCCCGAGTTCTTGCGTCCCAGCCGCTCCATGTACCAGGTCGGCGGTTAACCCCGAACGCAGTCGTGCCGAGTCGCGCCCCATCTTTGGCGGTAGACGCCGGAGGAGATTCCATAAGTGGACGCCGCTGACCCGAGGGCTCAACCGCAGAATATCGAATATCCAACCGCAGAATGATGAAGGACGAGGAGCGGGTTCCTTCACTTGGACATGGGACCTTCCTTGTTCGACATTCTGTGGTTCCAGCCGTGCTGATCACACGGTCCAGGTCCAGTCGGGTTGTTGGGGGACGGGCAAGTCACGTGGGGTATCGAGAGCCAGTTTCACAGTAATGCGTGTTCCTTCGCCCGGAATGCTCTCGATCGTGGCACCACCTCCGAACAGCCTCGCTCGTTCGCAAATCCCGGCCAGCCCATAGCGATCGCGGGGTGTGCTGTCCGGGTCGAATCCGATTCCGTTATCCTGTATCTCGATAAGGACATCCTGGGAACCGATTTGTGTGAGCCGGATTTCGACCAGCGTCGCTTGACCGTGTCGTCGCGAGTTGTTTACGGCCTCGCGAATGATCCGGAACATGGTGGCCTGAATGAGCGGGGGCAAGCGTTCCAGCTGCATCCGATGTGTGAATCGGATCTCCAGTCCGCCTCGTGCTTCTTCTTCGCCAATCAGGTAATCGATGGCGTCGATAATCCCCATCTCGTCAATGATCATGGGACGCAGCTCACTGATCAGACGCCGTCCCTCATTGATCGCTCGCCCCATCAGCGACACCGCAGTGTCCAGACGTTTCTGCACACTGGCATCGTCACCCAGCTGGGATCGGCGAATCCCCTGCAAGATCATCCTCGCCCCGACCACATCCTGGATGAACCCGTCGTGGATCTCGTAGGCGACCAGACGCCGCTCCCGGTCCTGCAACTCCAGCAGGTCACGCAGCAGTCCCTCTTCCGCCTCCAACTTCTTGACAACCTGCTTATGCTGCGTGGTGTCCTGAGCCACCATGATCAGGCCGGCGACCTGATTCATCATGCGAATGGGACCGATCCTCATGGTCTGCCATGCCGGATTGTCAAAGCGTCGCGGAAAGCAGATCTCCAGTGTCTCGATGCTGCCCGTTTCGACGACCTTCCTCAACGCGGCCTGAAGTCGTTCGTGGTCGACCCGCGGCATGAACTCGAACACCGATCTTCCGACCACCCGCTCGCGTGGTGAACCGCCAGCTGTGCGATTCACTTCCTCGATGATCCCGGTGGGACTCAGAAACAGAACCAAGTCGACCGACACGCTGAAGAGAGCATCGCAACGCGCCTCGGTCAGCGCCGGCGGGAAAGCCACGCATACGCACCCAGTGACCTTGCCGTGCAGTCGCAGCGGTGCGACGAAACCACGGAATGTCTTGTCGTGGAGCGTGAAGCTGATCGAACTCATCTCGCCATGAAGCGCCTGGCGATGAGCGACGTACGGAGGAAATCGTACGTCCTCGGTCCCGAACAATTCGTAGAGACTTGTTCCGCTGAGCTGGTCGGGCTGCGCACAGATACTTGATAGCTCCTGCCCATGACAGCAGGTGATGCGCAGAGCCGCATCGGTCGACCAGATGATACCTGGAAGCGCGTCAGTTGCCGTCTCCAGCCAGTGAGACTGCCCCCTCACGGCGAATCTGCCATCCGACATAACGTGGTCTCTTGCTTCAGGCGAGGCAAGTGAACCGCCATGGCTTCCGCTTGCGCGTCAGAGCCCAGGTCGAGACCGCTATAGATCCAGTGCCGACAACAAACCGATTCAGTTCGACAGCGGTCGAAGACTCACTCGTTCCTGCCCGAGGTTATTTCCTTTGTTGCCCATCAAGACTGTTTGCCCCTCAAACCTGTCTTCCAGCCCGTGGACCGCCCTGATCGAGGGACTGGAATTGAGCCTGGCGACATTGTCGGTCGCGCACTCGCCACCAAGATAAGAACTCGGACTGCATACGCCGTGCCAGGAGCGGTACATACCCCGGGCATTCCTCGAAGACGCTGCCAGGAAGACCGACCTGGCCGGCGCTGTCGCGGCCATCGCCGGACAGACTATCCAAACCAGCCCTTCTTGTCGAAGGACTTCAAAGCCTTCTCTTCCGTCTTATAAATGTCGAAGACTTTGTTCAACTTCATGATCTTGAACACTTCGGATACGTTGTCCGAGATGTCACTCAGCTTCAACGCAATACTGTCCGTCTTGCACTTCTTGTTCAATAAGACCAACTTGCCGATCATCGCCGAGGACATGAAATTGACCCCTGTGAAATTCAGGAGCAACTTCTTGTTGTTACCCGCCGCTGTATCGGCCGCCTCAATCAGCTCGGAGCCAATCTTCTGGATCTTTGCCTCATCCAGAATCTTGTTGTCACTGAAATAGACAACCAGTACCCCATCCGTTTCCTGAGATCGTAAGGCAGACATGAAATTGACCCGTTGATGCGACAGATGACAACCGAATGACGAGAGCTCGTGAGCCCTGCGCTGATGAGTACACTCCAACCAACTTAGCATGGTGTGTCTGGGGATGCAATCAGCCCTCCCTCGAGTGGTGCCAGAACGGAACCGGCGACGTCCGATGACCGCGGGCATCGTGCGCCACGGCCGGAACAAGCTGGCCAGACGCCTGGCAATCCTGCGGCGAATCACCGGCCACTCCAGCCTGCTCCGTCAACGCACGCCAGCGGTCGGTTATCCCCTTCGTGACCGCTGCAGCGCGAACCACCAGAGCCGCTACTGGGCTGGCACTCCCGCTTTGCGGCGAAGTTCACGGCGGCCAACTGCACTGGCCGCGTCAGGGTGTCGCGGGAGGCCGCTGGGCAGTCCGCCAGTCGCCGCCGCTACGGTTGGCGACCGGGCACCGATCGAACCGGATTGATGGCCCGCATGAGCCGGTTCTAGAATCCAACCATCCAACCTGGTCCCCACAGCTCAGACCATACAGCTGCACGAGCCATCTGATTCGAAGTGATCAAGGGCGCCGGAATCTGATATCCGCGCGTTACCTTCTCCGTGCCGCCGGATCCGCCTGCGTTGCCAAACAGCGGCGGCGCGGTGGGAGTCTGGCGAGCGGCGGCCATTAATTCCGCTTGCTGCGCCATTCGGTTGTCGCGTGCCTGAACCTCAATCTGACGATTCCGATCGGAGGCCTGCTGCATCCAGACCAGTGAATCATGCTTGGCTTGAATTCGCTTCAGGATCGCCAGCAACTGATCGGCATCGGCCTGCACAATCTCGTCCCGAAGCTTCTGGATCTCTGGCTCACTATACATGTTCTGCACACGCATGAACTCGCGCAACCAACGCTTCGTCTCTTGCCACCGCTCACTCTCGACGAATTCCCGCAACTTCCTCGTCTCTTGCAGCCATCGCTCCAACTGGCTCGGGGTCATCTGGCCCACCGCTTGCCGGATCTTGTCCACATCTTGCTGTCGTAATAATTCAGATTCCGTGAGGAAAGTGTTCAGCCACAAAAGGGTCGACTCTCGCCGCTCCGCGTCGGTCAGATTGGCATCCGCCAAGTCTCGTCCGCCGATCTGACCGCGAGCTTCCTGGCCGACCAGCACGGCAGCAGCCAGCGCGGTGGACAGCAGGATCGTGATCGTTCGTCGTCCCCAGGTGGCGCTCTGTGAGCTGTTTCTTGGGTTGCTGCGTGTCATCAGAATTTCTCTTGAGGTTAGCGGTCGCGAACTTCGTCCGTGGCGCCGCGATCTGGAATCAGTTGTCAGCCAATTCGTCCGTTCGGCCATGTCACGGGGTGCCCGACCGGAGTGCACGCAACCGAATGCCGAATCACAGCAGGCTTATCATCGTCGCACTGGGCGTAGTATAACCCATTGCTGGATTTTTCCGGAAGTCGCGATTATCGGGCCATCGGGATTTCGCGGTTTCGTCTGTTGTTTCGTCCCACGGTCGTCACCGGCAGGCCGATCTGGCACCCACCTCACCGTTGAATGCGACTCTTGCCGGGGCTGAGTCGCTCCAGGGCAATCCAGCGGCGTTAGAGGACGCGACAACGACAGCTATTTTCCCGGCTTTTCTCCGTTATCGGCGTGTTAGTGTCCACCGCTTTTGCCTAGTTTTCCAAGTCGGTGGATTCGCCATTACTCGCGCTCGCTCGTTCAACACAAGCGACCGGCACAGACTGGCGAACCGCGGTGCTTACTTCTGTCGAGGGGGCCGCGCTGCGCGCAAGCCGGCTCGCGAAGCGAGTGACGATCTGCTCTGTGGCCGCAACGCGTTCGTCGCTCCACGGCGGTTGGGTGTTCTCGGGGGTCTGGTGGGAATCAGGTTACTACTTATCGCAGGTCGTGGGGTGCGAATTCTGGTTGCCGAGCCTGATGAAATTGTACCGGTCGTAGGGAAAAGTCAAAGTTTGCCGATTGGGCGGCCGATATGACCCGCGGGGGCGAATCTACGTACTTTAAATGGCGGCGGGAGGGTCAGCTCATGTCCCTTAGGACGACGGCGGTTCAGGCTGCGTTGTCAGCATTGTTTCTTGGACTTAGTGTCGCGTCATCTTCGGCTCAGTTTCCCGTTCAGCCGCAGTGGGGTGGTCCGGCATCGTTTCCGACGAACTCCAGTGCGCCGCCCATGACGATGCGGCAGGGGCCGACTCCGGAGATCGGGTATGCGACACCTGCCTACCATCTCGATGCGGATCTGATGAGCCCTAACGTCGAACCGGTGGCGCACGTGAGCCGGACGTTGAATGCCCCGGAGCCTCCCGGCTCAGTAGGAGACCTGTCGCTGGACGCCCTTCGCGAGGAGTTGAAGAAGCGCGACGCCGGGGTTGACGACAGCGGGGTATACGGCAAGGGCATGATCATGGTGCTGGATGACGAAGGTAAGAAGTACATCCGCTTTCTGACTTGGGCTCAAGCCTGGACGAAGTTCACGGACAACAATCCCGGCACGGTCGATGATTTCGACGAATTGCTTGACGACTCGGTCGACTTTGGAATGCGGCGTGCCCGCTTTCTGGCCTATTCCCAGCTGACGGAACGGTACCTGATCATGATGCACGTCGGCATCAACAATCAGACGTTTACCAACGGGGGAGCGGCGGGGTCGAGCGGATTTGGGCCCAATGGCGTAGGCAAGAAGCCGCAGCTCTTCTTTCACGATATTTACAACGAGTACGCTATTGTGCCTCAGACCAAGGACGGGGATTTCAGCATGTACACCGGTGCCGGCCTCCATTACTGGAATGGAGTGTCGCGCAAATCCAGCTCGAGCACACTGACTTACATGACGCTCGACGCGAACTTGTTCTGTTGGCCGAACATCGAGTTTTCTGACGAGTTTGCCCGCCAGTTGGGCTGGTACACCAAAGGCAAGTGGCACAAGCTGGACTACCGCGTGGCGATGAATCAGCCGTTCAATACCGACGACCGTGCAAACCTTAATCACGAACGGGCTGTCAATATCCCGACCAATACCTGGGCCTATGCCGGCTACTTCGACTGGGAGTTCTGGGATCAGGAGAGCGATCTGCTGCCTTACAAGACCAGCACGTGGCTCGGCGAAAAGAAGGTCTTCAACATTGGTGCCGGGTTCTACGTGCACCCGGATGCCAGTGGTATTCTGAACGCCCAGGGCCAACTGGAGCGGCAGGATCAGCTGGCTTTGGGGTTCGACGTCTACTACGATCGACCGGTGGGAGAATGCGGTGCGGCCGTGACTGTGTACGGCGTGTACTATGTCTACGACTATGGGGACGATTACTTCCGCAGCATTGGGATCATGAACACCGGCAAGTTGGGCTCACCTGGTGTCTTGGCCGCCAACGGAATCACACCGACCATCAGCGGAGCGGGAAATGCCCAGCCGTTCATGGGGACAGGTGAGATCTTCTACATCGAAGGGGGCTATCTGCTTCCCAAGTGGGTTTTGGGCGAACGATTCGGACGCCTGCAGCCGTTCGGCGCTTTCACTCACAAGAACCTGGCCTATCTCGACGACCCGACCTTCAATTGGGACATGGGTTTCAATTACCTGCTGGATGGGCATCGAGCTAAAATCACCATGCAGTATACGCTGCGTCCGCAGTTCTTCGAACGGAACATCGGTGGTGAAGTGCAGCGGGTCTCGGGCGGCCACGCCGGCGAGTTGATCGTTCAGGCCCAGGTGGCGTTGTAAACCCATCGCCGCCCGGCCAAGACCACAACGGCGCGTGGAGTCCTTGTACCGCCACTCGTGCTCGTGCTCGTGCTCCTACTCCTACTCCTACTCCTACTCGTACTCGTACTCGCGACACCGGTCATCCCGACCCCGCCCGGTCCCTGCTTGTCGATGGCAGTGATCGAGTACGAGTACCGCTGGCGCTGAGTACGAGCAGAGCACGATCCGGAAGCGGGGGTGGGCTTCTGAGCCTCGTACTTTCCGACCATCGACCTTGGTCGTTGCTGTTGATTACAGTGGTGCGACTGAGCAAGTCCTGTTCGGATACGGTGGCGGGGCGGTCCTTCAGGGCCCCGGCAAAGGGATAAGCGTCATGAGAGTCATCGCTGTGACGGGGCTAAACGCCGGAATTGCCGGCATTACCTATCTGTTGCCGATCATCCTGTGGATTGCGTCGGCATCTTACGGATCTGCAGTTTTCGCCTCGGAAGCTGCTGGCTGAGTGACTGTCGTTGTGATCGGCGCTGGCCAGCCCGACTCGGATGTCGTGGGGCAAGGCAAGGCAGGCACTGACGGTTTCGACACGGTCGGCATATATGTTACGCCTCCCGACGAAGCTCACCACCACTACTACGATTTCTGGAAAAGCGGCCGCGGTGCAATCCACCGCTGACGCTTCCCGAACCGCCGACGGAGTATCTCCTGCGGCTCACCAAACGGCTCCAGAGGATCGAGGCAGGTGACATCGGCGGCGTCGCGCCGATTGTGACAGAGGAAACGAACTAGAGTCTAGTGCTTGGTGACAGTTTGACTTTCCGGTGGGCTGTCACTGGCTCCGCCAGTGCAGCCTTGACCAATAGCCGCAGGAGTACTGGCAAGGCCCGTGGCACCCTCGTTCTTCGCTGTCACAGAGCATTAGAACGCCGAATCAACAACCGCGATTCAGTGGCGCGCCGTATCCGAAGACGAAAGAAGATCGAACGATCCGCCGTTGAGCTGGAAACGAGTCTCGTCCACATGTTGCAGCAGTCTGGTTCGGCACTCGAGTGTCATCAATCCGTTCGTCATTGGGTATTTCGTCATTCGTCATTGAATCCGCGGGATATTTCGTCATTCGTCATTCGATGCAGCGGTTAGCGAATCGCATATGGTCATTTGATTGCCAAACGCGAGAACCACTGGCATGGGGCTGGTGGGGTGTTGGCAGCTGCCAGCACTGTTCGAATGCATCACTCATTAGGTACGATCCGCAGCCCGTCGCTGTTGGACTGGGCGGCGAAGATGCTTTTGAGCCATTGTGTTTCTTGCTCCGTGATGGCGAGTTTGTGCACGGTCAGTTGTCGGTGGCAGAGCACGGCCAGCCATTGAGGTACGTCGCCCTGGCGCAGGATAAAGGGGATGACCGGCAGTCCAGTGGGCGCTTCGTTCCAGGAGCGGTCGTGGTCGTAGCGGCTACCGGTCAGATCAACATCCAGGGACTGGATGCGGGCATCGAGGATTGCGGCGAAGCAGGCGGCGAGTCCGAGGAGGGCTGAGTCGCGGGTTTCGAGGTGGATTTCCTCCAGGTTGGCGCGCGGATCCTGTCGCAGGGCGTCCAAGACATGCTGGATGTCCGACACGGCCATGCCCACGAGCGGACGTCCCCAGACAACGCTGTTGCGTTCCCAG
This sequence comes from Pirellulaceae bacterium, assembly GCA_041752115.1. GTDB lineage: Bacteria > Planctomycetota > Planctomycetia > Pirellulales > Pirellulaceae > JAJRVM01. The sequence goes on along the minus strand of JBGSHS010000188.1, from coordinate 5,349 downwards.
GCCCACAGCAAGTATTTACGCTGGTCTTCTGCCTCTCGGTAGGACGGCAATTCGCTGACCATCTTGTGAGTGAGCAGTTCCGGGCCCATCAGTCCGGCGAGTCGTTCGAGGTCGTAGGTTCCGGAAAACCGGATATCCACCACAACGACCACGCGGCCCGCCGCGGCGCGGTCGATGAAGGGTTTCAGGTCCACCAGCCCCGTGGCGCCATCGCGATTCAGACAGAGGGTGACAGGCCACGGGCCGGAAGTCGCGTCCGACGGCGCAACGATGATGGCCGGCCAAGAGAAATCACTCTCGCCGGGGAGCAGTGCCGTTGTGACGGTCACCGCGCCGGACGTGTGGCTTTCGACGATCACTACGTCGTCACGGTTCCGCTCCATTGCGTTGTCCAGGCCGAGCAATTCCGGGAGGGCGGCTTGCATATTCCTCGCCGCGCTCGCCCACTCCGTCGGCTCGGGGGGCGACAGGTGGCTGTGATGAAACTGCTGGTGAAACAGGCCTTTCAGAGCGGTGATGCCGCGATTGGCTGGGTTTTCGACGGGCCACGTGTTGAGTATTTCGGGCGGAAAGACGGTGACAACCTCCTCCGGCTCGCTCGGAATGGCCGTCTGGTAGCTTCCCTGGTGGCGGAGCCACCGCTCCATCCACCAGTACGTGCGTTCTCGCTTCTCCCGATCGTAAAGATGCTGCGTTGGCCAGTACGTGCAACTCACGTGACTCGGCACGCCGGCGATCCGGTACTGCTCCTGGATCGTCGGAAAGTTGTCGTAAGGGAACGCCCTCGTCCAGTCGTTCATGGCCAGGTATTGTACCGACCGCGGGAACGCCAGCGCGCTGATCTCGGGAGCGTCTGCGTGGACCATGGCGTTGGGCCAGTGATTGCAGCCGCAGTGGGCGGCGTGCGGAGCAAGTATCTCTCGGAAGTCGCAGGTCATTCCAACGATCGTCGCCGCTTTCACCCGCGGGTCCAACGCGGCAATCATCTGCGTTTGCAGACCACCGCCGGAAGCGCCCGCCGCGCCGATACGTTCGGGGTCGACTTCAGGCAGCGACTGCAGCAGGTCGATCCCACGCATATTGGCCCAGATCATGAGCGTCTGGTGAGACAGGCCTAGCGTCAACTGCTCCAGGTGGTTCTGACGCGGTGACAAGACGACGTAGCCCATCTTGGCCAGAACGAGCAGACGTTTCTGTACGTCGGGCCAGGCGAACCCATCGTTCCAATGACCGTGCGGACACAAAATAGCGGGAACCGGCTTTTCCGGCAGGTCTTTTGGCGTGAGCAGCAACGCCTGGCCGTAAATTCCCGGCCACATTTGATATTCAACCATCTCGATGACGCACCAGGGGTGATCGATCGGTCTTGACCGGTGAACGTCCAGGTCGATCCGTTCTGGCAACGGATCGAGGCCGACGTCCGCGAGCAGGCGGGCCCGCAGGTCGCTCTGGTGCGTTGCGAGCGCTTCCCCTGCCAGAATCTGGAACGGTTGGGGAACGCTCATCGCCTCGAAGTAGCCTGTCAATGTACGGGCGGCTTGCAGCTTATCCGGCAACTGGGGATCGGCTACGGCTGTCGGGGCCAGGACGAGCAAAGCCAACGCACAGCAGTTGAGCCGGACGACGGAGGCGGCCATGGTCATAATTCCGTACTCCGAAAGCGGTTGTTCGTTTGCGTGATTTCCAGTGTCTCGCTCGTCACTGCGGCTGCAGGTGATTGACGATCCAGTCCTGCGTCTCCTCCCACATGGCGGCGGTCACTTCATGCCCGGCATCAGGATAAGACCGGCATCGCAACAGGTCGGGGTGGTCCTGGTAGCGCGGTGCGAGTTCGGCCGCGAAGCGTCGTATCGATTCAGGGTCGATGTATCCGTCACGTTGGCCGTTGAGAAGGCACAGGGCCTTCGGGGGGATGTGCGCCAGGCGTGGTCGCGGATCGATTGAGGCGACCAGCTCTCGCAGGCGTGGGCCGTACGAAGCCCGTCTGGCATCCTGCTCCGGACCGGGCGGCAATTTGGTGACATCCCACCAGAAGTCGACCGCTCCGACCATGCTGGCCACGACGCGCACGCGAGGCTCGCGCCAGGCGAGCACCAGTGCGGTGCTGCCCCCCATCGACATGCCGGTTGCCGCGACGCGAGACGCGTCGACGTCAGGCCGCTTGGCCAGCGCATCCAGCATGACGGAAACGTCCCGGGCCGTGTGGGCAATCGATGTCTGGTGGACCCAGATGCTGTACTCTTCTCCAAGTGACGCTATATTGTCACTATGAAAAATGCCGGCTACCGATCGTTCGCCGTGGAGGTGTGCGTCGATGGCGATGGCAAACACGCCGCGAGCCGCCAGATCGCGGCACCACGGCTCGGAGTTCTCTTTCGCACCGCGGAAGTAATGCAGCACGAAACAGACGGGCAGCGGTCCACCCTGAGCAGGACGGATGGCGATGGCCGGCACCGACTCGTCGGGATCCGAGCCTGGCAGTCGCAGTTGCTCACGTACCAATCCGCCCGGCAGCGTGGTCTGCTGCAGCACCTGCACATCGAGCTGCGCAGCGTGGGCTTCGTGGTAGATCGCCATCCACATCACGACGGCCGCCAGACTGGCGAATCGCCGCAATTCAGCGGGTTTGTTCATGTTGTCGGCTTCCTGGTCAAGCAGTCGGTGTCCTCGCAGAGTGAACCGTATTCTAGGCCTGTGCGCCGGCGGTTGTAAAGCAACGGCCGAACCAAGGAGGCGCAAGGCGAGTCGTTCGACTCGTCCAGCTGGCACGGCAGACCCGACCGCAGCACTGTTGTTCTCAACTGGCCGGAGAGGTATGCTGATCAGTGGCTGATGCAGGTTGTGACGCCATCGTGTGCCTCGGCGACCTCGCATTCGCCCCAGTCAGTCGAGTGGTGTGTCAGCAGATCGCGTGGACATCGTAGGCATCTTTTCTCGAGTGGTTTGAGCACATCGAGCTCAACGACATGCAGAAGCCGATATGAGCGACCGTCCGAATATTTGGCGCGACGAGCACGGCATTCCCCACATCGAGGCGCGGGATGAAGCGGGCTTGTATTGGGGGCAGGGCTATGTCCATGCCCGAGACCGTGGATTGCAGCTGCTCCTGATGAGGATACTGGTGCAGGGACGGACGTCGGAGTGCCTGGAAGCCAGTGCCGAAGCGTTGGAGATCGACCAATTCTTTCGCCGGATGAATTGGTGCGGTGAAGCGGATTGCGAATTCGTCCAACTGGCCCCTGAGGCAGAAACGCTGCTGGCACGCTACTGCGACGGCGTCAACGCCGCGTTGGCCCAGAAGTGTCCCTGGGAGTTGCGGTGGCTCGGCTACCGCCCTGAATCGTGGTGCATTGCGGATTCGATTGCCGTTTCCCGGATGATCGGTTACCTGACGCTCAGCCAGTCGCAAGCCGAGATGGAGCGATTGGTCATCGAGATGATTCAGGCCGGCGTGCCACGTGGTCGACTGGACGAGCTCTTTCCAGGGCTGCTTGACGGCCTCGATACGCAACTCATCCGCGGTGTCCGACTTGGGTATCGAGTCGTGCCACCGGAAGTGTTGTGGAGCATCGCCCTTCCGCGGATGATGGCATCGAACAACTGGGTCGTCGCGGGAAAGAAGACGGCTTCGGGCCACCCGATCCTGGCCAATGATCCTCATCTGGAAGGAAATCGGCTGCCCAACGTCTGGTACGAAGTCGTGATGCGCACTGCGGATCGGTACGCCATCGGCGCCACGATGCCGGGCGCGGCAGGTGTACTCGTCGGGCGCACCAACGATGTTGCCTGGGGAGCAACCTACGCGTTCATGGACGCTGTTGACTCCTGGATCGAGCACTGTCGACAGGGAAGGTACTACCGAGAGCCCGATCGTTGGCTGCCGTTTCGACAGCGAACGGAGCTCATTCGAAGAAAAAAGCAGCCACCCGTTGAGATCACGTTCCACGAAAACGATCATGGAGTCTTGGACGGTGACCCGTGCGAAGATGGCTACTACTTGTGTACGCGCTGGGCAGCAGCGCGGTCGGGAGGAACGACCCTTTCCCAGATCCTCAAGATGTGGAGCGTCAAGAACGTTGAGGACGCAATGGACGTGTTGGGACAAGTCGAGACTGCCTGGAACTTTGTGCTTGCCGACCGTCACGGAAACATCGGTTATCAGATGTCGGGATTGCTGCCCAAACGGCGCGAAGGTGTTAGCGGCCTGATTCCGCTGCCCGGTTGGAAACCGGAAAACGACTGGCTGGGGTTCGTCAGCCCCGGCGAGTTGCCTCGTTGCTTGAATCCTGACCGGGGCTACATTGCTACGGCGAACAACGACCTGAATGAACTCGGCCTGGCCAAGCCGATCAACCTGCCCATGGGACCGTATCGCTCCGAACGCATCGCCTGTCTCCTCGAATCGCAAGTTGCTCTGACGCCGTCCGATATGTTTGCCATGCAACTTGACGTCTATTCGACGCAGGCCGAACGCTATATGGACATCCTCAGGCCGCTACTACCGGACTCCGAACAAGGAGAGATCCTGCGAGAATGGGACCTGCACTACGCGGCCGACTCACGAGGAGCATTCCTCTTCGAGGCCTTCTACCGGTCTTTGTACCGGGAGGTGTTTGGCGACCGTGGTTTCGGCCAAGCTGCCGTCGATTACCTCGTGACCGAGACGGGAACCTTTGTCGATTTCTACTGGAACTTCGATCGAGTATTGCTATCCGAGAAATCGGTGTGGTTCAACGGTGAAGAGAGAGATGAACTGTATCGCCGAGTGGCCGCCATCGCTCTGGCTGTTGCTCCACAAGCGTGGGGAAAGACGCGGCAGTACCTCATGCGGCATCTCTTGCTGGGGGGCAAGCTTCCACGTTTCCTGGGCTTTGATTGGGGGCCCGTCGTGATGGTTGGTGGCAGGGCCACCATTCGTCAGGGCCAGTTATACCGAATGGGAAAACGTACCACCACGTTCGTTCCCTCGCTCCGGTTCGTCTCAGATCTGGGAGAGGATGTCTGTTACACTAATCTGGCGGGAGGACCTTCCGACCGCAGGTTTTCCAAGTGGTATCGATCGGACCTGAGGAACTGGCTGACGGGAACGTACAAGGAGATATCGCCGGACGGAAACTCGAAGAAGAGTCCCTTCACGTAGGATGTCGCAGGGATCCCCCATGGCACGGGCCCGCCGCGGTGGAAGGACTCCCAGTGGAATTCCTGCTCGGTCTTCGAATCAATACCTCGCCTTCCGCTGCACAACTCGTCACCGTTCACAGAACGACGTTGATTAGGCCGCGAGTTGGCACAGAAAGTCGCCTTTCGCTCCGCGAAAGAATCGCTCCTTTCGCGGAGCGAAAGGCGACT
>JBGSHS010000187.1:0-50994 GCA_041752115.1 Pirellulaceae bacterium | reverse complement strand
ACGCAAAAAGTCCACCAACCACAAGCGACACTCCAAGCATCCTCACACCACGTCCGCCAAATCCAGCAAGCGAGCTCGCAATACAAAACGAACAAAGGCCAAAACAAAAAAACAAGCTTAGTACCATTGAGCGGAGCTCGTGGGGGTTGGGAAGGGGTGAGAGTGCTGCGTGGTAGCTGACCATCTGATGCACCGCACGAGCAGAGCTCGTGGGGGTCGGCGAGGGGTGAAGAGGCAGCGCGGTAGCTGACCATCTGATGCACCGCACGAGCAGAGCTCGCGGGGGTCGGGAAGGGAGGAGAGTGCTGCGCGGTAGCTGACCATCTGATGCACCGCACGAGCGGAGCTCGCGGGGGTCGGGGAGGAGTGAGAGTGCTGCGTGGTAGCTGACCATCTGATGCACCGCACGAGCAGAGCTCGTGGGGGTCGGGAAGGGAGGAGTGAGAGTGCTGCGCGGTAGCTGACCATCTGATGCACCGCACGAGCAGAGCTCGTGGGGGTCGGGGAGGGAGGAAAACGATATTGGGGCAGGCTCGCTCTTACACGACAGGGGTGGATCGCAAGCGATGGCTCGATGTATAGTTTCCGGTGTCCTCGGCAAGCCCTCTGCAACCGTCTCCTCGCGGCCAGCGAGCAAGGCGATGAGTAGAATCACGACTCACGCGGATTGGCGTCGCTGGCGACAATCTGGGCGTGCCAAGCGAAGAAGTACGTCTGCCCTCAGTGACATCACCTACGGCTTGTCATCCACCCGCACAATTTGCCGGTAGCCGGTGATCGGGCGTCCGTCGTCCACCGTGATATCGAAGCTCTCGTGGCGGTCGAAACATTGGTGCACGGCCGCCAGAGCGCGTTGCATCAGGCGGCGGTACTGCTGCGACGCCTCGTTCGTGCCTTCCTTGTCCATTACGCGCACCCACCAGAGATTATCGAGCGACAGGAAATAGCCGTTCGGGATAACGATGGCGGTGTCGAGCGTAGGTGGCGGGCCGGCGATGGAACCGCGTGGATGCTGTTGCGCGTGCTGGCGGAGTGTGCGTGCCAGTGCGAGTTGCTCGGGCCAGGGCACGTGGTGATCGTGATCGGAGGTCCAGAACCACACGTAGCGCGCTCCCATATCGTAGGCCAGAGTAACGGCCAGCGGCGCAATGCTCATGTCACATTGCCCGTAGATCGCCGTGCCCCAGTATTTGCCGAACGGTCGTGTGCCGCCGCGCAGGAAGGCATAATGATACTGCAGCAGCTCGCTCGCCGTATGCTGACGGTCATAGCCTGTGAAGCGTGCGACCGCCTGGTCAAATTCCGCCAACTGATATCGGCCTTCGTGCACGATCCCGGATCCGCCACCCTTCATCTGGTAAAACGTGGTGTCGAAGAGCGTTTCCCAGGAAGGCAAGTCCCCTTGCATCAGCCGCATGTCGCCGAAGTTCACGCCCTGGCTGCGCAACGATTTCTCCAGGCGATATGCGCCGTAGCTGCCATCGCCCAGGTACGTCACGCGCGTGCGTTTCTCGATCAGCGCCGCGGCGTCCGAGAAATGCCGCAACGTGTTGTGAATCAGCTTGTCCCCAACCATGATGATGGACGGTTCATCCATGAACATCCCCGGCCCGACGTAATTGGCGCGATACAGGTCGGCCGGATAATGCAGCGGCGTCGGACCGCCGGCGTCACGCAGGTAAAACACCGGCTCGGATCGCACCCACGCTTCCTGCTGCGGCGTGACAATAAACAGGTTGATACCCGCCTCGAACATCGTGCGATAATCTGCCTCAACGAAGGGAACGTACGAGTAATCGGTGCGATTGGGCTGCTGCGGCAGGCGATGGCCTTCCTGGTCCCTGAACGAGCGTCCGGTGCCGACCAGCAGTTCACGGTCGAGTTCCAACACTCTCACATCGCTCCAGGGCAGCCAATCCGCCTGCGCGCTCGTGTCGGTTAGCGTCAGCACATGACCGAGGTATTCACATGTCTGGGGCATATCAGCGTGCCGTCGCGCGGCTGAAACGGGCTGAGGCAGAAAGTAACATTCAAAGTCCTTCCACGCCGGCAGCAACGCCTGGCCCGTGTGGCAATCGCGGTATTCGAGCTTTTCCCCCGTGTCCGGCAGCCAGAGTTGATAGCGGGCGAAACGGACCGGTTCAATCATGCCGGCCAGCGGATCACGCGACGTCAACGCGCGCAGCACAAACGCGGGAGTCGTCTTCTGGTCGGAATTGGTGTGCACTTCGATCTGCCACCACTGCCAATCCTGGCCCGCCACACTTTCCAGCGGACCGCGTACATACTCCACCGCCTCGAACGGAGGAGGCACATGCGGTTGAGCGGTAAGCGTACGATAGCGCGCGCGAGCCGCAGGTGGATCGGCAGCGAGGCTGGATTGGAGGGCCAGAAGCAAAGTGAGTAGAACACAACTGTTGGTTTTGACTTTTGCCATCATGAACCGAATGCTATCGGGAACTCCTGGAGAGGCAGAGTAATTGTCAGCCGTAGCCCAGAAAATCAACCAGAACGCGACAAGGAGTACCTGACCCCTGAGTGACGAGTTGTCGATTCATCTCGATTGGACGGTTACGCGTCCCGGTCCACGCGTCACCCGCATCAGGTGGGATTGCTCGTCGAACTCCCAGTCCTTTCCCCGCTGCAACAGGACACTTCCAGCCTGCACTTCGTCAGGCGTGAAAGCCAGCTTGAGCACGTCGGTTCCAGCCGCATCGGTGCTGTAGGTCACGGACTTATCGCCGTACTCGATGGTTTCCACTTCCCCAGCGGCGCGGAGCAGGTGGGTCTCTCCGTCGGTCGCCAGTTCTGGCACAGCGGCCAGCGTTTCGAGGAAAAACGCCACGCAGGAGAACTGCCCACTGTACCAGTAGGGGGCGCCTTGCGGATGGCGCAGCCCGTGATCGGCGCCGACGACGATCCGATTGTCGGGCTGTATCAGATAGGTCAAGAAGTTCATGGCCTGCACGACCTCCCAACGCTCTTTCTCATCGCCTGACGTGCGATACAAATCAGCGATCATCGTGGCCCAGTGGATCGCATGTCCGCCCATGATCGAGAAACACACCTTCTGCTCGCGCACACCGGCTGCCGGGGCGAACATGTGATCCCGTTCGACGAAATTCTCGGCGATCCAGGCCTTGAGCTTTTCGATGGCGCGCTCCGCCGTGGGGATCTCGTCCCGATGTGCCGCAAGATAGCGAATGGTATCGATGCAATCCCAGTTCGTACGATTATTCGGATCGTTTCCGACGTCTTCGTAGAATCCTCGCCAGTCCAGAGTACGGACGGGGTTTTCCAGCACCCATCGCACTGCTAGATCACGATTCGGCCGGTAGGTGTCGGTATGGGTGACGCGGTCAATCGCTTCAAACAGCATTGCGGCATATATGGCGCTGCTCGTGTACTCCTCGCGCACTTCGCCCGTCTGGGGATTCACGCGGAAGGGCCAGTTCCCCTCCGGACGCTGATTGCGCGCCAGCGTGTCGGCGATCCGCACGGCAGCTTGAAGGTACGCATCCTGGCCGGTCATGCGATGCAGACGCACGTAAGCCAGCGCCATGATCGCAGGCTTGTCCGTCATGATGGCGTCGCCGTCCACGAATCCTCCCGGCATGCCGTTTACGAAAGTGCTGTACGGAAGATCGCCGTAGAGCCAATCGTGTGGCGTGGAGTGAGAGATGTTCCAGTCGGCAATCTGGCAGGCACGTCGCAGCGAATCGGCGTTGCCCGAGTACACGTAGTAGCTCGCAAATGCCTGAATCGCCAACGCGTGGTGAAACGCCGGATAGACAACGCTCCGGTCGGGCACCGGCTGCGTGTACGCCTCCCCATGGGGATTAAGCTTCGCGTGCAAGAAATAGGGCGGCAAGGGTGCACCCGAGTCGTCCGTCAATCGCGTACCCTTGAACCATTGCTCCTGGTCGACCAGCAGAAAACGCATGGCCCGGTCCAGGAACTCCGCGGAGGGGATTGCCGGCAGCAGATCACCGTTCTCCGCGTGGCACGGAGCTATCAGCACGATGCCCGATTCCGACGCGTACTTGGTGGTCTGCGTGTGCCCTGCGGCAGCCGTAACCAGGCAGGCAAGCGGTGCGAGTACGGCGCAAAGTGGCAGTGGGCCAAGTCTCATCGTCATTCTCCATGCTTCCGGCATGCTCTACGTGTTTCGGAACTGTAATATGACGATATCATCGTACCGAAAACGCGTGCCTCAGCACAGCACCGCAGATCTGCTGGAGCCTGTCTCGCTTCCTCTTCACGCCTCGGGGTGAGAATCTCGGAAGTAGCCGAACGCGGCACGCCGACGAGAAGACGGAAAAGATTCTCGACCTTGCGGAAGTCATGGATTACTTTCAGCGAAAGCGCGGCCAACGGTCTGTCGTCGAGAAGGTCGCGCACCGGCGTCGGCTCGCCATATCTACCGGTGAGACGCGTTGGCGGCGACACGCAATCCGATGTTCGCAATCCGTGAACTGGGGTCCGATCCGCCACGGAATCTCTCGAACGAGTGGCAGAACTCCGCGGCCGACGTCCAGTCGCCACCACAGATCATCCGCTCGGACGGATATCGCCAGCAGTCCTGGCACCACTCTCCTACGTTGCCGTGCATATCGAATAATCCCCACGCGTTACAGTACTTGCTCCCGACGCGTTTGGGCACGCCTTGACTATTCGATTGATACACGCCGTAGAGATCCAGCATTGTCTCATCGTCCCCGAAGGAGAAGGCGGTCGTCGTTCTTGCACGGCAGGCGTATTCCCACTCATCGTGGGTTGGAAGTCGGTATCCGTCGGCCCCGGGGATCTGCTGCCACGCGTCATATTCTCGAGACCCTCCGAAGGGTTCCAGCACCCGCTCCTTGCCGCTCTTCACATAGCACGGCTCTCGCCCCTCCTGGCGACTCAACCAGTTGCAGAACAGCACGGCATCATACCAGCTGACAGCGGTGATCGGCGACAGGGGATCTCGCGATCGGTTATGGAACGTAATCGCCTGGGCTTGGTCGAGTTGCTCGGCATCCACGTCCTTCAGAAACGCGAGATACTGAGCCGCGCTAATCTCGCAATCGCTGAGCCAGAAGTCTTCGCTGATGCAAATGGTCCGACGCAGAGGCCGAATGAACTCGTCATTCAGGCGGTCGATCTGACCTGCTGGAATACGAATCATGGTCAATCCCGTCTGAGTCAACTGCCAATCGGAAGCACGGTCGTCGCCGGCTGGCTGGGGCGACAACTTCGGCAGCGGAGCGCCCCAGTTGCGCAGAGCCCAGCCCGAAGCGCTGTGTGTGCCACCATCAGCATGACGCGCATGCCACTGCGACCACAGATCCTGCCATACGTCCCTGGCCTTCGTGGATGGTTCCTGCACGCTGCCGATGGCCAGACACATGCCGGATCGCAGAGCCGCGTCGTCGGAGCTCTGCAGCACATCGGCAAGTTTCTCGACGGGGCCGCACCAGGCTGGAAAGCATTGAATGAACATCGTCCTTTGAACCGGATTCCATGATGGCAAGCTGAGGTGGGGGCGGCGCCAGACCAAGGTCGTACACGGGGTCAACTGATTGCGGAGGACCGTGGCGGCGGCCGCCCATGGGCGAAATCCCGCGCTCGCTGGCGTCTTCGCCGCGTGCCACTGCTCCTCCAACGGCAATGCGAAGTCGCACCAGGATTCCCAGCGGTCTGTCATTTGCCATGTTCCCGTGTAGCACGGCTTCTCAGTAAACTCGTTTACCAGCGATTCGAAGTCCGGGTCGCCATGCAGCGGCGCAAAGTCGGGATCTTCCTTGATGTTCACGAACTTACCGACACCAACGGTGTACGCCCGTCGAAGCAATTCTAAAGTGCGTTGCTGACACGCGGCTATCTCACGACGGTCATGGTTCTGGCGAATACGGGTGAGTTGCGCGGCCACGCCGGCCAGACTGTACAGCGCCGCTGCGGTTGTGTCGCGCTGCGCAGCGAACTCATCGAGGATCTGTAGCGATTCGGACATCTCGCCCAGCCACGCGTGCATCAGAATCCGTCCCCGCACACTGATCTCCGTGCGTCCCATGGCATCTGACAAGCTTGCCAGGGCCACTCTCGCTTCCTCTTTCTTGCCCAACTGCGCCAGGCAGAGGGCATGGTACAGCCGCGCCTCGCCACTCACGGATGGCTCGGCCACCAAGAGCTCGAGGTCCACCAGCGCGTCCTTGGGCTGGTTCAGGTAGTAACGTGCCTTGGCACGTGACAAACGATAGGACGCGGAGGTTTGCTCCTCCGGCATGTTGGCCAGATGCGACAACTGCAGACGAAGTGCGGCCAGAGGATCCGGTGGTCGCCCCTCCCCGGCAACGCTGACGTCTTCCCAGCACATCGAGGAGAAACCAAGCCACATGTCGGTGAATGCACTACTCACTATTCGCTCTTCGTCATGACTGGACCAGATGCTCGAGTAGCGCCGCGTGCCGTCAGCGGCCACGAACGCCTGCAGCATGATGGGACGACATCCGGCCAGCCACATCCGTTTGTGGTCAGATTCCCAGTCATCCCCGGTCATTCCGACACGAAGGAAGCGTTGTTCACCTTCCACGTTGGTTGGCAACCACAGAACACAGAACAAGGTCTCTGCGCCCTCTCCAGGATAGGCCGCAACATCAGCAGCTGACAGTCCTGACTCTTCTGCGTTGGCATCGGGCGCGGGCAGATCCGCGGTTATGACGTCCGTCTTGAGTTTCCAACGACTGTTGTCGCGCGTCCAGACAGCAGCGACCAATCGCTGACGATTGTGCACGTAAGGACGCACGCGGCGTGGCCGATATCCACTGGGCCTCAAGGACTCGATCGCGGTGAGGAACGTCGACCACGGCATGTCCAGGCAGAAGGCGAACCGGTCCGATAGCATGCCGTGCGCGGCCGTGATCACCGCTCGTGTCGCGTCGTCGACCGGGGTCCAACTCGGATCCAGCGGCGAGTCACCCCAGTCCGGCTCAGGGCCCCCCGCTGACTGCACATCGGCCACCGCAGGTGGCTCGGCCTGCAGCATCTCCGCAGCTAGGGTTGTATCATGCAAATACAGGGCAATCGTGGCTAATCGCGTCTTCAGCTGCCACTGCAATTTGGCCGACGCCGTGGCCGCGGCGCGACGCAGGTCGTCCAGCGACGCCTCCCGATCCTGTGCCAACGCGGTCGCGAGGTTCTCGATCTCCTCACCAGGCGCCGACGAGATCGCCTCGAGCAGCAACTGGCGAGGCACGGGACCCAACCGAGCCAAGGCGAACGCGAGCGCCAGTTTCTGACTATCGGTAGTAGCTGGGTCGGCCAGCGCGCCATTGAGAGCCGCAAGCGCCCTCTCATGCGGGAACTCCGACAAGACGGCCAGCGAGGACCTCACGTCCGCTCCCCGACTGTTTGACATCCTCGCGACGGCAGCCCGGAGTTTATCCGATGACTCGGGCATGCGTTCCTGGCCAGCGGCGTGCTGAGCACCGATCCCCACGATGAGCCAGGCGAGCAGACATTTGCCCCAGCACGCCATGAACCGCACGTCAGCCGCCTTGCACCCGGTAAACATCATCCAATCCTCCCCATCGGGTGAGGGATCTCGCGTCTCCGACTTGGTCACCATTTTAAACGAGCGAGCACATTTCGGCGACATCGATCTGGAATGACGAATGACGAAATACCCAATCGCCAGGGAAAGTACAGAGCGCCAAGATCTGCCGTTGCCAGTCCCGGTATCCACTTCGCGCCATGGCGTGAGAAATGCCGTAGGCGAGCCAGGAATTGGCTCACGCCAAGGCGCCAAGTTGCTCCGGTCCGCCGGCGTTCGGTGGATGTCGGGTGTGGAGGGATTGGCCTTTGCTGGCATGATAGATCCCTTCACGGCCTGGACGGTCTGACGCGGCTCGGCATTCACGTCCCGCCGGTCGCAACGAGGTATCACGTAGGAGGCGAGCGTGGCACAATAGTTCCATTTCTTTTGCTCAGAGCAAGAGAATGGTGTCCCCATGACGGGCCGCGGCGGCAATAATCTGGGGGACCTGTTACGCGAGGAGTGTGGTGGTGGACGTCCGAGATCTCTTTGAAACCCTGGTACGCGAACATGCCGAAATGCTGACCGCCTTCATCCGAGGGACGGTTCGCGACGGTTCGTTGGTGGATGATATCTTCCAGGAAACCATGCTTACCGCCTGGCGGCGGCTGGACGAATACGACAAGCAGCGGCCGTTTGGCAGCTGGCTGCGCGGGATCGCGGCACGGGTGCAGCTGGCGGCCTACCGGAAGTCGGCTCGCGGTTTCACACTGTGTGACGAAGAGACGCGTTCCAGGCTGTTGTGACCGATGTCCGGTCGATTGTGGAGGCGAGTGGACTCACCACTGACGATTTGCAGCTGATTGCAGATGACCTGCGGGCCATCAGGGACGAGTTCCTCAATCAGCATTCGGTAAGTGAGCAACAGCAGGAGAACATCCAGCAACTTGCGGTCGACCTGCTGGCGTTGCGGGACACGTCCCATGTGACCCCGGACCAACTGGAGAAACTAGGCGAAGACCTGCGAGCGATAGCGGATGGCGTGCAACGGCCGGACCGTGCCGCTGTCGGCACGCTGGCGCACGATTTCCGCGATGCCCTCGCCGACCGATACGTCAGCGACGACGAACGCGCTGTGCTCTTGGAAGATGTCGTGGCCGTGCTGGAGAGTGCCGGCGTGACGAGCGAGGAAGTCGAAGCCGTGGCCACGGATGTCGCTGGTATCATTGAGTCCACCGGCGTCACCCCGGAGGAATTGCAGGCGGTTGTCGACGACTTGTTCGCCATCGCCTGCGCGTTCTTCAGTCATCGCGATGGAGCGTGATCGATCGTGCTTGAACCGACGCGGGCGGCATGATTCCCGCATGTTCGCGGTTACGAGCGGCGACGCGTCGCCGCTCGCAATTCTGCGTTTCATATCTCACACGCTCTTTAGGTGCAATGTCCTTCAGCACGGACACCCGAGTATCCAGCAGGTGATAGTCGCAGATCGGTTGGGACAAGACAGTACGTGAAAACGCAGTCTGGTGGAAACGGAGTCTGCCTCAATTCTGTTAGGCACTTCACATGCTTTGGAGTTTTCTGTGGCAGACGATCTGGCATCAGGCGGCAACGGGGCGTGCTTTTCGGGAGTGGAGGATACGGCCGAGGTGGTGGAGAAGAAAGGGGATCTCAGGCAGTGCGCAGCGTGAAACGCAGCCTCGGACCAAGGAACGCGGGAGTCCTCAACTGTCCTGTCGTAGCTCACCATCTGATGCACCGCACGAGCGGAGCTCGTGGGGGTCGGGAAGGGGTGTGGAGGCCGCGCGGTAGCTCACCATCTGATGCACCGCACGAGCGGAGCTCGCGGGGGTCGGGAAGGGGTGTGGAGGCCGCGCGGTAGCTCACCATCTGATGCACCGCACGAGCGGAGCTCGCGGGGGTCAGGACCGACTCCTGGCGGCAAGGACCACCACAGACTGAAACGGGAGCCTGGCCATATCTCGCTGGCCGGTCACAAGACCCGGATGTCTATCAGGGACTTTGCGTCTGAAACCGATCGAACTGTCCAGAACCAGCCAATAGTAGGCGTCTTGGGTGTTCCGATACCCCGAAGGGGTTTTACATATGACCATGACAGAAAGCCGGCGTCCCAGGGCCCTTGCGAAACGCCTTCGGCGTATCGGATGCATAGGGAAACGGTCACCCAGGGTGCGCAGCAACCCTGGGCTATTGAATGCAACCGCTTCGCGGCAAAGAGGTGAGCCACGCTCACAGAATCGGCTCACTCACTTATGGAACAGATTCCACAACTGTCACGCGGGCCATTTGTCCCGGCCGTTCATCTTCCCAGCTGTTTTCGCCCCCTGGCCCAGTCGACATCCGCATTTGGTTCGAGCTCCTCAGAAACGCACGACCGTTTGCGAGTTCACTGCCATTTTGGTAAGACGGTGATCGTTGGGCGAGTGTCCCCAGAGAACAAAAGGAGGTTTCATGTCGAGGCTTCGTCTTCTACCATGTCTTGACTCGCCATCCATGGCGACAGAACGAAGGCAGGAGTTGAGCGTTCCGCGAGATTTCGCTGCAGCTCTCGGCCTATCTGCGGTCGAATTCGCACGTCAGGGCTACTACCTTACGGACGATGGTGAGCGAGTCAACTGGAGGGACGCCGTCGAGGCTGCGTGTCGCGCGAAGGTCAGTATTACTCCTCACGCCACGCTGCCACAACCGGAAGTGGTGTCCCTGGCGGAAACGTGTGTGCAGGTCAGCAATGAGACCACGCTTGGCGCGGCATATCGACTCGTGGAAACTGGCCTGATACCGCTGGCCCTGAATTTCGCCAACGGCGTAACTCCCGGCGGCGGCTTTCTGGGTGGGGCAAGAGCTCAGGAGGAAGTGCTGTGCCGATCGAGCGCCCTCTACCAAACGCTGGTAGGTGATCCCATGTACGAAGCGCATCGTCAACGGCCTCTTCCCGATTCCACCGATTGGGCCATCTATTCGCCGGACGTACCGGTGTTTCGCACAGACGGCGGTACGGCACTCGAGCAGTACTGGTTGTTGAGTTTCCTGACCTGTGCAGCACCCTACGCTCCGACCATGGGACAACCTGAATCGGGCGATCTTCTGCAACGTCGTATTCATCGGGTTCTTACGATCGCCCGCAGCTATGGCTACAAGACTCTGGTGCTCGGCGCCTGGGGCTGTGGAGCCTTCGCGAATGACCCGCAGCGGACAGCCGGCGATTTTCGGGCAGCGTTGGAACACGATTTCCAAGGGGCATTCTCGCAGATTGTGTTTGCTATCGTTGACTGGTCGCCGGAGAGGAAAATCCTGGGACCGTTCCGCGATGTGTGGAGCTCGTCGTAACAGGCCTGCCGCCAAGCGTCACTTGGAGACACCGACAAGGAAGCGATGATATGAAAACCGTCAGCCGAACCAACATGATCCGCCCGCAGCACAATCTCAAGATCGGCCCTTCGCGTGCCGGTGTTTGCGGCACCACTCTGTTTGTTACCAGTCTGATCACGCTCGGCTTCAGCGGCTTGTCGCGAGAAGCGACTGCAGACGAGCCGCCGACAGATGGCAGATTGATTCTCAGCGCTCCGCTGACCCATTCCGATTGGGTGCTCAAGGACAATGTGGCGGGGCTTGATGATGGACTCGCCGGCGTGCGGCACATGCTCGACATGTGCAAAGCGGCCGGATGGTCAAGGGTCTACTGGCGATGCCTCGACGCGGGTCGTTCGCTCTATCCCAGCCAGTTGATGGACCCCATGGGACCTCCGAAGGGCGACAACTACTTCGATCCGAAACCGGAGGAAGTAGGCAAGGTCGGAGCACAGAAGAATCCGGAGATCCTGAAGAAAATGCAGGAGCGTTTCCACTATGGAACCATCGATTCGCTGGCGGAAGCGGTGCGCTACGGGCACGAGATCGGCCTGGAAATCCACGCCTGGTTGAGCATTAACGAGGACGACCACGCTTGGGGCTGGCCGAGTCGGTATAGCATGGCCCACCCTGAGCATCGCTGGAAGCGACGCGACGGCTCTGCTTATCACAGCCAACTGAGTTTCGCTTATCCCGAAGTTCGGGATTACAAACTCGCAATCATTCAGGAAGTACTCGACAACTATCCCGTCGACGGGATCTTTCTCGACTGGATTCGGACCGGGGATGTGAGAGATCCACAGGTGGACGCCAGTGGCGTAGCGGACTACGGGTATGAGCCTCTTCTGGTGGAGGGATTCAAGGCAACATACGGAATCGACCCCCTTAGCATCCCCAACAATGACCTGCGCTGGGTGAAATATCGCGCTGAGCCACAGACGGAGTTCATGCGCTCGGTGCGGAAGCTCGCCCATGCCAAGCGTCCGAACCTGCCTGTCGCGGTGATGGTGCAACATCCCTGGAGCTATCGCGGCGACAATCCCAAGTATGCGGATAACCTGCAAGGCCTGCTGCTGGACGTCGCCACATGGGCAGACGAAGGATTGATCAATGCCGCGGTACCGGCCGGGTACTACGCAGCCGGCAGCGGCGGCACGCCGGAACTGGCCTACGAATACCTCAAGACGCTCACAGGCGGGAAGATCGACATCTGGATGTATGCCTGGGTACCGACGACCGTGGATGAATTTCAGTCGGGACTGGCCGTCGCGCGCAAGTTGGGCGCCCAGCAGATTCTCTACTGGGAAGCCGACTATATCGACAACAACCCCCGCAAGGCAGAGCTGCAGAAAATAATGAGCGATCACGCCTCCACACCGGCCAAGTGAAGGCGAGTAAAATGCTCTCATTTTGCCTTGACCGACTGGCTTGCGGAGTCGGGCGGCACCAGGGGTAATGTGAGCCAAGCCAGACCGATATTGCGACGCACGTGACTTATGCTGTTGCCGCCCGGTCCATCGTAGAGTAATGCGAGACGGTTCTTGACCTGGACCACGGTCGGCATCCCGATACACTCAGGACTCCATGTGCAGTTGCGACGGTCGAGCACTACGGCCTTGTTGCTGGCTTCCCAGTGGTTCAAATCCTGAGACCAGTACATCCACACACTATCCGTGTACTCGCCGCGGGCATCCAACCCGACATGGTTTGTGAACAGGAACCAGGTCTTGTTCGCGGTCTCAAAATACAGCGACGAATTCTCGATCTGTTCCTCGAGAGGCACGATCGGCTGCGGATCGACCGTCCACGCTCCATTCAGATTGCGAGTCCGCGCGATGCCGAGCGTTCGTCGGAAGGGCGGGCCGGTTGCTGCACTGAAGAACATCAAGTACTCATCGCCTTGTTTCACTACGGCACCCGCGCTGGCTGTGTCTGAATAGTAGGTTTCCGGTTGAGGGCGGAAGGGAACAACGTCAGGTTGCTTTGTCCAGGGACCTTGAGGATTCGCACTGCGGGCCTTGCAGGTAATGTAGGGAACTGCGGGAATAAATTCGGGAGCCGGTGTGGCCAGGTTCGTAGCGACGTAGAACATGTGCCATTCATCCCCCTCGCGATAGACCCATGGAGCACAAGCGCAGGCCGAGTCAGGCTCGCCGGGAGCCCCGAGTTCCAGGATCGGTCCCTTCTTGGTCCAATTCACCAGGTCGTCGCTGATCGCCAGACAGGCTTGCCACCCGCGAGCTCCGGCGCCGTCGTAGTGCAAGTAGAATGTTCCCTGCGATGCGAACACGATCGCCTCCCTTGCTCCCATGGCATCGCAGCCTTGGGGGCCGTCGCCATACCGAAGGACGATTCCTTCGTCCTGAGCCTCCAGCCGCATGATTGCCCGGGGGCGACCGTCAAGGTAGGCATCGCCGGGAGGCTGCTGCGCGACGGCAGTTAACGATGCCCATGGCGTCCCCCCAAGGGCGTTCGCAAGTAACATGGTGGCCAGGTACCGCAGCCCGAAATGGTGAGTTTGTCTGCCGAAGGACATGGTCAATCCCTCCCATAGATCCGGAAGTTGAAACATTTCATCGCAAAACAGAAGCGCAGCGGGAAAAGCGAGTGGTTTGTAATGTCCGACCGAATTACCTCGTCCCATTTCCGCACACAGCCCCGCAGCGGTTCTTCCGTCGCAGGCGATGAAGCGTACTAGCCACTGCCCCTGCGGGAACACTATTATATTCCAGCAGTTGCCAACCTCAAGCTTGGGAAAGATTCAGGCCACGATCTTCAAACTGTCTGCCCGCCGTCCCGCGGCGCTGCGATCGTTCTCGGAGAACACAAAGGAGAGCACCGTGTGCCGGCACGCATGCGAGCACGCTAGTCACCCCGGGTTTCTCGAGCAGTCGTCGCCCCATTGGAATGGACCGACATGGGGCGAGCGTAGAGGCGCTCATCTCGATGGGACACTCACGCTTCCCAGCAGGTGCCTCATTCGCATCGAATGTGAATGGTCGTCGAATTCCCAGTTCCTTCCCCGCTTCAACACGACACTTCCTGCCTGCACCGCGCACGGTTCAGCCGAACAACATCGTCAGCCGAACAACAATTCTTGCTCCAGGAGATGGCACTATGATTCGTCGACTGCTGGTCGCATTTGCCTTGATCACCACCCCAGTCGGAAGTTCGGGGACCTGCGCCGCCGGAGACCCGTCGCCATCCATGCCGCACCCTTTTGGGCAGCGTGAGCATGTTGTGCAACGACTCAACGCGGAAAGGGAACCCACGACTCTGTCGGCCGATATCCTCTGGATCAGCGAACCGTGGCTCAGGGACAGGGCTGATGAAAACACGCAGATGCCGTACCTGACATACCTGCCGCAGCGGGACCGCGTGCTGATGCTGGTCGAGACGCATCAGCCCATCGTGACCGCGATTATCTTCAGCGACGATCACGGCAAGACCTGGAGTGATCGCAACTGGTTGAGCACGGATGCCCAGGGCCAGCCGCAGGGAGTCGCTCTGGGGCTCACCAATCTTGGCGGCGGGAAGCTGATGGCGTATCCCGAAAATGCCGCCCATGTGCGTTGGATCAGTGAGGATTACGGGCAGACATGGACGACATTCACACTCGAAGACACAATCACCGAACGGTACATCTGGGACCCGCTGTTGGTACTGAAGGACTCCACAGGCCATATCGAGAAGATCCTGGAGACCAGTTGGCGGCCGACCGGCGTAGCGTGGGGTTCTCCCGATGGCTTTTACTCACAAGCCTACCTTCGCCAAAGCCTCGATGAGGGGCGCACCTGGAGTGCTGAAGTCAAGGTTCCGCAATGGCTCGGTGTTAACGAAGTCAACCTCATCCGTGCGGCCAATGGCGATCTTGTCGCGGCCTGCCGAACTGATTACCCCCGACGGTTTGCTCATCGCCAGCTCGACCATTTTGGAGGCCTGGCCGTTTCTGTCTCAAAGGACGTTGGACTGACATGGTCGGATCTGCAGCCGCTTTACGAATGGGGTCGGCATCACCCCAGCCTGGTCCTTCTGCCAACGGGCGAGCTCCTGATGACGTATGTGGTTCGCCTCGGGTATCCGGCAACCTACGCGGGCATCCCGCAGTTCGGTGTCGAAGCCGTTGTCAGCCGAGATCACGGTCAGACCTGGGATAAGGAACACCGCTATCTTCTCGCGAGCTGGGAAGGAAATATCAGGGGTGAGACGGCCTGGTTTTGCGGTGTGCAATCGACATCGACGATTCTACTGCCCGACGGCACGATCCTGACGGCCTTCGGCACCGGCTTTCGCAATCCGTCCGATGCACAGGTCTGCAAAATGGACGTGGCTCTCGTTCGATGGCGGATCGATTGATTGACTGATGGGAATCTTGCCGCCGTGGCGCAGACGCCCGCGGCCAGCCTGGCGCTTCGGTCCAGCGTGGCTTTGGGAGCAGGCGAGTCGTTGCCGCCACTGCCCGGGACTCGTAGCGAAGCCCAGGCCATTCGTCGCTGTTTCGATGGCGGTTCCTATCGATTGCTTCTTGGGCCCGACGCCAGCGAGGCGGCGTTACAGGGAATGAGTGATACGCGAGAATTGGAACAGTATCGTTATGTTCATTTCGCCACTCATGGCTACGTTGATCCCGATCGGGGAGATCGGTTCATATGTTCCTGTCTTCACGCGAATGCCTCACGGCGTGAGTCGCGGACGTTGGAGGCTGGGCGCATAGGACTGCGGGGCGGCGGGGTCCTCGCGCGGCAGCATGTCCACTCGCGGATTCAATTCCAACATCCGTTGGCCCGTCCGCAACGCCTGAAGCATGGTGCGGTAGTCCAAGTCGGTCGCGTCACGGAAGACGGGCTCGCCGTTTGCACTCCGGCAGATACCCAACCCTCCGGCCTCCTTAGCCAGCGGAGCTGTGAGCATCTGGCTCCACTCGGGATGCGTCAGGTTGATACGATACTCGGGCCCAAAGGTAGCGACGGAACTCTCGATCTGCAGGCCTTGGTCCATCAACGTGATGTCGCTCCACACCTTGCTCGTCACCGTGACACGACGGCGCCCGAGCCACGCATCCGAGATGTCAACTTCTCGCTTGTGGCATTCGAAGCAGCGACGCATGAAGACCGGCGCGAAATCGCGCTGAAACCATCCGTCGGGCACGTCGTCGTACCAGCGACAGCGGGCGCCGTTGACCTCTCCGTCCGTGTATAGATAGGTATGGTAGTACGGTACGTTGGCATCGATCCATGTATGGACCCGCTGGAATTCGTCCGCCGATAGTTCCACTCCGTAATGGCCCGACTCAAGGTACCGCTCAAGGACGAGCCTGCTGGCCAAACTGCCGCTCCCTTCCGGTGTGGTGAGGTCTTGGTCCGCGCCATTCTGCGGGATGTGATGCACGAACCCGCGGTCGATGAGCATGTCGTAGGACATGTTGAAGTAGCGCGTCTTGTCGCCGGAAAGGTCCAGGTTCCCATCCGGTCGAGGACCGCCGTGGCACCGCACGCAGTGGCGATCCCAGACGGGCTGGACGACTTGCACGTAGTCGATAATTCCTCGGGTGCCCCAATCGGGGCAGCGGGCAGTGGAGGGAGGACGCCGGGCGGCCTGAGGCACGATGCTCGCCACCGGCGCTGCATGGCCGCGGTGCTCGTGACAGCCGATACAGCTTTGCTGTTCGCCCGGCATGATTTGCGTTGTCGAGCCCATCTTCTGCAGGACTCGCCCTTTGGCGTCCAAGACATTGAACGAGATATCACGTAGAGCGGGAGCGGAAAAATATGCCGAGCCGTCTTCTTCGACCCCAACGGTGCCGATCAAGCGGCGCACATAGAATGTCCCTCGTCCGATGGTGGGCGAGATATTCCAGGCGTACCCGCCGGTGTGGCTGCGCGTCTTGGGAACCAGTTCCATGATTTGCAGGGCCTTGATCTCCCCGCGTGCCACCGTCTCCGGCAGCCCCTCGTACACATCACTCACAAGATAGGTACCTTGGATCGAATCATCCGGATTGATATTGGCCACGACCTGATCGACGTGCGTGAAGTCCACCGGCGCCGCGACCGCCGGAATGACGGGAGGGCGTTCACGCGGGCGGAGCGCCAAAGGATTGAAGCATCCCATCTCTCCCGCTTCCTCCCAGATACATGTCCGGTTTCCCCGTGTGTCCAGCCAGTAGATGCGATTCTTGTGGTCGACGCCTCCTCCATAGGAGACGAGGAATTCGTGTTCGTTGAGCGGATGCGGGTCGACGTAGCCGTGCCAGAAGTTGTCGTCGAAATAGGTCGGGTACTCACGGGTCAGGAACCGATAGCCGACGCCGCGAGGCGCCTCGATACCCAACCGATTCCACAACAAGCCGACCACACCGTAGGGACCGTTGTGATGACCGCCAAACGTGGAGACCACTTCCGGACGGTGCGGAACCGGCACGCATTGCCAGAAGGCGTTGGGATCCAAGACCGTGTTGCCGAAGAAGAACTGGAGATGGCTGCCGTCCGGATTCATCGTCCAGACACCGTGCCGCTGAAAGACCCCTTTGTCGACTCCATAGTCCCAGCGGGTGAACATCACACGCCCGTCATCCATGACCGCCGGTGTGTGATCCGACAGCGTGTTGGCACTGACACGTCGGACGTTGGTTCCGTCCCGTCGGCAGACGTACAGCGCGCCGGCGCGATTCGGTTGGCACACATTGTTGTTTCCAGCGCGATCGGACACAAACATCAGCTGGCCATCGGGCAGTTCGATCGGGGCCACGTTGTTGCCGTCGCCGCTGGTGACGGCGCGCAGACCGTGCCCGTCGATCCCGATCTCGTAGATCTGCCAGCCTCCGGGCGTGCCGGGCCGCTTAGCCGCGAAGAGAATCGTCTGGGCGTCGAACGAGAGGCTGGCCTGCCAGATGGTTCCTTCCGGTTCGTCGTGAATCACTCGCGGCGGACGATCCGCGTGGTGAGGATCGAACACCACGATACTTGCCGGTCCGCGGCCGTCGGTGCCGTAGGGGGCAATCGCGTTGGTCGCTCCGAATGACGGGCGCCGCACGAAGACGATCGGTCCCACCGCCAGGATCGACTCGTCCAGGAATCGTTGGATTGCCGCCGCCGCGCGCGGCACCGTCTCACAGGCGCGCTTCTCAGCCGATTCGTAATCGGCCCAGGCCGCCTGAGCTAGCGCGCCTGCAGCCTCCAGACGTGCGAGATACCTCGCTCCTCCCGCGGTGGGCGCAATGCGATCGAGCGTCTGCTGCATCGCCAGTTCGGGCGGGTCGAAGGATGGCTGCGGCTTGATCTCGAAGCGGAACTCGCGCACGGCGCGCAGAGATTCCTCCCACCGGCTCGCCGAGTGGAAGAGAGCTCGCAGGGACTCGATGTCCCGCGGGATGGTGAGGAGCGTCTCTGGCGGGAGCACCATCGCCTCTCGGATACTCGACTCATACCGATCGCTCAGCGTCTCGATGCACGATACGTCATCGATGCCGTCCCAGATCCCCGCTGCCAGCTCGCGATCTATTTCCTCCCGCTGAGCGGGAAAGTCTCGCATCAGCAGCAGCTTCAACACAACATCCCGGTCGGGAGAATTGGCCGCCGATTGCGCCGACTCAATACTGTCACCGATCACGAACTCGGTCGTTCCTGACACGACGGCCAGGGCATCCAGCCCGAACCACGTTTCAAACCACTCGTATTCTCCCTCGAGATCAAACACCATCACGCTCGGAGCGTGAGCCCAGAAGCCTCGTTCAAACTCCCGCGAACCGATCGTGAGTGGGCGGCCGGCGTGATTCTGGTTCACAAAGAGTTCCGCGAACCCAACATCGACTCGGACGGGCGTTAGGTCGGTGAGCCAAACCTCCCTTCCCTCGAGGTCAATCAGTTTCGGATCGGCCCAAATCGAGTCGTCGTAGTCGTAATTGTCGCCACCGACCGTACTGATCAGCACCAGCTGCCGCCGTCCCGCGACACGAAGTCGAATCCGCCGCGGTCCGTCGTTCTGCCGCAGCACAGCACTCGCAAACGGCAGGAGTTGAGCCGATTCGGCGGCCGCCGCACGCGATGCAGTCAGCGATTCGCGCCAGGTGCCGCGGCGGAGATACCATGCCGGGCTCTGCTCCGTCGCGGCCGGCACCTGCTGCGCAATGGCGGAGGAGAACGGTTTGTCAGTGGCAAGAGCCCCGTTGCCATTTCGCGCCTCAAGTTGCTTCGAGAGCAGTGGGTGGACCGCGTGCAAACCGTCAATGGCAAAGGAAAAGCCGTTATGCTGGAAACATTTCACAATCTTCACCAGCAATCGGTTTTCCCCCTGGTGCAACGGGATCCGGAACGATGAGCGTAAGAACCGCTGCCCCGCTCCTTCCCGGATCGGAGCATCGAGAATCGGCTGGCCATCAATCCAGACCTTGGCCGCGTCGAGCGTCACCAGGTAGGCAGTCACCTCGACCGGCTTAGCGCAAGTAATCGCACGATAGAGATACGTGACCTCATTGCGGCCGGGAGGTGGGCCGGAAGGAAGCTGGTGGTAGTAACCGTCGGACCAGGCAGGCTGGACCATCCAACGCCGCATGCCATCCGGTGCGCCTGGAAGCGGCACCGACTGATAGAGCTGGGACAGGTCGGGAGGCTCCGAGCCGCGAGCCAGTAGGTCGGCCTCCACTTCGAACTCAGTGGCATAGGCACGCCCGAACACGCCGTATACGGCATCCTTCATTGGACCGATGGTGTACCAGGGACCACATTGGATCTGGGCATCCAGCAGCGGCTGAAGTGCGGTCGTGCGACGAGCCCGTTCGGCGGATATCCGCGCCGCGATTAAATCACTCAGGGGTGCCTCCGCCCACACCCAGCAAGCCCCCGCAACGGTCAGCATCCAACACAGCACCCCCAGTCCGTGTTTCAGACCGCGGATCTGCAAACCGGCCGAACAAGAAGCTGACTGAGTCATATCGCGCCCGCTCTGCAATCGGTGTACTACATAGCACATGAAGCTACCACGATGTGAGTTCCGGCGTCAACCAATCCGGCAAGGGAAAGAAGGGGGCCGTGCAGCATGACATTGACTTCCCAGCAACGTGCGCGGAATTGTCTGGTTGCCACTGAACGACGGTTGCCCCACCGATTGTGCTGCTCGTCACCAGTCGCGAGGGTTCGGCATGCTTGACAACTTCGTCCGCAACGGTTACACATGTAGACGATTCACGGAAGGCTGTTCACAGTCGATGCCGTGCGTGAGCAATACATTTGCTGAGCACCAGCGTCTGGTCGATTCGCAGATGTAGCGTGAGCACGTACCTCGGAGTACGGTCACATCATGCCCACCACCGCGGTCGGCACTCGACCACGACAGGCAATGAACCTGAGACCGTGCGATTACCGACGGCGTGCCGGGCGCGATCTTTCGGGCGCGGCCAGTGCTCTCGTATCCGAGGAAATGCTGATGCATCACCAGACCAGCGTTAGCACGTTAATGGTATTCGTGGTGCTCGGGGTGCTGTACGTCGCCGCGCCGTCGGGTTGATCGCAGGAGCTGGTGCACACGTTCAGTGGCCCCGAAGAGTTTCGGCCTCTGGCCTTCTCGGCCGACGATCGTTATCTGGCTCGAGGCATGTTTGGCAGCGATGTCGGTCGCAGACCTTCGATCAGTGTCTGGGATGTGGCAGCCAGCAAGGAAGTCGCGCGCATCCCCGTTGAACGAGAAATCACCGATGCGGCGTTTCTGCCTGCCAGCACCTCGCTCGTCATGTTCGGAATTCCTCCTGGTGAATTGACCGTGTGGGACTTCCAGTCGGGGGCTGCGCGTACGCTCGCGGCGAATCCGGTGCAGTCGGGGACAGTGGCACGGCTCCAAGCACCATGCGTATCATCGGATGGGACGCTTGTGGCGTTCGCGGCTCCATTGGCTGGCAAGAACACCATCCGAGTCCGGCAACTGGCGGACGAGCAACTCGTGGCGGAGTTCACGATCGGCGAGGAGACCGTCACCCAGACCGCGTTTTCCCGCAATGGAGCCAGCCTACTGGTCGAAGGGCACCGCTTCGACAATCGAAAGAAGCAGTATCAGGTGCATGTATATAAGTATGACTTGCGGGGCCGCGGAAAGCCCAACAAATGGGGCCCCTTTCCGATGACGGGGGTACGGAAGTCAATGAAGTTCGGCTTCCACCGACTGTCGGCCGACGGCAGGATGCTGGCCACGACGCTGTTGGGCAACGGCGTGCTGCTGATCGACGTGCCCACCAAGCAGAACCAACAAGTCGGTCCTCATCCGGTCAACGCGAACATTCGCACGACGGCTCCCGATTTGCTGCATCCCGGCGGTGTAGCTGGCACCTGTATCTTCGCGCTCGCGTTCACCCCCGATGGTTCCACTCTGGCGACAGGAGCCTGGGGATCAGGAACGGTGCTCTTCTGGCCCGTCGCCGGGAGTGCCTCCGAGAAACAGCTTGTCCAGCCGGAGATGGTGGCCGTAACACGACTCGTGTTTTCCGACTCCGGGCGACTGCTGGCCGTCGACGGCTTTCGGGATGTGCCGTCCTGTCAGCTTCTTGTCCATGTGTGGCGTCTTGCCAGCAAGTGACGCTTCCATGTCACTATACCTACGCGATCCCAACAAAGTCACTTGAGTGACCGTACGCGACTCGCCAGCACCTGCTTTGAAATAACGAATGGCGAATGACCAATGCTCGAGCCAACTCGCCTGAGGATCGCGGGACGGATAGCTTCCCTAGTGGTGAATACCTTGGCCAGACGGCCACCGGTTTCCCACGCTCTGCGCGAGCGCGGCTACAAGAAAAACGACGCGGATCGATTGTGGCTCGACTGTTGGTACCTGGACTTCATTCGTCATCGGCAGCGGAGCGGCGCAGATTCGCGATCGGTTATTTGCCGCGGATCTTCGCAGATTCCTGCTGTTTTCACTGTTCTTTTCAGCAGCATGCCGATCCGTGTAGAATCGGAGGGTGGTGGAAAGTGTTCGAGCGGCTCTCGCGAGGGGATCGACGTCGCCTGGACGCTCGTATTGATCTGTTGCGTAGCTTGGATCGCTCGCCTCGAGCGCCAGCGGCCACTTCCAATAAATCGGGGACATCGACTGTGCGTTGCCAAATACTGACCCGCTTGCTGACATCGCTCGTGCTCCTGGGGACGTTGCTCACACTCAGTGGTGCTGCCGTGGAGCCTGCCGACGAACCGGAGAACCTGGCACAGTGCTTCGCGAGTCCGCGCGATGCCGACAAGCCGTGGGCCTACTGGTGGTGGATCAACGGCAATGTCGACAAGCCGACCATCACGCACGATCTCGAACAGATGAAAGCAAAAGGGTTTTCTGGACTCCTCTTGTTCGATGCGCGCGGCTACCACGACGATCACTGCCCGCCTCCGCCTCCCCGGATGGAGTTCATGAGCCCCCAGTGGCGCGAACTGGTCCGTTTCGCCATTTCCGAAGCGAACCGCGTGGGGCTCGAGATGAGCATCAATCTGAGCAGTTGTGCCGGTGCGCTCAAGGGCCCCTGGCCGGTGATGGACGACGCGCCGAAACGACTGATTTGGACAGCAGCAGATGTCTCCGGTCCTCAGCAGCTGAAGCTCCAGCTGGCAGCGTCGGCCGACGGTGGCTTTCGCGACGTGGCGCTGTTTGCCCTCAAGAGGTCCAATGGTAAGGAGGCCGCTGCAGCGGGCACGACCGAGGCGTCCGTCGCCGAGGGACTTTCCCGTAACTGGCAGGAGATTCAACCGAGCATCGGCGCTACGCCCGCGTCGGAAGTAGTGGACATATCTCAGTCTCTCAACGCTGATGGTCAGCTGGTCTGGTCCGTTCCCGAAGGGGACTGGACGCTGATCCGTTTTGCCAGGACCACCATGGCGGGACATGAATACGACGTGGATGTCCTGGATCCGGCCGCCGTCGCAGGGCACTTCCAACGCATGGGCCAGCAGCTGCTCGATGATGCGGGACCGGCCGCACGCGTCACGCTCACGCATTTCTACAGTGTGAGCTGGGAAGGGGCCGCACCAACGTGGACGAACGGTTGGGAGGAGCAGTTTCAGAAATACCGTGGCTATCACCCGCGTCCGTATCTACCGGTTTTGGCCGGGCAGATGGTGACGAGCTCGGAAGTGTCGGAACGTTTCCTCCGAGATTACTTCGCCACGCTGGGGGACCTCTTTCGCGACAATTTCTACGGCCAACTGCAGGCCTCTTGCCACGAGCATGGTTTGAAGTGGCATTCCGAGTCAGGAGGGCCGTGGAACCGCAAACTGGCCGCTTTCCAGAACGCGGATCAACTGGCGTTCTTGGCTCGTAATGATATGCCTCAGGGCGAATTCTGGTTCTCCGGTCAGGCGATGAATCGGCCTCCAGCCATGACAGCCCACGTGTATGGCAAGCGACTGGCTGCCACCGAGGCGTTTACTCATATGCGGACCCATTGGTCCGCCTATCCGGCCCTGTTGAAACGGGATGCCGACGCGGCCTTCGTCGACGGCGTGAACCAATTCATCTGGCACACCTTCAGTTGCTCGCCTCCCGAGTTCGGCAAGCCCGGAATCGAGTATTTTGCCGGCACGCACGTGAACCCCAATGTCACCTGGTTCCCGATGGCAGGCGATTTCGTGACTTATCTGGCTCGCTGCCAGACTCTCTTGCGCCAGGGCCATTTTGTGGCCGACGTCTGTTGTTACACGGGCGACGGATCCTACATGCATTGGGGCCGCGGAGAGAAATGGTCGGACCAGGCCTCACTCGAGCTTGGCAAGGGATATACCTACGACCTGGTGAATGATGAAGTCTTGCTCGAACGCCTGACTGTGAAGGATGGCCGGTTGGTGTTGCCCGATGGCATGTCGTATCGCCTCCTGGTCGTGGATCTGGTCGATGGACCGGTGCGGCCGCAGACGCTCGAAAAGATCGGTGAGTTGGCGAGGGCTGGTGCCACCGTTGTGCTGGGCACTCGCCGACCAACGCACGCTCCCGGATTGCTGAACTATCCGGAGTGCGATTCGGCCGTCCAGTCGTTGGCGCAGCAATTGTGGAGTGGCTCCGGGACGCGGTCGTTAGGAGGGGGCAAAGTCGTCATTGGCCAGAAACTTGACGATGTGCTGCGGTCTGAGAACATCCTGCCCGATTTTGCGGGTAACTGCGAGTACATTCATCGACAACTCGGCGATACCGACATTTACTTCGTGACCGGTAGTGGCCAGTGCGAGTGCGTGTTTCGCGCTGATGGGAAGAAGCCAGAGCTGTGGTGCCCCAAGACCGGCTCGATCCGCGACGCCGTCTGCTACCGCGAAACGGAGGACGGCCGCACCGTCGTTCCGCTCAGTCTGCCCGCAGGCGGTTCGCTGTTCGTCATCTTTCGCGATCCCGCCGACGCTAAGCGTTTGACGACGGCACCGCAGGGTGGCGTGGAGATTCAGGGACGCGTCGGCGATCGAGTGACGTTGCGGCTGTGGGACAATGAAGCACATGTCTTGACGACATCATCGGACCGGCAAAAACCGCTGGAACCGGGGCAGGGGCCTCAGCCGCTGGAGGTGGCGGGAGCCTGGAACGTCAAGTTTTCGCCGCAGTGGGGTGGACCTGAATCGATCACGTTGGATCACTTGATGCCATGGAACGAGCATTCGGACAACGGCATCAAGTACTACTCCGGTACCGCCACCTACAGCAAGTCGTTGCGTCTGACAAAGGAACATGTCGACGGCCTGGTGCGGATTCAGCTGGGCACGGTCGGACACGTCGCGGAAGTGCGACTCAATGGCAAGTCACTCGGCGTGGTCTGGTGCGAGCCATGGGCGGTGGACCTGACCGGCGTAGCGCGCGAGGGAAACAACTTGCTGGAAATCGCCGTGGCGAACTTGTGGGTCAATCGTCTGATCGGCGACTCGGCGCTGCCTCCGGCACAACGCCGGACCAGCACGAATGTCCGTTTCTTCCAAGCCACGGACAAATACCGGCCCTTCGAAGGGTTCTCGCCCAAAGACCCGCTGGCCCCTTCCGGCCTGATCGGCCCCGTCCGACTGGAGTTCGGCCGCCAAGTGGAAGTGGACTTGTGAGTGCAACGCGTGGCACTGGCTTTGCCAGTGCTCGCGACGAATAGACGGGCAAGCACTGCCAAACTCGACGTTGGCAGCCGAGAAATCCTCACGAGACCTCCGATGGTTCATTCTGCGCACATCGCGGCGTTGGGTACCGAGGTGGGGACATGAAAGATTGTCCTTGTCACAGTTATGCGATTTGTTCCTCCCGCTCAGACGATGTTCCAGCAACCATCCATTTCTTTACCGCGTAGCGGTAAAGACGTGAACCACGCTCACACAATCGCCTCTCGGATGCAGCAGATTCCACAACGACCACTCGGGCCATTTGTCCCGGCCTTTCATCTTCCCACTACGGAGGCGTGTGAACCGCAGATTATCGAACAAGGAATGGCCGATTTCCAAGTGGAAGAACCACGTCACCGAGCCGCGATCTGCGGTCCCCCGACATTGCTCGAACGTTACTCGGGCCATCATCCCACGTCTTTATTCATGGGTGGCAGCGATGCACCGCCGAATCGCGCACGGTCCTTCACGTGTGGAAGACTCAGGAGGATGACGAAGGCGAGGGGATAAAGGAATGAAGTACACACGAAGATCGGCGCGAATCCGTATCGATCGACGATTGGTCCCGTGACGAGATTGGCGAGGATCCCCGCGGCGCCTCCTACCGTACCGGTCATCCCGAATACGGTGGCCATGATCCTGGCAGGAAAGTAGTCGTTGATCAAAGAGATGTAGTTGCAGATCCAGAGTCCGTGTGCAGCCATCAACACGGCCATCAGCGCGATCGCCCAGCCGGCGCTGGGCATAAAGATCACCGCACATGACACCGGCGTCACGAAGGCGGAAAAGGCGAGCAGAGTGAACCTCGTTCGTCGGGGCGACCAGCCGTGCTGCAGCAGGAAGTCTCCGGCGTGGCCGCTCACAATGTTACTCACGCCTAACGCCAGAAACGGAATCCAATAATACGTGCCAATCTGATCGAGTGAGAACCCTCGTTCGCGTGACAGGTACTGGGGAATCCAGAACATATAGAAGTAGAAGACGGGATCGAAACAGAACCGCGCCAGCAGTATGGGCCACACGGTGGCGTCGCGAAACATCTCGCGCCAGGCGCTGCTGGCTTCCGACGCGTCTGCTTTGGCAGGTGCCAGTCGGGTGCGGGCGAATCGGCCGGCCACAAGCCACGCCATGACCCAGGTCATGCCGATAAACCCGGTGGCCAGAAATGCCCCACGCCAGCTGTAACTGGCAGCTAGCCAGGCAGTCAGCGGTGGGGCGAGCACAGAACCGAACGCGGCGCCACCGATCGCAATGCCGATCGCGAGCCCCCGTTTCTCCGGTGGAAACCACTCACAGGCCCCTTTCGTGGCAGCGGGAAAGCAGGCCCCTTCGCCCAGTCCCAGGACGAAGCGCGCCACTCCCAGTCCCACGGCACCGGCAGCCAACGCGTGCCCGGCACTGGCCAGAGACCAGATCGCGACGGCAATTGCCAGACCGCGCACTGTGCCGAGCCGGTCCACCAGCCATCCTCCGGCTGCGAACGTGAGGGTGTAGGCGAACACAAACGCCGACACGACCCGCGAGTAGTCGGTGTTGCTCATCGACAGGTCTTTGGTCAGTGACGGAGCCAGCACCGACAGCACCTGTCGGTCGAGGAAACTCAAGGCAGTGGCCACGAACAACAACCCGCATAAAACCCAGGCGATGACGGGAACAGGCGGATCGGTGTCGAGTCGGGGCGGTTTCGTGACGCGCATGACATGCCTGCTGGGGAATTCGAAGAATCGTACGTCAAGCGTCGTGCTGTCGCACAATCGCGCACTCAATACCGAGGCAATCGCCCACCTTCGCCAGCGTGTCGGCATGGTGACCGATGCCGAGTGCGAAGTGGTGAGTGGGCCCTTCTCGTACCCAATCGCAAAGGAATCTGCGGACGTTCGTGCCAAACCATCCGTGGGTATTCGTATTGCCGGTGGGAGGAATGGGACGCCGCTGCGAAATCCCCTCCGCCACGATGAACTTGAACTTGCCGTCCGCCCTCTGGCCAATGCTCATCATCGTAATCGGGCCTTCCTTGAGCTGGAATTCGACACTGGCGCCGCTCCCGGGCTTGCCATGGTATTTCTTCAGACTGCGAAGTACCGGCCTGCCATCCGCTATGTTGATATGGTGAGGCCCGTCGTGACCGACCAGGACCGTGTCCTGCACGAAATCGATCGGGTGGAACTCGGCAAAACTGCCACCGATGTCCAGCCGATCGAAGATGAGCATGGCGATGCAGTTCTTAATGTCAAACTCGCCACACATGGGAAAACCGCCTCCGGTCAGCAGCGAATTGCCCACGATCAGATTGGTCATCAGCGTGCGCAGTTCGCTCTGCGGATCTCCTTCGTAATAATAGGCCAGTCCCGTCAAGTCCTTCTCGGCGATCAGGCCGTCCAGAGCCACTGCGGCCCTGGCGGCAACCTCCAAATCGGCATCCGTCAGCTTCTCGGTGATCGGGTCACTCTGCGGGTCCGGCGTATCGAAGAACTCGAGAATCTGCGCCTTCTTGACATCAATCTCGTCTGCCTGCGCCGCTCGGTAGTGACGCAGCAGATCGTGGGGTTCGAGCAGCGGCACATGGCAACCGAAGGCCGACGTGATCGCGCAGGGGTCGGCGTGCATGTCGTACATCGATTCCAGTACGTGCCCCATCAGTCCAACGCGTCCTTTCCGCAGACTGTGCAGCACTTTCGCAATGGCACACCAGCGAGCTACCTCGTATTCCGCCTGCGCGTCGTTATTCTCATACCCGAGGATCACGTGCGGAACCCGTTTGCCGAACCGGATCGCAACCCCCGTGAACTCGGGAACGGAGCAGTAGTCATCGTTGGCCAGCTGCATCTGTGTCGTGCCGTTCGGATAGTCCATGGCCGTCATCGGTTGCAGGGCCACGAGCACGATCGGCACGTTCAGCTCGCGGCAGAACACCCCGAACGTCGACGAAGTGGCATAGGTGGCCATGTCCACAAACAGGAGGTCGATGTCCGCCCCTTTCACTCGCGGCAAGGTCGCCCAGGCACTCTGAGCGTTATCCACCAGTCCGAAGTTTGCCACTTCGACACCGTGGTTACAAAGACGCTCGGCCAACACTCCAATCTTGCGATGCATCTCCTCAAGCAAACCGGGGAATTGTCCCCAGTAGGTGTGATGGCCAACGGCCAACAGTCCGACGCTGGCCGTGAGCGGCTTGTGCCGCTGCAGCTGAGCCGGCTGACCCAAGCGGTCCGCATGGAAACCCTCTGCGCCGGCGTACCCGCCCGAATCGCGACGGATCTGCTCCTGATCGAACTTGTCTGGCATCGCAACGTACCTTCTGTCTGTGAGAGGAACGATTCGTTCTGTTCCCTCTGCGAATCAAGCGGACCAATCCCTGAATCGCATCACGCGAAGCACACACTATCTAACCGTGCGCGACTCGGCAACACTTGCGTTAAATGACGAATGACGAAGTACCCAATGACGAAACATGACCAGTTAGCAATCGAGCCGAAAGTGAATTGCGTCGAGCTATTGAGGTGAGTTGGTTCGTCATTCGTCATTCCCTTCGGCATTGGGTATTTCGTCATTCGTCATTGTCACGGGACACCTCAGGATCTTGCTCTTCGGTCCTGTCGCCCGTAACGACAAACCGGGTCAGGTTGATAGCGCAATCCGAGGACGACGGGTTCTTCTGCCCCTTGCAGGTCAACGTCACGGTATGCATTCCCGAGGGAAGTCCAATCCTGGAGAACAACTCCTGACCAGATTCCAGTGCCGCACTGTACGTGTCGATTGTTGTTACCTGCACACCATCGATGTACACATCGGCAAAGCCGCCGCCAGTCGTCTTGTCGCCGATCCACGCAATCCCCGTACCGCTGAACACACAGGACACCGAACTGCCTGTGGTGCTAGTGAGAGAACTCTCAGGACCATGCGACCATCCTTCCCCACGGTACTCCACTCCGGCGGCAGAATGCTCGACGATCGACTGCGGTCCGCTCGCATGAAAGCGATAGGAACCGGATAGTGTTTCGAACTCGATCAAGCCGTCCTTCAAGTGACCTCCAGTAATTCCCACCGCATTATCGCAGTATGCTCCATCTTCCCAAATGATCTTCGCACCCTCTTTGACTTGAGAGAAGTTGGGCACACACACGGTGGCGGTCGTGCTGGCGGGAATCACGACGTTCAGATCAAGAGAACCATCTCGGTTTTTCTGCCAATGAACACAAATGACGCCATGCGGACTGTCGTACGAGGCTTTGACATAGGTCAGGCCATGTCCGATGCGGGGCTTGATCCGGATCGTCTTGAAGCCATCTGCAACCGGCTGGATGCCAGCCGCATAGCCCATCAGCCATCGACCGATGGAGGCTTGCAATGCCGGCAGGTTGAATGAGTTCATGGCGGGAGACTGAAATCCCTTATCCGGCGTCCACGAGTCCCACCGCTCCCACCCGGTAGTCATGCCATTCTCCAGGCAGTACAGCCACGATGGGTAAGTATCCTTCAGCAACAGGGAATAGGCGACGTCGTTTCTGCCACAGTCGCTCAAGGACGGCAACAGAGCTTTTGTTCCATGGAAACCTGTGGTCAGATGCCCGGCAGGAATTGTCGGATGAGAGCCCAAGGCGTCAGGGAATGCCTGCACATGCAACTTGTTCAGGATCTCGTCCACAAATTGTTGTTTCACCTGCTCGACGGTCGCATGACGATCTTCAATCAGCTCCTGATCGAATGCCATCGCGTAGAGCGTCTGTGATTCCCCCATAATGACGCCTGCGGAATTGACCCAGAGGTCATTGAAGCCAACTTTCATGTTTGACGCTACAGCATCACAATCGGCCGCGTCGGCGGTCTTTTCGAGACTCTCAGCCAGCTTTGACATGCGAACGATACTGGCATAGTTCTCGATCGTATTGAAACGCGGGTAGTCTCCTTCTCGATCCTGATCAATGGCCAGCCAGTCTCCGTAACCGACAAAGTTCTCAGACGGATGATACATGAATCCCGTGCGCAGATGCTTCGTATCCAACTGACTCTTCAGGTAGGACGCGTATTCGTACAGCGAACGGTAATGCTTCTTGGCTAACGCTGAATCTCCATAGAACTTCCACATGACGTAGGGAACATGCGTGCCGGCTTCACTCCATCCGGCCGATTCAATGTCCCCCCAGATCGGACAGACCTGATGATACGCGCCGCTGACGCCGATGGCCTGCGAATCAACGATATCCTGCATCCATTTCGTCAAGAAGGCCGCTGTGTCCATGTAGTAGAGTTCGGTTTCGAGCAGACAGTTTCTGTCTCCCATCCAGCCCAGTCGCTCAGCCCTGTCGGCACAAGCAGCAGGAATGTCGATCGTGTTGGTCCGAATGGAGTACTCAACCATTCTATCAAGCCGATTGACTCTCGCGTCAGACGATTCAAAACTGTGCACCAGTGGCGCATCGGTATGCACAACATGGGCGGTGAAGTTGCTGCTGGTCGGTATGCCCGGCCATCCTGTCACTTCGACATACTGAAAACCATGGTAGGTGAACCGCGGTTCCCACCGTTCGTTGCCCGATCCACTGGTGATGTAGAAATCCTGTCCTCTGGCATCCCGCAAATGGTCGGTGTAGATCGTTCCATCCGGTTTGACAGCCGAGGAGTATTGGAGCTTGATTCGATGGCCGGCGGCGGCGGCGATTCCTTTGATCTCCATCCAACCCGACATCTGCTGGTCGAATCTGACGACGTATTTGCCATCACCAACGTCGGTCACAGCGACACTCTGGCGAGATTCCGTCTTGCGTATCGGCTGCGCCGGATGCGACTGCACCTGAATAACGGCACCGAACTTGTTGTTATTGCCCGCATCGATGACGGTCTGAGGAGCTGACCAGCCAGTCGCGTCAAAGCCATAGTTGCTCCAACCGCTCATCTCGGATCGAGCATCATAGTATTCCCCCTGCTGAACATCCCCTTCACGGATGGGGCCGTTGTAGGTGCTCTGCCAGCTGCCGTCGGTGACGACGGTCTGTGATGTTCCATCGCTGTACTCGATCTTCAGCTTGGCCAACAGCTCGGGAACGGCCCCGTAGTTGAAAGTGCCGGCCCAGATGAACCCGGCATACCAGCCGGTGGACAAGATCGCACCGATCGCATTGTTGTCGCTGCGAAGCAATGAGGTCACATCATACGCGCGGTAATGGACGCGGTGGGGCCGATTGCGTGCCTCCGGGTTCATGCGGGTCGTGAATTGCGTCCAGCCGGGGTTAAGATAGTCGTCTCCGACCCTGCTCCCATTGATGTGAAACTCGTAGGCTCCTAAGGCCGAGGCATAGAGCACAGCCCTGCTGATCTGTTTTTCAGAGGCGGCTGAAAAATCCTTTCGCCAGTAGGACGCCGGCGGCAGATAAGGGTTTTCCACCGCATATTGAAAGGCGTCCACATCAACGTAGCAGTCACTTGAGGACGGATTCTTTTCGCCTTTCACCTTGACCTGTATGGTGTGCCGACCAGGCCACAGCCTGGTGTGCCGGGCGTACAAGACTTGTCCGCTTTGCAGCGTGGCATCGTAGCAGTCCACATCCAACTCCTTGACGCCATCGACATAGACCTCCGCAATGCCCCTGTCCGGTCCCTTCGTTCCGACCCACTGAATCGATGTGCCATCGAATGTGAGTGCCACTTCGGCGCCGGCCACCGAAGACCGGGACGTCGTGCCATCATCTGTCCAGGCACCCGTGTAACGTGTGCCGTCTCCGTTCTGTTGCACGCAGATGTAGTTGACCGCAGGCAGCGGTGAGCTGATCCACTGGGCGCCCTCCCAGTCCGCGAGGCGCAACAACCCAATCGACCACTGTGCTGGACTGCTGTAAAAAGATACCCGCCCCTCCTTGTCCCAGATGCGAACCTGCCAATAGCAGGGCTGCTCTGAAGTCAACGCAGTGCCGGCATATTCCACATTCACAGTTTGATCTGAATCGACTCGACCCGAATCCCACAGGTCGCCGATGCCGGCCGACAGCTTCTCATGGTCGCTTGCGACAAGGATCTGATAGGCGGTCTGCTCCTGCCCTCTCGCGAAATCCGGATCCGTTATCTTCCAACTCAAACGCGGTTTAGTCACCTCAATGCCCAACGGATCGCGTCGATATTCACATGTCAGGTGGCACGGAGTGATACGTGCCGCTTCTTGCTCTGCGGCTGCCGCCAATCCGAACGAATGAACTGCCATTGCCAGAAGGGCCCACACGCTCACTGTCTGTTTGGACATCTTGATTGCTGGCCTCTCAAAGTTATTGCGTTGATTGGATGTCATGGCGACAACAGGCGGAGCTGAATAACCGAGCGCGAGGGGGCAACACCTGGAGGAAATGACGAATGACGAAATACCCAATGCGGAGGAAATGACGAATGACGAACCAGCCTGCCGCAGAACAACGGACGAGACTCGTTTCGGAAACCCAGCGAGTCTGCTACGTTGACCGCCAGGCGAATCACCCTCAGCGAAGTTACTGGCAACTGACCTCCTCGTAGACTTCCACTGCGAACACCTGCACGGGCTTTTCCGCTCGGATCATGAATTGAGACAAGGCTGTTCCCTCGGGCAGGAGCCAGCTTACCCACCTTCGCTTGCAGACGGCGTCGTCCGTGGATGCTCCCTCGGCCAGAAAAGTGACTCGGGTTGATTCCTTGCTACTGGCCGCGTCCGTTCCCATCATAACGCGTACCACCAGCCGTTTGTTTGCCGGCACATTCAACTGAATTGCTGCTTGATCGACAATGGTCCTGGCTCTGTCTGTGCCGATCTCTTCGATCTTGCCCCATCCGCCGACCAGGCGCGGATCGCCATCGGGAAGATCCGCCGGAACCGCACTCGTCACGTGGCGGAAGAACTTACCGAGCAGCCCTTCCGTCCAGATGTCGACGTAGTTGTCCGCGTCCGCTCGGGTCAGCGTGGGCGCCTTCCATCGCCCCTGGGTGTAGATGTAGTACTGGGTCCCGGTGTAGAAACTGGGGCTCACCGCGATGCGACCTGTCACCCTATCGGGGCCGGCGAAGAAGCGTTCCTGGACATCGTCGGCTTCCAGCAGCAGGTCGCGGAGCCTCGCCCCTTCCAGCACATCCTGCTGCATCGCGTTCGGACCCAGCCAGCCACCGATGTAACCATACGCCAGATAGACGCTACAGAAGCTCGCCGCTCGATAGGGCACTCCCGGCAGCATGGATGACTTCTCGGACAAGTTTTCCCACCTACGTTCGATCTCCGGCAGCAACTCGCCGAGCATGCTGCGCAGCTTCTGGCATTCCAGTCGCATATCGTCCGTGTACGTGATCTGGTACTGCCAGTCGCTCGACGGGAAGGTGATCGTGTCACTGATCACAAGCCGTCGATAGGGCTCCTTCGTATCCAAGGTATAGCAGACCGGCCTGGAGAACTCCGCGCACAGCCGTTTCAGCAGCGGATAGGACTGCTCTGTTGTTTCCTTGCGCACCGCGAGCGAATTGATCTTCTCGCGATCCAGCGCCAGCATATTCCACATGTACTGGGCCTGGCACCAGCCGAGTATTCGTGTGCCGTCAATGCCGCCGTTTTTCGTCATTCCCCACAGCAACTTGTAGAGCTGTCGATCTCGGTAGCCAGCAGGAAGTGCCTGATGCAGCTGCAGGTGAGACTTGGGACCGTTCGGATCGATCTCATAGGCGCCGATCCTCCCCAGATCGAAGTTGTCGTCGTGCAACAACACGGGCCCACCGGCGTACCAGTTCTGGAAATCGGCCATGCGGTCGTAAGGCAGTACTTCGGGCGAACAGCCGCCGCCGGAGTCGGTGCATGGAATGTGCTCCAGCACCCCCTCTTCCTTGAGTGTCTCTCCCAACGACGTCATGAACTCCCGGCAGAACTGGTCGTTGTTTTCGAAGCAGAAATGATAGTGCAACTGCGCGGGAGGGCAGAGTGGCATGGACTGCGGGCTATCCGGATAACGCTCCCTGATTCGTTTGTAGATTCGGGCCAACAACATGCCCCGGGCTCTGCCGTAGTTGATTGAGTTCTGTCGGGGATCGGCCGTGTCGGTCTGGAATAACTGCTTGTCGGCCGGATGGACAAGCCCGAACACATCGTCCTCGTTCCACAACTGAAGCCGAGCGAACTCGCCCGGAATCACTTCCTGGATCTGGCCGAACTTCGCAACGATGATGTCCACATCACTGTTCACCTCATATCCCAGATCAGCCCACAGTTGTTTGAACTCAGGCTCGACGCCGTAATCGGGGTCGTAATGGATGGGGTCTTTTCTGCTGCCGTCAAAGGTCATGGCCGCCGCCCAATCGCGCTCGAAGTGGTCCGGATTCAGGCAGAAATTCATGGTGATGAAATGCTCGCGGCAGAACTTGCCTACTTGGGCGAAGAAGGCGAGCTGCGCGGGTGTCCACGGATAGCGCCATCGCGAAGCGGATTCGGGATTGTAT
The DNA here is from genome assembly GCA_041752115.1 of Pirellulaceae bacterium. Classification (GTDB taxonomy): domain Bacteria; phylum Planctomycetota; class Planctomycetia; order Pirellulales; family Pirellulaceae; genus JAJRVM01. Next base: position 16,596 of record JBGSHS010000187.1, on the reverse strand, counting down.
CCGGCGTTGCCGTACCAGTAGACGTTGTTGTTGGCTTTCATCCGAGCCATCTGAGCAACGTCCCTCAGCTGAGCGTCTGCGTCCGCCTCCCACCCGGTCATGTAGCCGCGTTCGGCAATCAGAGGGCGATCGACCATCTCCACGGTCTTGATGCGAACTACTGCATCTTCGCGGACCATCAACTGACGCAGCGACTGAAGTGCGTAGAACGTACCCGCCCCGTAGAATCGGCCTCGGGAGTCATCATGGTCGTACCCGGCGAGTATGACGACGTTCATTCCCTCGAAGTTGCCCACTTTGAGAAGATAGCCCTCTCTGCCAAAGTCCGACCAGTCGGTGAAATCATCGTCGCTCGTATGGGGGTCGTCCCAGTGCCCGAACGAAAGTTCCATCCGTGCGAAATACTTCGCAGTCTGGAGATTGTGCTGCGGGCTGCCGAGGAGGATCAGCGTATCAAAGCCGTCATAGGATGCCAGGTTGTCGCCGAGACCTGTGACGTCGGTGATTCCATTCTCGTTGAGCACTTCAACCAGCTCTTCTTCGGTAATGGTACTCGGACGCACGAGTTCGCCGCTGGCATCACGCACGGTCTGATAGGGGCTCGCATCCCGCCGGACGATGGCAACCTTGCCGACCGTAACGAAAGACTCCGAAGAGCCATAGTTGACGTACCTTGGTACAGGAAGCACTTCCCACGACGGGGGCACAGTCACCGCCGCGGACTCGGCGCTCTCCAAGGCAGGCGTCATCAGTCCCATAACAAACCACACGCTGGCAATTTGGAAACGAATCATCGCACACCTGCCTTTGTCAAATCAGCCGAAACGCCCGCGATTATAGCATCCTTCACCGGGAAGAACGTGTATCGGCTCGAAATGACCAGAAATCGCGCCGCCAACGGGGACGAGCCATGAAGAGGGGAGTGGCAATGAAGAGGAGAGTGGGTATCGAGTTGCCGGCGGGGAACGAGGAATTAGCCGTTTGTCGTCGGAGGATGCAGCATCACCGGTGCCAAGGGGGTGGCGGCGGGCGGACGCGCACTTACCCTGGCCTGCCAGGCACGAGGCACGAGTCCCTTGTTCATTCTCCGCACAGCGTGGCTTCAGTTGTTGTGGTGCGTGGTATCTTGGATTGGGGTCAGCTTCACACGGCCGAAGGGATTGTGCATGGGACTTGAGCATTTCAGTCCGTCAGCGCGGGCGGACTGAACGCGAAATCCCGGTCCGGCCAGTCCCATCCGTTTGCGACCGTTCCGGACCGGCGTGTCCTCACGGCATATGTAACGAATGACGTCGATGATGATTTTACAATCGTCGTCGACGTCCGACAGTTCCATCACGATATCTGGCTTTCCCAGGACGCGCATGCCCATCGTACTCACTTCGCGGTTGCCCCGTGTTATGTTAACGAAGGAAAAACTCACGGCATCGATGCTGCCGTCCTCGGTCATTTCAACCCAGTCGTCCCCGCCATGTGCCATGGCGCTGTTGTCAATAAACACGCCAGCTCCACCCGCGCGCACGATGGCCGCGCCCGCGTGCATCATGGTCAGGGCCGCCGCCAGGGAACCGCCCGGTCCTGTCAATGCGATATTGACGGTGTAGTGATTGACACGCTTGATTTCCTCCTCGGTGGCCGAACGCCGGCAGGCGAGCTGGAAGACCTTCGCGAACATTTCGTCCGGGGCCAGCGGCGTGAATTCGACCTCGGTACCGTTGGGCAACACCAGCGCTCGAGCGGTCAGGCGATAGCCCGCCGGAATTCGCGCGATCAGGTCTTGCGGGTGGTGCCAGGTTCCGGGAATGCGAAGTGTCGTTTCCACCACAGCGTTCGTCTCTTTCATCGGTTCACCCCATTTCCTTTCCAGCAGTCACAGACAGTCCTTCGACGTGCCATGCCGTGCTCCGGGCACGATACGGTAGCGCGCGCTGAATGCTCTATAGAGTGAATCAACAAAAGGGGGTCCTTCCCCTCATTGCCCAGGGGAAAAATCGCAGAATATCTGAAAAAAGTCATTCGGTGATTCCCGACGTCCCCCGTGCTGGTGACTCGCACTTCGTGCCCCCGGTAGCAGACAAGCCCCGGAAACAGACAGCAAAGTCACCAAATTGCCGAACGACTGAACTGGGTGTAAACTGAGTGCGGTCGGCACAACCATGGGAGACGTCAGAGTATGACTGTTGATGCACGCATCCCAGAACTCCGCATCGTCGATCGGGACGACGATACCGTCCTTAGTCTTGCTCCGATTCAGGGGCTCTGGACCGAGGAGCAATACCTCGCGATGACAGACCACAGCAGCCGGTTGCTGGAGTTTGACAACGGGTATATTGAGGTGCTACCCATGCCGATCCCCGAGCACCAGAAGATCCTGGGGTTGCTCTACGAGCGTTTTGTCGCTTTCATCCGACCGCAGGGCGGCATCGCCCTCTTCTCGCCGTTGCGAGTCCAGATTCGGCCAGGTAAGTTCCGAGAGCCGGATCTGGCCGTCCTGCTGGATGCGCGCGACCCGCGTCAGCAGCAGCGGTATTGGCTCGGCGTCGATCTTGCCGTCGAGGTCGTGAGTGGCGATGATCCGGAGCGTGACACCAAGATCAAACGGGCCGACTACGCAGATGCGGGTATCCCGGAGTACTGGATCGTGAATCCCCTTGACGACACGATCACCGTGCTCGCTCTGGAAGGCAACCGATACGCAGAGTATGGGGTCTTTCGCCGCGGCGAGCGCGCCGCGTCACGGCTTCTCACCGCATTCAGCCTGGACGTCAACGAAGTGTTTGCTGTCAAGTAGTGCCTGAGCGGACCGAACGTTCACGTTGTCGCCGAGGTTCCTGCCACCGCCAGTGTAGCGAAAGGCACCCTTCTTCGCGCCTTGGCGTCTTAGCGTGAGCTTCTTCCGCTCCCGGTAAGTCCCACGCCAAGGCGCCAAGGCGCGAAGACGAGGCGGAGCGAGGAGAAAGGTGGTGACGATCACGTGAACACGTGGTGTGAGACGTTCACAAGATCGGTCGTCGGAATAATGCTCTGAGCCAGTGCACGTAGCATTCGCTGGACATCTCCACTACCTTCCCCTTGGTCGCGGGGTATCTCCATGACACGGTGGCCTGCCGTCTTGGCCTGGGCGGCACGGACAACCAAGGGCACGAAGATCGAACTGAGCTGTAATCCGTGGATTGCCCCGATTCCGAACAGTGAGCATCCGCACTTTGCTTTCCCCTGTGGTGGGCAAACCACAAGAATTATTGTCAAATGGGAGTGTTCGGATCAGTAGAAGGAGTATCTCATGACTGGTGACAGAAAGATTTCGCGCCGCCGTCTGCTCGGGCAGACCATGGGGGCAGCCTTGGCAGGCATAACGCTGTCCGGGTGCCAGGAACCGACCAAGGAAGCTCCGCAGCCACCCTTGAGAGAAAAACCCGAGCAAGAGAAACCGAGTGAGGAAGCGGTCAAGAAGGCTTCGGCAGCCAACAATGAGGTCAGTGTCGGTATCATTGGCTGCGGCCGACGTAACGGTCAGCTGTGGATTGGAAAAGGGGGGCAGGGGGAGCCACCGGATTACGCGCGCATCGTCGCAGTGGCCGATCTGAACAAGCGACGAGCCGATATCTGGGGGAAGTACCACAAGTGCAAGTCCTATCAGGATTACCGGACGCTGTTGGATCGCAAGGAGGTGGACGTCGTCGTCTACGCTACTCCGGAGCATTGGCACTACCTCCCCTGCATTCACGCCTGCCAGGCGGGTAAGGACATCTACGGCGAACAGCCTCTGTCGCACACCATCCGTGAGGGACGTGTGATGGTCGAGGCGGTACGCAAATACAATCGCGTGTTCCAGACCGGCGAACAGCAGCGTTCGCATCCCAAGACCCGCAAGGCCGTCGAATTGATCCTCAACGGCCGGATCGGCAAGATCCAGTCGATCATCGGCTACAATTATCCCAGTCCGTTCGAGAGTAATTTTCCTGCTCAACCGCTCCCCGATTATCTCGATTGGGATCGGTGGTGCGGGCCGAACGAAGTCGTACCATTCCACACCGACATCTATCTGTCGCGCATCCCATACGAACCGGAGGAGACGTATCCGGTCGCACCGGCGGAACAATACGCCCTGGGCCCCGGATGGATGTCGTTTCGTCCCTATTCGGGCGGTGAACTGTTAAACTGGGGCTGTCACGGACTAAGCGCCGTGCAGTGGGCGCTGGAAATGGACCATAGCGGTCCCGTCGAAGTCTGGGTCGACCCGGCCGAGAAGATGCCGACAATCGTCTACGACAAACCAGAACTACGCGATCGCGGGGACGCCTTCTGCAGCAAGGGCATTATCAACTACCGCTACGCCAACGGCGTCGTGCTGACCCTCAGTTCCTACAATCCTCGTGTCGGCGGAGGCGCTACGTTCATCGGCGACAAGGGTCGTATCACCTTGTTCCGCGGAGGCTACGAATGCGATCCGATAGGACTCGATGAAGACCCGCTGCCTGCCGATGCGAAGCGGGTGTACGAGAGCGACAACCATATGCAGAACTTCTACGATTGCGTGCAGTCGCGCCAAGATCCCATCATGAATATCGAGAACGGACATCGCGTGGCGACCTTATGCCATCTGGGTAACATTGCCCGCTGGCTCGGACGCCCACTCAAATGGGATCCGGAGAAAGAAGTCTTTCCCGGTGACGACGAAGCCAACCAGTTTCTCGACATCCCACGACGTAAAGGCTTTGAATTGCCCGCGCAGGTTTAGCTGCACGTATCGCCAGTCCAGCTGCAAGTGTCAGGCACTCCAGGAGCACAATCATGACAGGACGATCTGCCAGAGCGGCAGGGTTTTCTTTGCGTACCACATTGCCCCGTCGCCGCCAGCGTGCCGAGTACTTGTATCTGAAACGGCCTGGATATTTGGGATGGCACGCGTTTCTTCTGCTGGCCGCAATCACTCTTTGTCTACTTGCCGGCACGGGTCAGCCCAGCAGCTGTGTTGCAGCCCAGGACGCGCCGGCGCCGGATGCACCCGTTGCCCCGTTGCCGGGATCACCCATCGAGTACCTGCCGCTGGATGCTCCGGCAGGAATGTCGCAAGCGGTCGTCGTCCAAAGCCAGCCGCTGGCCCACACACGGCAGCTGCTTCCCCTGGACCACGAAGGGAATCTGGTGGGCGAGGGATCTTTGGATGCTCAGATCGAGCAGGTCCTCAGCAATCTGGACGCGGTGCTCCAGACGCGCGGTTCGGGGCTGAACGAACTCGTCCGACTGCACGTCTACGCGATCGAGCCCGCGACCATCGATCGAGTGCGTGAGCAGTTGAGCAAACGGTTGGAGCCGGGCGTTCGCCCCGCGATCAGCGCCGTCCTCACGCCCATGCCACATCCCAAGGCCCTGGTGGCCGTCGATGCCGTGGCGGTAGCTGCCCAGCAGGGCCCGACTGTCGTGGCGCTGCAGCGATGCGAAGCCGTGGCGGGGCATCAGGACTGCGCGGATGTGGCCGTCTTACCGGCCGGCGGTGTAGCCTATCTGTCGGGGGTGCCAGGTGATGGTGGACTCATTGCGTCAGGGATCAGCGATTCGATGTCGACGCTCACCAGAACCCTCGAACTCTTAAGACTCTCGCACGCCAACGTGGTCCAGCTGAAGGTGTTTCTGAAGCCGGCCATTTCCGCCAACGACACCCTGGCCGAACTGAAGAAGTTCTATCCGGACCAACTTCTGCCGCCGGTGATCTTCGTCGAATGGATTGCTGCTGGAGATGCCGAAATCGAATTGATCGCTCAGTTACCACCAGACGATGAAACAGCCGAGGGGGTGACGTACTTCAATCCGCCCGATGTGAGGCCGATGGCAACCTTCAGCCGCGTGGCGCTGGTGCGCGGCGGAACGCGGATCTACATTTCCGGACTGTTTGCCCGCAAGCCGGGTCGTGGTGAACAGCAGGCCAATGACCTGTTTGAACAACTGCAGAACATCCTCGATCAGACTGGCAGCGACCTGCTTCACCTGGCCAAGGCGACGTACTACGTGATGGACCGGGATGCGGGAAGAGGATTCGACCTGGCACGCCTGCGTCTGTACGACCCGCAGCGACCGCCGTCCGCATCCCTGGTGACCGTGTTTGGCGCCGGCCAGGCAGACCGGACCTTGACGATGGACATGATCGCCGTTCCCGCCAAGTAGCGACTCTGCACCAATCTGGATTGCCGGCGCAAGTCGCGCACTCTGGAAGGACGACGTCCAGCATTTGTTGCGCTGAATGCGAAGGGCGTTTTCGGCAATTCCAGGGTGGAGTGTGTGGACGGGATCGCAACAAAAATCGGATCTGGTGCCGGATGTTGAACTGGCCAGGCGGGAGTGCCGGGTGCGGCTGTGCCGGTGAGCAAGGTGGAAACCAGCGCGACACCCCCAACGCATCATCTTTATTGAGCTTCAGGTAAGGAGTAAACCGAGGGACTCCAACGGAGGCCCGGATTCCCCGAAACGACAGCCATGAGGTGGGTCACAACTTTCCTGAGCATCAATAGCGCTATGTACGTGCATTACATTCAGATACTCGTCCAACTATTGGCGGCGAAGCGAGGATCGGCGACGAGTAAGTAGGTGATCTGGCTGACGTGCGAGTATCTCACAACGGCGGCGTCCGGCTCCCCGTTGTCGTGTCCAGAGTGGCTCGCGGCGAATCCCGACTGCGTCGGTCGGCAGCACGTGTGACATCGGAAGGAGACGGCATGAATCGGCTTGTGATGACGACAGCGATCATGGCAGGAATCCTCACGGGCAGCGTTGCTGCATGGGGAGGGGATGCTCCGAAGGTCACGGCTCCCGCGGAGGAGCAGCCTTGGCTCGAGCCTGGGCAAGTCAAGGACTCTGAATATCTGAAACATGGAGCGTTGCGCTATTCGGCGGAGGATCGGGAGATCGTCGGCCGCAACCGCACCTGCTTCAATAACCGCCCGCTCTACTGTCAGCCGGACAACAGTGGTTTCGTCCTTGTCGGCGACCGACCGTTGGTGCGGCTGATTGCGGAAACCGTCGAAGCGGGTGTTTGGTCCGCCGCGCTGGTGCGCGACAACACTGGCATTTGGTTCCACGACTGCGCGGAGGTCGAATCTCGCTATCGCTGCGGACGCATGACATGGCGAATTGCCGATCCATCGTGGCCCGGCGTCCGGGTGGACATTGAGGTATATCCGATGAGCTGGGCGGGGGGATTCGTCCTCCGCTTGAAAGCCAGCGGGGTGCGCACAGGCGATAAGCTGGTCTGGACGCTGGGGGGTATACGCAGTGCCGATGGAACAGGGCAGTCTCTGCGCTGGAAATGGGATCCGGTCATGCACGGTAACCCCGATGTATTCAGAACCGGCAATCCTCGCAATCCGCTGACCCGCGTCGGGTTTCTTCCAGCCGACTGCGCCAACAATCACGTGTGGTTCGACGGCGGGTCATTTCGCATTCAGAACAGCGCCGATGCACGCATGGCGACCATGGGCGCCGTGGATCATGCGGGGATTCTGCGAGTTGCTGACGCTTCCGCTTGTGCCGATCCGGTGCAACTGGCGGAGTCGAGCCCCGACAAGCTTCCCACGCTCTGTGGCGTCATGGAGCTGCTCGCCGGCAAGGACGAGGCGACGTGGGCGGTTCAGTTTGCGGAGGCCGAGACGCCGACCCATGCCAACGTGATCCAATCGCCGGCGAGAGCACTGGCGGAGGCCGCGGCCTACCTTCAGTCGATCGAGCGTATCCGGACCGACACGCCCGAGCCGCGTTTGGATGCGGCCGTCGCCGCCGTTGCTCATGCCATGGACGGGGCATGCGATCGCGATCCGACGGTCTTCCGCCACGGGTGTATGAGTTTTCACATTCCGTTTCTCGGCTGGCGAGTGATCTGCGGCTCCACAGCGCTCGGCTGGCACGACCGCGTGAAGGGGAATGCGGCTCATTATTTCGCTTCACAGGTCCAGGAGGACAAGCTCCGGACACAACCTGTCGCGGATGATGCGGCACTTGGTACACGCGAGGCAGACGACTCGCGCATGCGCGGCCGAGGTTGGATTAGCAAGGCTCCTACTCCATACTACAACACCCAAACCCAGTTCTTCGACCAGACCTGTCGTGACTGGCGATGGACCGCCGATCCGGAACTGGAGCGGATGCTGCGACCGGCGCTCGAATTGCAGTTGGAATGGGCTAAGGACTGTTTCGACCCGGACGATGACGGGCTCTACGAGAGCTACGTCAACACCTTGCCAACGGACTCAGTCTGGTACAACGGCGGAGGAAGCGCTGAGGAATCGGCTTACGCCTACTACGCCCATCTGGCCGCCCGCGACATGGCGCGGCGTGCACAGGACACGGCGGCGGCGGAGCGTCACCAGGCCCGGGCAGATGCGATTCAGCGGGCGATGCGCCAAAAGCTCTGGCTGAAGGATCGTGGGCATTTCGGCCTTTACGTCGAGCAGGGTGGGCACCACCGAGTTCATCCCGACGCGTGGTATTACAGCCAATTCCTTCCCATCGACGCCGGTCTTTGCACGCCGGAGCAGGCGATCCAGGCTCTCTATTACACCGAGTGGGGCCTGGAACGTATCCAGCTTCCATTCGGCGGCGTCCTGTGCATGCAGTCGAATTGGGTGCCGTCAGTGTGGTCAGTGCGCGAGGCATTCAATGGTGATCTCTGGCATCTGGCCCTCGCCTACGCCCAGACCAGCCTGGCGGATGAAGGGTGGGAACTGTTGCTGGGCGCCATGCTGGAAAGCTGCTATGCCGGCGTCATGCCGGGCGGATTCAGCCACATCGGCGCGGGCGCTGATTTTGCCGACAGCAAGGACATGTTTGCTCGCGCGGTCGTCGAGGGCCTGTTCGGCTATGACCCGGATTATCCCAATGGCGTGGTGCGGATAAGGCCGGCATTCCCGTCCGCGTGGCCCCGGGCGGCGATTCGCACCCCGGACTACTCGTTCAGCTTCCAACAGCAAGACGACATCGACATCTACCAACTGGAGCTGGCGCGGGCAGCGGTCATCAAGTTCCACTTGCCGGTTCGTGCTGGCATGGTGCGGCGCGTGATGCTGGACGGTCAAGTCGCCCAGTGGTCAGTGAAAGCCGGATTCGGTTGCACGCATCTGATTGTGGAGACGAACAAACCGGTGACGACCGCATCGGTGGCGATTGAACTTGCCGACCGCGTGCCCCAGGCAGCGGCGGTGACGCTGGAGGCCCGCGTGGGTGATACGGTGCGGCTCGCGTCGCCGCGGGGAAAGGCCGAGGCATGGCAGGATTTCCATGAAATCCTCGAAGACGCGCGGGCGGAGGACCGCACGGTCACCGGTCGGCTGGCGCGCAAGCCAGGCTGCCATCTGGTGTTGGTCGACATGAAGGTCGGCGACTTGCCACAGCGGCAGGTCTTTAGGATCCGGGTGAGCGATCCCCAAGCGGAAGCTGAGCTTGCGGCCCGCACACCGCGCGAAGCACCACCCAATGCCCAGTGGAAATGCCTGGACCTGGCTCCCGTGCTAAACGGCGATGTCCGCGCCATCTTCAAACAGAAGTACCTCACGCCTCGCCCGAACACCTGTTCGGTGCGCATCGGCACCGATGGCTGGTCGGCCTGGACTTTTGTCCCCTGGGGTTGGTCAAATAGACTCCTGCCGCAGATCGACTTAGACAACGTTCCCACGCTTTCCGGGCCTGATGGCCGACTTCAGACAGCCCAGAACGTGCCGTTCGCCATGCTGGCCAGCGACAAGAACATCGCTTTCACCTCGCTCTGGGACAACTGGCCTCGGTCTGTGACGCTTCCGGTTGGACAATCGGCAGAGGCGATCTGGTTGCTCGTTTGTGGTTCAACGAATCCCATGCAACTGCGCCAGCCCAACGCCGTCGTGCGATTTCACTACGGCGACGGCGAATGGGAGCAACTGGAACTGATTCCGCCGTTGAATTTCTGGCCGCTCGGGTCGTGGGGCGGGAAGGATTACAGCTACGAAACGGACGCCTTTGCCTTGCCATTCCAGCCGCCGCCGATGGTCCAGTTGGGGAAGGAATGCCGGGCGATGGTCCTTTCGTGGAAACTGCGGCCGGGCAAAGCACTCAAAACGATCGAACTGGAGACTCTTTCCCAGGAAGTCGTGATCGGCCTGATGGGTGTCAGCTTGATGAACCCTGGCATGTAGCGTCGTCTGCGTTTATTGATACCCAGGAAAGTTCTGACCCACTTCATGGCTGTCGCTGCGGGCAGTCCGGGCCGCCGTTGGAGGCCCTCGGTTCACTCCTTACCTGAAACTCAATAAGACTTGCCGAAAGCTCGCCACGGACGATCGCTCACGCCACCGCGCGAACAAGGTATCGGAAATGGCGCAGGGCTGGCTGCCTGGCGACCTTGCCGCTGCGACATCGACTGCTCGGAATGAAAGCCCTGCCTGTAGTCTGTGATGTGCATTCGGTTTAGAATCGTGGAGGGCAATACGAGCCACGAACTGCGGCGGCAGCTGGTTGCAGGCTTTGGGGTCCGGGATGGAGATCCACTGATGAGTCATCGTTCCGATAGCCGGATACAGGGCACCTCGACCGGCAGCGCCGCTTATTTGGCCACCGTCTGTTTCGTGGTGTCGTTGGGAGGGCTGTTGTTCGGATTCGACACGGCTGTCATCTCGGGCACGTTCGGATTCGTTAGAGCACAATTCCAATTAAGCGAAGTGCAGGTCGGCTGGTTCGCCAGTTCCGCGCTGGTGGGGTGCATCATCGGGGCCGCGGTGGCGGGGTCGCTGGGTGACCGATTCGGCCGCAAGCCGATGTTGATCATCGCCGCCGTCTTCTTCTTTGTTTCGGCTCTCGGGTCCGCGATTCCGCTTACGTTCCCCGTGCTGATTGTGGCCCGGATCATTGGCGGCGTGGGAGTGGGGATGGCGTCGGTGCTGGCGCCGATGTACATCTCGGAACTGGGTCCGTCTCGCCTGCGTGGTCGATTGGGAGCGTTTTATCAGCTGTCGATTGTCATCGGCATCCTGGCCGCGTACTTCACGAATTGGTGGCTACTCGGTTTTTCCCAACAGCACGCCGGTGAGCTGGCCGAGCAGGGCTGGTTCCACTGGCTCTTCGTAGCCGAAGTGTGGCGGGGGATGTTCGCCGCGGAACTGATTCCCGCCGGACTGTTCTTTCTGCTGTTGTTCTGCGTGCCAGAAAGCCCTCGCTGGCTGGCGAAAGAGGGGCGGATCGAAGCGGCGCGACACGTCCTGACCAAAGTCAGTGGCAGCGAAATGGCTCAGCGACAGATCGACGAAATCACCGGCGCCCTGGCCAACGAAGAGGGGACTCTGCGGGAGTTGTTTCGACCGGGCCTGCGATTGGCTCTGCTGGTCGGCGTTTCCCTCTCCTTCTTCGGACAGCTGACCGGTGTGAACATTGTGGTTTACTACGGACCGACGGTGCTGGAGCATGCGGGATTCGAGAGAATTGGCGCGTTTCAATTCCAGGTCGCGTTTGGCGTTATCAACCTCATCTTTACGCTCATCGCACTGGCCGTGATCGATAGTCTCGGCCGACGACCTCTGCTCATCGGTGGCATGAGCCTGGTCGTGCTGACGTTGGCCCTCACCGGCCTGCTCTTCCTGTACGGCAATCCCCAGTTCGTGCCAGATGCGGCAACCGGAGAAACGCGATTGGTGTTGGCCAACGAGGCAGTCGGCCGCTGGATCGCCGCGGTCCTGGCGATCTACATGGCGTGTGTCGCGCTGTCGATCTGCGCCGTCATCTGGGTCTTGACGCCGGAGATCTTTCCCAACCGTGTCCGCGGCCGCGCCATGTCAATCGCGACGCTGACCAACTGGGGTACGAACGCCATAAGTGCTTTCCTCTTTCCCTGGTACGTCCACCGGTACGGGATGCATGTGGGCTTTCTGACATTCGCGGCCATTTGCTTCTTCGGAACGCTCTTCTTCTGGTGCTACGTGCCGGAAACGAAGGGGCGCAGCCTGGAGGAAATTGAAGCATCCTGGAAGCGCGATGCAGTGAAATCAGGGGCGATACAACGTTCTCACAAGGGAGATAGGGTGTGACTTTAGCGGGCCAACAGATTCCTGCCGAGCGGGCCGCGCATTTGCGCGAGCATTACCGAGCGGCGATCCTGGATGACGTCATCCCGTGGTGGATGAACCATTCACTGGATCAAGAGTACGGTGGCTACTACAGCCTGCTGGAACGTGACGGTCACCCGTGGGCCACCGACAAATACCTCTGGATGAACGGCCGGCAGGTCTGGATGCTCAGTCATCTCTACAATGCACACCATCCCGACCCGCAGTGGCTGGAGGCCGCCCGCCTGGGAGCAGAATTCATGCTGCGGCATGCCTTCAAGGAAGACGGCAAAATGCACTTCCGTTTGACGCGCGAGGGCCAGAGCCGCTCAGAAGTGCTCAGCACCTATACGGAGGTATTCGGGGCCATCGCCATGGCGGAGTTCAGCCGGGCTGCCGGCGACGTCGCCTACTGGGCCAAGGCCATGAAGATGTACGATTTTCTCATGCCTCGCCTGGGATGTCCTTCCGACACGCCGTTGCTGGGTTACCCGATCCATGCCGAGTTCCACCTGCACGCGCACGACATGTGCCGGATCACAGTGGCCTGGGTGTTCAACGAAATTCGCTCCGATCAACGTTTCGAAGATGATCTGACGCGGTCGGTGGAATCGATCGTCAACCGACACTGGAAACCGGACCGTCGCGTGTTGCTGGAAAACGTCGCGATGGATGGCTCACCGATGCTCGACTTGCCCGAGGGGCGGATGTTCCACCCGGGACACGCCATCGAAAGCGCCTGGATGCTGATGGAGATCGCCCGCCACCGTGGCGACGAGAACCTGCTGCGAACGGCAGTGGAGATCGTACTGGCCTCACTGGACCACGGCTGGGACGAGCAGTATGGCGGCCTGCGCTACATCACCAACATCGACTGGTCTCCCACGCATGCCCTTGAAGGCGACATGAAGCTGTGGTGGCCCCACTGCGAAACACTCTACGCCCTGCTGCTGGCCTGGGACTTGACCGGCCACGACGATCTGGCCCGCTGGTATGACAAGGTCCACGACTACACCTTCAACCACTTCCCGGATCCCGAATTCGGTGAGTGGTTCGGTTACCTCAATCGCGACGGCAGCCCGGTATGGACAGCCAAAGCCAACGGCTGGAAAGGTTGCTTCCACCTGCCGCGAGTCCTCTTCCGAGCTTACCAGTTGCTGAGCAGGTCCGCATCGTAAATGACCGTGCGATTCAGCAACACCGATAGGAAATGACGAATGACGAAATACCCGGATTAAATGACGAATGACGAAATACCCAATGACGAATGGAATGACGAATACGGAACCAGTCTGTTGAGAAACTTGGGTCGGCTGCGTATGGCGCCGTCGATATTCGTCGTTGATTTTTCGTCGTTCGTCATGAGCCGAGGCGTGCCGTGGTATTGAGAACCGCAGAGAAGCGGAACGAGGAATACAGCCAACCTCCGACGCAGCACGAGTGGAGTTATGAAGACGATTCATCGACGCGACCTGCTCAAGCTCATCGCCCTGGGAGGCGCTGCCGCAGCGCCTTTTCCCTGCAGCATCCGATCCGACGCTGATCAGAGCGTCGGCAAAGGCAAGCCGATTGAAGGAAGTTGGATCAGCATCCTGTGGGATGATCGGCGCCATCACTACTGGAACGACGCCTGCGCCCGGTATACGGCAGAACAATGGGAATGCGCGGTCCAGGAAGTGGCCGAGATAGGAATTCGCTACCTTGTGCTGTTGGCCATCGCCAAGGGTGGCAAGGCCTTCTACGACACGCCGCTCCTGCCCAAGGCCCCGGAACTGGCCTGTGCCGATCCGATCGAAGCCCTGTTGTCGGCTGCGGACAAGTACGGAGTGAAGTTCTTTCTCAGCTGCGACTGGTACGGGCCTTGGCACGGTGCCGAGACGCTCAACCAGCCAGAGGTCGTGCGCCCACGCCTGCAAATGATGGGAGAGATCGCCGACAAATATGGTCACCACAAGAGCTTCTACGGTTGGTATTGGGCGAACGAGGCGTATCTGACACCGTACTTCGTCCCGGCGTTCGTCGAGTACATCAACACATGCAGCCGAGAGGCGCGGCAGTTCATGCCTGACTGCAAGACGCTCACCGCGCCCTATTTCACCAGCAAAGCCGTCTGCGATGATCGCTACATCAGACAATTGGCGGCGTTGGACGTGGACATCATCGCCTACCAGGACGAGGTGGGATGCCTGAGAATGACACCGGACCAGAGTGCCCGGGCGTTCGCCACGTTGCGAGCCGCCCATGACAAGGCTCCCGAGCGTGCGTTGTGGGCCGACGTGGAGACGTTTGCCTGGGAGGGCGAACCGAACGCTCAGGACTCCCCCCTTATTCCGGCACCGTTTACCCGCCTGCAGCAGCAGTTGGAGGCGGTCGGGCCCTTTGTGGACAAGGTGCTCGTCTATCAATATCAAGGGATCATGAGTAAGCCGGGCAGTGCAGTGCCCTCGGGACATCAGGACGCGACGCGTCTCTACCGCGACTACGTGCAATGGCTCAGCGCGAACTATCCGGAACTGCTGGCGGCACCAGCCACTGATTCGCGGAAGAGCTGAAGTATCTTGAGGATCTTCGTCGCCGCCTGCGCCTTGGGCGCTTGCCACCATGTGGAGCTCACGCCGCGCTGACGTGCGACAAAGGAACCTCCGTGGACGAAGGTCCTCAATCGATTGGATAAGACCTTCGGAACCAGAAGCATTGAGATTCACCGGTCCCGAACTCAATCGGCACGTGGTGGTTGAGCGGGTGTCACAATCTATCAAGCCGGCACCGGACGAGTTTCAAGACGCGTGAAGATCGGAAGGAATCGCGTCGCTCTCAGCAGGACTGTCAGGCACCGACGATGGGCACATCGTCACGATGATCGGTTCTCACGCGAGCGCAGCCGCTGCTGCAGTTCTCCCAGAAGCGCGGAGAGTTGATCTGCCGAACGATCCAGGAGGCCTGTTGTCGAGGACGGCTTTTCACCCAGCAACTGCTGCAGCAGTTGGATCTTGCCCACCAGGGCACCGAGTTCCAGACCCAGCTCACGCCCTTCCCGGTGTCCCTCAACACGTCCCTCAACACGTCCCTCAGCGCGTCCCTCAGCGCGTCCTTGGTCGCGCCCTTCCTCGCGCCCTTGGTCGCGTCCTTCCTCGCGTGCGCTGTTGAGCGCCCATTGGTAATCACGCTGTGCTTTTTCGCGTTCGTCATACATCTGCCGATCCTCCGTCTTGGCCGCGATGGTTTCGACGGCCGAGATTGCTCGCTGAAATTCGGCCCCTGGCAGCAATTCCCGCAACCGCCCGGCTTCGTAGCGATCCGCCCGCAGAATGAAAAAGGCCCACTGCTCGATGGCCGTGGCCGTAGAAATCATCTCCTCGTCCAGATTATACTTCGATAACTCCACCGTGTGTACTTCGAGGACAGCGGGAAACTCGCGGTGGTGTTCTGGGTCCACCAGACGAAAGCGGTGGTGCGGATCTGGTACATTGGAGAACAAAGTCTGATTGAGCAAGCAGATGGAGATGGCGGGACGGAGCACGGCGTAGTCCTGGCCGGCTTCGAGTTGGTCCACATACATGGCGCAAGCGTAGTAGGCCAATCGCTGCAGCAGCCCCGGGACGACCGATACCTGCATCTCGATGTTCAGCCGCCGCCCCGCCGCGTCGCGGGCCCGGATATCCAGGACGATCAGTTTATCCTCTTCGAATTCCCGGTAGCTGAAGGGATTGAGAATCTCGAGGTCCTCGATTGGATTAGCCAGTTGCAGGATGGCATTGAGCAAGCCGACAAGAACCGGCACGTTCTCCGGCGTGCCGAAGATCTTTTTGAAGGCGAAATCGACGAATGGTTTGATCCCCAGCGCCACGTGGATTCTCCCGACTGGGCCCGGCGCACAGCGCGACCGGACGCGCGACCCTTCCGCGCAGCACCCTCGGCAGCCACCGAGCCTCTATAGATAGAATCACCATTGACGTCCCAAACCCCTCACGCCAGGAAATAGATTCTTCAAAAAACCACCCCCGCAGGAAGGTGGATCTCGCCGGACAATGGAGCACAAAGTCGATTTCTCCCTCGCCTGGCCTGACAACGAGATCACTGGCATCTCTATCAACAGCGACTTCGATCCGCTCTATCCCGACAGCCCCCCAAAACTGATCTCACCGTAAGCGGTGGCTTGATCCGAGTACCTCAGGCGTTTCCACTGCCTCTCTCTGTCACTTCTTGGCGTCTTGGTGTGAACTCCTCCTGGGGTGCGGCCGTGGCTGACGTGAGAATCATTGACAACTCTCCCGTATCACGAGCTCGCGCTAAGGCGCAAGGATACGAACGACCGAGTCGAATCTGGCAACTGGCTCAACTGCTGTGCGTCCTCTCCGGTTCATCATTTCCTACGAGCAAGCCCATCACTCTTGTGGGCCTGCGACAAGCACTACGTGTGGGCGCCGGTGTCGTCGCATGGTGCCAGATTGGGTACATTGTCAGATGCATCGCATTTGGCGGAGGGACGAACAATGGACAGACAGGCGATTTCGCGGCGTGAATTCCTGGCGGTATCGGC
>JBGSHS010000186.1:0-5907 GCA_041752115.1 Pirellulaceae bacterium | reverse complement strand
TTGGCCATCTCCTGGCCACGCACGTCGGCATAGTCGTCGTGGTAGCGGGAGAGCGAGCTGAAGAGTTCCGCCAGCCGTGAGGGGACCGGTTCGATCTCCAGCTGGCCGGCAAAGAAGGCAAACGCTTCGGCCAGCGACGAGACAGGGATCACGTCGAGGTCCTCCACCACCGCGGCCTCCGATGCGTTCACGTCGGGCACGACAATCCCCTGGAGATTGCCCTGACGAGCCGCCGCCATGGCCATCGACAGCGCCCCTTTGGCGCTGCGCGTGGCCCCTTCCAACGACAGTTCGCCCACCACGGCATAACGGTCGAAACGATCCGAACTGAGCTGGCCACTGCCAGCCAGCACGCCCAGCGAGATGGGGAGATCGAAGGACGTGGCGTGCTTGGGGAGTTCAGCCGGCGCCAGGTTGATGACCACCCGGTCCTGGGGCCGCACGAAACCCGAATTAACCATGGCCCGGTCCACGCGGTGGCGGCTCTCCCGCACCGCCGCCTCGGGAAGGCCGACCAGAATCGTCGTCGGTTCCGCGGCGGCCGAAACGTCGACTTCCACTTCCACGGGCACCGCATCGATGCCCAACAGGGAAAAAGTATGCAGTTTGGCCAACATGCTGGTGCCTCACGTTGGCCCGCGTTTTCGAAGCATCGCACGGTCATTGTGCCTTCTTCGCACCACCCGTGCAAGTCCCGATTGTCCGTCTTTTCATACGGTGACATACGTCTGTCACCGAAAACACGCCCCCCCGGCGGCCCCGCCACGGACAGGCCAGGCCGTGAACGCTCACACTCATCGCAGACGTACTTGTGCGAGTGCGAGGATCGGAAGACCAGAGACGAGCTGGATGCCCGTCGCCGACGGTGGCAGGCTCCGTCCGCTCCCGTTTCTACCGAGCCCGCTGCGGTAGCTCATGACAGTGCCATGTGCATGTCACTGTGCCGGTGGTCAGCACGTTGGGGAACTACCATCAAGCCCACCAACCCCACTCCGCCACCGGCCCTGTGCCGGTGGTCAGCACGTTTGGGAACTAGAGGGGCACTCCATCCGGTTGATCGGTCGAGCGTTTCAGTCGTTATCCGCCGGAGCGCTGCCGAGACCGAAACACACCCGCGGATGAACTCGGTTAGTGGCAAAACATCCTCCCGCCGGCACGGGGCCGGCGGGGAGATGCATCGTGGTGTCCGTTCGGCTAGTTCACAAACCGTTACCCACCGAGACGGGCTCGGAGGAGAGAGGTCCATGGTGAACATGATCACGCCACCGGCCCTGTGGTGCTCTGGATTCTCCCTGCCGGAGTCCACATGCCTATCCTCCGCTTTCGTACCGATGGAATCGATACGTAAGCCCGAATATATTGATACATACCAGCACGCTGACGGTAGCGTACCGATTGTTCTGGGTTCGGAGACTATGACCGCTTCTGTCACTCACGACGCCGGCGGATCCCAGCCCCAGTAATCCGAGTTCGCCAGCCATGGAGCCCATCTACGACGAAAAGAACACATCGCCAGCGTACCAGCTGAATTGGGGCTTGACGCTCTTCTGGCGTACTGAGCCACTATCGGAAAGTGCGTGGTGGGATGCTCTGGCCGAATCCGTCGAGAAAGATGGCGTTCGCGTGCTCAAGCACCGAACCGCTGCGAACGGCGCCAGCCAATTCTTCGTCAGCACCCAACCCCACGTTGCGCCCAGTCAGCTCATTCGCTCCGTCAAGGGTCGCCTGCAACATGCGATTCGCGGTCGCGAGCCGAAAGCCTTCCGGCGCAATTACTGTCTCCGGAGCGTCGGTGCCGCCACACGCGAGAGAGTCGAGCAATACGTGGAGAAGCAACTCGGTCATCATCGCATGGCCGATCCGCGCGTGCAGCAGCGCCTGACCGATTTCCAGAGATCCTATCCCGGCGTGGATCTCAGCAAACCATCTTTTTCATCGCACGGGGAATACTGGTACAACTTGCACGTTTGCATCGTTAACGATTCGAGGGCCGTCGAGGTGCGGGAGTCTGTCCTTGAACGTCTGCGCGACGTGCTAGAGGGCACGGCAGCCAAGTACGGTGATCGCCTGTCGCGGCTGGCGATCCTGGCTGAGCATATTCACATGACGATGGGTTGTTGCGTCGAACGCTCACCACAAGCTGTCGCGCTCTCGTATCTGAATAATGGCGCGTATGCACACGGAATGAAGCCGGTGTTCCAGTCCGGCTACTATGTCGGCACGTTCGGGGAATATGATCGCGGCGCTGTGTAGTTCACAAACCTCAGCCCACCGGCACGGGGCCGGTGGGGAACGGCGCGCGGTGCCCCGTGGCTAGTTATCAAACCTCAGCCCACCGGCTCGGGGCCGGTGGGGAACGGCGCGCGGCGCGCCGTGGCTAGTTATCAAACATCAGCCCACCGGCACGGGGCCGGCGGGGAGATGCTAGTTCACAAACCTCAGCTCACCAGAGGTGGAAACGGTGCGTGGCACCGTTTCGGCGGTAATTGGGGCAACATGGAGCATCGTTGGCCCCGTCGGGCTCCGTTCAACCAAGTGGCCGCCAGCGAGTTCGTGAGCGGCCAGCGCATTTGACCGTTGCCGGACTGACCGAACCTGAAGGCAACCGGCGCAAATCTGCCCGTCTTGCCTCACTAACCACGAAAACGGTGCCACGCACCGTTTCTCGGCCTGGGCTATCGGTAAATTAAAAGGATTGAGACGTATATTCATCGAACGTGTACTCGAGAATCGACGGCCAGAAGACTCGAGCGAAACGCCGCGACCTCTGAGTGAGAACTGGAGACCATAGCCTCTCAGAAAAGTCATAAGTCGCCAGGTGCGCGGAAGTAGTATTGGGCCCAGAATATGGGATTGATTCACAGAAAGGTGAAACTTCTTCTATGCAGCAAAGCCGTTTCAATCCATCAGACTTGAGCCGAGGGTCTGTAAGATCGCTGTAGCCAGAGCTTCTGCCCGCGCTAATACGGTGCCATTCCCAAAGGGTGAAAACAACTTGGTCAACGGTTCCCGCAGCATTTTCGGCTTAAGCTTTGCATCGCAGGGGTGCACCACCGTAGTCAGCACACCGCCGCCGATCGAAATATCTATTCTGGCCTTTCCCAGTTTCGGACCGAGGACCGGGACAACCGGTGGCGCCACGCATTTCAGCCGGGGGAGTTCAATCGTCCAGGCGATGGTGAGAGGAGTGGTTCCGCTCACGAGCATCGAACTCAAGTCTCTGCCGGTGCTCTTCCAAGCCGCAATCTCTTGATGGACCATGCCCGCGACCTTCTGATCAAGAGGTCGTATCAGCCCGGGAAGTACTTCATTCAAAAACCCCCCTTGCAGAGCATGGCTCCCGCCGGCATTGATTGTTTCTCTGACGTCTTGCGGTTTGATGCCACTGAGCACCAGGCGGCGTTCCAACCCCGGGACCGCCCGGTCAAGCTGAGCCTGCACCGTATCCCCTTTGACGACAATCCAGATCCTGGTGTCATTGTCCTGGACGGACACGCCGACAAGGCCGCAGCGGCGCAAGGTGAAGAGAGGAGCTGCCACTCGATCCATATGAGGCAGATACGAGCTCTTCAGGGCATCCTCACCGCGCCGATCCTCTTTGGGGTCTAGGTTACTAGGATCCATGGTAATCTACTGCTCAATCAAAATTCGTCCCGAAAGACTGCTGCCGCGCGCCTCTCGGTTTTCAATCGACAGTTAATGGTTTCAAACTCTCTCGAGATATCACCGAATGTTGCTCTTCACGGGGGTCCGAGTTTCGGAACGGTGCCGGATCGAGGTCAGCGACGTGGACATGGAAGCCTGCAAGATATTCATAAACCAGGGCAAGGGGGCGAAGGACCGGCATGTTCTGTTCGGGAAGGGATTTGCCACTGCTCTGCGGACCCACGTTTCGGCTCACCCGAACAACAGGTACTTATTCCAGACCCGCCGTAACGGCAAGTTCACACCGAGGCGGGTGCAGCAAATTGTTAAGGGCTACGCCGAGCAGGCTGGGGTCAAAGCTACGCCCCACACGTTCAGGCACCCATTCGTGACGTGGTTGACCCGCCATTCGGGGCTGGCGGACGCCGAGTTGCAGGTGATTACAGGGCACCCTCGCAGGGAGACCCTTGCAGTTTATCAGCATGTTGCTTTGGACACGGAGTTGGAGGGGAAATATCAGCAGGCGATGGGGAAAGTCGGCTTGTAGGCGAATGGGTGAAGGGCAGGAACGAGAGGGCTGAGTAGATGTGGTACGTGGTAGACGGAATGATCGTGATGCCACCGCTCATCGTGTTTGTACACGGATTCGTCCAAGGCTTCCGTGAAGGGTCGGAGTTGCAGGCAAGGTCACGACCGAGATTCAGAGTCGTTTGGCCGGATTGCGAAGAAGGGAACAGCAAACGCCGATTTTGAACGGATTTGCCGGTGTCCCAGTAGCAATATTTAGATCCCAGAAATTTTCTCCAAAAACCTGGGGGGCAAGTTCCATAGCGTGGCTACTGGAGGAGACCAGGAGTGTCGCCTTTTTTTTTCCAGGGACTCCAACGGTTACGCCGCCCGAGGTGTTTGGTGGGGCGATTGGGTGGGAGGCTTCGAGGCGGTTTGCCGGGTGACCGCTCGCAAACTTGAATCGGGTTGAAACTCTTGATATTTCTGGTGGGCTGGGTACTGGCACAAGAAAAGCCCCGTGTTCTTCACACGGGGCTGTACTTCGAATCATGCGGTGTGACCCCGGAGTTTACTACTTGCGTTTCCGCCAAGCGACGACTCCGCCGATCAAGCCGAAGAGCGACCAGAGGGCGAGGGTGGAGGGTTCGGGGACAGGGGCAAAGTCGAGCGTGAGCAGTATCGTGTCTTCTCCGGCGTAAATTCCAAGGTTGTCACTGAAACCGAGCCGAACATCAAAGTTGACAAAGTCAGATCCAAATTCAACTCGGCCCTGGTCTACCGTGCCCAACGATGATTCCGCAGTGACGCCAACAAGTGTGCCTCCCATCGGCAGCCAATCGAGATCCGAAAACCGAAGGCCTTGAAACTCGTCGCCCGTGCAAGCGAAGCCTTGAGTCCCTTGGATGAGAATAGTCTCACTGCCAATGTCAATATTAAAGATTCGTGAAGCTCCAAATCCCGTTAGTTCAAATCCATCACCAACGACGACGGAAGCGTCCGTCAATTCCAAAAACGAACCCGAAAAGGAGATTGCCGATTGCACTTGAACGGTGTCACCAATGAGATCGGCGTTAGAGTCGGTGCAGAGCACGAATGCAAAACCCATTACGATCAGCGAGATGCCACAGAATTTCACGATGTATTCCTTCAGTGATGCAGTTTGGTGAAGCGACCGTCCTGAGATATTACGTGTGGATCAACACCGATCAGCGAAAGCCCCAGCGTCGACTGCTATCACCCTCACTGTGAGTGCAGGGGAACTATCGCAACGGCAACAAGAATGTCAAGTCCTTATTCTGTCATCTTTCTTTGTACACTCGGGACGCTTATCCGCACGGGTCACTGCCGAGACCGTCCCGTTCCTCCTCTTGGGACACCTGCCGATTGACCGGCCTGGCCAACCGATCCACCATCAACTCTAACCACACCGATACGTCGTATCCCCCATGAGAGACATTTCGGTTCGCCCCATTCGCCACCTGCGGCAAGCAGTTCTTGAGGGTGGTGTCAACCGAGAAGCCCCCGCAGAAACCAGCAGTTTTCGCTAGGGGTTAAATTGGCTCAAACATCAGCAGGTTGTGCGCGCCGGTTGCGGCAATGATCAAGGCACGCTTGGCCATCTCCTGGCCACGCACGTCGGCATAGTCGTCGTGGTAGCGGGAGAGCGAGCTGAAGAGTTCCGCCAGCCGTGAGGGGACCGGTTCGATCTCCAGCTGGCCGGCAAAGAAGGCAAACGCTTCGGCCAGCGACGAG
>JBGSHS010000185.1:0-39727 GCA_041752115.1 Pirellulaceae bacterium | reverse complement strand
GGTAGCTGACCATCTGATGCACCGCACGAGCGGAGCTCGCGGGGGTCGGAGAGGGAGGGGGCGAGGCGGCGTGGTAGCTGACCATCTGATGCACCGCACGAGCGGAGCTCGCGGGGGTTGAGGAGGGCGGGGACGAGCGGCGTGGTAGCTGACCATCTGATTCACCGCACGAGCGGAGCTCGCGGGGGTCGAGGAGGGCGGAGGCGAGCGGAGACGCAGCTCGCCATCGGATTCACCGCACGAGCCGAGCTCGTGGGGATCGGTGGTCAGCCAAAACGCGTCCCCCACGCGATGCGTCGCGTCATGCGACCTGGAACGCCGCCCGCAGCTTCCTGTATGACACGAGCCATTACACGCAACACAATGCACCCCCACATCTCGCGCCCAACGGTATTGAGTGAGGGGCTGATATATTGGGGGACGATGGCGCGATACAATAGCGGCATGGACATCCAAGCCGCTCCGCGTAGCCCGTCCCCGTTCAATACGCCGTGGCGTCCGCACTTCCGGCTGGTGCACCTTATCTATCTGCTGTCGCTGCTGGGGATTTCGCTGGGTACGTTCGGACCGGCAGGCGTGCTCATTGGAGTGCCGTTGGCGTTGTTCTGGACGTATGTCTACGGCAGCCCCTCGCGTCCTCGTGCCTTCTTCATTGGCCTGCTGGGGTGGTTGCTGTTATGTCCATGTCTGCTGCCCCCTGGGGGCAGTTCACTCGATGCGGCACGACGCATGTCTTGCGGCAACAACCTGAAGCAGATCGCTCTCGCGCTGGATGCCTACTGCCAAAAGTATAGAACTCTCCCGCCGGCGTTTGTGGCGGACGAGCAAGGCAAGCCTCAACACAGCTGGCGAGTGTTGATATTGCCGTTCTTGGGGTATCAGACGCTCTACGATGAGTATCGCTTTGAAGAGCCCTGGGACGGACCAGGCAATCGCCATCTCCTCGAGAAACGGCCGGCCGAGTATGCCTGTGCGGCGCATACGCACAGCGACACCAGATTCGGCCGCACGGCACACCCTGACACCTGCACCAGCTATGTGGCTGTGATCGGTTCCCACACGCCCTGGCCCGGATCGGCGGGCCGAAAGCTGAGTGCTCTGAAGGACCCACTCGCCGAGACGATCCTGGTGACGGAGACGGCCGGCGAGGAGATCCTTTGGACCGAGCGACGCGACCTGACGTTGCCAGAAGCTATCGACTTGCTATCGTCCACGGATCCCGGACAGGTGAGCGGTCACTGGTATGAAGGGTTCTTCTCCATCGCCTATGCCGGTCGCAATGCGGCATTAGGCGATGGGAGTGTACGCTACATGGCGGGCGGGAGCAGTCGCGAATTGTGGTCGCTGTTGCTCCAGGACCGTGACGGTTCGAAAATCGACCCAGCTGACCTGGAAGGACGGATCCATCCTCCCAGGAAGATTCTGTATGCCAACTACGTGCGTCTGGGGATCTGGATCATCGTGGCGCTGCTGCCGCTCCTGTGGGGCTGGAACGGACCAAGTTCTCTTCGACAAACAACTTCCAACTCCGTGAGGGCTACTGCCCCTGTTCTCCCGGAACCGGACGTACAAGACTCGGCGGCAGTTGACGTCGAACCTCGCTGATGATCTGGTCTTCCAGGCCGGTCCGTAACGTGGCCGGCAGAGCAAAGTACACGGTTTCCGCCCCACCGCCGTACCCGCCTTCGCGCACTAACCGCTCAGACGGGATGTAGGCGCAGAAGTCGTTGGCGTAGCCATGAATCCAGAGGCGCTGGGCGTCAAGTTCCTGCTTCAGGCGATGAGCGTAGTCGACGCAGACTTCCCCCGCCAGAAATACCATGGCCAGGGAATCTCCGAAGACGACCGTCTGGATCGGGTAGTCGATGGCTGTCTGCAGCGACTCGCCGCGATCGAGTCGGGCCAGCTGGAACTTGGCGTTATAGCCTTCCGGATTGTCGCGCGCGGCGAGCGATTCCCACTCGCTGCGTGAAGGGATTCTTTCCAGTGGCAGTGCGATGGTGCGTAGCGTGGCCGCAATTGGGCCGGTCACGGGCGACCGTTTTTCCTGCAGCAATCGCTCGACCTCGGTGGCGATTTCCGCACCTTGCGCCGCCGCCACATCCGTCTTGTCACCTGTTACTCCTGAACTGGGATTGGCATCCGAACCGCAGCCAATCGATACCATGGCTACCGCGCCGGGATGGTTCTTTTCGATGGCAACCTGTGCGTAACCGGCCCAGTCGCCGCTGATCTTGTTGTTGGATAGTGTGACGCAGTGACAGGCATAGGTCACTAGAACGCCACGGATCTCTCCCGCAGGTGATGTCACCACCAGCATCGGCAGGTCGTGATCGACCGGCCCTCCTTCGGTGCGGCGATTCTTGGCGAATCCGACCTGGCCGACAGCCCAGGACAGACGCGCCGGTTGCCGGTTGGCTAATGCCTCAAGCGCAGCCTGTTCGAGCCAATCGGTCAGCTGTGCCGTATATTGGTCAATGCGCTGCTGATGCTCCGGAGGAATCGGTGTGCTGAACACAGTGTCGGCTGATCCCGCAACCTTGGGAGTTGTGTGCGAATGGGTAAATGTCATCGCGACATGCGCCCGCTCGATTCCCGCTTTCGCGTCGAGTCGCCTGGCCACTTCGTCGATCATCGACATGCGCACGCCTAGGTTGTCAGCTGCCAGCACGATGAGTGGCGATTGTTCGTCGGTACCGATCGCCAACGCTTTGGCCCAGATCCGGTGCGTGACGCCTTCCGACTGCGTGCGGCGACTGCCGAATCCGTGCAGGCGAATGGGATACTCTGGAGTAATGTCAACGGCCGCCAATCCGACGGGGACGAGTTCCTCTTCGGCACGAGTCTCAGTGACAGCGGTGACAGTCAGGCAGAGAAAGATCAGCAGCGTGCTGAGGAACAATGACTGGTGATGAGTGCGCATCGGAAGTACTCCACTTGCAAGTATCCAGAACAACTCGTTCCAGGGCCCAGTAACGGGGGGAACGTTGCCCGTACGGACCGACGCCCGATTATACCTGTCTCATCTGCGCCATACCTCCCCTGGAGTAGGTAATCCAGGAAGGACGAAGTGGTGCGCGCGTGAATGCTCTGCTGGTGTGCGTGTAACTCGGCCTCACGTGGAAAGCGCGCACCACGATACTTGGAGAAAGGGCTTCCACCTTTGGGGGCGCAGCTTGCCCGTATCGTTTTCCGAGTGACCAGTAGCGGCAGAATCTGATCGAGACCGTGTTGCCTGATGGGGTCCCATCGACCGAATGAGACGGGTTGAATCGGACGAAACGGCCGCTTGCAGTTACTTGTTTTCTATTTCCTTCATAGCTCTGCGATGCGGGCTGCCATCACTCACTCGGGTGGCGATTGCCGTTGGCGCGTCGCATTTCGTTGGGGTAAGCGGTTGCTCGCGAATGTTGGTCCCCCGAAATAGACCCGTTAGTGGGGTGCTGGTGTCTGTCTGCGCGCAGGAGATGAAATGAAAGACATGATGTACGGTAAGCTGCGTGCATCAAGTACCGGATCACGACTGGAGAATATTACTGAGAAACAATCGCATGCAGATGGTGAACACGTGAAAGTGGCGCTGCATGAGCTATAGCTAAATAGAGTTTGTGAATTGCATGAGCCAGTCCGGTTCTCATCAGTTCGCAATGGTCTATAATACTGCCATAACCATCTCGAAAGCGGTTAGCAACAATATCTGGATAGGTGGGCAGGACTGTATAACATAAAGGGAGATTCGATGGCCGACCTAGCCAACGCGTTGAAGGAAGAGATTCGCCGACTGGCGAAGAAGGTGATTAAAGCTGAGACGGGTGCAACCAAGCAGGCAGTCGCACAATATCGCCGCGAGATTGCTGCCCTGAAGCGCCAGATCCGTGCGCAGGATCGGAAGATTGCTTATCTACATACGCAGGAGCAGAAGCGGCTGGAGGAGCCCCAGAACGGTGGTGACGCATCGGGTGAAAGCCTCCGGTTTTCCGCGCGCAGCGTGGCAGCGCAAAGAAGGCGGCTGAGTTTGTCAGCGGCCGACTACGCCAAGCTCGTGGGTGTTTCTCCGTTGACTATTTACAACTGGGAGCACGGCAAGAGCCGTCCGCGGCAAGAGCAATTTGCGCAGCTTGTCGCGTTGCGGGGCATTGGCAAGCGTGAAGCGCTCAAGAGGCTGGAACTGCTGGACGAATAGTGACGACTGGCGGTTTTCAGTCTGGCCGAGCGAATTGGGAGTGGCAGTCGCGTTCGGCTGCCGTTTCGCATCTGACGCCGTCACGCGGCAAGACGCCGAGTTTTTGTAGTTGATTCTTGACTGGGAACGAGCGAGGGCTATCGTCGTTTCGGACAGCATTTTGTGTCCGATTCTTGTCTCCACCTGAACGGTTCAGGCTCAACAGTGGTGTCTCGTTTCAGTTTGGCTTCTTTGGCAGGCAGAAGCAGAATGTTGTGCCGGCCGAGTCACTGCAGGTGAAGTTCACTTTTCCGCCGAGGTACCGTTCGCCGAACAGTTTCATGCTATAGGTTCCGATGCCTCGTCCGGGCTCCCCTTTCGTACTGAACGAGCGTTGGAAGACCTGCAACTGGACGTCGCGAGCCATCGCGCCGGGATTTCGCACCGAGAAAGTGACGTCCTCTCCCGACTCGGAGCATTCTAAGCTCACGGATCCTCCGGCCGGGGTTGCTTCGAGGGCGTTCTTGATCATATTGCCAAGTACGCGCAGGAGCAGACGGCGATCGGTCAGGACCATTCCATCCCAGCTGTCGCTGATAACGATGTGGCGTTGTGCTGCAGCCGAGTGTTTCGAATAATGCGTGCGCAGTTCGTCCAGTATCGAATTGGTTCGCACGGGGGCGTAGCGTGTCTTGAGGTCTCCCGATTCGGCATGCATCAGATCTCGCTGGCAGTGGATCTCTTCGATCAGTTGACCGGAAAGCGCCAACAGCCGACGTGACACTTCCGGGTCAGCGGCCGCTTCTTCGGCGAGATAGTCGGCGTAGCCTTGAATGCAGCCTACGGTATTGAGTATGTCGTGAAAGAACGTGCGTTGCAGGACGGACACGCGTTTCTCGTAACTCGTATCCTCGACCACCGCCAGCACGAAGTATTCATCGTCGACGACAAAGGGACTGGCGGTGACCCGCAGGTCGAGCGGAACAACGTCAGTGGGAGTCTGTACAAGGATCCGGCATTCGCGGACCACCTCCGCGTTCAGCGTCATGCTCTCCATGAGTGCTCGAACGGCCCCGCATGTGGAGCAATGTTCGCTGGTGCCGCAACCGTTTGGCCCTTCTTTGGCTCGGATACACTGGAGTGCTTCGCCTGGTCTTTTGTCCGCCAGTTCGCCGACGCTGCGGTCGAGGATCTGACGCAACTTCCGGTTGGCCGCCACGATCTGTCGGTGGCGGTTGAGGATCATCACCATCGCCGGCATGGCATCCAACGCCGTGGTGAGGAGGGGGACGCGCTGGATGATCTCCAGTTTGCGTTGTATCTCAGCTGGTGTATCGCGACCCGCGGGAGCAAAGTAGGTCGTCACAGCCAGATCAGAAGACGGGATTTGGCTGACACGGTCTCCGCACAGCAAGTTGGTCATGGTCTGCTCCACTGGTCTTAAGTTCCGTGTCCTCAGTTTTCTGCGGGCTCTGACAAAGATACGTCATGGGCGAATCACGCGGAGTGTTGAATTATTCAGGGGGTCGACCGACCACGTGTGCGGGTCATGACGATTGTGGGGACTCGAAGCGTCGTCATAGCGAGCCAGCGATACTGAGAATGTGGGGGGAAACAGCGGGGCCTCGGCCGCTTCTTCTGGCAAGGCGGCGAAGGCCCATTGCCGCTGGAATCCGACAGAAAACCGCAGAATATCGAACAACGAGCCGCAGAATGAAGAAGGAGGAGCAAGCAGCGCGTGAGCGACAGTCGAGCAATCGCTGGGGGCCAGACGTGACTGGTCGACCTGGTAATTGGACATTTCTTGTTGGAGATTCTGCGGTTCAGACGCTTCCGTGATCAACGCCACGAACGCTACAATCCTCGTGCGGTTCAAGCGTTCTGATGTGCTGGTCGTTCCATGTTGTTGGACTTGTTGTCAGCAAGGATCTCGGTCACGACGTGGCCGTGGACGTCGGTGAGCCGTCGGTCGATCCCGTTCTGGCGATAGGTCAGACGCTTGTGATCGATCCCCAGCAGATGCAGGACTGTGGCGTGAAAATCGTAACAGTAGGTTTTGCCTTCCACGGCCTGATATCCCCAGTCGTCACTCTGACCGTAGCTCACACCGGCCTTGATGCCGGCTCCGGCCAGCCAGGTGACGAACGAGCCGCCGTTGTGATCGCGTCCGTCACTTCCCTGCGCGAATGGCGTGCGACCGAATTCGGTGGTCCAGATCAAGAGCGTGTCGTGCAGCAGGCCACGTGCCTGAAGATCGCGGAGGAGAGCGGCGATGGGTTGGTCGACCGATGCGGCGATCGGTGGCAGCTCGTTGGGGATACTCCCGTGATTGTCCCAGTTGCCGGTGGCACCTTGAGGACCACTCCAGACCTGTACAAAGCGTGTGCCCCGCTCTACGAGCCGACGGGCGAGCAGGCAGCGGCGGCCGAAATCCTCGGTGATCTTCTGATCCAGTCCGTAGTCGGCCAGCGTCGAGGCGGACTCCCGTGACAGATCGAAGACAGCAGGTGCGGAAAGCTGCATGCGAGCCGCGAGCTCGTAGGAGTGGATACGGGCATCGAGCTGGGAATCATCTGGGTACTGGTCCGCATGTCTGGCGTTCAGTTTGTGCAGCAGATCATATCCAGCGGCATCCGCTTCGCGCGTGGCAAATCGGTACTTCGCCGCAGGAAACAGATCGGGCACCGGTTGCTCGGCACCGGCATTGATGACCGTAGCCTGATGGACAGCCGGCAGAAAGCCGGCCGAGAAGGGGCCCTTCTGATTGTAAGGAAGGCCTTTGGCATCTGGGAGCACCACAAATGTCGGCAGTTCATCGGTCAGATTTCCCAGGCCGTAGGAGAGCCAGGAGCCGAGGCAGGGAAAGCCGGGGAGCAGGAATCCTGAATTCATCATGTAGGTGGCCGGTCCATGGACATTCGTCTTGGAGACCATCGCCATCAGGAACGCCATCTGATCGACGAGCGTGGCTTGATGGGGAAACACACTGCTGACCCAGCGCCCGCATTGGCCATGCTGCCGGAACGTGAAGGGGCTCTTCATAAGCGTGCCTGGCATGGCGGTGAAGCCTTCAGGTTTCTCTTTTGGACCGAGGGCCTGTCCATGGAGTCGTTCCAGTTCGGGCTTGTAGTCGTACGTGTCCATCGGGCTGGCCCCGCCCGTCATGAAGAGCTGGATAATACGTTTCACCTTCGCCGAGTGATGCAATCCACCGTTCCACTCAGGTGTGGGCCGATCGACTTCGCGGGACCAGCCGTCGCGCGCCAGCAGCTGAGTCAGAGCCAGGCCGGCAAATCCGCCACCGACGCTCCACAAGAATCCTCGACGGGTACCGCTCATGGTCAATCCACAAATAGGAACTCGTTGCTGTTGAATAACACGCGGCACATGGCGGCCAGCCCGTAGGCTTGAGCATAGGCCGCCAATTCTTCGACCTCGTCTGGATCGGGCTGCCGCAAGAATACCAGGCTGCAGGCCTGCACAACCTGCTGTTGGAGTGTTGGATAACGTGCCGCCAAGTTCTCGGCCAGCAGTTGGCTATGATGCAGCACGAAGTCATTGTTAAACAATGCCAGCGACTGGAGCGCCGAGACCGAAAAACCTCGAGTCGGAGCTAATAGTCCCAAGTCGGGGAAATCGAGCGATTCCAGGAACGGGTCGGGGATTCCTCGCCATACCACGCGATAGATGCTGCGCCGACCAGCACCCGGCTGGTGCCAGTCGAAAGCGTCATAGTCCAACTGCGGAGTCAGTTGAGCTCCCTTCGTCTGTGTGAACTGCTCAATGCCAGGTCCCCCCACGGTCAGATCGAGTCGCCCGGCAATCTGCAGCACGGCATCCCGAAACGACTCAGCGTCCAGCCGGCGTCGGTTCATCCGCCAGAGGAGCCGGTTTTCGGCATCGACGGCCAATGGAGAGACGGATGTGGTCGGGGAGGAGAGGTCAGAGGATTGCTGATATGTGGCCGATCGCACGATGATCCGATGCAGTTCTTTGAGTGAGCCTTGGCCATCATCGCGGAACCAGGTGGCGAGCCAGTCGAGCAGTTCCGGATGTGACGGCGTATCTCCCATGTGCCCGAGATCGTTAGGTGTGTCACATAGGCCACGGCCGAAATGATACGCCCACATCCGATTCACCACGCTCCGCCACGTCAGCGGGTTATCTGGATCTGCGATCCAGTCGGCCAGAGCGGCGCGGCGCGCTGCTTCGTCGAGCGGATCAGCCAGCGCGAAGCGTGCTGGCAAGGCAGGAACGGCCGAAAGGGCCCCGGGCGAAGCCACCTCGCCCGGCTTGTCAATGTCGCCGCGCTGAAGAACATGGACGGTTTTGGGGGGCATCGGCTGATCAAGCTTCTTGCCATGGGAATAACTGCTTGAGACCGCGTACACCAGTTGAGGTGGCGGCAGCGCAGCGAGACCTTGCTGAGCCTGCTGACGCACCGCGAAAGCGGCAACCGCCGCCTGCTGGTCGGGTGAGCGTTGTTCGTGAGGCAGTGCGAGGGCCGCGCGGGCTTCGGCTGGCAGCGCGTCGATGGTAATTCCCGCCGTATCGGTCACCGAGAGCCTCAGGCGTCCAATCAAATGCCCCGCTCCATGCAGTTGTTTCAGGCAGACCACCACTTCACTCGCAGGCGGCAGCTCGCATGGCTCGGCCAGTTCGATCACGGCACAATGCGATTGGCCTTCCTGGGGATGAATGCCCCATGCCGTGGCCAGATCTCCGTCCAGAGCATGGGCAATGGTCCAGTTCGTTTGGTCCCAATCGGCCGTCGCTCGCCCCAGCTGCAACCGCGCCATTTCGCCCTTGTCGGTACTGCGGATGGAAACCTCCAGTTCGGTGAGATGCAGGTTTCCGTTGTCCTGCCGGCCAGGGCCGCGCATCGGAAGGCGGTCGTCGGCGAGCACATCCAGTCGCAGGGCGGTGAGTCTCGTGAGTGAAGTGGGAGCCGCGATGGTGTACGTGTCTTTATCGGGACGTGTTCCCGACGCCAGGAGCGAGTGGTCGTCGAGCAGTTGGAGTGTGGCGCCGTCCGACGACGTGAACGAAACGGGCACCAACGGCGTCCAGATTGCCGCTTGCGTTGCCGCATCGTGCTCCCATTGCGCGACAATATCGGTGTACTCTGCGGTGAAAAACGTCGCCGGCGGGTCGTGGTTTGCTTTCAACAAGAGTGCATGCCAATGTTGCCGCTGCTGGGCGATCGCCGGATCCGCGTCGTACTCCACGTCCCCCTTGCCGATTCCAGCGAAGACAGCTTGCAGTGCGTAATAATCCTGTTGCGTGATGGGATCAAACTTATGGTCATGACAACGAGCGCAATTGGCCGTGGTGCTCGTGAAAGCGGCCATCGTCTGCGCGACCATGTCGTCGCGGTCGAGATAATCGAACGTGACTGGCGCCGTCCCCGCTCGGCTCAACTCGAGCGGACCGGCAGCGACAAACCCCAAAGCCGCGGTGAGCTGTGGCTCCTCTGGAAAGAACCGATCGGCGGCCAATTGTTCGCGAATGAAGCGGGGCCAGGACGTGTCACGGTTGAAACTCGTGATGACGTAATCGCGAAATCGCCAGGCATGCAGACGCTGCACGTCATGTTCGCAGCCGTGAGAATCGGCGAAGTGGACGGTGTCGAGCCAGTGCCGGGCCCATCGTTCGCCGTAGCGAGGCGATTCGAGCAGCCGATCGACAAGCTTTTCATAGGCGGCAGGATCCGGATCGGCCACGAACTGCGTGACTTCGTCGGGAGTGGGCGGAAGTCCATGCAGGTCGAAGAAGACGCGACGAATCAGCGCGCGCCGATCGGCCTGAGGCGACGCGGACAGGCCCAGGCTCTGTTGACGCTGCCAGATGAACGCGTCGATCGGATTGACTTCGCCGCCAGTGCCCGCTGAGGCGTCGGGGATCAGCGGCCGCTGCAGAGGGCGCAGCGACCACCAGTCGGTCAGATCCGGTCGGTCGGGGGCGGCGGGCTGGGCGATGCGCGAGTCGGGTGCCCCGCGACGAATCCATTGGGCAAGCAGCTCAATCTGTTCGTCCGGCAATTTGTCGTCGGGAGGCATCTGCAGGTCGGCGTTGCCGTAACGCAGCGCAACAATCAAGAGGCTCGCGTCCGGGTTGCCGGGCACAATGGCCGGGCCGCGGCTGCCGCCGGTGGCCCAACCGCTGCGCGCATCGAGCGTGAGTCCGCCCTCCATGGTTCCCGAGGAGTGCGAATGGCAGGCATAGCAATGTTCGCGAAGCAACGGCTCAATCTTCTCGACGAAGAACCGTTCGCCCTCCGCGTCCGGCGTCTGCTCCGCTCCAGCGGCGCCGATGATGGTCAAGACGGCGAACGTCATGGCCACCGTCGGCAGACGAATGAACCCACGAAATCCCTGCTCAGTGCACACCACGCAGCTCCCCATTGCCGGTCCTTCGCGCGAGCCCGCGCAGCCACCAGGCGATAGACCATTCGTCTGACGCGTCCAGGTGCGAGAAAAAAGACGCGATCGCGAAATTGCCCGACCCGACACCACCCTGATTTTACCTCTCCCCCGCCGACAGGGAATAGTCGCCAGCCACGATCTTGCCGCTGACGGCAAGCCCTTGCTTTTGTGGCTGTTTCTGCCAATGTAGTAAGCCAGAGGATCCGGACAGGCTTCGATGACGTGAGGAACCTCCATGCCACACTCAAACCCGGCTCAGAAAATGCTCGAGAATCCGTATGAGACACCTCAGGCGTGCACGAGCGAGCCTCAGGCTGCCCGTGAGTGCGTGCCGGTTAACTGGAAGGCCATCGCCCGGCGCTGGGAGCTCATGCGGATTCCCTACAATCTGCTGGTAGGACTGGCCGGGCTGCTGCCATTGACCTTGGTCGTCGGGCAGGATCCCGTGGGGAGTATCATCGGCGCCATGGTCTATGGTCTGTGCGCCAATGTGATGTACCTGTTGGGGCCGATCACGGAGATGTACATGAACTGGTTCGCTGACGTCTGGGAGCGACGCACGATGCCTAATCGGGTTGTGCGCTTCATACGAACGCACTATGTGACTGCCTTGCTCTTTATCGGAGGGCTTCTTTTTTCCGTCGTGTTGACGTTAGGCGGCGGGATGGTGTTTGTGATGACGGCCGGCTTCGGCGTCGGCCCCAACTGATGCATTGAGCGAGAACTGGCGGCGCTCCGCCGCCAAGGACGAATTACGAAACATCCATTGACGAAAGAAGATGGAATCGTACGCAGTCGAGCCGGAAGCGAGTCTTTGCGGGATCTCCTGGTACACGGTTTCGGCATTCGACCTTGGGTATTTCGACCTTGGGTGTTTCGTCATTCGTCATTTCCGTCATGGGGTGCTTCGTCATTCGTCATTTTCTAACGGAGTGATTTGGTCGGGCGATGTGCCGGGAGGGAGCATGACAATCATTGAGTTGATTGCTGCCGTATCGGGACTGATCTGCGTGTGGCTGACGATTCGGCAGAACATCTGGTGCTGGCCTGTAGGACTGTTGCAGGTCGCGCTCTATATCGGGGTCTTCTACGATGCTCGGTTGTATTCCGATCTGATTCTGCATGTGATTTATGTGATCATGCAGGGTTATGGCTGGTACCACTGGCTTCATGGTGGGCGAGATAATTCGCCGCTGAAGGTGACGGTTCTTTCGTGGCCGGCAACCGTGCGCTGGTGGCTACTGGCACTGGTTCTGGCGGCGGTGTGGGGGCATGTGATGGCTAGCTACACCGATGCGGCCGCTCCGTATCCGGATGCGTTCATCGCCGTAGCGAGTCTGATTGCGCAATGGCTGATGGCCCGTAAAAAACTCCAGTCCTGGTATTTCTGGATCGTCGTCGACCTGGTGGCCATTGCCGTCTATCTCTCAAAGGACCTGTACATTACGACCGGACTCTATGCGGTATTCCTGGCGCTGGCGATCTTCGGTTACTTCCAGTGGAAGCGAACGGCAGTCAGTTGTGACCAGTCACGGAATAATGAAGCAGGAACGCACGTATGAGCGGCCACACGACAGGACTTACTCTCGGCAAGTTCGCTCCACTGCATCGTGGCCATCAGCAACTGATCGAAACCGCCTTGGCGGAGACGGATCGAGTGATGGTGATGGTCTACGATTGCCCGGACATTACCCATGTGCCGCTGAACGTTCGCTCGCAATGGATTCGCGAACTCTATCCTCGCGTGGAAGTCATTGAAGCCTGGGACGGACCGCTGGAGATTGGAGACACGCCACAGATCAAGAAGATGCACGAAGATTACATCCTGAAACGACTCGCCGGACGACAGGTCACGCACTTCTATTCGAGCGAATTCTATGGTGACCACGTCAGTGCTGCACTGGGAGCCGTGAACCGATCGATTGATCCTGGCCGTACCGAGTGGCCGGTAAGCGGGACCTTGGTGCGGGACGATCCGTTTCCATACCGGCAGTTCATTCATCCGCGAGTGTATCGTGACCTGGTGACGCACGTCGTCTTTCTGGGAGCGCCTTCGACAGGCAAAACCACAATCGCACAGCGTTTGGCCGAGGAATTCAACACGGTGTGGATG
Source organism: Pirellulaceae bacterium (assembly GCA_041752115.1). Taxonomy (GTDB): domain Bacteria; phylum Planctomycetota; class Planctomycetia; order Pirellulales; family Pirellulaceae; genus JAJRVM01. The sequence continues at coordinate 27,027 of JBGSHS010000185.1, read as the reverse complement.
CCCGAATACGGGCGGGAGTACTGGGAGACACATCACGTCGACCGACGTTTGACGCTCGAGCAGCTCGCGGAGATCGCAGAAGGGCATTGGGAACGGGAAGAGATACAGCTCAGCCTGGCGAATCGCTATCTGTTTACGGACACGAATGCCTGGACGACCTACATCTTCTCCCTCTATTACCACGGCTGTGCCCATGAGAAGCTGACTTCCTATGCCGTCAAGGCGTCCACTCGCTACGATCTGGTCTTTCTGTGCGACAGTGACATTCCTTACGACGATACCTGGGATCGTTCGGGGGAAGGAAACCGATGGGAGTTTCAAAGGCGCATCGTCAGTGATCTCGCGTGGCGGAAGATTCCTTACTTCGTGCTTCGCGGTTCAGTGGACCAGCGCGTCGCCTCCGTGAAGCAGATCTTGAGTCGGTATCACAAGTATGGAAACGTATTGGAGCTGTTGCGTGAATCTGCCATGTCCTGACTCCAAATCAAGCAACGTGCAGTGTTTAACCAATTACTGGGGCTAAACGTGTGATGTCGGTCACCGCGGCGTCTGAACCGCAGAATATCGAACAAGGAATGCCCAATTTCCAAGTCCGAGCCGTTCGACCGCCGCGCACCCGGGTGGCAAGTGATCAGGTCACGAGGTAGACGATCAGCCACACGATCTGAACAACCAGAGATACCGCGAGCAGTCCGGCGATCAGAACCAGCAGCAGCGTGATGGGGCGTGCTGCTCGGGCGAGAACAGCAGTGTTCTTCTGCAGAGCCTGAAGGGCCTCGGCCAGGTTCTCCCGTTGTGACTCATTCGCTGTTTCGACGGCGATGGCAGCGGGGACTTCCGTCGCCTCGGGAGAAACGGACGCGGTGACGTCTCGTGCTTGCGCCGTCTTCTTCAACTTCAACGCGTCGTAATCGACCGACTCGAACGGCACACGCAGATGGGCTCCGCATTGTGGGCACTCGACTTGCTCCCCCGCCATGTCCGGGGCGCACTGGAATCTCGACTCGCAGTTGGTACATCGGATCCTCAGCATCGGTTCATCGTCCCCTTGATCGTTGAACGTTGGATTGGTGTGCGTAACGGACTCTGCCAGGTCATTCCGATGGTCTTCAGGACACTTCGACATGCGCCATCCACTTGTCATCCAGGCGCCTGCGGCGCTCAACGTAATCGTATGCGAAGCTGGCACGAGGCCTGGAACAACGCCAGCAGGCTCCGTACGTCCTCGATCACGACTCCTGAGCCGCTTGCGATTCGCTTGGCACGCCGGGAGTCAATGCACTCCGGTTTCAGCCGTTCCGCATGGGTCATCGAGTCGATGATGCCGATCGCACGCATGAAGAACGGCTTGTCTTCGTCGGTGATCGGTAGAGGGTCGAGCAGTACGTCGACGGTCCATTGCAGTGTGGATGGTCTGACCAGCCGGATCAGGTAGCGCCGCAATTGCGCTATCGTACGCGGCGCTGCCGTTCCCAAGACTGGGGGCTTTTCCAGTGTGTGAGCGAACCAGAGGGAGAGTCCCAACAGTGCGATACCGTACACGAAGATGACGTTCCACGCGGCGCTGTTGGGAGCCGAGTAGAAGTACACCGCAGCGACAGCCAGTGCGAGTGACGCGAAGAACAGCAGCCAGCCACATCGCAGCCTGTGGGGACGCCGACGTGCGGCAGCGAAAACGGCCTCAATCGCCGCAGCCGATGGGCAGGCCCCGTGTGGGATCTGCTTTCCTTTCCGCAAAGTTGCACCGGAGGAAGAGTGGAGCGGCGAGGGATGGGGCCAGAGCAGGCACCCACATCCAGGACACGTCACGTCACCGGTGCCCGGCGAAGGTTCCAGCAGGATGCTGAGATGGCAGATCGGGCAATGAAAAGGCTGGCCTTCAGGTGTCCTGGACGAAATCGTCATGGCGTGCTGATCCCGCTCCGGGCTCGTCGTCCCGCTGGTCAGTGGCAGGCCCCGGAGCCTGCCACGTAAGAGCATTCTCTCGCAGGCCATCCACCGAATCAAGGTCGTCCCTGTCTCACATTTCCCGCCAGCCACTGGCAGGCTGCTGCCCCGACCAGAGGCTACAATAGACGGCAGGCGTGTTGGCCAAGTGTGTCGTGGAATCATCCGCTGCCGGCCGCTTTCCAGAACAAGGATAGCAATGATGAATCGCTCAGCGCTCTGCGCCGTTGTAGTGGGGTTTCTTGTCGTTTCGCTCACGCAGGCCTCATGCGCCGCTTCGACGCACCGTGTTCGGCTGATCCCGTATCCGCAGCAGATCCAATGGCATCCGGGACGCCTGTCGCTGGGGCCGGCCGAGTATGAGAGCGAGCGAACTGCGTCGGCCACCGAGCAACTCGCCCGCCGTTCGCTAGACTGCTTCTTGCCGCAACAGGGAGACCCTATGCCGGTGCGGTTGGGGTCGGTGGAAGAGGGATACGAGCGAGTTTGGATTTCCGCCGAGGAGCAGGCGTTCCTGGCCGACCCGCAGACCAGTTCAGAAGCTTCGGTGGTGAACATCTCCGAGACGGGGATTACCGTGATCGGGAAGAGCAAGTGGGGAATGCTCTATGGGGTCCAGACAGTCAACCAGCTGATACGCGGAACCGATGCAGTGCAAGGAATGTGGCAGCTCAACACCAGTCTGCCGCTGCTGACCATACGAGACTGGCCCGATCTTCCCTGGCGGTGTCTGTCACCCCAGATGACTTGGTACTCGGGCTATAACCGGCTCGAGGGATACGACAACGGCAACTGGACCCTTGACGAGTGGAAATGGCTTGTGGATTGGTCGCTCCTGCATAAATGCAATGCCTGGGCGCTCTGCATGTACGGCAGCTGGCCCTTCACATTGCCCGGCTACGAAGAAACGACGCTGGATGTCGACTCGTACTTCTTCAACCCGCAAACAGGTCGGAAAGAGCTGCATCGGTTTATTCATCGCAACATCAAGCAGGAGTTTCTGCCTGACCTGATCCGCTATGCGAACGAGCGGGGAGTGAAGATCTACGCCTATATCGGCAAGAATTCCTTTAACGGAACGTACGGCTTACGGCACCCCGATGCCAATGCGGGAGGTGCGGCGGAGCTGATCCCGTTTCACCCGGGTGTGCATGAGTATTGGGAAGCGTTCATCCGTCGGATTATCGAGATCGGATTCGATGGTTTCGTGTTTGAGGATCCCGAGGCCCTGCATGTACCCAACCAGAATGCCAGCTGCTATGCCACGTTCTGGCAGCCATGGGCGAAGACCTATGGATTCAATTCAGTGGCCGAGACCGATCAGAACAATCCTCCGCTGGGCGTACAGATCGAGTACTACAGTTGGCTCTTCCGCGTGTTCGACGAGATGATCCGCAAGCACTCCGAGCGGCTTGAGCGACCGCAGGATATCTTCCTGATCTCGCACGTGCTCCTGTCACGAATGGTTTCCGAAAGCAAGACGCAGGCCGAACGGGACAAGTGGTTTGCCTACATTGATCAGCAGCAAAGACAGAAGGTGCGATTCGTCATCCTGGAAGCTGACGAGGAGAAGTACGTCAATTTCCTGGGCCGCGACCGAGTTGCCAGCCTTGGTGGACGGGGAGGATCATGTACCAATGCCATGCGGCGCATCGCCAGCATTAACAACAACTGGTGTGGTGGCGGCATGGGAGGGGATCTGGCTTACGAACGGCAGTGCCAGAAACGGATCTTTGAGGCCGGGGGATTCGGCGCCATGGGTTACATCTTCGAGTGGACCAATACGGAGGTGTTCGGCTATCTGGCAGCTCAGTATCTGTGGCGCAGCGCGGGCGTGCCAGAGATCAACAACGACAACCAGACCGATTTTCTCTACGACGCCTACACATTCCATTACGGCAATGAGGTGGGACGCCTCGTGGCCCAGGTCATGGATGAGAGTTCCTGTGTGAATGACGCCATGATGCTGGAAGGAGTCTACGGATCACAGTATCCTTCGACCGGCGCGCCACTGCATCGTGACTACCAGTATCTGGCGGTACAGGCGGATCGGGCAGTGGAGTTGGCACGAAAGGCCTTTCAGCTGTACGTGGGACGGGAACCCGAACTGGACCGCCCCGCGTATGAGCCGGAGGATTTTCGCTGGACAGGATTTCAGCAGCAGGCGAACCGAACGTTCAATGCCGAGCGGCTGCGGTTGCTGTACGTGTCGACCTGCAGGTCGCAGAAAATGTGTGAAGCCGTTTTGGCGCATCGGTTGGCGCAGCGGTTGATCGCCCAGGGCGCTCCGGCCGGTCAGGTGCTGGCCGCATTGGACAGCGCCCTGGAGGCGGCCCGCGCCAACCAGCGGATCTACCAGATCAACTACGATGACGACTACGACTGGACCGACGGGCTCTGCGCCAAGGTGACCGAGACGCTGGAGATGCAGCGGAAGCAGTTCGTGGCGGCCATCAGCAGTGACACGCAGAACCTGCAAGAGTGGACATTCGATCAGTCGGGGGATTCCGAAGGCTGGACCGAGCTGCATCAGTTGACTCCACCGCTCGTGGAGCAGGGCACCCTGCAGAGCGAGGCCGTCGGATCCGACCCGTTCCTGGTTCAGACCAGCTCACTCCAGGTACCGGTTGACTCCCGTTGTTATGTCGAGCTGGCGTTAGCGTCGGATCAACCGGGACGGCTCCGCCTGTTCTGGGCGACGCGTGAGGATCTTGTCGGGCAACCTGCCGATGCCTATCCCTTTTCCGAAGCCCGTGTGTGCAATTCCAGTGTGGAGGCGTCCCAGCAGTGCCGGGTGTACCGTATCTTGCCGGGCTGGAACGGGACACTCCAGCGGCTGCGCATCGATGTACCGGCCAAGTCGCATGTGCGGATCGATGCCATCCGCATTCTACGGCTCCCGGAACAGGGCACGCTTTCTCAGGCACAACTCAGTCAGCCCGTGCCCCCTGCCGTACGCGGCACGGCAACGCACCCGTTGCATATTGCGTGGGAGCGGCAGGCGGATCTGGTGCCCGAGCCGCGTGAAATCCAGCGGCCGGGACTCTATCTGAGCACCGATATCGGCTGCGACGAGAAATGTGACTTCTACCGGCTCGGAGTCGTCTTCACCGTTCAAGTTCAGGATCCTGTGGGAAAGTGGCAAACCATCTTCCGTAAGGACGTACCGCGACGCGCTGCAGGTTGGCAGCACTGGGACATTCCGCTGGAGGCTGCGCTGACTGGCATTACCGCCAAATCGGCAAGCGGCGATTCAACAGGTGAAGGGGCGGCGAGAGCATCGCATCGATTGAAGTTGCGTTTCATCACCGACTCGTACTCTCGCGCGCAAGACCGAACTGCGCCACGGTGGACGTGGGCACTGTGGGGACAGCCGCAACTCGTCGAGGTGACATCTGAGGGGGAACGTCGGGTAGCATACGATTTTGTTGAGAACATCGACTCGGCTCGCCCCGTGGTACGGCTGGATCGCGACGGTCAAGAGAGAGACTTTGACGGATCTGGAAGAGACTCGACGGGAGCCACATTTTGTCTGGCTGATCCGGGGCCCGTTGCGCAACTGAAGGCAAGGGAGGGGAAGGACTGGCAGTGGCCTGACGGTTTTGCCGCGTGGGAGCAGCAACCGCCCCAACGCGGGCTCTATCGCTGCTATTTGGGAACGGTGGAATCGGGCTGGACCTACGCTCATCAGGATAGCCAGTTGGCGTGGACCACGGCCGCTGTCTCTGAGAAGCTGCCGACCGCTGTGGCCTTTGTGGGCGGTTCCGGTTACGGTCCGGGTAAGGCCCAGTTGTGGTGTGACGGGGAGCGCCTGCTGGAATTCGAAACATCGAAGCCGACCGACTGTCGGTGGGAGGCTGACGGAGTCGAGCTCCGCTATCTGCACGGTGGAGACACACGCAGTGAGACCATTACCTACGGTATCAGTGGCGTCTACATCCTGCGGCTTCCGGCCTCGCGAGTTGAGCCAGGCAGGCCGTTGCATCTGATGGTGAAAGTACCTGCCGCGGGAGGTGGCGACTGGTTCATGGTGCACGAATATCAAGACACTCTCCAGGCGACCGCTTCTGCGTCAGTTCCATCACCCCTTAAGCCGACCATCACCGCCTTCACGCCCCATCTGGACGATCAGTTTGGAGTGACGGTCGCCGAGTTTGAAGTGGAGCTGCCGAAATAGCATCATGGCAGGTCGCCGAAGATACGCGGCCAGGAGGATCCGCGTGGTACCATTTTTGCGATCTTGCACGTCAGACGCTCACGTTCGCTCCGCTGCACCGCTGCTTCGCGACCAGCGGTGAAGCCACGGGCCGGTGACCGTCGTATCGAAGGGATCGGCTGCCTTTGCGTCCATCGCGTCCGCAATGCGATTCTTATGAGCCCACGCCTTCCAGTCGATCTGGTAGTTCGGATCCCGCGCAGTGCGCATCAAGATGCACTCCTTGATCTTGTCGAAGCCCGACGGTTCATCCGGCCGCTGCCATCGTAGATCGACGCTCCAACGGATTTTATCCGAGCGGTTCTCGGTGCTGCGATGCGGGATCAGCTGGTTGATGAGCAACAGGGAGCCCATCGGCATTTCACACGTGACGATTTCTCCCTCCGGCAGGTCTTCTTCGGCAATGTGGAGATACCACGACTTCTCGTGACCTCGAGTTCGTTCGAGCTGATGATGAAATACTTGGCCGCTGCGATGGCCGCCGCGAACTACCTGCAGGGTGCCGTTCACGCCGTCCGCGTCGATCAGGGGAATCCAGGCGGTTGGCTGGAGTGTCTGTTCGGCACCTGGCGCCAGGTAAGCCGTGTCTTGATGCCACGGCACAGTGGCCAGAGGATTGAGTGGAGTCTTCGATCGCAAGTTCCATACCGGGTGTCCGGCGATCTCGGGGCCAAGTATCTGCTCAACGACAGCCAGCAGTTCCTGGGAAGCCCACAAGTCGGCCAACGGTCGACCGAGCAAGCCCTGGATGTGAATCAGGACGGCGGCCCCAGGATACTCCTGCTCCAGTTTTGTCAGCCGAGTGTAGAAGTCCGCGTCCGCATGCTTGTGGCGGACCTTGCCGGCAGCATAGAGCCGATCGGCCAGATCGTCGACCAGACTGTTAATCCACTCGATCACCTTCTGGAGTTGCTGAGGGGAGAAGAAATCCCGCACGATGACAAGGCCATCGTCCTGGAATTGACGCAATTGCGCATCGGTCAGCTGCATGGCTTGAAAACCTCGCTCCGAGAGAAGCCGTTACTCCGACAAAAACCGCCGCACCGTTATCTCATGCTGGCAATCCGTGACGAGCGTGTCAAGGTTGGCCTTGACGCCGTATGGCCCAGGAAGGAGCCGCCCCAGTGACCCGGAGTCGACGGATTGTATCAGGCAGGTTGCTCTGATCCATGGCGCATGGGCGAGGGCGCTCCCCGTACGTCATCGTGCGCGGGGCTGTCGCGGACTGAAGTCCGCGCTACAGCCATCTTGCACCGCGGCAATACGTCGCAACTTCAGATGTTGGTTCTATGGCGACCGCGCTGGCGGAAGGACCAGCGCAGTTTTCTGGACCGCCATGGCGTTCAGCCTTCTTCGACCACCTTCAGGCCCATCAGGTTGGCCAGGTGCCGCGTGCTGGCCATGTGGTCTCCGTAGATCACGACACGGTGCAGCAGTGTCATGGCATCCTCCGTTTCCAGCACACTGCTCCAGTTCGCCGCCATCTGAGCGGCATCTCGTACTTTGGTGACGATCTGGGTGCGACAACCATGAACCGATCTTTCGGGGACCTCGATAATCTCACCGGTAGAGGCCAGGAGGGTATCCAGATTGACAAGTTTTGTGCGCGTGATCACCTGCCCGAGCCGGTATTGCACTTCCGGCACGCAGCCGCTGCCGCCCACTTCGGAATGGCCCCGCAGCAAGTAGGGAGCTTCGGCACCCTCGGGACCATCCATCTTCAAGGGAGCTGTACAATGGGCGGTCCACAGGGCGTTGCGGGCGGTATCAAAGGTGGCGTTGCCTTGAAAGCCCGGGCGGTCAAGTGCGTACTGAAACACGAGCATGGTCAGCAGGGAGTCCATGTCGCCTTCACAGGCTGCTGGGATCCCGCGGTCGCGAAGTCGTGTAAATCCCAGGCAGGGGAAACCGCGCGGCAGCCAGCCCATGCACGTTCCGATAGCCAACGCGTCAGCTTGATGCTGTTCGATCAGCCGATCCAGGGCCACGCTGACGCGCGCCGCTTTTTCGATATCTTCTTTCGTGGGCTCAAGGATCTCTTTGGCCCCTTTCGTCCAGGCATTGAGCTCAGCCTGCACGGCATCTTCGTTGAGTGAGGGAAGCATCGCATCCAGGTCCTGAGCCTCACACGCCACTACTTCGGGCCCGAGGCGATGCTTGATTTCCTCGGCGGAGCAGGCCGGTTTGGTCCCGCGAGCCGGCGGGAATAACAGGATCCTTGTCTGCCGCATCATCGGAATCACACGTAACACGCGCAGAGCCCGCTCCAGTTCATTCAGGTCACTGCTGGCCAACAGGGCGACGCGATGACCCTGGCGAAGCCACCTGGGCGCGTACATCCAGTCGTGTCCGCTGGCCGGAAGCGAGAATATGGCCAGCGGTCGTCCGGCGTCGAGCACGGGGCCAATGACGCGCGTCATGGCGAAGTTCTGCACGTTGATCGCGAGAACCGGTGCCTCGGGGCCAGCTTTCTCCAGCAGTGCACTCGTTTCCTGGGGGCTCGTCGACTGCCCCATGACCAGTTGGACGTTGCCCAACTTCGTTTCTGCTTCGGCCAGCCGAGCCTTCATCGCCTCGATCTGTGTGGGGTCGGCACCCCAGTTGCGGTCTTCTGGCTGCGCAATGCCGGTGAAGATCACACAGATGTTTGATTTCTTGCGCGGCTGCGGTGGTGTCTGGGACGCCTCCGCACGCGTCCACGATGTACCGGCCAACAGGATTCCCCCGAGGGCACTTGTTCCCAGAAACTCTCTTCGCGTGCAGTGTTCACACATCGTCAAGCCCTTTCTTCAAGAGTGATCGTCGAGCACTCAGTGCGTATGGCAGAGACACGGTCGGCCGGTCTCGCACTGCCACAAGAGCATTGTCCCAAACCGAAAGCACGACTGTCAACCAAGCGGGAAGGACACGGGCATATGCTCGGCGGACGAGCGCGCGACGAACCGAGATATCGATGCTCTTGCTGCTACGAAAACCTGCGAGTATCTGCGAATCTGCTCCGCGGGCGCCACGGTCACCAAGCGGTGTAGGAGTGCGCGCGCTTCAGGCAACGGCCCACGAATCACTGGGGCGGAACTGTATGCCAGGTGTTGCCGACTTGAGTACGCTTAGGAGTTCTAACAGAACGTGGATGTCGACTGGGCCAGGGGGGTGAACTCAGCGAGCCGCGTAGGTTCACTAAGCGGTGTTGCTAGAACTCCCAAACTGGTTCCCAGCGAAAGGGCCTCGTCTCGCCGTCTCCTGCGATCGAACGACCGACGCTCACGCTCTGTCTTTTCTTCCTTCGCCATTCCTGACTCCTTGTTCGAATTTCTGTGGGTTTCGAATGGATGTCGGGCCAGGTAGACGCAGATGTCTTCTTCGGCATGGATCGATCGCAGGCGACCTTGCGTTCGGCTCACGCGGCTGTCTCGAGGGCATGCGGTTCCTCGTGTTTCGATCGAATCTCCGCGACGGCCTTTGCTGTGCCCAGTTGTTGGTTTCTCGCCAGTACATCCCCGCGTGGGGAGATGAAAGGCTGGGATAACTAGCCCAAGTGCTAGTTGTCGAGTCTGTTCCATAAGAGAGCCGATTCTGTGAGAGCGGCTCACGTCATAACCGCGTTGCGGTAAAGAAATGGATGGTCACTGGAACATGGTCCTCCCTGAGGAGCAAATCCCCAACACTGCGACCGGGATGATCTTCCCTGGCCTTTCATGTCCCCAATCCCCACGAGCACTGTGGACTTGTTGACCAGTGGGGGCGGGGTGTTTTTTTCTCAGCGTACCGACACCTCTCGCCCATCGTAGGGTTCAATGGGATACGGAACGTTTCTGCGAGGCCTGCGGTTGTTTGCCCCTCCAGCAATCAGGCTGGTGGGTGGCGCACGCTTCCTGACCTGTGACGGTCGGGTTCTCAACGCCAGCTGATTCCCTGCGCCGGATTACGCTCACGAGTTGCGTGATTCTTGGCTGCGGAGGTTCTTTCAGGAGCTGTGATGGAAAATCAAGTCGAACGTCGTCGCTGGAGTCGGTTCGTTGGCGACGGCGGGGCGGCCAGTCGTTTTGTTCGCTGGACTGCTGCTTTGCTCGTCATTGCCTTGGGCGCGGCGGTGTTTCAGATGCGGCAGACAGTCGTTCAGGGGGAGGGGTCGGTTGCGTCCACTAGCGATTCTCGAGCCACTACGAAGCCGACTGACGAAAGACCACCGGTAGCAGGTCATGGAAGAGCCTCTTTCTCTGCCGAGCTGGCGACGCGGGCGTTCAGCAAGGAACATTTCTTTCGCAAGCCGGACATGGCGATGCCGTTGACTGAACCACCGGTCGTGGACGCCGAATCCGCTCCGCTGGACCCCGATAGCGAAGTGATCGGGGTGGTTATTCGCGGCAATCCCCGCGCTTATAGCGTGCGAGCTCTGTCGTATCACCATGTGATCAACGATCAGATTGCGGGTGTTCCGGTCCTCGTCACGTATTGCGGCATTTCTTCCTCAGGTACCGTGTTCGATCCCACCCTGGATGGACAGAGGGCTTATTTCGCCGTCCATGGTGCCTGGCAGGGAACCAGCATCAGTTACGACGAGACAACACGGTCGATCTGGCTGCAGTTATCTGGCGAGTGCATTGAAGGGCGTTTAAGAGGGCAGCGTCTCAATCCCTTTCCTTCGCGGCACGCATTGTGGGAGGAATGGAAACGAGACCATCCCGATACCGGCGTCGTGGTGGGGAATGTCCACGATCCGAACTACGAAACGAAAGAGCAGGTACAGCGGGGCTGCCCTCTGGTCCCGCAGGCCTTTCGAAAGTCAATGGTACTGAGCGATCGCCGCTATCCGAGCAACGAACTGGTGTATGGGATTGCTCGGGTCCAGGATCCTCGAACCGGGCACGAAGTGACGAAAGCGTATCCTCTGTCGGAGCTTGCTCGAACCGGCCGCGTGGTCAATGATCTTGTCGGTGGCACTCCGGTGGTGATCGTGTTGAACGAGAAGACTCGCAGTACCTTGGGATTCTCGCGTCGGATGGGAAAGCAGTTGCTCGAGTTTGAAGCCGACGAGTCGGGACGACTGCGTGACAAGGACTCCGGCGCTGTCTTCTCAGACGACGGTGTCTGCCTGGAGGGCAAGTACAAAGGCCAGTCGCTTCCGAATGTCTTCGGCGTTCAGGCGGAATGGTATGCCTGGAGCGCCGTCTATCCGGATACGGCCGTCTATCAAGCCGCGGCGCACCAGAAATCGTGAAGCAGGTCTAGTGCTTTGTGATAGCTTGACTTTCTCTTTGGGTGCCACTGGCTCTGCCAGTGTAGCTCTGGGTTTGACGAGCACTGGCGAAGCCCGTGGCACCCTAGTTGGACAGCGACACTTTGACACTGCTCCATCCGCCGAACCGCTTTGCTGGCTGCGCCATGCGGCGAAACGGACCCCACGAGAGCTCGCCTCTCGTGGTGAATTCGATGGAGAGCTAGCACGACGTCGTCCATTCTGTATGCCTTCCTTTCCCTCGAACCGCCATTTTTCCCAGCGATTCGAGGGAAAGGAAGGCTGTTTTTCGATGCAGTCGCCTCGAGCCGTCCATCGGATTCACCAACGGCACAAGGCCGTTGGTGTCCAGCATTTATGTCGAAAACTGTCGCTGTCCAGCTAATTGTCAGCCGTCACAGAGCACGAGGACGTCTGGGCTACCTTTTTTGCGATATTGCACCTTTGCGTGAGCGGTTTCTCCGGTGGCACGATCAGCACGATGTCTCGCCATCTCGCACGGCGTTGGCAATTCTTGTTCGAATCCAGCGCCGCTCCGGCGCCGGCGAGTGACGTGCTATTTCCATGTTAGGACGTAGCGTCCGGCGTTTTTCTGGCCGAAGTCGAGTTGCAGGCGTCCGGCCTCGAACACGACCTTGGCCGAACCCAAATCGCGTTGATCACCTGCGGCGAGCATCCGCACTTGAATGCGCTGAGGTTTCGCTGCCGGCGCCAGTTGCGTCAGGTCGAGCACGGCGCGGAAGGCTCGGTCGCGCGGGTAGGGAAGAACGGTCAGGTGGTCGTTCTGTTTTTCGATTTTGACGGCGCCGTCCGTTGCCACCGACCCGAAATCGATCCAGGTGCCGGGTGGATTCCGATGTGCCTCGAAATCAGCCGCCACATCATGGCTTGGCAGCAGGGCGGAACTCGGCGTGACGGCGGTGGCCGCGACGATTTCATTGCCTTCGCGTTGCACCTGGATGCGGGCAATCACCACTCGGTCTGACGCGTCACGAAGGCCCTGCAACAGCAGACGTCGACCTCGATGCAGCCCGATGGTCAGGTCGTATTCGTCAAACTGATCACTCAACTCGAACTCGTATGGACCATCCGTTATTGTCTGGTTGGGACGCCACGTGCTGGTCGGTGTGGGGAGACCGTGATCTTGTTGGAACGCGATGTAGTCGGGTTGGTTGCCGGCACCGGGGTTAATGCCGTGAACAAAGCAGTGATAATCCGCATCGAGGGTCTGGCCGACTGCCCACTCATAGGTCACACGCACCCGGTTGCCGCCCAAGTACTGAAACTCCTTCAGCCGTGGTTCGATCTTCACAGGTTCCTGCCGATACGGCATGTACGCATAGGTGCGCGCATCAGCAAAGATGTAGTCCGGACATTCGGCGTAATCGGCGATATAGTCCCCTTTGAACGCTGTGGTGACGCGCGTCTGTGGACCCAGGGCCAGGAATCCCCAGTGCGGCAGGACGTGTCCTTCGACATGCCACGGCTCTGCCCGCCAATTGACCCACAGTGTCAGTCCGCTGTCATAACGAATCCGTTGCCGATAGGTATCGCCGACGGCAAGTGCGATGCTGGCCGTAACGAATTGTCCTTCGACTTCGTACAGAATCTCCGTGGCTTTGGCCGCGCCGTAGAGTCGCTGGACGGGGTGCATCAGGTGATGTTCGCGTACGACCCAGTGCCAATTGTGATCGTGTGGTGAGCCGACGAACCCGGCATGGCCGTACGCCAGTTCCATGGCCCGGTACTTGTCAATCTGCTGCAGAGTACCCGTTTCCAGGCCGAGGCGGTGTTGATAGCCGCTGCGAAACCATCGTTCGTAGTAACCCATGCCGTGGTTGACCATCTGCGGATGGATCTTGAGCAGGTCGAAATCGAGCAGGGGAGTGTGGTCTTCACCGCCGGCGACTTGTGCTTCGACACCGTCGCAGCGTCCCGCCCAGTAGAAATGATTGGCACCTTCACCAAACAGCGGTCCCTCGTGCGTGGCCCGCTCATACTGAAACAGCTCCGTGTCGTGTTGTACTTTGGCCAACGCCATCGCTGCCATCGGCTGACCGGTTTCGTGGTCGAGCTGATGCCACGGAGGCACGCATGTGTGCACATCCAGATATGCCGCAGTGGTCCCATAGCGGCGATGAATTTCCGGTGAATTCTGCTGCGCAAAGCCAAGTGCCCGATTGCCTTTGAGCCCATAGCTCTGCACCTTGGTTCCGGCGTTGTACCAGGCAGGGGATGGACTGCCGTCGGCACGCAACACGCGAGCCGCCGGGTCGTAGCTGGGAGCGTCCGGATACAAGTCAATGTAGTTCTCATGCAGCGACCACAGGTAGCCGCAATCGTTGGCCGTCTGACCGAACAGCTTCATTCCCTCCTCACCACCGAACCGCGGATCGGCCGGCAGGTGATCGGGTAACTTGACGTCGTAACCGTAACGCTGCCACACATGCTGAATGATCGCGACATGATCCACGCCCAGGTCTTTCAGCAGCCGTAGGTTGTCGGCATCTCCTGCGTACGTGCCCTGATGATGTCCCCAGATGTCGAGCATGATGCGGGGGCCGAGTGTCGCCAGGTACGGCGATGCTGGATGCGGCAGGTTCGGCAGGACTTCGCCAATATCCCAGGAGGCCGCGATATAACCGCTCTCCTGCAGCGGATTGCGAGTTCCCTCGGTTGTCGGTTGGTAAGTAGCTTGCCCCTGCGGACAGCGAGAGCTGTGTGATAGTGTCCAATCGAGATAGCGGCAGACAAACACCTGCTGTGCCGCCAGATAGTGCACGTCCCCGGCCAAGTACGGTATGGTAACCGTTCGACGCAGGGGTGCCTGGCCGATCGTACCCAGCGAAAACTCGCTGATGACCGGCTCGTCGCAACACGCCGTCACGCACAGCGATTTGCCGTGAATTGCGTACGTCCACGCAATACGCACGATTGAGTTATCCAGCGGATACTCCCAGACGACCCGAAGTTGATCACCTTGCTGGCGCGCGTCCACCAGCCGTCCACTACGCAGCGGCACTGACTCCTCATCCGAGCTGCCTTCTTCCGTGGACGGGCCTTCGGCCGGCGGCCGCCGCAGGACGGCAGTTGCTGTGCCGTTGATTGCCGGCTGGAACGGACGCTCGTCGTTGATCTGCAACGTGAAGTCATTCAACGTTCCACTCGCCGGGCGGTACACGTAGGCCAGGCGACCGTCGTCCCCCTGGTATGTGAAGTGCCATGCCTCGTCCTTCTGTTGCAGGTGATTCTCGTACGGGAGCAGATTCGACGGCGTGATACCGTGCGAAGCTGAATTGCTCAGCGCAGTGCGGTCGACGGAGCGAACAGCCTGGTATGCCGGTGAGCTTGCCAGCCGTTTCACCAGTTCAGCGTTGTTCTGCGAAGCGTTGCCGATCACAATCTTGGCATCGCCGAAGAAGGAATAGTCGAACGATGCGTTGTTCTGGGGACCTGGCTCAACCTGCAGGTTAAGTTGCACGGTCTTGCCGGCATGAGGCGAGAGATCAAAGCGGAAATCAGCCCAGGTTCCCTCGGCGTGGTGTTGACGCATCAGTTCTTCCTGCTGGCCGTCGACGAGCAGAGAGCAGGAGAATGTGACACCATCGCTCTTGTCGGGCATGGCTACGTCGGGCCCCATGGCAATGCCAAATGACAACCAGATCGGCGTGGTGCTCGGCAAAACGAGCGAGTATTCGACCCAGACTTTGCCCGGCGGAACGTGCCAGGGGGAATGCATCAGAAGTGCCTGCCGTTCGAGTACCCGCGTCCATGTCTGATAGGAGATTCCGGTCTCTGGCTCGAAATGCCCGGACCAACTCGCTGGCATCTCCACCGGTTGGGCGCCGTACGATTGCCAGAAGATGCGATAGACGCCGATATCCTGCAGCAGCGTCTCGCCCGGCGGCAGCGGAACCGCCACGTCAGACGTTTGTGCTCGTCCGTCTTCGGGCCACAAGAATGGAACGGAAGCCAGAACCAGCGAGAACCAGATCGTGCGGTGCATACGGTGGGCTCGACGAAGGTAGGACCAGGGGCGCAGGCGGCAAGTCACCGTGGCCATCTTAATGCGTTTCGCCGCGCAGTACCATCTCCCAAGAGCTGGGGGAAGCAGACCGCACCGAAACGGCGTGAGGCTAGAGGCGTGAGAGGCTGTGGTGGCCGGCCGCTGCGAAAGGGACACGCCGCCACGAAGTGGTGCGGGAATAGGGAATGCCACAATGCGACAATGCTACAGTGCGACAATGCCACAATGCGACAATGCAACAGTGCGACAATGGTGATGGGGTGCGGATCCCGATGTCGGATACGGGTACTGGCGCCGCTTGCTCTTCCCCTTGGATATGGGACATTCCTGGTTCGATATTCTGCGGTTCCGGCGGCTCGGCAGCGCAGGGTGTCTGCTCTGAACGCTCATTGTCGCATTGCCCATTGTCGCATTGTGGCATTCCCTATTCACAATCCACTTCCCACAGGCCTGTCATGGCGTAAGTCGCCGAGTGACTTGGTGTAAGAGGCCGTGTGTCTGGTTCCGCTCTGCGGTTTCGGCGGCTCGGCAGCGCACGGCGTCTGCTCTGAACGCTCATTGTCGCATTGCCCATTGTCGCATTGTGGCATTCCCTATTCACAATCCACTTCCCACAGGCCTGTCATGGCGTGAGACGCCGAGTGACTTGGCGTGAGGGGCCGTGTATCTGGTCCCGCTCTGCGGTTTCGACGGCTCGGCAGTGCAGCGTGTCTGCTCTGAACGGTGCGACTGGCCGCTGCGAATAGGGACACGCCGCCACGAAGTGGTGCGGGAATAGGGAATGCGACAAGGCAACAATGCGACAATGCGCAATGGTGACGAGGTGCGGATCCCGCTGTCGGATACAGATACTGGCGCCGCTTGCTCTTCCCCTTGGATATGGGACATTCCTGGTTCGATCGTGAAAACGAAAGAGTCACCGCCTCACGCCTCGTATGTCCGTGACCAAGGCCGCCAACGGCTCAGCCTGTGTGAGCTGCGTGACGGTTCCCACTGTTTGTCTTATTGCAGGTGGCCGAACAAAGACCCTACAGTCTCGAAACCGTGGCTGTCGAAACGACTTGGACGCGTGCGGGGGATTCCAGAGCTATTTCGGCGTCGAAGATCGATGCGTCGACCCGATCGAGTTGCTGCTGCAATCGATCGATTTCGCGTTTCTTCATATCCACGGCCATTGAGCGGCGCGGACGAAGTCCTGACCGCGGGATGGACTCGAGTTCTTCACGCAACTGACGCGTCTGTTTCTGGTACTCCTCGCTCAATCGTTTCAGTGTCTGCTGTCGGTTGTCACGCTCATAGTTCCCATCCACGATCATGGCAACCTCCAGCCGGGCGATCTCTTCAGCCAAAGCTTCCGTGATCTTCTGGCTCATATTGGCGGTGGACGGAGTGGCCGCTGCAACTTCGGTATCGGCAAACGGTTCGACACCGACTGCGTCGGCCAATTGCTGGAGATCACTCCACTGACGCGAAATCCTGTCGGTAAGCTCTGACGAAATGCTCTTCAGCGTGGCGAGACGATCTGCCTGCCGGGTGTGTTCACCGGTGATCACTTCATCCATGAAGGTGTTGATGACGGCGTTGACAATCACCTGGTACGCAGCGCTTTCCTCTTCGCGGCACTGGACGGTGAGTTCAATGATTCCGGGTGGTTTGATAATTACTCTCAGCTTGCTGGCGAGTAGTCCGATCGGGTCTTCACATTGCTCCACGAACGGGATGTGTGCAGAATCCGGTCGGCGCAAGACGGCCGTGAGGATGGTGCGGCTGCGGAGGAGTTCGGCGTACGTGCCAAGAGCACTCGCCATTTCGGCTTCCGTTTCCATCGTCGTGCTGCCGGCATGTGCCGTGCCTTGGACGAGCGGCTGATCGACAAGGACACGGAGTTGGGCCGTCACCAAGTGAGTCTCTCGAGTGACGATGAAAAAGCCGATGGCGGAGACTGCCAGGAGCAGGCACAACACGAATAGAAAGCTCAACGAGTAGTGGCGTGATGTCATCGGGCGGTTCCAACTGCGTCTCATCGGTTTCGATCATCCTGAACACTCAGGATAGTTCCTTACAGACTACTGTAATCCACGTCCGGGTGGATTTCCAACCACGATGAGGCGATACAGGGACGCTGTCGCAGGAGTGGTGTGGAAGTCGTATCGTGGACGGATCGGTCGCGGACGGAATTCGCGCGACGGAGTGGCAGGAAAGCCCGTATCTGTTTCTCGTCACCATGTGCTGCGCTGGGTGAAACGCAAAGGGACTCACGCCAAGGCGGCAGGGTACGAAGACGGTGGGGACGTGTGGTGATCGCAACTGCCTTCTGGTTGCCCATTCGAGACAGGCCGAGCGGAACACGAGCCAGTACGGAGATGGCCTCCTGTTGTCGTTCGCCCCAGGGAGACGTATCTTCCTTGCACCTTTGCGCCTTGGCGTGAGCTTCTGTGATTCAGCTGGCGGGAAGCGGGAATCCGAAACTGTCGGTGGTGATGATCTTCTGGCGAACGATCTGCAGGGCCGAAAAGGCAGCGCCACGGATTCCGGGAATGTAGATCTGGTCGATGTCAGGCCAGCCTGTCTGTGTCACGTACATTCCGTTGGGCAGTTGGTCGCGGTATTGGGTCGACCCCTTTCCGACGTAGACTTTAATGTCATCCAGGAGCCTTGCCTTGATGGACACATTCATCAGGCTCCACGACGGTTGCACGGCGCCGGCACTGCGTGCCGTGGTGCCCAGCCCCAATCGGCCCGCTTGGTAACCCTGGATGATCAGGCGGTAGTCGACTTCCCGAAACCACCAGGCACCACGCGCCCATTGGTCGGATGGAAAGTCAGTGCCGGTCTGTGGGTTCTTCGTGCTGGCGAAGCGGAAGATCGCTTCGCCCGCGTGCAGAGTCGTCACCTGCGGATTCCGCATCCCCTGCGAGGCCCGTGACAATTCCAGCTTCGTTACTTCCAGGTCGGCATTCATGGTCATGACTGGATCTCTCCTGGTAGTCAACAGTGATCTGCACTCGAGCTCGACGATAGCAGACGATCGAATGTGCCGTGTCACTCAACGCTTTCACAAAGGCTGCTGTTATCCGCTGGCGGCCGAGAGAAATCGCCGCCGACCAGCCGGCAAGACGGTTGGACCGGAACGAAGGGAAACTCGCTTCCGAACAGACCGATTATTCGTAACCTCGGAGTATTAATCAAGTGGAACCATGCTGGCCGATCTGCCAAGGGGGTTCATCGTACTGCAGTAGTTGGAGTGTGCTGCGTCACGTACAATTCGGGAGTTGGCGGTAGCGGATGGCGTCGGCACTTGTCGGTTCGGGGAGATGCGATGACGGTGCGGCCAGTTGATTGCGACGTGACGGCAGTTTGAAAGGAGACGCCAGGTTGTCCAGGCAGACTTCTCACAGGCCTTGCACCTCGGTTGTTCGCCCGGTGGATTCGGTTCCCTTTCAGTTCGGCATCCTCGTGCTGGTCTGCATACGGCTCTGTTCAGTGGTACTCTGTTCAGTGGTACTCTTCTCAGCGGTACTCTGCTTAACGCTGCGAGCGGACGAGGATACTGCCATTGTGCCTGGCCTGCCGGGGAGCACCGGGGAGTATCTGCGCCAACGTGGCAAACTGGTCAACATGGAAGCCTCAGTGCGTTTTGACTCCCGTCTGCAGCTTGATGCTGCGGAGCAGCGGGTGGATGCACTCCTGGCGGGGCTGAGGACAGAGCTGACGCGGCAATATCGCCAGCAGAAGCGGTTTCCGCCAGCGGAACGATTCCACAGCGTGAAGCAGGAGATTCAGGCGACGCGGCTCTACCAGGTCCTGCGTGAAATGCCCAAAGGAGGTCTGCTGCACCTTCACACGTCGTCTACCGCCCCGGCCGATTGGGTTGTGGATACCGCACTGCACGAACCAGACTGCTACGTCTGCTGGCCCGACGACTGTGAAGGGGCGATCCGCGGCCAACTGGCATTCTTTCGCGCTGACCGGGTTCCCAAGGGCTATCAGGCAGTCGCCGATCTGGTCAAACGCGAATCCGATTTCCCGGACAAGCTGCTGCAACTGATCACGATCAACTCGGTGGACGATCCGCTCAACGGCCAGCAGATCTGGGGCAAGTTCGATCAGATCTTTCAGCGCACGGGTGGAGTAACCGCGTACCTGCCGGTGTTCGAGAAGTACTATACGGCGGCGTTTGAATCGCTGCTGGCCGATCAAGTCAGCTACGTGGAGTTGCGAGCCGGCTTGGGAGGCCTGTACGACTTGAATGGGAAGTCGTGGGGTGCTCGCGAAGGCTCGCGTTTGCTGTGGAAGGTGCGGGAACGAATTCGCTTGAAGCACCCCGATTTCGATCTCAAGCTTATCTACTCCGGTCATCGTTTGCAGTCTGCCCCGCGGATCTGGCTGCAGCTTCAAGAGACCGTCGAGCTTCGCCAGACGTGGGAGAGCGAGAATTTCGTGGTAGGCTTCGACCTCGTCGGTCAGGAAGATGCTGGGCACAGCACGGAGTTCTTCCTGCGTGACTGGGTCCGGTTGGGAGCCGACCTGCGTCTGCAGAATCGGACACTGCCGCTCTATTTTCATGACGGTGAGAGCGATTGGGCGGCAGACGACAATCTGCTGGATGCCTATCTGCTGGGAAGCAAACGGATCGGTCACGGCTTTAATTTGTATCGATTCCCGGACCTGCAGCGCAGACTGATTGCCGACGGCGTGGCCGTCGAAGTCTGCCCGATCAGCAATCAGCAGCTCCGATACGTGGCCGATCTGCGTCTGCATCCCGCCGCGGGTTACTTGAATCGAGGCGTTCCCTGCGTCTTGGGCAATGACGACCCGGGCATACTGGGCAATGACGGGCTGGCGTACGACTTCTGGGAAGCCTACATGGCCTGGAACCTGGACCTGCGAGCGCTCAAGCAACTGGCCCTCAACTCGCTCGTGTACAGTGCCATGACCGAATCCGAGAAGAAAGCGGCCATTGCTCGCTGGGAGAAGTCCTGGAGCGCATGGATCGCGCGCTATGCCGAGTGACGCGAGACGCTTCAGTCGCTCAGCGCGGTTCGGAACGCGACTTGGTGTTCTCCAGGCTCTGTACGTCCCAATCCTTGGTGTTTGTACCGGGCATAACGGTGTAAGTGAGCGTTGTGCGGCTGTTGTATTCGGGACCCAACCGTTCTGCCGTGATTTCGACCAGTGGCGCGTTGGGCCCGTTGTATTCCTTGCGCGTGCCGACGACCTGGGGAGCTGAGATCTGAACCTGTTTGTTACCGATCGTCGTTTCAAGCTGATATTTGCCGGCCGTAACGTTGACCGTGACGGGCGCACCACGTACGTCGGCCGACACAAAGGAAATGATGCCCTGATCCAGCGGCTTTCCGTCCATTGTTACCGTACCGCTGACCGTACCGACAGTCGGTTGTCCACAGCCGGCAACCAGCAGTAAGCCGATTCCCCATCGAGCCAGACACGCACTCTGCACCGCAAATCCTCCTCGACGAAATGATCAGACGACCGCAAGGCTCCCGCGATACACGGACAATCCGGGCGGGGTTGCGCTAGAATGATCCCCTGAGTTCTCTGCCGTTAGGAGTCAGTGCGGCATTCCATACGCGAATGGCGATGCCGTCCGCAACGCCGCGCACACTCCCATCACCCAGTGCGACGAGCACAACCGCCGGATGATTGCTGCTGGCCGTGAGTGGGTCGCACGTGCCGCCAACTCCCAGCGACGGAGTTGACTGAGGTGGTTTCCAGGAGAGAGCATTGTTGTTTTCCGGATCAATGATCTGTGCAGTCGGGTAGGCGATACCGAAACCAGGAAAATCGTGAGGGATCGAATTGGTTGTCTCTCCCGGCCAATAGACGATCGAGTCACCTGTCGTCAAGTTCACGGCCGGCCAGACACATCGTCCGGCGATCGCCGTGTTTCCCCCCAGCGGGTCGCGACATAGTGCCAGATGTTCCACTAACACGACCGTATTGGCCGTCCCATCCCCAAACATCTCCATTGTGGGATACCGCCCAGTCAGAAAAACCTGTCCGTTCACGTTGTAGCTGTTGAGGTTCCAGCCCGCTCCGCGACCGTCATTGATACCGCTGGTGTCTGATGGGCAACTGTAGATCGAGACCGGGACAGGACGCGAAGCGATGTTGAAGTAGGCGCTGGCGGTCTCGCCACCAGGGAGCTGGTCGAAGACGTTCTTGGCTTCAACATAGGGCAAGATAGACCAGAAGACCGAGGACTGTCGCAAGACAGTGCTACCCTGAGGCCAGGCATACCCGAACCGTGGCATATATCCGAACACGCTTTGGCAGTTGTGGAGCGCCAGGGCATGCTGTCTCAGATTGTTCGAACACTGCATGCGCCGCGCAGCTTCTCGTGCCGCCTGCACCGCCGGCAACAACAGCGCGACGAGTATCCCAATAACGGCGATGACAACCAACAACTCGACCAGCGTGAATGCACGCCGGCCGACGATGGATGGGACGTGCATGAACGATCTCCTTGACGAGGGGCACGGCGAGTCGACGTGATCAGTAAACCGAGCGACAGTAACGTGGCGGTGATGCTGAGGTTTCCCAGTCTACCACTTCCAGGGTGGGGCGTTAAGATGGAAATCAAGAAGCTCGACGGGGCGAAACGGCAACCGGCTCAACGGACCGTGTGAAGGGCCCCACGTGACTGTCACCAGCCCTTGGCTGCCGGCTCGGGGCGTGAGCCGCTACTACCGTTCGGCCATCAGTGATAGACCGCAATCGCGCACCAAAACCGCCGCGCCGCACGCCTAGAAGTTGTGGATCGATGAGCTGGCCGTCGGTGCGAGACGAATCGGTCCACTGGCAGGTCGTGAATAACCCTTTCCAACAGCCGGACAACACACTCCGACAGGTGCTTGTATGAGACAGCTCGTGACACTCTTTGGACTGGTGCTCAGCCTGGTCGGTAGCTGGTCATATGCGCAGGACAATGCACAAGCTGGCTCCGGTGATCAGCGCAAGCCCGTTCCAGAGCGACTAGCCGTGATGACGTTCGATGATGCGACACGCTCGCATCTGAAGGTAGCGGCGCCGCTACTGAAGGAGCGGGGATTTGGCGCCACGTTCTTTGTGACGGCTGCCTGGATGGGCGACCGTGAGAACTTCCTCGATTGGGAGGAGATTGTGGCACTGCATCGGATGGGGTTTGAGGTGGGCAATCACTCGATGCACCACGTTGCACTGCATGATCCCGACCCGATCGAGGTGTTGGATCGGGAGATTCTCGAGCTTGAGGCGGGGTTGACGCGAGTTGGTGTGCCGAAACCGGTCAGTTTCAGCTGGCCGGGAAATCACTTCGGTCCTCGCTCGGTCCAGCGGTTGCAGGAGTTGGGGTATCGCTTCGGCCGGCGCGGCCCGATGCCCGATGTGCCGGCGGGGATCGCGGTTGTCGGGATGGGACCGCTCTACGATCCTACGCGGCACCATTCCCTGTTGATTCCCACGGCCGCTTTGGCGATCCCCGACTGGACTCTTGACGATTTCAAGAAGGTGACGGCTCGAGCGATTCGTGGTCAGGTGCTGGTCTTCCAGTTTCACGGCACTCCAGACGGCGCACATCCTTTCTGCTCGACGCCCCCTGATCGCTTTGCGGAGTTCCTGGACCACTTGAAAGCCGAGGGATTTACGGTGATTGCCTTGCGAGACTTGGCATGCTATTTCGATCTGCGCGATCAACCCCAGGATCCACTCATGGCCAAGGTCCATTTCTTCGGCCAGGCCACCGGAAAGCAGGGTGAATAACGGGCACGGATGCAGGTCGACCCGGAGTCTTGTGCCCAGTTAGTTCGTCATTCTGACTTCGTCATTCCACGGGTCATTTGGGTATATCGTCATTCGTCATTCCCTTCGGATGTTGCCGAATCACGCACGGACATTCAGCGCCTGAAAAGGGCGGCACTCTAGGCACAGAGGGAGACGGCGACTACATTGGATCACGAGTTGTGTCCCGCAGCCAGTGCATTCCAGTCACCTTGGGCCAAATCGGTTAGCGTGCACAGTTAAGATGAGGGCCGTGCGATGGCAAAGCAGGCGGATCGGCGAGCGTTTCTGAAGCAGTCGGTATTGGGAGCGGCCGGGGTCGCCGCTGTGACCGGCCTGGAAGAACGGCGGGTCGAGGCGGCGTTGCAGCAAGGAGCGACCGTAACGTCGGAGCAGATCGAACAGGCCGCTCGGGAACCGATGCCTTATGGCACGCTGGGAAAGCTCAAGATCAGCCGCTTGCTGCTGGGGAGTAACATCATCGCGGGATTCGCGCACAGCCGCGATTTGCTGTACGTATCGCCGCTGTTCAAAGCCTACAACACCGAGCAGAAAGTGTTGGAGACCTTTGAGTTGGCGGAGCGGTTAGGAATCAACGCGATTCTGACCAGTCCCCCTTCGTTGAAGTACGTGCAGAAGTACAACCAACGCGGCGGCCATCTGCAGGCGATTGTCTACATCTATCCACACGCCGAGCTCGACAAGGCGAAGGAAGAGGTGGTGAGGGCGATTGACCAGGGGGCCAATGCTCTGTCGACCCGCGGCGACGATTCAGACCGGTTAGTGCGGGCCGGCAACCTGGACCCGCTGGCTCAGACGATCGAGTTGATCAAGCAGCAGGGAGTTCCGGCCGGCATCGGCGGCCATGCGCTGGAGACAGTGAAAGCAGCGGAAGAGCAGGGGTTAGGCGCGGAGTTCTATCACAAGACTTTCCATGATGACAATTACTGGTCAGCGACGCCGGAAAATTCGCGGCAGCCATGGTGCTGGTATGATCCCGTCACTGGTGACCACAGCGACTACAACGACAATATGTTCTGCCTGAACGCAGAGGAGACTGCGGCGTATATGGCTACGGTGAACAAGCCGTGGCTGGCATTCAAGGTGCTGGCAGCCGGAGCAGTCCATCCTCGGCAGGGGTTTTCCTATGCGTTGCGCCACGGAGCCGATTTCATCTGCTGCGGCATGTTCGACTTCCAGCTCTGCGATGACGTCAGGTTGATCAAAGACTTGGTGCGTCTCAACCAAGACCGAGCCCGCCCCTGGATGGCCTGAGATTCGGGGGGCGGACTCTTCGTCGAGCGGCGTATTCGAATCGCCTCTCTCAGGTGTCGACCACGGCCTTTTCCGTCGATCGCGATTCGGCAAGCCCTCAGCACTCTTCGATCGCCGTTCAGCGGAGCCAAGGTCTGGCAGAAGAGCCTTCCTCTGCGATTCCCTGAGAATCAGGCGGGTGGCCGGCATCCACTGCTCCACAATGGTCGAATAGGACGCCGTGCCGAGAGTCTCGGGTTCAAAGTAACTCTTTTGAGGACTTGGTCATCGCCACCTCGAGGCGCGGAATCCCGGCGAGATGCTTGACGTGAGTTCTGCCTGGGATGACAATCGAACTTCGAAGTCCGTCACTTCCGGCCACCTCCTTGGTCGCCACATGCCGTGCGGTCCGAAAAGAAAGTGAGGTTCTGCCATGCTTCGCCTTCCAACGACTTGCCGTTTCGCGGTGATTGCCCCGTGCCTCGTTTCGGCAATCCTTCTGATCAATGCTGCGACCGCCGTGGCGGACATCAGCATGTACACCGACAAGGATGCTTGGATCAATGCGTTAGGTGGTCCGTATCTGACCGAGGATTTTGACGACGAAAAGTTGAACAGCGGAGTGAGTTTCGATTCCTCGGAGTCGGGCCACATCAATACGACGTTCGGGTATTACCAGGATGTGTTGGTGTCAAAGAGTAATAACGAACCGTTCACGACCTGGCATTTCTCTCCACTGGTTTTTGCCTACGGCGGAAACTGGACGTTCGGTGGGCCCGGCGGCGGTGGAAACAGTTTGAGGGTATACCTGGACGATATGTCGATTTATGTCGGAGCGATTGGCAATAGCTATAATGGCGAGTTCTGGGGGTTCATCTCGGATGGACCATTCACTTCGGTGACGCTCATCGGCGGAACAGGCGATCAGCAGCAGAACTACCGGTTGGACAATATGGTCTATTCCCACGTTCCAGAGCCGCGAGCTCTCTGCCTGTGGGGCATTGCGATGATTGGCATCCTTCTGACATTCAGGCGGTACAGATCCGCCTAATGACATCAGCGATTGCGACCAGCGACCGGTTCTCAGCGCTCTGTGAGCCGCATCTGTGACGGCCGTGGATGATACCTTCTGCCGCTACTTCAACCGGGCTTCGATGAGCGTCAGATCGTCGGCCAGTCGAATTCCGTTGGAGAATTTCAGGAGTGCTTCTTCCAGCGCTTCCATCTGGATGTTCGCGGCGGGGTAGTCTTGCGATTGGAGCATGTGGATCAGGCCGTCGAGGCCGAGCATTTCGCCGGCCGCATTGCTGATCTCCAAGGCTCCGTCACTGAAAAACAACAGCCGGTCGCCGCTGTGGATCGGGACGGTTGCCTCCTCGAATTCCGCGTCTTCCATAATTGCCAGCGGCAGTCCTGGTGTCTCGCAGCGCTGATGGGTTCCATCCGGATGCATCAGCAGGACTTCGGGACCACCCGCGCCGGCGAACCGGAGCACACCTTCCTGCAGGTCAATTACTCCGCAAATGGCGGTGGCAAAGGACTCGTCCGTCTTCACCACCCGTACCAGTTCATTGTTCAGCTTCGCCGTGAACTCGGCGGGGTGGTGGATGATGCGGCGGTGGCGATTCCACAACGAGCTGAGGTGCATCGTATAGAGGGCGGCGGCGATGCCGTGCCCCATCACGTCGGCCAGCATGAGTCCGTAACAGTTGTCGTCCAGTCGTTCGATGGCAAAATAGTCGCCGCCAACGATCGCGTGGGGCACGTAATGGGTGGTGAATTGGATTCGATCGTCTTCCGGTAGATCGTGGTGGAGTGCCAGTTGCTGGATCGACTTGGCGCGCTCCAGATCATGGACCATATCCGATGCGTCCTGGAACGTCTCGACTCCGCCAATCACCTCGCCCTCAGCATTGCGCAGCGGGGCCACGCTCACCAGCATCGGGATCCGATTGCCTTGCTTACTCTGAGCGAACACCAGCAACGAGCCGCTGCTGCCCGTTCCGGTAATCATCGAGCGATGCAAGGGACAGTACTCTTGGCCGCATAGCAGATGACCGTCCTTGTCAATGTGGCAGAGCAAATTGTCGAAACACTGCCGTCCGATTACGTCTTGGGCAGTCCAGCCGGTAATTCGTTCGGCCGACTTGCTCCAGTACGTGATCTTCCGATTCACATCGCAGACATACACTCCGTCGCGGAGCGAATCCACAATGGTCCCGATATCGAATTCGCTGGCTGTATCCATGAGCATCTCCCCCCGAGAATCCGAATGAGCTACCTCGGTTACCTGTTGACTCGTCCTCACTCGGTCCGCAGCGTGCATCGTCGACGCACCGCCACGCCAACAGGTTCCATCTTCGATGCTGACCGGCCGGAAGTCAACCGAGCACGTGTCGCCTGGTTATTCCGCCCCGTTTCATTTCCTCATCGTGCTCGTGCTCGGAAAGCGTCGGGATAAACCGGTTTGGAGTTGAGAATGAAAGAGTCTTACAGCGAAATCCTAGCCAGATACGCTGGCCCCGAGTCGTACGCTGGCGGTGGTAACACCGCGGGTGTAGCCACGGC